>JBEKCS010000067.1:0-21838 GCA_050014755.1 Acidimicrobiales bacterium
CCCATCCGCACTCCTTGGCGGTGCAGCCGCCGGCTGACCTCGTCGCCCGTCGAGCGCACGAACCGCGGGAACAGCACCGGCATCACGTACTCGCTGCCCGGGAGCGTCATGAGGCGCAGCATCCAGCTGACCTCCCGGCCGAGACCCCCGCTGTCGACCAGCACGAGGCGTTCGCAGCACTCGGGGTGCTGGTACGCCAGCTGCAATGCCACGCCCCCGCCGAACGACTGCCCGACCACCGAGGCCCGCTCCACCCCCAGCGCGCCGAGCAGGTCCCGCATGCCGCTTGCGTACGCACCAAGCGAGTAGTCGCCGACAGGCTTGGCGGATTCGCCGTGGCCGATCAGGTCGGGGGCGATGACCGTGAACCGCTTGGCCAGGGTGGGCATGACCGCGCGCCACGCCCGCGAACTCCCGGCGATCCCGTGGATGAGGAGGAGCACCGGCCCGCTCCCCTCCATCCGATAGCCGACGTCGTGTCCGTGGATGGTTACGTGCCGCAGCTCGAAGCTCACCACCCCAGTGTCCCCCATAGCCTCGGTGTCCGCACGGCATGTCCCGGGGCCGGTCCCGCCGGTCCCGCCCGGCGCGGCCCGGCGCGGCCCGGCGCGGCCCGGCGAATCAGATCCCGCGCGTGTCCCGGGACTCCAGGCCGAGCCGCCCGACGGTGGGAAGGATGAACGGCTGGAGCCACTCGCCCCCCGCCTTGGACACGTGGACACCGTCCGCCCACCGGACGGTGATGCCGTCGATCACCTGTTGGAACTGCCCGTGGGGATCGAGCTTCTTGTTCAGGTTGATCAGTGTCACCGTGGACCGGCGGTGGGCGGCCACGTCGGACACGATGGCGTTCCACTCGTTCACCCGGGACTGGTCGTTCTCGGGATAGGCCGCGCTGCCCGGCGCTTCGTCGGCGGCGTCGATGTCCGGCATGGTGAACAGCACCACCTTCGCCCCGTGGGCGGAGAAGAGGTCGACCGCCTGGTTGATCTCGTCGTAGATGTGGGTGTTCCACGCCGGTTGGCCGACGTGCACGATCTTGCCGTCGAAGATGTGGTCGGCGATGTCCCACCGGCCGACCTCCATCCCCACCACCTCGGGACGGGTCTGGGCCACGTCGGCGGCCCACAGCGTCCTCCAGTGGGTGCAGTTGGAGACCGGCTCGTCGACGTGGTCGGCGATGATCACCGGGATGTCGTCGAGGTCGCAGCCGAGGGTCTCCTCGTTGATCAACTGCACGCCGTAGCGGGGCACGCTGCGGACCTCGAGCCCGATGGCCATGGTCACCGCGATGGAGTCCCCGACCAGCATGAACCGGACCGGCTCGTGGGTGAAGGCACCGGCCCGGGCCAGGGCCTGGTGCTGGGCCGCAGTCAGTGTCGTCCCCTCCACCACCTGGGCCACAGCCGGGGTCACCGTCCCCACCACGATGACCACCACGGTGGCGACCAGGACGACCGTGGCCGGGACGACGGCTTTCACGGACCGCCAGAACGTCCCGTACATGACCGGGCGCTCGATCAGGTAGTAGCTGGCGGCCGCCAGGGCGAACGTCGATGCGAACCGGACGGCCAGGAGCGACAGGCCCGACAGGCCCGTCCGGGAGGGATCGAGGTAGACGAAGACGGGGTAGTGCCAGAGGTAGGCCCCGTAGGAGACCGTGCCCATCCACACCATCGGTCGCAGGGACAGCACCCGGCCCACCGGTCCACCGGGGACGCACACCGCGGCCACCACGATGGCGGCGGCCGACATCGCCGACAGCAGGAACCCGCCCCGGTAGTCGAACGGTGTCGTCCCACTCATCGCGTAGGTCAGGGCGAACGTGCCGGCGAATCCGGCCAGTCCGAGGGCGGTGAGGAGCAGCCGCAACCGGGCACCACGAGCCGCCGGGGCCATCCCGGTCGCCCCCCGTCGCATCTCGACGATGGTCAGTGAGCAGGCCAGCACCGCGCCGAGCAGGATCGACTGGGCGTGGGTATCGGTCCCGAAGTAGAGCCGGGTGGTGTTGGCCTTCGGCCCGTAGAGCACCGCCATCTCCACAGCCGAGGCGATCGTCCCGGCCACCGACACGACGAGCAGGTTCCGGACGCCCCGGCCGAAGGTGCGCGAGAGGTGCATCACGGCCAGTACCACCAGGGGCCACACCAGGTAGAACTGCTCCTCCACGGCCAGCGACCAGGTGTGGGTGAGGGGATAGACGGCCCCGGTCGCGAAGAAGTAATTGCTGCTGGCCGCGATCTGCCACCAGTTGGAGAAGTAGAAGAGGGCCGACAGGGCGCTCATACGGAAGTCGGGGTACAGGCCGGCCGGGGCCACGAAGCGGACGTACAGCGTCACCGCCACGAGCACGACGACGAGGGCGGGAAGGAGGCGTCGGGCCCGACGGAGCCAGAACGCCGAGAGCTTGATCCGACTCCGCTTTCGGTACTCGCCGAGCAGGAGCCCGGTGATCAGGTAGCCCGACAGGACGTAGAAGATGTCCAGGCTGAAGAACCCACCCTTGAGCCAGCCGACGCCGAAGTGGTACCCCATGATGATGAGGAGGGCGAAGGCACGAAGCCCGTCGAGTGCCGACACCCGGTCGGTGCCGGTCGCCGAGCGACGCGGATCCGGTGCGGCGGGGGCGTCGGCCGTCACAGCACCGGACGCCGGTCGGGCACGTCGGCACAGCGGGAACGAGTCCGGAAGGGCTCAGTCACTGACCGGGCCCGCCCCCCATGTCGCAGGTCCGGGCGCGCCGCCTCTATCCACGGACGATGTCTACCCGATCGGATCCGATCCCCGAATGGATCCCGGTCACCATGGGGCGACCTTACCGGTGGAGCACGTCGAACCGCCGTCGGCGTCTCCCGGTCGACGGGACGGGAGCCGCATTCCGGGACGTTCGACCCTGTACGGACGGCCGGCACCGCGACAGAGTGGTCCGATGTCTGCGATCCCACCGAGCAGGACGGGACAGCCGAAACAGCCGGCTGTGCCCCCCAACCCCCCGGTCGGGATCGGGCGGCGATAGCGTTGACCCTCATGCACCTCGAGTCGGGCCGTCGCGGGGGCCGGTCGCGCCGCCCTCGTCCCACCCGGTGCCACCGATCACCATCGGCGCCGCTCGGGCGAACCACGCGATGACCCTGTTCACGCTGGCCCTCGGGAACATCTGGGCCAAGAAGGCCCGGTCGGCCGGGATCGCCTTCGCGGTCGCCCTGGCCGTCATGACGGTGGTGTCGCTCGCCGTGGTCAGCAGTGGGCTGGAGAGCAGCGCGGCCGCGGTCCTGACCATCGGGAAGGCGGACTTCACCGTGGCCCAGAAGGGCGTCGCCGACATCATCTACAGCAGCTTGGACAACGGCCAGGTCGCTCAGATCCAGTCGACCCCCGGGGTCAAGAGCGCGGTGGGCGTGCTCATCGAGACGCAGAAGCTCAACGCCGCAAACCCCCTGTTCATCGAGATCGGCATCCAGCCGAGCGACCTGGCCCCCTTCGGGGTGACCGTCGTCGCCGGCAGACCGTTCACCGCCGACGCCACCAACGAGGTCATGCTCGGGTGGCGGGCCGCCCAGAACTTCGGGCTGCACGTCGGCGACAAGTTCAATGCCGAGGGCACGTCGAACACGGTGGTCGGGATCTACTCCACCGGGATCTCCTACGGCGACCTGGGAGCCATGTTCCCACTGACGGAGATCCAGGCCTACAACCGGGTGCCCAGTTCCGTCACACTCGTGTTCGTGAAGGTCACCCCGGGTGACTCCGTGGCAAGGGTGATGGCCAACCTCCAGTCGCAACACCCCGAGCTCACGACCATCCGGACCGCCTCGCAGTTCGGCCGGGCGGACCGCAACATCGTGTTCCTGCAGGCCGCCGTGACCGGAAGCACCATCCTCTCGTTGCTGATCGGCGCGGTCATCGTGGCCAACACCATGCTGCTGTCACTGTTCGAGCGGACCCGCGAGTTCGGGCTGCTGCGGGCCGTCGGATGGTCCCGATGGCGGGTGGTCTCGCTGGTGGTGTCCGAGAGCCTCGTGCTCGCCCTGGTCGGCTCCGCCGTCGGCGTGGGCCTGTCCTTCCTGGTCACCTTCGTCCTCGAGCGGCTTCCCCAGCTCAACGGTGTGCTGCACTCGAGCTTCACCGCCGAGGCCTTCTGGCGTGGACTCATCGTGGGCATGGGCATGGCCGTCCTCGGGTCGCTGTACCCGGCCGTACGGGCGGCGATCCTCACCCCGGTCAGGGCACTCAGCCATGAGTGAGACCGGCCCGACCACTCCCCTGATGGTCGAGACCCACGACGTGGTCAAGGTGTACACGGACGGAAAGGTGCGTGCTCTCGACGGGGTCGACCTGACCGTGGCGACCGGCGAGTTCGTCGCCATCACCGGACCGTCCGGCTGCGGGAAGTCGACCCTGCTCGGTCTCCTGGCCGCCCTGGACGTCCCGGACTCGGGAACCATCCGGGTCGGCCACTTCGACCTCGGCCACCTCGAGAACCCCGACCGCTTCCGCCGTCAGGAGGTCGGCCTGGTGTTCCAGCTCCACAACCTGCTGCCGCGCCTCACCGTGCTCGAGAACGTCGAGATCGTCATGATGGGATCGGATCGGCCCCACGCCGAGCGGGCCGTGTACGCCCGGCAGCTGCTGGCCGACGTGGGCCTCGCCCACCTCGCCGGCCGGCGACCCCCACAGCTCTCGGGCGGCGAGCGCCAGCGGGTCGCCGTGGCCCGGGCACTGGCCAACGACCCGTCGCTGCTCCTGGCCGACGAGCCCACGGGGAGCCTGGACAGCCACTCGGTGGACACGGTCCTCGGACTGTTCCAGGCGCTCCGGACCGACCGCGGCGTCACCGTGGTACTGGTGACCCACGACGAAGACGTCGCCGCGTCGGCGGATCGGACCATCGCCATGCTGGACGGCAGGGTCGCCGTCGGCTGACCGCCCTGGCTGCCATCCCCCGGTAGCGCTATCCGGCCGGCACCTCATCGGGTTCGACGATCGTTCCGCACTCCCCCCGCAGCAGGTCGGCCGCCTCGTCGAGCCGTCCGATCATCGCCCGGTTGCCCGTCGCCTCCACGAACCGGCACGCAGCGTCCACCTTCGGACCCATCGACCCGGTCGGGAAGTGCTCCCCCCGCAGGCGGGCCGGCGTGGTGCGGCCGATGGGGTGCGGCGAGTCCGTGCCGAACCCGGTCTCCACGTTCTCCACGTCGGTGAGGATCAACAGCGCATCGGCCCCGAGATCCCTGGCCACCAACGCGGCGGCCAGATCCTTGTCGATGACCGCCTCGGCGCCGCGCAGGCGACCGTTCCCGTCCCGCACCACGGGGATGCCGCCGCCGCCGGAGCAGATCACCACGGCGCCGTGGCCGAGCAGGGTCCGGATGGTGGCCAGCTCCACGATCACCAGGGGTTCGGGAGACGGCACCACCCGTCGCCAGGAGCCGCCGTCAGGGGCGACGTCCCACCCTCGGGACGCCGCCAGCTCCCGGCCCGCGGCCTCGGTGAAGACCGGGCCGACGAACTTGGTCGGGTGGCCGAACGCCGGATCGTCTGCCGCCACCTCGGTCTGGCAGATCAGGTTGACCACCATGCGCTGGGGCAGGGCGTTCTGGAACGCCTGCAAGAGGAAATAGCCGATCATGCCCTGGGACTCGGCGCCCAGCACGTCGAGCGGATACGGGCCGGGCAGGACGGGGTCGAGCGCGCTCTCGTTGGCCAACAGGCCCACCTGGGGGCCGTTCCCGTGGGTGATCACCAGGTCGTGCTGCCCGGCCAGGGGGGCGAGGGCGTCGACCGCGGTGGCCACGTGACCCTCCTGGATCTCGACCAGGGGGACCTCCCCCCGTTGGAGCAGTGCATTTCCGCCTACGGCCACCACGAGTTTCATCTCAGCGACCGAGGCTGGCCACCATGACCGCCTTGATGGTGTGGAGGCGGTTCTCCGCCTCGTCGAACACGATGGAGGCGGGCGACTCGAACACCTCGTCGGTGACCTCCAGAGCCGACAGGCCGGACGTGTCGTGGAGCTTGCGGCCGAGATCCGTGTCGGTGTTGTGCAGGGACGGGAGGCAGTGCATGAACCTGGTGTCCGGGTTCCCGGTGGCCCGCATCGTCTCGGCGTTGACCTGGTAGGGCAGGAGCTCCCCGATCCGCGTGGACCACTCCGATGCCGGTTCGCCCATCGAGACCCAGACGTCGGTGTACAGGAAATCGGCACCGGCCACTCCGGACGCCACCTCCGCCCCGATATGGATCCTCGCCCCCGACGCGGCTGCCAGGTCACGGGCGGTCGACTGGACCTCGGGCGAGGGCCAAAGCTCCACGGGCGCGGCGATGCGCACATCCATGCCGAGGAGGGCCCCGGTGACCAGGAGCGAGTTGGCGGTGTTGTTCCTGGCGTCCCCCAGGTAGCAGTACGCGACCTGGTCGAGCGGCTTGGTGGCGTGGTCGCGCATGGTCAACACGTCGGCCAGCATCTGGGTGGGGTGCCACTGGTCGGTCAGCCCGTTCCACACCGGCACCCCAGAGAAGCGCGCCAGGATCTCGACGGACTCCTGGGCGAACCCGCGGTACTCGATGCCGTCGTACATGCGGCCGAGCACCCGTGCCGTGTCCTTGATCGTCTCCCCTTCGCCGATGTGGCTCCCCTCGGGGCCGAGGTAGGTGACGTGTGCGCCCTGGTCGTACGCGGCTACCTCGAAGGCCGCCCGGGTGCGGGTGGACGCCTTCTCGAAGATGAGGGCGATGTTCCTCCCCGCCATCCGGGGAACCTCGGTTCCCGACCGCTTCTCCTCGCGGAGCTCTGCCGCCAGGTCGATCAGGGCGAGGAACTCCTCGCGGGTCAGGTCGACCTCCTTCAGGAGGCTCTTCCCCCGGAACCGCTCGATCACCGTGGTCGTGGTCGTGGCCACGGCTCAGCCCGCGTCCCGCTCGATGGGGCAGGTCATGCACCGGGGGCCGCCCCGGCCGCGGCCGAGCTCGCCACCGGTGACACTCACCACCTCGATGCCGTGCTTGCGCAGCATGGTGTTGGTGGCCACGTTGCGGTCGTAGCCCATGACCACCCCGGGTGCCACGGCGAGGTAGTTGGTGCCGTCGTCCCACTGCTCGCGCTCGGCGGCCCGGACGTCCTCGTCGGTGGTGAGCACGGTGATCTCGGGCACCTCGAGGATGTCGGCCAGGGTGTCCCACAGATTGTGGTTGAGGGCGATGGCGAGCTGTCCGGGCTCCTCGCCCGGGGAGACGGTCCAACTGCGCAGGTGGCGGTCGAAGTAGGGGTAGAGCACGAAGGTGCTGGTGTCGACCATCGACATCACCGTGTCCAGGTGCATGAAAGCGTGGCTGTGGGGAAGTTCGATGGCCACCACCCGGGTGGCCATTCCGCTGTCGAACAGGGCGTGGGCCACCGACTCGACCGCCATCGGGGTGGAGCGCTCGCCCATGCCGATGAGCACCGCGCCGTGGCCGATGACATGGACGTCGCCGCCCTCCAGGGTGGCCGGCTGGTAGTTGTGGTCACCCGCGCCGTAGTAGGTCACGAAGTCGGCCCCGGCGAACATCGGGTGGAACCGGTAGATGGCCCGGGTGTGCAGCGACTCCCGCTGGCGGGCCGGCTTGGCCATCGGATTGATGGTCACCCCGCCGTAGATCCAGCACGAATTGTCCCGTTGGAACAGGTGGTTGGGCAGGGGATTGAGGACGAAGTCGTCGGCCCGCAACATGTCCCACTTGAGGCTGTGGGTCCGCCGGGGATGGAGGTCGGCCTTCAGGATGCCGCCGATCATGAACTCCCCCAACGCCTTGCCGTCGAGGTCGTCGAAGAGGCGTCGGACCGGCTCGACCAGCGAGGGCCCGAGGATCTCGGGGGTGCAGACCCGGTCGAGCACGAAGGCACGGCCCTCGGGCAGGTCCAGGGTCTCGGCCAGCAGCTGCTCGAAGTAGTGGACCGTCACCCCCTTGTCGCGGAGCGCCTCGGCGAAGGAGTCGTGCTCCTCCTTGGCCTTCTTCGCCCACATCACGTCGTCGAACAGCAACGCCTCGATGTTCTGGGGGGTCAGCCGGGAGAGCTCGAGCCCCGGCCGGTGGATGATGGCCTGCCGCAGACGGCCGACCTCGGATCGGACAGAGAACGTCATCAGGCTCCTTCCTCGGACTGTCGGGGTCGTCCAGGTGCGGGTCGAGCCGCTCCGGGGGTGACATCGGACCCTCGGTGACCGTCCCCGCACGTGTGGCGGGCCGTGACCCGTCCCCTGGTAACCCACAATGACGGGACTACCGGACCCGGACCAGGGTCCAAAGTCCTCCGGGTCCCGGGCCGGAGACCGGGTCGTCACCATTACGTCACCGGGCCGCAGACGGTAGGCTCCGTTCCCATTCCGTGGGTCCATTCCGTAGCGCGGTCGGAGGCTGGACGGTGGAGCAACTGACGCTGGAGGCGAGGGTGGGGCGGCTCGAGGACGACCCGCCCATCCGCGTCGACTCGGTCGACCTGGACATCCGGCACCCGGCGGAGTTGGGTCGCACCTTCGAGGAGATCTTCGCCTACATCGCCACCGTGGAAGGTACCGTCACCCGCAACGTCGTCGAGATCAACGCGTTGCTTCCCGACCTCGACGAGTTGGACCTCCGGTTTCTGTCCGCGTGGTCGTCCCACGAACTGGCCCATGCGGCGATCTTCGACGCCCTGCAGGCCGAGCTCGGGATCGTGCCCGACGGCCCCTCCCGGGACGTGCCGGACGGAAGCGGCTCCCCCCGACCGAGGGCGACGTTCCGGATCGTCGGGATCCTCGCGGCCAACCGGTGGCTCCAGGACGTACTCAAGTTGGTCTACCTGTCACTCGGAGCGATGCACGAACACATGACCTTCGACGCCTACCGCCACATGGCCGGACAGTTCGCGGCCCTCGGCGAGGACGGCCTGGTGGCCACGGTCACCACTCCGATCAGCAGACAGGAGGCGGCCCATCTCGGGTACTACCGCCTGGCCGCGTCCACCCACCGCCGCAGGCTCTCCCTCACCCAGATCGATCTCGCCCGCTGGATCACGGCCCGCACCTACGCCCCGGTCGGCGCCTCACCGTGCGGCAAGCTCCCCGCCGGCCGGGTGTTCACCGGCCTCGCCGGGGACGACGTGGTCGAGGTCCTCGACGCAGTCCAGGCCATCGCCGACCAGCTCCTCGGGAACGGGACACGGCCCGTCCCCCGATTCGTCCACTCCGCCATGGACGACTGCCTCCCCCGACCGTCGCCACCGCGAAGGCGACCCACCCGGAGCGCCGACCGATGGCCCTGAGCCCGGTCTGCGCCTCCTGTTCGGAGCGGATCCCCGAGGGCGCCCGGTTCTGCCCGACATGTGGCCACCAGGTCGCCACGGACGCGGCCCCGACCGCCCTCGACGAGTCGATCGGGATGGCCCTCAGCACCGAGCTCCGTCACATCACCGTCGTCTTCTGCGACCTGGTCGGATCCACGGAGCTCTCCTCCACGACGGACGCCGAGGAGTACAGCGGGCTGATCCACGCCTACCAGCAGCGGGCGGTCACCATCGTCCGCGGCCTGGGCGGCGACGTGGAGGGGTACAGCGGCGACGGCATCCTCTTCCGGTTCGGATGGCCCCAGGCCAACGACGACGACGCCGCGCACGCGCTGACCGCTGCCCTCGACATCGTCGACGCGGTGGGAGCACTCAACGAGAGCCGCCGACTGGCCATCCGGGTGGGCGTCCACAGCGGACCGGCGGTGGTCGGCGAACTCGGGGGCGCCGACCGGCGGGCCATCATGTCGGTGGGCGAGACGCTCAACGTGTCGGCCCGCCTCCAGGGCGTGGCGGAACCAGGCACGGTGGTGGCGAGCGCGGCGACCATCGACCTGGTCGGGAGTCGCTTCGACGTCACCCCCCTCGGTCCGCTGAAGCTCCGGGGCGTGCCCGAGCCGGTCGACGGGTTCCTGGTCAGTGGGCGGACGGACGCCCGGTCGAGGATCGCCGCGTCCCTCGACCAGCCCAGCCCGTTGATCGGCCGCGCCGGTGAGCTCGAGGTCCTCGACCACCTGTGGGACAGGGCCCGGGACGGGCACGGGGCCGCCGTACTCGTCACCGGCGAGCCGGGGGTCGGCAAGTCACGGCTGGCCTATCAGGTGGCCGACATGGTGGGCGACGACGACCACGTCTGGCTCGAGAGCTCGTGCTCGTCCTACACCCGGATGAGCGTGCTCCGCCCGGTCACCGACCTCGTGGAAAGCGTCCTGCACTTCGGGTCCGACCCCGATCCGTCGTGGCGGCTCACCCAGATCCGCCTCGGCCTCGAGCAGGCGGACGTCGACATCCCCGGCGCCGACGCGCTCATCGCCTCCCTCCTCGGTCTCCCCTGCCCGACGGTGCAGACCATGAGCACGGAACTGCGCCTCGAGCGGACGATCGCCGCCCTCGTGGCCTGGGTGCTCGCCCTCAGCCGCCGCCACCCGTTGGTCCTGCTCATCGAGGACCTCCACTGGTGCGACCCGACGACCATGGACGCCCTGGACCTCATGCTCGACCGGGTGGCCGGTGCGCCGTTCCTCCTCGTCATGACCGCCCGTCCCGAGTTCGAACCGTCGTGGTCGAACCCCGACGCCGTCACCACCCTCGCCCTCGAGCCGCTGGACGACGACGACGTGCGGGAACTGGTCGCCACGCTGGGCCATGGGCGCACGTTGCCCGACCAGATCGTCGACCAGATCGTGGCCTCGGCCGGCGGCATCCCACTCTTCGTCGAGGAGGTGGGCCGCGGCGTGATCGAGTCGGGCCTCCTGGTCGGCGGGCAGGACACGTGGGACCTGGCGTCGCCCCTCATGGACCTGGAGATCCCCGGGACGCTCCAGGCCTCCCTGCTGGCCCGGCTCGACGGTCTCGGGCCGGCCAAGACGGTGGCCCAGTTGGCCGCCGTACTGGGGCGTTCCTTCTCCTTCGACCTGCTGGAGCGGGTATCGGGCATGGACGAGGCGCTCCTCGCCCGCTTCCTCGACCGGGTGGTCGAGTCCGGGCTCGTCCTGCGCGACCCGTCCCACGGCGACGGCGAGTTCCACTTCAAGCACGTCCTCATCCAGGAGGTCGCCTACGAGTCACTGCTCCGCAGGAACCGGGCCACCATCCATGAACGGGTCGCCAGGGTGCTCGACGAGCAGATCGCCTCGGGTGCCTCCATCGCGGCCGAAGAGGTGGCCCGACACTACGAAGGGGCCGGACTCCTCCATGAGGCGGCCATCCACTACCAGCTGGCGGCCAGGCTGGCCGCCGAGCGGTCCGGTCACCGGGAGGCCATCTCCTTCCTCCTCCAGGGGATCGCCCTGGCCCAGCAGATACCCGACGTCACCCTCGGGCGGGAGATCGAGGTCGAGATGCAACTCGCTCTCGGGTCCTCCATTGCCACCCGCAGCTACTCGGACCCGGAACTGGCCGTGGCCTACGGCCGGGCCCGGGAGCTGTGCGAGCTCCTCGGCAACGACGAGCGGGTGGCCCAGACGCTCGGTGGTCTGTCCGTCTTCTACATCAACCGGGGTGAGATCGCATTGGGTGCAGAGCTCGCCGAGCGGGTGATCGCCATCGCCGACTCCCACCAGGACGAACTGTTGGAGGTCCTGGGCAAGGTCCAGTTGTGCCTGGCCCGGAGCTTCCAGGGACAGGCCACCGAGTCCCTCGTGCTGGCCACCCAGGCTCTCGCCGTCTACCGCCCCGACCGGCACCTCGTCCTCGGCCACCGGTTCGGAACCGACCAGGGCGTGGCGGCCCACGTGTTCGCCGGATGGGACCACCTGGTGCTCGGCCACCTCGACCGGGGCCTGGCCCACATGGTCGACGCCGTCGATCTGGCCGACCGGATCGGCCAGCCGTTCAACCGGGTGTACGCCCTGTTCTTCCTGGCCAGCGGCCACTGCGAGCGCGGGGAGACCGCCGAGACGCTGCGCTACGCCAGGGAGGCCCGATGTCTGGCCGAAGAGCAGGGCTTCGCCTTCTGGACCGGCATCACCGGCGTCTGGGAGGGGACGGAGCGGGTCATCAGCGAGGGCGACCACGGGGCACTGGACGACGTCGTCCGGGCCGGGACGGTGGCCGGCGAGTCGGGGAACCTGGGCGGCGCGACCAAGGTGCTGTCGAGGATCGCCGAGGCGGCGCTGGCCGCGGGCGACCGCACGCTGACCCAGGAGATGATCGACGTGGCGCTGTCGGTGTCGACCGAGACCGGCCAGCACTGGTGGGACTCGGCGCTCCTGCGCCAACAGGCCGAACTCCTGTTCGACGAGACCGACACCGGAGCCGACGACGACCTCTGGGACCCCGCACACCCGTGGTCCCGGGCGGCCGACGCGTGGCTGCGGTCGCTCGACGTCGCCGACCGGTTCGACTTCGCCGTCCACGGGGTCCGCGCCGCCTCGGGCTACGCCGGGCTGCTCCACCGGGTCGGTCGGGGCGAGGAGGGCCACCGCGTCCTGGCCCACTGGTACGGCAAGTGCACCGAGGGCCTCGACACGCCGGTACTGACCAATGCCCGTGCCCAGTTGGTGGCGCTCGAGGTGACCCGGCGTCAGGCGAAGCCCTGGTCGGCGTAGAACCCGGCGATGACCGCGGTGGTGGCCCCGACCTCGGCGGCCAGGAGGTCGCGATCCTCCCCGGCGTGGGCCGTGCCCCCGAAGATGAGGGTGTGGTAGCTCGTGTCGTCCTCCACGTAGGCCATGTACAAGGTGGCGTCCAGCGACTGCGGGATGAAGCTGGTCGGGTGGTCGGGGTGTGGGTCCGGGAAGCCGAAGCTCCTACGGGTCAGCGGGGTGATGATGGTGTTGGATACCAGGCGCCGGGCGCCGGGCGCGTCCGACTCGTAGGGGCTGGCCACGTCGACGCCCAGCAGGTCGACCACCCGCCAGCGCCGCCCGGCGATCTCCGCCAGGCCGTGGTCGACGTGGCCATCGGGGTCGAGCTCCACCCCGCAGTACGGCGCAAGCGCGTCCTCGGGCACCCCGTAGACCCAGTTGGAGAAGTAGTTCCAGTCGGATTTGCCCAGCCGGATCAGGTCCTCGAACCGGGGAGCCGACTCCGCCCCGGAGGCCGACTCGAACCCGAACGGCCGGTCCCACAGCTGCCTCGGGCAGTCGAGTTGGTAATAGCCGAGGAAGACGTTGAACCACGGTGATTCCGGATCGGTGTAGCGCTGCGGGCCGTGCTCGGCGAAGGCGCCGACGCAGGCGACCACGTTGAAGACGAACGCCGGGTACGGCCGCGGGAACATCATGGTCTTGACCACGGCTCCGACCCCGCACAGGTCGCGCCGCTGCTCGTCGACGTGGATCCGGAGCACCGAAGCGTTGCAGCTCTGGCTGTCCCCGAAGTCGGGGTCGTGCACCGCCGGCGGGTGCACCGCGGTGCGACCGGCGATCTCGCCGACGGAGGGGTCGAACCGGAGCACCGTCCGCCCACTCTTTCCGAGGGCGCACTGCCACGGTCGGTCGAACCACGACCGGACGTCGATCCCGACCTGGCGCTTGAGCGTGCCGGTGAAGACGTCGCCGGACAGCGTGAACCGGAACCGGAGGAGCCCCAGGGTCAGCCGGTGGCTGCGGGCGCGCCGCTCCTCGTCGAAGGTGTGCCGCCAGAGCTGTCGGGACCGGAAGCACACGGTCACCTCGACCGACTCGTAGGTGGGGAAGGCGTACTCCACGACCAGTCCCCACCCGAGGGACTGAGCCTGCGAATCGGATCGGGCCACGATGTCGTCCTCGATGTCCAGCCGGTCTACGCCGGCGGATCGGGACGGACCAGCAGCGGAAAGAAGTGCCCGCCGAACAGGTGCGCGCCCTCCACGAACAGGTCACTGGGCACGTCGACATCCGGGTCGTACTTCCCCGGTTCGGCGTCGAGCCCGTGGACATTCGCCAGTGCGGCCATCCCGTGGACGAGGTGGCGCCCGAGGGAGCCGAGCCCCATCCGGAGCGTGACCGGGTCCGGCCCAGCCACCGGCGCCGGTGACGCGACCACCGAGGGCCAGCCGGCGGGGTCACGAGGCTCGTCCAGGGAGAACAGCCCGTCGATGGTGGCCGCCGAGGCGTCCCGCCGGGACAGCGGCTCCCCGAGTCCCCACACCTTGCGGAGGGTGGCGATCAGCGACGTGTGCCGGTGCTCGCCGCTGACCAGGCTCCGTTCGGGGACCCAGGGCGATACCAGGATCGCCGGCACCCGGTAGCCGGAGCGGTCGAAGCCGAATCCGAGCTCTCCCGGGGAGTCGTCCGGCGGCACGGCGTCGGGAGGCGGCACGTGGTCGTAGGTGCCGCCCGGCTCGTCCCAGCCGACGAACAGCGTCGTGTTCCATACGTTCGAAGCACCCTCGGTCGGCGCCCCCCGGACGGCGTCGTACAGGCGGGCCAGGAACTGTTCGCCGGACCCGACCGCGGAGACGGGATCCACAGGCAGCTCGACACCGGTCACCATGGCGTCACCGAACGGCGGGTGGTAGTCGGCGTGACCGCACAGCAGGTTGGGCTCGATCAGCGCGAAGTCCGGGAGCGTGCCGGCCCCGACGTCCCGCTCGAACTCGGCGAACGGGACGAACCGGTCGTGGAAGTGCTCCTTCAGCCTGGGTGCGTTGACCAGGCCGGTGACCGACAGCGGGCAAGGCTCGAGTACGTAGACCTTCCAGGTCCGGCCGCTGGCCTCGATCCGTTCGAAGATGGTCTCGGCCTTGTTGTCGAGGAAGAACCGTTCGGCCGGACTGTTGACGACCAGGCCCGACGACGATGCGGCCGTCCAGAACGACCGGTTGGGGAACGTCTGGGACGGGACCTCGGAGAACCAGTGGTCGAACACGGCGAACCCCCGGGCGATGGCGCTCAGGACGGGCACCTGGTCCCGGGTGAGGCCCTGCATGATCTGGCGGTACTGCCGGAATTGGGGCGATTCGTGCCTCAACGACTCCCAGGTGGAGATGTAGTCGGTGACGAACCCGTCCATGGTCGGGCGGCGCCCGGGCTCGGGGGCGTTGGTCGACCGCATCTTGTGGGCCGGCTTGCCGCGGTTCTCCTCGGCCAGGATCCCGAACAGCTGCGTATTGGTGTGCTGGTACTCCTCGCCCGGGTCGAGCTCAGGCGTGTCCCGCCCCGCCGCCGGTCCGTAGTAGACGTAGCCCGGTTCCGGGCCCACGTCGGACGGGGGGATCGGATTCGCCCACGCCGGGACCGGATTCGTCAGGACCTTGCCGATGACGCCCTCGAACCCTGGCTGCTCCCCGGGCTCCCACAGGTGGCCGAGCACGTTGTCGAAGGACCGGTTTTCGAAGATGACCAGGACGACGTGGTCCATCGCATGTGCCCGCGTCCGTTCCATGACCACCTCGCCACCAGTCGTTCGGTACCCGGGCCCGCGTCGCCCCGCGTGTCCCGCACCGTACGACGTGGACCGGGGCCCGGCAACCGGTGGCGAGGTCCGTCCGTCCGCCCGGGCCGTCCCGCCCGGCAGGGCGACTACCGCATCCAGGCCGTGTCGTGCTGGGCCTCCTTGAAGAACCGGTGGGCCAGCTGGCGGGAGATCCCCCACACGTTCCCGATCTGCTTCATGTTCATGCCCTCGTGGAACTGGGCGGAGATGAACGTGCCCCGGGCGTGGTGCCGGGCCCGTTCGAATTCGGCGAGGGCATCGGACAGGGACGCCCGCGCGTGGGCGACATCGACCCCGAGCAGCGCCCGGCCGGCGTAGATCCCCGAGTTGAGCCTGGCCAGGGAGTGCTCGTACATCTTCTCGTGGGCCTCGAGGACGGCCCGGAGATCCCGGGCCGCCCGGGTCATCCGGATCACGTCCCGGATGGCCGCCTCCTGCCGGTCGTCCGGCGAGTACACCGCCGCGGTCGCCCCGTCCTGGGGGGGTTCGAGTGTGACCACGTCCCCGGCGGTCGACATCATCGTCCGCTCCACTCCTTCGTCGTCGATCGCTGTCGCCTGGATGGCCATGGGTTCCCTCTATCCGTCGGTGGGCCGGTCGGCGGGTGCCGCCTGTTCCCCAGTGTGAGCGTGGGACCCGCCGTTGTCTGTCGCCGATCGGACACAGCCAACGTCACGGACACGACACTCCGGCCGGCGATCGTCCGGGAGGCCTGGGATAGGGTTCTCCACGGCGATCGAGCCGGCCAACGACGTCAGTTCGGGAGGATCCGCTGTGCAGTGGCAGCTGTTGGACTCGTTGTCGGACATCGACCGACGGGCGGTGATCTCCCGGTGCCACCGGCAGCGCTTCCCCAAGGGCGCATTCATCTGCCACCAGGGTGAGCCCGGCGACAGCGTGCACCTCATCGACACGGGCACGGTGGCCATCCGGGTCAACGGACCCGTCGGGGACATGATCACGGTGGACGTCATGAGTCCCGGGAACTCCTTCGGCGAACAGGCACTGATCAACGACGGGGCGATCCGGACGGCCACCGTCGTCGCCCTCGAGCGGGTGGAGACGCTCCGTCTCACCCGCGACGAGTTCCGGGCGCTGTGGGAGGAGCATCCGGGAGCGTCCATGGTGGTGGCCAAGATGCTCGAGGCCCGGCTCCGGTCCACCTCGCAGGCCCTGCTGGACGCCCTCCACCTGCCCGCCGAGACCCGGGTGATGCGCCGGTTGGCCGTGCTCGCCGACATCTACGCCAGCCACGCCAGCCACTCGATCCCGCTCACCCAGGACGACATCGCCTCGATGGCCGGGACGACCCGCCAGACCGTCAATCGGATCCTGGGCCAGGCCCAGGAGGCGGGACTGGTCAGCCTGACCCGGGGAAGGATCGTCATCACCGATCCACAGGGCGTGGCCCGCCGGGCGGGGACCGGGCGCCAGTAGGCGACGCCGGCGCCGCCGGATCACCCGGGACCGGGCGTCACTTCGCCGGCGGCCCGGCCCCCGTCGATGATGAGACACGTCCCCGAGGCCTCGGCCAGTAGCCGGCCTCCGGCGTCGGCGACCTCCGCCCTGGCGAACGCCACCCGACGGCCCGGCTTCACCACCAGACCGGTGGCCACGACCACCCCGGTGGCCACCGTGAGGGGTCGTAGGTAGCCCACCTGGAGGTCGATCGACGTGTACCCGACGCCGGGTCCGAGGGTGGTGTGCACCGCACACCCGATCACCGTGTCGGCGAGTGTGCACACCACGCCGCCGTGGACCATGCCGATCGGGTTGTAGACCGACTCGTCCGGCTCGTACTCGAAGACGACCCGACCCGGTTCGACCTCCCGTATCCCCATCCCGAGGAGCGCGGCCATGGGAGGCCTTGGCAGCCCCCCGTCGCGCAGGGTGCGGAGGAAGTCGAGACCGCTCGTGGCCGGTGCCGCAGCGGCGGTGACGGACGGGTCGTACCAGGACACCACCCTCGACCTCGGCGCCCCCCAGCCCACCGGGGCCGAGCCGGCCGGGCTCATACCGGCTCGACCAGGGCGGTGACCGGTGCCTCGGTGTCGGCGCCGGAGCGGGCGCGGGCGCGGGCGGCACCTTGCGAAGGGTCGGAGGCCACCCGGAGCGAAGGGTCGGAGGCCACCCGGAGCGAAGGGTCGGAGGCCACCCGGACGGAACCCGGGGGACCGAACAGTGTGCTCACCAGTCCGGAGGAGACCGCCATGGCGGCCACGAACCACCACAGGTGGTGGAAGTGGGCCAGCGCGTCGGCCGCACCGGTCGGGGTCCCGAGGATCGCCACCAGCATGGCGATGCCGAGGGCTCCGCCCACCTGGCGGGCCGTCTGATTCACCGCACTCCCCACCGCGAACCGTTCGGGGTGGAGGCTCGACACCGCCGCCGCACTCAGCACCGGGAACGTCAGCCCGATCCCCAGTCCGACCACCAGCGTCCCCGGGAGCCATACGGACAGGTACTCGGCTCGCAGGCCCACGTGGGTGGCATACCAGACCAGGCCGGCGGCGAAGACGGCGAACCCGCAGAGCAACACCCGGCGGAACCCGAACCGCCCGGCCGTCTTGCCGGCCGGGCCCGCCACCACCGCCACCACCAGCGGTCCCGGGGTCACGGCCAGGCCGGCCCGCAGGATCGTGTAGTGCCACACCCCGGTGAGGAACAGGATGTTCCCCAGCAACATGGCGAAGAAGCCCATGGAGTAGAGGATCGCGGCGGTGTTGGCCACGCTGAAGGACCGTGACCTGAAGAGTGTGAGGTCGAGGACAGGCTCGGCGTGGCGGGACGACCGGCGGAGGAAGACGGCACCCAGCACGACCGCCGCTGCGAAGGCGCCGACGACCCAGCCGCTCGACCAACCCCAGCCCGGACCCTCGGAGATGGCGAGCACCAGCGCGGCCAGCGCCGCACTGAGCAGGACCACGCCCGCGTAGTCGGGCGTCGACCGGGTGGTGTCCCCCCGTTGCGCCGGAAGGACGCCGCGGCCGCCCAGCCACGCCGCCAGCCCGATGGGCAGGTTGACGAAGAATGCCGCCCGCCAGTTGAACGCGGTGATCAGGACGGCGCCCAGTGACGGTCCGGTGGCCACCGCCAGCGCACCGATGCCGCCCCACATGGCCACCACCTGGGATCGGCGGTCGCTCGGGAAGGCGGCCAGGAGCAGCCCGAGCGACGAGGGGAGTAGGGCCGCAGCCCCGATCCCCTGCACCAGGCGCCCGGCGATCAGCAGCGGCACCGACGGGGCCACGCCGGCCAGACCCGATCCGAGGCAGAACACGGCCAGTCCGCAGAAGAACACCCGACGGCTGCCCAGGCGGTCGGCGGTGCGGCCGGCCACCACCAGCAAGGCGCCGAACACGATGCTGTAGCCGGTGATGACCCAGGCCAGGGAGGCCTGCGAGTCGTCGCGGAACGACCGCTCGAGCGCCGGGAAGGCCACGTTCACGATGGAGAGGTCGAGCGAGGCCATGAACGCACCGAGGGCCGTCACCACGAACACCCTCCTGAGGCGCCGGCGGGTCCGGTGGTCCGCAGCCTGAACGGGAGTAGTCAGTTCTGTCATGCAATGCAACCTAATCCATTGCGTTCCATTATGCAACCCACTACGATGGGACCATGGAACGGAAGAGCTTTGCCGGGATGGACTGCTCGGTGGCCCAGTGCCTCGAAGTGGTCGGCGAATGGTGGAGCATGCTCATCGTGCGAGACGCCTTCCTCGGCGTGACCCGGTTCGAGGAGTTCCAGCGCCGCCTCGGGATCTCGCGCAACATCCTCCAGCAACGCCTGTCCACGCTGGTCGACGCCGGCGTCCTGGTTCGGGTCCCCTACTCCGAGCACCCGCCCCGCTCCGACTACCGCCTGACCGACAAAGGGCGCGACCTCTGGCCGGTGCTGACCACCATGCGCCAGTGGGGCGACAAGTACGCGGCACCCGACGGGCCGCCCATCGAGATCACCCACAAGGCATGCGGATCCACCGCTCCCGCCGTGCTGGTCTGCGGGTCGTGCGGCGAGCCCGAAGGTCCGAAAGGGGTGTCGGCGGCACCGGGCCCGGGCCGCGACGGCGTGGGGCTGGTTCCGCTACGCGCTCATCGGGCCGGCTGAGCTCTCGGCGTGGTCGCGACGCCGGGTGCCGGGAGGCCGATGGCCGGTAGGCGGTTGCATCTTCCGGATCAGCGGAGCGACCGCATCCGCTCGATCTCCCCGGCACTCATGTTCGGATCGGCGCACTTCCACTCGACGACCTCGGGCAGGATCGACTCCAGGACGTCCATGGGGAACGGCCCGAGGAACGACCCGAGGAAGATCCTCCTGCCGATCTCGAGCACGACGGACTGCACCCGACCGGTCGGGACCTGACCGGAGGCGACCAGCAGCCAGGTGGCGGCGACGTCGACGAGGGGCTCGCCCCGTGCCGCCCCGGTCCAGTCGATGACCACCGGACCGTCCTGACCCATCAGGACATTCAACGGATGGAGGTCCATGTGGAGCATGCGGTCCCCCGTGCCCACGGGTGCGGCGGGGACCCAGTCGGGGGCGGGGAGCCGCCGGTGCAGCAGCTGGTGGAGCTCGGCGAGCTCTCGACCCATGGCGCGTAGCCGCCACGGCCTGGTCGCGCCGGCGTCGACCATCGTCGGTCCGTCGATCCGTTCCATCACCAGGTCGAGCCCGTCGTCGCTGACGTCGAACACCCGCGGAGACGGATAGCCATGGGTGCGCACGAACTCCATGGTCCGTGCCTCGGCGACCATCGACCGGTCGTTGCGGGACCGCCGGAGGACCCGGCCGTGCCCGTACTCGAAGATGTCGGCGTCCCGGCCCGACGCGATCAGGGGCCCGACCATCCGCCCAGGCTACCGACGCCCTGGCTACCGAGGGGTGTGGAGGCTCACGCCCGCGAGGTGCGACCGGCCAGGACCCGATCGCCGGAGGTCCCGGAGGTTCCGGGGGTCCCGGGGGTCGACGACCACGAGGCACCGGTGAGATTGACATCGGTGAGGTTGGCGAAGAGCATCCGGGTCTGCCGCAGGTCGGCGCCGGTGAGGTCGACCCCGGTGAGGTTGGCATGATCCAGATTTGCGCCCGACAGGTCGGCCGCGGTCAGGTCGGCACCGGTGAGATCGGCCCCGGTCAGGTCGGTGAACCGGAGGTCGGCCCTGCGCAGGTCGGCATGGCGCAGATTGGCCCCCCGGAGAGCGGCGAACGCCAGGCTGGCGTCGGTCAGGGAGGCGCCTCTCATGTCGACGCCGGCCAGCTCCGCGCCGCTGAGGTTGGCGTCGTCCAGATCGGCATGCCGCAGGTCGGCATTGCGGAGACCGGCCAGCGGTCGATCAGGGCCGATGGCCGTGGCCACCGCGAGTGCGGTCCGGTTCGGACGGCCGGTCGAGGGGCGCCTCGTGATCCAACCGGCGCCGGCGAACACGATGCCCACCGACCACAGGAGAGCGATGACCACTACGAGCAACGAGTACATGAGACATTGCCTCCAACCCGGTTCGGTACCGTCGTGTGCGAATCCGGGGAACCAACCCTGTTCGCCTGACTACATCCCGACACTCGAACTTCCGTCCATACTCTTACTTCCCTGTGCCCCGCGTGCGCGGATGGGGCACTGCTCGGGACCCGTGCCGCCGAGCCGGCGGGCGGGCGGGCCCCCGACAGTCCCCCCGGTGACCTACCGGGGGACTGCCGAGAATGTGCGGCGCCGTCCCGTCAGCCCCAGCTGCCGGGGCCCCTCGGCGATCCCGGGCCGCCGGACGGGGTGCCACTCGGCGAACCCCCCGGTCCCCATCCCCCCGGGCCCCGGTGACCGCCGGCGGAGCCGGAGCCGGAGGTCGGGCCGGAGCCGGAGGTGGAGGTGGAGCCGGTCGGCGCCGTGGTCGTGGTCGTGGTCGTGGAGCCAGACCAGCCGGGGTAGGCAGGGTGGCCCGACGGAGGCGTCCAGGGCGTGGTCGGGGGAGGTGTGGACCCACTCGTGGACCCACCCGTGGAACCGCCGCCCGGCCAGGTGCCTCCCGGGCCGGACGAGCCCCTGCCCGGTGCGCCCGGCCGTGGGAAAGTCGAGGGGGTCCCGATCAGGACGGCGGCGGCGTCGACCACGCCGGCACCCCCGGAGGCACCGAAGGCGGTGATCGTCACACCGTCGGTGACCGCGGCCAGGCTGTCCGCGCCCGACGTGCCGACGTATTTCGTGGAGGAGGACACGACCACCGTGGTGGTCGAGCCCGAGGATCCGACGACAACGATGTCGTCACCGGTGACCGACTGCACCTTTCCGGTGACGGCCGAGCCCGGGGCGGTCGGGCCCGTCGGGGGCGTCGTCGGGGCCGGCCAGGTGGCGCCGGGACCCGGCGACCAGGGGTGACCGCCCGAGGCGGGCGGGGCGGGTCGGATGTCGACGAACTGGGCGTCGAGCTGCGACGGGTCGGTCGTATCGGGTGTGCCGAAGGCGGT
>JBEKCS010000068.1:0-21781 GCA_050014755.1 Acidimicrobiales bacterium
CGGCCCCTTGGCCGACCGGGCCCACACCCGCTCGGTCCCCCACAGGCCGATGGGGACCACCGGCGCGCCGGTGGACGCGGCCAGCCGTGCGGCCCCGGACTTTCCCCTCAGGACGGGATCGAAGAACGCCCCGCCCCTCGGGATCGTCCCCTGGGGAAGGACGATGACCGCCTCGCCGGCCTCCAGTGCGGCGGTGGCCTGGCGCATCGACTCGCCCGGACTGGCGTCGCGGTCGACGGGGATCCCCCCGAGCGCACGGGCCAGCTGGCCGACGACCGGGGCGTCGAACAGCTCCTGTTTGCCCAGGAACCGCACCGGCCGACGCATCCGGCCGGCCACCAGCGCCAGTGCGGCCACGTCGAAGTAGCTCCGGTGGTTCGACACCAGGATCACCGGACCGGCGGGCGGGATGTGCTCGATCCCGTCGATGGTGAACCGGGCATAGGGGAAGGACCCGGCACGGAGGAACGGGCGCAGCATGTGGTACGGCTCGAGGCCGACCACCGACGGGACGCCCGGCGGGCGGTCCCAGTTCTCGAGCGGCCACCTTCGGGCCAGGGCCACAGCGACCAGGCGGGGATCGGCGTTGAGGGCATGGGGGGATCCGACCGCCCCGAGGACGGGGACGTCGTACACGCTGTCGGAGTACGCGTGGCAGTCGGCGAGGTCGATGCTGTTGGACGCGGCCCACTCCCGGACCGCGTCCCGCTTGCCCAGTCCCCACGCGAACCGACCGGCCAGCCGCCCGGTGTAGCTGCCGTCGACCTCCTCGTAACGGGTGGCGATGACATCGTCGAAGTCGAGGGACCGGGCCAGCGGTGCCACCAGGTCGAGCGGCGAGGTGGTGGCGAGCACCACCAGGCGACCCTCGGCGCGGTGGGCGCCCAGGACCTCGAGCGCCCACGGCTGGACCAGGTCGACCAGGGCCTCGACCGACGCCTCGCCGGCCCGGCGGACGGCATCGGCCGACCGTCCCTTCATCAGCCGGGCGGCGGCCCGGGCCAGGCTCATGAAGGCCATCGTCTCGCCGAACGTGTTGTAGAAGCCGTAGAGGTAGCGCTCGCCGGGGAGCCTGCGCCCGGGGGGCAGCACGCCCTCGGCCACCATGGCGGCCTGCAGCAGCGGTCCGCTGGCCGAGCGGATCAGCGTGCGGTCGAGATCGACGAAGACGGCACCGGTGGCGTCGGTCATCCACCCAACCTACCGCCGGCCACCCGGTCACCAGTGGTGCCGGCCACGGCGTGCGGGTGCCGGCCGATCGGAGCTCCCCCCTGACGCGGCAAAGGGACCACCGGGGGGGAGAGGTGGTCCCTTCGCACTGACGCAACAAGGAAAGGAGGGGGATTCCTATGTCCTGTGGTCGTAGAAGCAAATGTATAACAGCCGCGAGCAATCAGTCAACCAGTTTGTTTAGATATCTGGTATCGTTTCATGCGATGGAACTCCGACACCTCCAGGCGCTCACCGCCATCAGCGACCACGGCACCTTTTCCGCGGCGGCCGAACACCTCGGGACGGTCCAGTCGAACATATCGGCCCACGTGGCCCGGCTCGAGAAGGAGCTCGGCGCCCCCCTGGTCGACCGGTCCGACGGGCGGCTCACCGAAGAGGGCACGGTGGTGGTGGCGAGGGCCCGCCGGATCCTGTCCGAGCTCGACGCCCTGCTCTCCGACGTGGCCGCCTGCAAGGACGAGGTGACCGGGACGGTCCGGGTGGGCATGATCGGCACGACGGCGCGGTGGCTGGTCCCCCGGCTGATGGACGCCGTGGCACAGCGCCATCCCAAGTTGCGCATGGTGATCGTGGAGGGGACGACCACCGGCCTCGAGCCGCAGCTGGCCAACGGCCAGCTCGACCTGGCCATCCTCCACCTGCCGGTCAGCGGTCGCGACCTGGTCACCCGCCTGCTGTTCGAGGAGGACCTGATGCTGGTGGTCCCCGAGGGCCACCCCCTGGCCGGGGCCGACCGCCCCCTGGGCCTCGTCGACCTGGCTGATCTCGAGCTCCTGTTGCCGCTGCCCGGCACCGCCTTCCGGGACGAGCTCGACGCCCTGACCCGTCCGCTCGGCGTCACCCTCCTGCCCGCCGCCGAGATCGACGGGCTGCGCCTCATCGCCTCGCTCACCTTCGAGGGGTACGGCTCGTCGATCCTGCCGGCCACGGCCATTCCCGGGATCCTGCGGGACCGGTTCCGTCCGCTGACCATCACCGGCCTCCCCCGCCGTCGGGTCGGGGTGGCCCAGAGGAGTCGGGGGTTGCCGTCGGCACCCACCCGCGCCCTCATCGAGCTGCTCCGGTCGACGGTGGCCCAGCCCGAGGGCCGCCCCCCGGGTCTCCACCTCCCCGCCTGAGACGACCCGGCCCGCGTCGAGGGGTCAGTTGGCGGCCAGGTCGGCGGGATAGCCCGAGACCAGTGCCAGCGCCCCACCCTGGCGCCGGAGCACCCTCCGCCACAGGCCCTCGGGGTCGGCGGAGATGGGGTCCCGGGCCTCGGCACGCACCACGTACCAGGATCCCTCCGCGATCTCGTCCTCGAGCTGGCCGGAGTCCCAGCCGGCGTAGCCGGAGAAGAGCCGAGCCCCGACGATCACATGGGAGAACCGCCCGGGGTCGGCACCCAGGTCGACGGTGCCGACCGGCCGGTCGTCGTCCACCAGGAGCCGCCACCCGACCGGGCGGTCGGGAGCACCGTCCTCGCCGAACTCACGGGAGGCCAGGCGGACCAGTCCGATGAGCGAATTGCGCGACACCGGTCCCCCGGTGAACAGCTCGGCCGGTGGAGTGGCCACGACATGCCACTGCGCCAGCAGCTGATCGACCCCGACCCCGCCGGGTCGGTCGACGACCACGCCCAGCACCCCGTGGGCGCCGTGATCGAGCACCAGGATCACCCGCCGGGCGAAGTTCGGGTCGACGAGGGCCGGAGTGGCCACCAGGAGGTGACCGGTCAGGACCTCGGGTGCCGGCCCACCCCCGTAGGGGTCGAACTCGCTGAAGGGCTCCATCGGCACGCCACGATGATGGCCCACCGGGCGGTCGATCGGCACGCCCACCGACCCGCCGCGACGACGGCCCGGATGAATGGCGCGTGGTCCCCCGGTCGGTGAGGCTGTGGTCATGTCCCTCGTCTCGATCACCACTCCGGCGGCCCACGTGCGCACGGTCACCCTCGACAATCCCTCACGGCTCAACTCCCTGTCGTTCGCGCTGGTCACCGACCTCTACGACGCGCTGGCGACGGTCGCCGCCGACAACGACTGTCGGGTGGTGGTCCTCACCGGCGCCGGGCGGGCGTTCTGCTCCGGCCTCGAACTGGAGCACGCCGGACTCCCTCCGGGCGCGGAGGACCTCGGACGCCACCGGATGGGGCTGCGGGCGATGGAGTACATGGGTGGGATCGTCCCGGCCATGCGCAACCTGCCCCAGCCGGTCGTCGCCGCCATCGTCGGGCCCGCCTACGGCGGCGGCATGTGCCTGACCCTCGGGGCCGACATCCGTCTCGCCGGTCGCTCGGCGGTCTTCTGCGGCGCCGGGATCACCAACGGGCTGAGCGGGTGCGAGCTCGGGGTCAGCTGGCTGCTCCCCCGGGCCGTCGGGACGTCCCGCTCGAACGAGATCATCCTCACCGGACGCAGGGTCGACGCCGCAGAGGCCGAGCGGATCGGGTTGGTCTCGTCGGTGATGGAGGACGGCGAGGTCCTCGACCGGGCCGTGGCCATGGCAGAGGCGATGTGCGCGCTGAGCCCGCTGGGCCTGACCCTGACCAAGGACACCCTGTGGGGAGCGCTCGAGGTCGGGAGCCTCCAGACCGCCGTCGACCTGGAGAACCGGACCCAGCTGCTGGCCGGGTTCACCGGGAACCTCAACGAGGCCGCCGCCGCCTTCAAGGAGAAGCGGCGGCCGGTCTACACGGAGTAGCGGGGATGGCGAAGGCGCGGCGGGGGCGCCGTCCGGTACCGAGGACCCGGGACCCCGACGCCGGAGGTGGTGCGCGGGAGCACTGGCGCTCGGACGGCGCCCCGAAGAGCCAGTACGGGTCGGCCGACGAGGCCAACCGGTACGCGCTCCAGGTCCGCCTCGAGCACGGCATCGACCTCGATCCCTACACCTGCAGCATCTGCGGGCACTGGCACCTCGGGAACCACCGGGACTGACCGCCGGCACGCCGACGGAGCCTGCACTGTACCGTCTGGACGGTATAGTGCCCGGATGGCATCGACCACCTCCGCACCGGCACGCACCGCCTCCCGCTCCGGGCACCAGGACGGCCCGAACACCAAGCAGCGCATCCTCGCCGCCGCCGAGCGGGTGGTGTTGCGCGACGGTGTCGGGCACCTCACCCTGGACGCGGCGGCGGCCGAGGCGGGCCTGTCCAAGGGCGGGATCCTGTACCACTACCCCACCCGTGACTCGCTGGTGGCCGCCATGGTCGACCGGATCATCGAGCAGTTCGAGGCGGACATCGCCCGACACCTCCCCGAGGCCGGGTCGCCGGAGGCGGACCTGCCCGGCGCCTACGCACGGGCCTACGTGCGGGCCACCGTCGAGCCGGCCGCCACGGGCGAGGAGCGGCTCGGTGCCGCGCTCCTGGCCGCGGCCGCGGCCGAGCCGGCCCTGCTGGCGCCCCTCCAGCGGGCCGCCGAGGGCTGGCAGGACCGCATGGTCGCCGACGGCCTCGACCCGGCGCTCGCCACGGTGATCCGGATGGCCTGTGACGGGTTGTGGATGTGCGACCTGTTCGGACTGGCCTCCCCCAAGGGACCGCTGCGCGCCTCGGTCGGCGCCGCGTTCGAACAGATGACCCGGTCCGTCCCATGATCCTCAGCGGCTCCACGGACGCCCTCGCCGCGCCCTCCGACAGTTCGGTGGCGTTGATCCGGACCCTGACGGTCACGGTCTTCCTCCTCTGGCTCGGATCGACGTCGATCATCCCCATGCTGCCGGTCTACATCCGCCACCTCGGCGGATCCGACCTGCTGGCCGGGCTGGTCATGGCCTCGTTCTTCGGAGCGGGGGTCCTGTCCCAGTACCCGGTGGGCAGGCTGGCCGACCGGCTCGGCCGCAAGCCGGTGCTCGTGGGCGGTCTGGTCGTCTACGCGGCCGCCTCGTTCGCATTCCTCCTTCCCCTGGCCCCGGCCATGGCCATCCTCCTCCGAGGCACGCAGGGCGTCGGTGCCGGCGCCTCGGCGGTGGCGTCGTTGGCCATGGTCTCCGGGGCGGTCGCCGTCGAGCGGCGGGGCCGGGCCTTTGCCTCCATCTTCAGCGCCGAGATCGCCGGCATGGCCGTCGGACCCCTGATCGGATCGGTCGTCGGCGCGCATCACATGTGGATCATGTTCCTCGGCTCGGGCACGGTCGCACTCGTCGCCGGCGTGCCCGCGGTGCGCATCGTCGAACCCCCCGAAGAGGCGGAACTACGCCGGGCCCGCACCAATGCCGACGGCTCCGTCGAGCCGCTGGCCGGCCTGCACTGGAACCGGTCGATGATCGGCGCACTGGTGGCCGCCGCCGCCCTCGGTCTCACCAGCGGGGTCTACGACATCTGCTGGACGCTCCTCCTCTTGTCCCGGGGTGCCGCAAGTTGGCAGATCGGCGTCTCGTGGACCCTGTTCGCCGTTCCCTTCGTGATCGCCTCCCGACCCAGCGGCTGGCTGGCCGACCACATCGACCGGCGCTACCTGGTGCTCGTCGGGCTCGGCCTGGCCGCGGTGTTCTGCACCTCCTACCCGTTCATCCACTGGGTCCCGGCACTCATGGTGCTCGGGGCAACCGAGGCACTCGGGTTCGCCGCCGCCATGCCCGCCCTCCAGTCGCTCCTCACCCAGGGGTCCGAACCATCGGAGGTCGGTCGTATCCAGGGCCTGTTCGGTACCACCCAGACGGCGTTGACCGCGGTGTCCGCGGCGGCGGCCGGCGCGGTGTTCGCCCTCGCCTCGTGGATGCCGTTCGTGTCGGCGGCGTCGTTCACCGCCGCGGCCCTCGTCGTCGCCGCCGTCGTGTGGCGACCGGTGGCGGGTCACGTCCAGACCGCAACCACACGAGGGGCGGTCGTCGCCGGAGCCCGACGGGAGGCTCAGCCGGCGGGAGGTTCGGTGTCGAGGTGACCTGGGCGCAGCGGGTGGCCGGGGTCAGACCAGACCGGCGTGGACCGCGGCCCACCACCGACCGGTCATCTCCACCTGGCACACCGCAGTGGCCGCTCGCAGTAGCCAGTCGATGACGGCGCGGTTGTCGGCATCGGCCGGCACCTCGGCCACCATGCCCCGGCGGGGATGGTCCTGGGTGATCCGCCATCCCTCGGGGACCGGCTGACCGAGGTCGCGCAGGCGCCACGCCACCCGGGGACCGGACGCGTGCTGCAGTCCCACGGTGGTCGGCTTGGCCGGTCGCCCGGCCTCGGTGCGCCCCGGCATCCACGTGACGACCGGCACCTGGTGGGTCGACCCGCCGAGGAATGCGAAGGGGCCCGGTGGGGCCGGCTGGTACTCCTCCTCGATGACCGGTTCGATGTTGATCCACCCGGTACCCCCGGCCTGGACCATGGCCATCTGGGCCAACAGCTCGGGATCGTCGTGGGCGACGAACCCGAACCCGACCGGGCGACTTCGCGTCATGTCTGGAGGTCGCCGACCGCGTCGGCCAGGGCCTCGAGCTCGCCCCGCCACGACCCGGGGTTGACCAGCGGACGCACCACGAACTTGGAGAACCCGACGTCGAGGAAGGCCTCGAGGAAACCGCGCAGGGCGTCCAGTCCCGCCGGGACCACCGCAGTCGGGTCCACCCCCTTTCGGGCCCGGGCGAGGGCCGCCACCATGGCCGGCTCGAGCGGGCCCGGCGCGTAGGCGAGGGACACCCCGAAGTGCTCGGGGCTGATCTGGCGGCCGGCTCGGTCCGCCGCCTCGTCGATCACGTCCCGACCGGCGGCGACCTCCGCCGGCGTGCACGACGAGGGAAGCCACCCGTCGGCGAACCTGCCGCACCGCTCGAGGGCGGACGGGAGCATTCCCCCTGTCCAGAACTCGAGCGGCTCCTGGGACGGGAGGGGGGCGAGGGTGACACCCTCCCACTCCCCCACCGTCCCGTGGTGGTCCACCGACTCTCCCGACCACAGGCGTCGGAGCAACGGGAACGCCTCCTCCATCCCCGGACCCTTCTCCGCGGCCGGGACGGCCACGGCCGCGGACTCGGGCGGGCGGGCCAGTCCGGGCACGAACGTCACCAGGAGCCGCCCGCCCGACAGCCGGTCGAGGGTGGCCAGCTGCTTGGCCACCCGGAGCACGTTGCGCCCGGGCAGCAGCATGGTGGTCCCGAGCTTGAGGCGCGGGTTGTGGGCCGCGGCGAACGCCAGCGCGGCCAGTGGGTCGAGGGTGGGGGCGGTGAGCACCTCGGGCATCCAGATCGAGTCGAACCCGAGGTCGTCGAGGTCGTCGACCAGGGCGGCCAGGCCGGACGGGTCGCCGTCGAGGGCCCCCGTCCCGACCCCGATCCGGACCTTCACCCTGCCCCCAGGACGGGGCCGTCGAACCGGTTGACGGTGGTGAACTCCCCGACCTCGCCCCGTCGTAGCCTGGTCGGCCGTCGGACCGGATGGCCGAGGGCCAGCACGCCGGCCACGACGTGGGTGTCGGGGATCCCGAGGAGCTCCTTGATCGCCTCCTCGTCGCGTACCACCATCGTGGTCATGACCCCCGCCAGCCCTTCGGCCCTGGCGGCCAGGAGGACGCTCCACGCGAACGGGTAGATCGAGGCGCCGCCGACCATCGTGTAGTGGCCGCTGTCCCGGTCGACCGTGGCGAGCCGGGCCAGATCGGCCAGCAGCACCAACATGACCGGGACCTGGTCGAAGTGCTCGGCGAACCCACCGGGACCCGCCGCGGCCGCGGCGGCGATGTCCCCTGCGCCCGCCACCGCGGCCGACTCCGACTCGCGGTCGGTCACGACCGCCCACGGGGTGAGCCCGGCGGCCACCTGGGCCAGGTACTCGTACCATCCGGGTAGGTAGATGTCCCGCACGGCCCGTCGGATGTCCGGGTCCTTCACCAGGACCACACGCCACGCCTGACGGTTGCCGCCGTTCGGGGCGAACCGGGCGGTGTCCAGGATCCGGGCGACGGTTGCGTCGTCGACCGGGTCGTCGGTGAACTCGCGGACCGCCCCGGTGGTACGCAGTGCCTCGGTCAGGTCCACCGCCGTCCCCGACTCAGAGGATCTCGAGGATGGCGTCGGCCGCGCTGACCGTGAGCCCCGACCCCGGCTCGACCTGGAGCGCCGTGACGACGCCGTCCTCGATCACCATGGCGTACCGCTGCGACCTGGTGCCGAGGCCGAACCCGCTCCCGTCCATCTGGAGCCCGACGGCCTCGGCAAACTCGCCGTTGCCGTCGGCCAGCATCAGCACGGCGTCCCCGACGTTCTGCGAATCTGCCCAGGCGCTCATGACGAACGGGTCGTTCACCGAGATGCAGGCGACGGTGTCCACGCCCTTCGCGGCCAACTCGTCGCGGCGGATCACGTAGCTCGGGAGGTGGTAGTCGGAGCAGGTCGGGGTGAACGCCCCGGGTACGGCGAACAGGACGACCTTGCCCGAGCCCAGCACGTCGCGTGTCTGCACGTGGGCCAGGCTGTCGCCCGTCGAGGTCATCACCTTGATATCCGGGATGGTGTCGCCAACGGCAATGCTCATGGTCGCTCTCCTGGAGGGTCGGTCCCCGGTGGTTCCGGGGCGTCGGACGGCCCGCCTCGGGGGCGGTCCACCCCGCAGCATACGGTTCGCCGGGTGCGGTCAGTCCGCCGGGAGCACCTGCCCCGCGCGACCGGTCAGATCGCGGCCAGCACGGCCCGGCCGAACCGTTCGATCGACTCCAGCTGCGCCGACCGGGTGTCGCCGGGCAGGGCGACGCTCACCCACTCCACGCCGATGGCCCCGAGCTCGTGGATCGATGCCACCACCCGCCCCTCGTCCGGTGGTGCCCCGCCCATCGACAGCCCCTCGGGGATGAAGCAGACCGTCAGCGGCTCGGAACGCCCCACCTGCTCGGCGTGCGACCGGGCGTACTCGAGGGCGACGGCCAGGTCGGCGGCCGACTCGAGCGGCGCGGTGCGGGTGCGAGAGGCTGACCGGGCCGGGTTGGGGAACGGGCACCAACCGTCGGCCGACTCCACGGCCCGACGGATGGACCGACGGCTGTTCCCCCCGATCCACAACGGGGGCCGGGGGCGTTGACGGGGGCGGGGCAGCATGGTGTTGCCCCGTGCCCGGAACCCGGTCCCCTCGAATGCCACGCTCTCGCCGGTCCAGGCCGCCTCCATGGCGGCCAGCGCCTCGTCCATCCGCTGGTTGCGCTCGTCGAAGTCCGCCCCGAGGGCCTCGAACTCGGGCTCGAGATAGCCGGCGCCCAACCCGACCACGGTCCTTCCACCGCTCAGGACGTCGAGCGTGGCGACCCCCTTGGCGGCCAGGAACGGGTTGCGGTAGGCCAGCACGAACAGGTTGGTGTGGAGCAGGATCGTCGAGGTGGCTGCCGCCGCGAACGAGAGCGCCACGAGGGGGTCGAGGGCGTGGTGGCCCCCGTGGGCCAACCAGTCGTCACCGGGGAACGGGTGATCGGTCGTGTACACGGCGGCGAACCCGGCGCCCTCCGCGGCAGCGGCGAGCTCGCCGATGGCACCCGGGCCGAGGAACTCGTCGCCACGATCGACCCGGTGGGTCGGCAGTCCGTAGGAGACCCTCATCCCGGCCGCCCGGCACCGGAGCCGACGAGGCCGGCCATGAAAGCGGGCATGCGCGACGGGCGCCCGGCGCCGTCCACCGCGCCGTGGACGGTGACCGCGGTTGCCCGTGACTGCCCACCCGCCTCGAGCAGGTACCCGACCTGGAAGGTGGTGCGGGTCAGGTCGTCCACCATCACGTGGACCGTGACCTCGTCGTCGAATCGCAGCGGCAGCCGGTACCGGACGTAGAGCTCGAGCACGGCGAAGTCCACCCCGTCACCGCCCGAACGGACCTCCCCGTAGGGGAAGCCGGCGTCGCGCAGCATGGCGGCGCGGGCCTCCTCGAGGTACGCCGGGTAGGCACCGTGGTGGATGACGCCCATGGCATCCGTTTCGGCGAAGCGGGTCCGGAGCACGTGGGCGAAGCGGTAGTCCGACGGATCGAGGGTCGGCTGCAACGAGAGGCGCACCCCGGTCAGGCTACCGCTCGTCTGTGGCGTGGACGGGTTGGTTCCATTCGATCCAGCCGGTCCCCTTCCGACCGTCCGCCGTGGCGAAGCGGGCCATCGCCCGCGGGAACCTGGAAGTCCTGCCATCGGTCGATCGGAGCACCAGCGGACCGAAGTCCACGGTCTCGACGGCGACGTCCAGGCCCACCGGGTCGATGCGGATCGCAGCCGAGGACGGGAGCCCCTCGCTCCCGAGCTCCTCGGAGATGTCGAGCCCGGTGACGGTCACCACCTCGCCGTCGGGGTGCTGGACGTACCCGAACGGGATCCGGTGCCCGGGTATCCGGACGTCGGTGCCGTGGATCCGCGTCCCGTCGTCGAGCCGGGCGGCGAACCAGCACCACCCGAAGGCCCACCAGTCGCGCACCCCCCACGAGTGGTCGCGTTGGCCCTGCCCTTCGACGGCCAGCACCGTGTCGCCCACCGACACCGTCCCGGAGACCAGGCTGGGCACCTCGTAGCGGGTGGTGACGTCGTAGTGGTACGGCACGCCGTCCGTACTCCAGGTGAGGTCGAAGCCCAGCGTGGTCGGACGTCCCGCGGTCCCCCGGTAGATGGCGACCGGGTCGTCGAGGAGTTCGCCCGGGACCGTCCCCACGACTCGGACCGTGTCCAGCGGGACGTCGACGACCGCGGCGAAGGCGTACGCGTCGGCATCGACCGCCAGCCCCGGTTCGTCGGCGACCGGCAGGTCGTAGGCGACCGACGCGGCCAGCGGTCGCCCGGGACCCACGACCATCGCCGTCCACCAGGTCACCCCGAGGTTCGGGTAGAGCCCGATCCGGGCGTAGCCGGCCACCGATCCGTCGTGGGCCACGAAGTCGAGATAGTGGGACTCGTTCCACAGCGGTTCGCCGGACGGCTCGTGCCGGCCCTCGTCGGCCGGGTCGACGGCGTGCGGATTCGGTTGGTTCATCGGTTGCTCCTGACGGCGAGGGGCCCGGCGCCCGCGGTGCGACCGGGTCCGAGGATCTCCTCGGCGCACCGGCACGCCATGGTGCCGGTGGTACCTTGGGTCTAGCAGGCCAACCGACCGATCGGCGGACCGAGTCTGCGCGGACGGCGCCCCTGCCATGACTGCCAGTCGATGCGTCACGTTGCTGACCGCGGCCCTCGTGGCCGCCGGGTCGCTGGCCCCCGCGCTGCCCACCCGTGCCGGCGCCGTGGCCGAGGTCGGGATCTCGGTGACACCCTCTCCCGCTCCGGCCTTCGGCGGCGACGCACCCGACCCCGATGTCGTGCTGCAGGGTTCCACGTACTTCGCCTTTTCGACCGGCACGGCGCTGGCCAGCTACCTCCAGGTCCTGTGCGACCCGTCGGGCTCGCCGGCCAGAGGATGGGCGCCGTGCCCCGGCATCCCGTTCGGAGCCTCGGCGCTGCCCGACCCGCCGTCGTGGGAGCAGCTCGGCACCCAGAACGCCCCCGGGGTCTACCGGTGGGATGGGCGGTGGATCATGTTCTACACGGCGGCCCTCGCCGGGCACGCCGACGACACCGGGTACAACTGCCTCTCCGTCGCCACCTCCGCCGAACTGGCCGCTACCCACCCGCAGTTCACCGACGCGTCGGCCGGACCGTACCTGTGCGACAGCGCACTCGGCGGCGCCATCGACCCGAGCCCGTTCGTCGACCCGGCCACCGGCCGGCCCTACCTGGTCTGGAAGACCAATGACGGGGGCTCCGACCAGTCGGCGCGCCTGTGGGCACAGGCACTCGCCAGCGACGGAACGACCCTGATCGGCCAGCCCTCCCTCCTCCAGACCCAGGACACCGTCGACCACCCCTTCGAGACGACCATCGAGAACCCGCAGATGGTCGACGCCGGCGGCGACTACTTCTTGTTGTTCTCCATCGGGATCTGGGACAGCAGCTCCTACGGCGAGACGGCCGTCGAGTGCAGCGGGCCGCTCGGACCGTGCGACGGGCCCGACGGCCGTCCGTTCCTCTCCTCCTACGGTGACGTCGCCGGCCCCGGGGGCGGCTCCTTCTTCCAGGACGCTTCGGGCAACTGGTGGCTGGCCTATGCGGCGTGGACCCCGGGATGCACCAGCTACTCGTGCGGAGGGGCGCGCCGGCTGTTCGTCGCCCCGGCCACGATCGCGCCCTATCCGCTGGAGCCACCGGTCACCGGCATCGCCGGCACCCGGGACGGGACGGGCTACTGGACGGTCGACGCCCAGGGTGGTGTCTCCTCCCACGGCGCGGCGGTCCCGTACGGGTCGATGCTCGGGCTCCCCCTCGACGCACCCGTGGAGCACGTGGTGCCCACACCCGACGGCCGCGGCTACTGGCTGGTGTCCACCGACGGCGGCATCTTCGCCTTCGGCGATGCACGGTTCTTCGGATCCATGGGAGGGAAGCCCCTCGACGCACCGGTCGTCGACCTCGCCCCGACCCCCGACGGCGGCGGGTACTGGCTGGTGGCGGCCGACGGAGGGGTGTTCGCGTTCGGTGACGCGCCGTTCTACGGGTCGATGGGTGGGAAGCCCCTCAACCGACCGGTGGTCGGGATCGCCGCCGATGCGGCCACCGGGGGGTACTGGCTGGTGGCCGCCGACGGTGGGGTGTTCGCGTACGACGCACCCTTCTACGGGTCGACGGGCGCCATCACCCTCGACGCCCCCGTCGACGGCATGGCCGCGACCTCCGACGGCCACGGCTACTGGTTCGTGGCGGCCGACGGTGGGGTGTTCGCGTTCGGTGACGCCGCGTTCCACGGATCGGCCGGGGGTCTCCCTCTGGCGGCACCGGTGTCGGGCATTGCCGACGACCCGGCCACCGGCGGGTACTGGCTGGTGGCCGCCGACGGAGGGGTGTTCGCGTTCGACGCACCCTTCTACGGCGTCGACTAGCGCCTGTCGACCGTGACCCGCCGGCCGGCGAGGTTCACAGGGAGATCCATGTCACGGTGAACCCTGCTCCGCCGGCGGCGAGTGCCGACGGCTGAGCCTCGAGAACGGTTCCCTTCACGTTCTTCGTCATCGTGACGGCTTCCGACGTGAACCCGGGACCGTTGATCGGTTCGCCGTCGGCCGAGGCCCCGGTGAAGGTCACCGTGCCGAAGTCGGCGAGGGACACCGGCTTGCACACACCGACGGGCGTGCAGCTGAGGGGCGCCTCGGCGATCCACTCGGCCGAGGCGTCCTCCTCGACTGCGGGGGCGGTAACCGGGAGCGAGAACTTCCATCGGGTGCCGTCACTGATAGCGACCGTGTAGTCCGCTCCCGATCCGTGGACGCTGGCCGAGATGGAGTCGCCGGCGACCACCGGATAGGTGGAGGTGGGAAGCACGACCACGGCGTCGGGGTAGAGCTCGTACCAGGCGTAGTAGCGGGCACCCCCCGGGACCTTCTTGACCTTCTTGACGCAGTCCGAGTCGGTGCCCACCTGTTCGACGGAGGTGTCCATCGGGCTGTCGCCGTCCAACCCGACCCAGAACGCGGCCTGCTCGAGCTTGTTCGCAGGACACACGGCCGCCGGCTGGGTCCAGCTCCCGGCGACGCTGGTGAACGTCGTCCCGGTGTCGACGTACCCGGACCAGTTGAGTGAGTGGTCGAACGTGGAGGCCGACTGCTTCGGAAGACCGGACGGCAGGAGCGGACCCCGGGCCACACCATGCGCCGCGGCCGACGGGACCGGAGCCGCCACGTCGGATGCGCCGGGCGTCAGCGCCGCCGCTGTCGCCACCACCACCATCGACGTCACGACGAGTGCCCCTCGTAGCTGGCGCCCGGAGCCGCCGCGCCCCCCGAACGTCACGGGTCCGTCGTCGCCGCGGTAGCTACCGGAATGCCGTGATGATGGCCGCCGTCCCCGCAACCGGCGCCGGTCGTCGTCTCCCCGCCTCCGGTCGCCAGGGTCGTCGTCGTGGTCGCGGCGGTGGCCGACGTCGTGGACGCACCGGTGGTCGATGTCGTGGTCCCCGTGCTACCCGATGGCTCGGTCGTCGTGGTCGTCGATGCACCGGACCCGTCCGTTCCGGGGGAACAGGTCCCGGTACCACCCCCGACGTTGCCACCGCGGCTCGTCCCGCCACCGGCCGCGCCGTTGGCTCCCTGCCCGATCGAGGGCGGAGTGACCGACCCCCCGGGGTAAGAGGCTGCACCCCGGCCCGGGTGCCTACCGACCTTCACCGGCGGCGGCGACGTCACTCCCGACGGGACCACCGTGGTCGCGGTGGCCGGGGCGGCCAATGCGATGCGGACCCGATGGACGGGAACGGTGCAGGACGCGGTCTCGATCCCACCGGTAACCGACGCCGTCGACGAGCCCGAGAGCGACGTGCACGTTCCGCGGGCGCTGTCTACTCCGCCGACCACCGTACGTGGGGGCAGTCCGGCCGGCGATCCTCCCACCGTCACGGACGAACCCTCCGCCACCGGTGCCGGTGGAGGTGCCGACGTCGGTGCCGGTGTCTCGGAGATCACGCCGACCGACCCGAGGATCCCCTCGACCGCCCGACCGGCGGATCCGGGGAGCTCTGACGCCGCGGCCAGCCCGGTCGTGGCCACCATCATCGTGGCCACCGCGGTGACGGCCAGCACGGCCGGCGTCCTCCGGATGCGGCGTCTGGGGCGGGGCCACGCCGCGGCGGCGGCCAGGAATGCCGTCCGAGCCCCGAGCTCGCCACGAAGCTCGTGCTCCTGCGCCGGCCCGGACGCCGCGGCCAGCAGTTCGGCCAGGCGACCGTTCGTCAGGTTCGGCATCGACACGATGTTGTGTGCGCCGTTTCGCAGCTCCATCGGGCCGTCCGGATCGATCACGGGATCCTCACGCATGGAGCCGTTGCCCTTCCGCTGCGGGCACCACGTCGGTGATGCAGGGTCCGTCCAGGCTCATTGCCGGATACTCGCCGGCGGCCGACGACACGGTCTCCAGTTCGGCCAACCGCATCTCCAGCCGCTTCAAGCCGCGGTGGCACAGCACCCGGACCGAACCCGGAGTCCGCCCGAGGATGTCCGCGACCCGGGCCACGTCCATCCCCACGACGATCCGGAGCATGACCGCCTCGGCCTGGTCGGGCGGCAACTCGCCGATGAGAGCGACCGCCCGGTCGGTGGCCGAATGCTCGGCGGCCTCCTCCTCGACGTTGTTCACGCCCGGCATGACCACCAGGCTCGAGTACTCGATGAGGTCGGGTCGGCGCTCCCCACTGCGATACCAGTCGGTCAGACGATTCCGCGCCGTCGTGTACAGCCAGCCACGGAACCCTGACTCGTCACCTTCGAAGGTAGGGAGCGAACGGAGCACACGGAGCCAGATGTCCGCGGCCAGATCCTCGGCGACCGGGGAGGCCTTGATCCGGAGGTAGCGCAGCAACCCCGGTTGGAACTCGCGCCAGAGGCGGGCGAACGCCTCCTGGTCACCCCGTTGGGCCGCTTGCAACGTCCCCCTGAAGTCCAACATGTCTGCCACCTGCCGTCCCGTGCTGCGTCGGTGAGCTCGATCCCCCAGGGCTGTCTTACACCCGCCGAACTCCGCCGTCCAGCACCCTGATCCGTCGATAGGTCTGTCTCCGTCGACGATTTCCGTGGTGTAACGCATTCGACATGTCGTTCGTTTACTGAGGGGCGAAAACGTCTGCCCGATCGCCCCGTCGCGGCGGCGGAGCTCCCCGTAGGGGCGACCTCCCGATGGTACGATCGCTCGTCGGCCGCGGATCCGGGGCAACCGACATCGCGTCGTACGGGGAGACACACCGATGCAGCCAACTCGACCGACCTCCCCCGGGCGACGCCGTTCCGGCGTGCTGGTCGTGTCGCTCGTCCTGGTCGCTGCGGCCACGACCGCATGCAGCCAGACCCCACCTCCCGCAGCCCCCACGGGCCTGTTGGCCGTTTCCGGCAACGGGGCGGCATCGGTCAGTTGGCAGGCCCCGGCCCAGGGCGCCGCTGTCACCTCGTACGTCGTCTCCACCACGCCGACCGCCGGGCACTGTACGTCGACGAAAACCTCGTGCACGGTGAACGGGCTCGCCAACGGGCACCACTACCGGATCTCGGTGCAGTCGGTCGGCGCCGGCGGAACCAGCTCCCCGACGTCGATGTCGCTCACCATCGGTGTCCCGTGGTCCCCAGGTGGCGTTACGGCAACGGCCGGCGACACGAGTGCCACGGTCGCCTGGACGGCACCGGCATTCTCGCCCGGCGCCCCGGTCAGCTCCTACGTGGTGACCTCGGATCCCGGGGGCCGCCAGTGCGTCTCGTCGACGACGTCGTGCACCGTCACCGGCCTGGTCAACGGCACGCCGTACGCCTTCGCGGTCGTCGCCCGCAACCTGTTCGGTCAGAGCGCGCTGGCGTCATCGGGCAGCCCGGTCACCCCGTCCACCGATGCCGGCGGATCGGCCGGGATCGTCTACCTCGGGCCGGTGGACGCCAGTCAGGAGACAACGGGCGGGACCGTCCTCCAGCGCGACGCCGGGATCAGCGTGGCCCTCCCGAACGGCCGGGACCTGTGGATCTTCGGCGACACATCGTCGTTCTCGGCCGACGCCAGCCAGTCCAGTGCGTTCATCGGGGGCAGCACCGCGGCCAAGGGCAAGTACAGACGAGGCGTGACACCCGGAGTACTCCAGGACGTCCAGCCCGCCGGCTCCTCGCCCGACTCCACCAAGCCGTCCCAGTTCATCCCCACACCGACCGACACCTACATGCCCAACGGGAGCGGGAAGGTCTGTACGCCAGCCAACGGGGCCGTGTACACCGCCCGCTGGCCCACCGGGGCCGTACTGCTCGACAACCCTGAATACGTGCTGGTCACCTATAGCGACGTGTGCGTGACCTCGGTATCGAGCTTCACCGTCGAGGGCTGGGGATTCATGATCTACCAGTGGAAGAGCGACAAGATCAGGTACGGCCCGGATGACGTGTTCGCGCCGTCGACCCAGGGGACGCCGCTGCCCGCCGACCGCACCTACCAGTCGCCGGTCGTCGCGAACAGCAAGATCACCCTGTTCACGTCGACCTGCACGTCGCTGTTCATCGCCTGCGGGTCGGGGACGGTGTCGGCAACCACGATCGCCGACACACTGCCGGCCCTGATCGCCCCCACGTCGTACGTGTCCCAGCCGGTGGCCACCGACGGGGCGACGCAGTGGATGCCGGTCAACGTGACGGTGGCGACGTACCCGACTGGACTCAGGCTCATCGAGCAGACGTCGATCGGCGGGACGTTCACCGTGTACTCGTCGTCGTCACCGACCGGGCCGTGGCACGCGTTCCTCAAGGGGACACTTCCCGGTTGCAGCACGACGCCTACAGGCTTCTGCTACGCCTTCGTCGGCCATCCCGAGCTCGGCAGCACCACCAGCCTGATCGTCTCGTACTTCAAGCCGGACTCGCCCCAGAGCGCCAACATCGGCCACGTCGACCTGGCGCTCGTACCGGTGTCCGCCTACTGATCCGACACCTGCCGATGGTGGGTGACGACGCCTACTCCGGCAGGGTGTACGAGTTCTCGAATTCGTCCTGCACCACGGTTGCCACCTTGTGGGTGGTATCGATGACGAGTTCCTCGTCGAGGATCCGGACGCGATAGGCCCAACCCTCGGGCAGGTCGAGGCGCTCCCCGAGGGTCGCCAGCGCCTCCTCGTCCAGTGTCGGGTCCACGCCCACGCAGTAGGCCTGCAGGACATAGGCCAGCCCGTCCGGATTCACCAGTTCGTAGACGGGCTTTCCGACGTCGAAGAAGAAGACCGCTCCCCGGTCGACGTGGACGTCGGTATAGGGATCAACGCCCGGGGTGACCCCGAGGTCGATGACGGCCAGGCGCCGCATCAGGAGTCCGTTGAACTCGCGGAACACCGGCTCCATGGTGTTGACCTTCTGCCCTATCCCGTCGATCACCCAGTATCGCGGGCCGTTGAGCTTGACGGCCACGGCACCCGTCTCCCCGGCGATCGCCACCGGATCGATTCCGTCCCACAGGTCCTGGGGGCATTCGTTGAGAAACTGGGTACCGAACACCTCGGCCTCGAACCTGCCGTCACGGGCGAAGGCGGCGATGACCTCGCCGTAGCGGACGCCGCGAACCTGGTCGATCAGCCGGGGTGTGTCGGTTGCCATGCGCGGACCTCTCTGCCGGTGCCGGAACGGGTCGAACCCTACCGGGGGCACTGACCGACACCCACCACCGCCGATCAGACGACGAAGGCGCAGCCGTCCCAGGACGCGGCCGGACGCTTCCTCCGACGTCCCTCCAGGGACAGGTGCAGCTCGTTCGGCCGAGATCGCGCCGGAAGGTGGGTCAGGACGAACACCCGGTCCACCACGAAGACTTCGTAGCCGGCGAGCGAGCGGGGTTCCTTGGTCGAGGCCTGAAGGAACGTGACCCCGCGTGCCAGGGCCCGCTTCCGGCAGCGGACGAAGAGCGAGCCGCCGTGATCCTCGACGAAGGACAGAAGATCCGGCGTTGCGGTCACCTCCACGCAGTCGAGTCTACGACCGACCGGCGGCGGTCCAATCCGGCCACAGCCCCGGGCACCTACGCTTGGCCACCATGGAGCGACCGATCGTCGAGATCGCGGACCACGACACCACCTGGCGTTTCGACCGCTCGTTCCTCATGTCGAACTGGACCTGCCTGTGGGGTCGGGGCTGCCTGGGGATCCTGCCGCATCCGTCCCCCGAGCTCGGCCAGGGATGCTGTTCGATCGGCGCCGACCTGGACGGCGACGACGAGGCACGCCTGATCGGGGCCCTGGCGGCCACGCTGGACCCCACCCGCTTCGAGAACCACGCCGCGGCGACCGAGGGCGGCGTCTTCGCCGATGACACCCGCAGCAGCACGCGGGTCGTCGACGGCGCCTGCATCTTCCTCAACCGGACCGGCTTCGCCGGCGGCGCGGGTTGCGCGCTGCATCTGGCGGCACTCGATTCGGGCGAGTCGCCGATCGAGTACAAGCCGTCGGTGTGTTGGCAGCTCCCCATCCACGTGAATTTCGTTCCGGGTGACGACGGGACCGAAGTCGCTTCCGTGCGCGGCTGGACGAGGGAGGATTGGGGCGAGGTGGGCGAGACCATGGCCTGGTGCTGCACCGAGGGCGACCGGGCCTACGTCGGTGACCGGACCGTGGTCGAGTCGATGGAAGCCGAACTGACCGCCATCGTCGGAACCCGGGTGTATCTCGAGCTCCGTCGACGCCTCGACGGTTGACTCCCCGTCCGCCGGTCCGGCGTCGAGGCACACTGGTCCCCATGTCGACCGACGATGTCGCGGACGGGATCCGCTTGAGCAGACGCCGGCTCCTGGCATGAGGGCTGGGTGGCACGGCAGCGGTGGTCGTTGCCGGCACCACCGGTGTCGAACTGGTTTCCCATGGCGTCCTTCCCGGCAGGGGCAGGCTCGACGATCTCGACGGCGCCTGCGCGGTCGCTTCCCCCAGACTCGGCTACTCGCCCCCCGGACTGTCGATGTCCGGCACCTTCTACTTGCCGGCCCGCAACCGTACGGTCGGCTACACGATCGCCTGTCCACCGGGACACGCACCGGGGAGCCAGCTCCCCCTGATCGTGATGCTGCACGGCTTCGGAGGGAACCACACCGATGCGCTGGCGGGAATGTCACCGGCCCAAGCGTTGGCACTCCTCGTCGACGACCGCCCGTTGGCGCCCATGGCCATGGTGACCGTGGACGGAGGGGGGGCTACGGCGCCATCCTCCTGGCCGAGAAGTTCCCCGGCCGGTTCGCCGCGGTCGCCGCCATCAGTCCGGCAATCTGGACGAGCTACGGCGAAGCCCACGACGCCGATCCGGGGGCCTACTCCTCACCCGAGTCCTTCGTCGCCGCAGACGCGGTCATCCATGCCGTCGCCCTCGAGGGCAAGCCGGTCCGGGTCGCGTCGGGCGACGACGACCCGTTCCATCCGGGCGTCGAAGTACTCGCCGCCGCACTGCCGTCGTCAGCGCACGTGGTGTTCGCCCCGGGATGCCACACGGGACCCTTCTTCCTGTCACAGGAGCCGCCATCGCTGCAGTTCCTGAGCCAGCACCTGTCGTAGCAGAGCTGTCCGACTGTCCCGGCCCCGGATCAGGTCCGGCGTTCCGGCTCCGGCTCCGGCTCTGATCCATGATCGGTCGGAGGCTCATCGGGCCCGGCCCAGAAGGACTGGGGATCGCTCGCCGGGTACGACTCCCGCTCGGCTTCGTCGACCATCTCGTCCGCAACGACGGCATCGTCGGCTGGAGCCGCGACATCGTCGCCGCTCCGTTCGTCGGGACCACCGGTTGAGGGCACAGACCCGAGGCTACCGGGATCCCCCCGACGGTGGGAAGCGATGGAAGCACCCCGACGACGGAACTGTCGCTGCCGCGCGGTGGGGAGAAGTTCACATTCGGGCGCGGTGGATTCCCCGAATCTCGTCGGACTTCTGGCAGTGATTCGGCCCCTCGACCTGGGATGGGCCACGTAGGGTGACGCTCACCTTGCCGTGCGTGAAGGTCGTTGCAACGCGTCGCATCGTCTCCTACCCTCAGGCTGCCTGCAGATGCGGGCCCACGTTTCTGCCTCAGGGAACCGTTGGGGCGGGAGCGTGATCAGAGATCAATCCCAGGGGGTTGGGTCGATGGAGAAGTCTCGTACGCGCGTGTCCGGAAAGACCACGACCATCAAGATCGTCCTTGCTGCGCTGCTGAGCCTGGTCGGGCTCTCGGTGGTCGACGTGGGCCAGGCGTATGGCGCCGCCCCCACTGTCACCTCGGTCAGCCCATCCTCCGGTTCGGCCAACGGTTCGCTCATCGACGGAACGGACGTGACCGTCATCGGGACGGGGTTCGGCACCTTGGCCGAAAATGTCACCTCGATCAAATTCAACGGGGTGTCGGCCTCGTTCGCGTCTGGCTCCGGCTCCGGCAGCTCCGCCACCCAAATCAAGAGCGTGGTGGTCCCGCCGGCTGCTACGTCGACGGCCGCGGTCAACGTCCAGGTCACCACCACGGGGGGGACCGCCACCGGCACCGACGTCTACACCTACACGTGGACCGCGGCCCCGACGGTGACGGCCGTCGGGCAGGAGGCGGTCACGGCGACCAGTCAGGTCGGCAGCGTGGTCACGGTCACCGCGGCGGGCACGTGGACGGCGGGCCAGGACGTCTCCCTGGCCGGGTTCGTGAACAATCTGACCTCCGGCGTGGTCCCGGTGGTCACCGGTGGCACCGGGTCGTTCACCATCCACTTCGCCGGGACCATGAACGGTGGCCTCCCCAGTAACGGTGTCGTCTCCCCGACCCCGGCCGGCGCGGTCGGCACGACCGCCGGCGGGACCTCGGTGGTCATCATCGGGACCAACCTGGGCGGGCCCTCGGCCGTCCACTTCGGCTCGACCGCCGCCACCTCGTTCACCGTCGTCTCGGGCACCGAGCTCACCGCGGTGGCTCCCGCCGGCGCGGTCGGTCCGGTCGACGTCTCGGTGACCACCCCGGACGCCACGTCGGCCACCTCGGCGTCGGGCTCGGACACCTACTCCTACGTCACCACCCCGACCGTGACCGGGGTCACGACCGTGTCCAATCCGGCCGGCGGTCCGACCGGCGGCGGGACCCAGGTGACCATCACCGGCACCA
>JBEKCS010000069.1:0-21425 GCA_050014755.1 Acidimicrobiales bacterium
ACCTGAACACCTGCAGTCACCGGCGCAGAAGAAGGGACCCCAGGGCCGCCTCCTCGAACGGTGTTCCGGCCACATGATGTGGCCATCCTGATGTCAGTCGCTCCCGGAGGCTCCCCGCTCGACGTCCTGCTGATCGGGGAGCGACTGGATCAATCGACTCACCGCCGTGTACCGGCCGTCGCGCCACGCCTCGGCAATGGTCTGGTCGTCGAGCTCGCGGTGCCGGGTGAAATTCCACCACCGGGTGACATCGCTGTCGCTGTACCCCTTGTTGGCCAGGATGATGTTGAGCCGGGTCGCCTCCCATGCAGCCTCGTCGGCGGTGAGCGGTGCGGAAGGACTGCCCGGAGGGGTCGCTCGCTCCGTCCGCTTCCCCATCTCGTGGGCCAGCTCGCGGTCGAGGTCGCGGGACACGTGCCCGCGGATGGTCGGGAGCGATCCGCCCGTCAGGGAGTGGCGATCGGTGACCCGACGCTCGCGCTCGGCCTCGAGGCTGCGTGACCACAGCTGCTGGGCGGTGTCGTCGACGTCACCGGCGGTGACCCGGAGTCGGAGCCTCCGTTCGATTCGTTCGGCTGCCTTCTGCGGAGCGTCGGACACCTCGATCGGCGCCCGCGAATCCGGTGTCGATCCCGCTTCGGTCGGGTCGATGAGGCTGCGGTCGCGTGGACGGCGTCGACGCTCGAGCTCGGCTGTCGAGGCCGCGGACGCCCGCGCCGCCGGATCCTCGTCGGGCCACCGGTCCTGACGGTCCTCGTGGATCCCGCGCGTGGGTGTTGCGTAGCTCTCGGGCGGGAACACGTCCCCGGCCGTCCCGGCGATGGCGGCTGCAAGATAGGCGGTCGACCACCGGCCGTCGCCGACGGCGACGCTGTCCGCCCCGGTCGTGACCAGGCGGGCCAGCGGTACGTCGAGGCATGCGGCCACGGCGATGGCCTCGGTGAGACCGATGCGGCGGTTGGTCGTCTCCACTTGGGCGACCGTCTCGCGGGTCCAACCGATGCCCCGCAGGAGCATCTCGTCGGCGAGGCCCTGCTGGGTGAGGTTGGCCTTGGCCCGCAGCGCGGCGATGTTGCGCCGCACGATGTCGTCGACCCCTGTACCCGCCTCGCCACTCATGGTCCAACCCTACCGGTCCACTCTCATGTCCACCAGCTGCATCCTGTAAGGAAAGTGAACATTGATGACATCCTGCATCAGGGGTTCATGGCGCTGAACAGGCAGTATGCCTCGTCAGGCCGGGACCTGGTGAACGGGGTCTGAACAATCCGGACAGTCGCCAGCTACCGGATCGCAACTCTTTCCGGACCCCGGTCCGTCCGTGGCCGGTCCGTCACGCAACCCGTGTGGCAGACGGTTGCAGTTCGGCTCTCCGGCTACAGGTCCCTCTCGGCTGTTCCGAGAATTGCTGTGACCGGCGAGCCAACCGGCAGTGAGAACGCACCGGGGCAGCCGGACACGAGGACAAGGGGCAGAACGAACTGTGACGATCGAACCGCATACACAACGCGTACTCCACGATTGGAACGACGACGACTTCGATCTCGATGACCTGGTCTTGCCGTCGCAAACGCAGTGGCAGCGCTGTGGCGCAGTGCACTGCATCGACCGGGGCCCGTGGATCGGGACACTGGTGTGCTGCATCAGGCGCAGTGGACATGAGAGCGAACACTCGATGTCGCTCGGTGACCTCGGCGCCGTCGACTACTGGCAGGAGTGCTGGATCTAGCAGGACCGCCCCCCCCGGGCCGGCGCATCACGCCCGGGGTCGGCCGTCCAGGTCCGTAGGACGACTGCCTGATCCGCCGCGAGCACTCCGTCGAACCGCTCGGCGGGGTCGGGGTCGTCGGATGCCAGCAGGATGCCCGCCCGAGCCAGGAGCGCCGCGCCGACGTCGACCGGCTCTCCTCCGAAATTGACCAGGACGACCACGGAGTCGCCGTCGTGGATCCGCCGGTAACCGAGGACCTGACCGGGTACGTCGAGGATCTCGAGCGAGCCCCTCGAGAGCGCCGGCGTCCTGTGCCGCAGCGAGATGAGGCGCCGGTAGAGGTGGAGTATCGATTCCGGATCCTGCGACTCGGCGGCGCGATTGCGGAGGTCGGGCTCGGGTGGCAGCGGTAGCCACGGCCGCGAGCCCGACACCGTCGACCATCCGTGGTCGTCGGTCGCATCCCACGGTAACGGGGCGCGACAACCGTCCCGACCACCCGGGTCCACGCGACGGTCCTCGGGGATGTCGGCGTCGCACAGTCCGAGTTCGTCGCCCTGGTAGATGAACGGGGTGCCTCGGAGCGTGAGTAGGAGGACGGCGGCGGCCCGGGCCCGGGCCTCGCTGCGGCGGGCGGAGGTGGCCGGGTCCTCGGCGGCGCGGGCGGCTGCACGGTCGTAACGGGTGCGGTGGCGGGGGTTGTCGTGGTTGGACAGCACCCAGGTCGGCCAGGCGCCCCGCGGATCGAGCGCGCCGTAGGTGTCCTCGATGCAGGCGCGCCACCGGTCGGACAGCCACGGAGCGAAGAGCGGGGGGAAGTTGAAGGCCAGATGGAGCTCGTCGCCCTCGCCGTAGTAGGTGGCGACTGCCTGGGTGGTCATGAGGAAGACCTCACCGACCATCATCCGCTCCCCCGGGTAGCCGTCGACGAGGGAGCGGATGGCGCGCAGCCGTTCGTGGGTCACCGGTACGTCGTTGAGCGCGCAGTGGGGGATCCCGGCCACCTCGGGTGGGTCGTCGGGTAGGAGGGGGTCCTTGCCGATCGCATGGACCACGTCCGCCCGGAATCCGTCGACGCCCCGGTCGAGCCAGAACCGGAGGGTGTCGTGCATGGCGGCGACGACCTCGTTGTCGTCCCAGTTGAGGTCGGGTTGGGTCGACTCGAACAGGTGGAGGTACCACTGTCCCGTCGGCTGGTGGAACGTCCACGCGGATTCGCTGAGATCGAACGCGGCCACCCAGTTGTTGGGAGCAGCGCCGTCCGGAGTCGGGTCGCGCCAGACGTACCAGTTGCGGTGGGCACTGTCGCGGGACGAACTGGCATCGAGGAACCAGGGATGCCGGTCCGAGGTGTGGTTGGGGACCCAGTCGATGATGACCCGCATGCCTAGTGCGTGGGCATCGGCCAACAGGCCGTCGAACTCGGCCAGGTCGCCGAAGAGTGGGTCGACGTCGCAGTAGTCGCTGACGTCGTACCCGAAGTCGGCCATGGGGGAGGGGTAGAACGGGCAGATCCACAGGGCGTCGACCCCGAGCCATGCCAGGTCGCCCAGACGGGCCCGGATCCCGGCCAGGTCGCCGACCCCGTCGCCGTCCGAGTCGGCGAAGGACCGGGGATAGACCTGGTAGAAGACAGCCTCCTGCCACCACGGGACGGGGTCCATGGTCAGAGCGGACCGTGGTGTGTGCCGGTAGCTGCCCGATGCGGTCCGTCCACGATCATGGCCCGACGTTACCAATGGCCTGGTCTCGACCCCTCTCGATGTTCGCGCCGGCGTTTCAGTTTCCGCCCGGTTCTGCCGATGGATCCTGTACGACCGGCCGCCGTCCAGGTGGCCCACAGGGAAGGGACGTCGTCGGCAGAACTGCCGGCGTGCGAGTGAGGAGAGCGGTGCGATGGTGGAACGTCGAGCGGTCGAAGACGGGTCGATGCTGGCGGAAGGTCTGTCGGGTGCCGTGCCGCCCGAGTCCTTCGGCATAGGCCGGATCTGCATGGAGCCTTCATGCGAGGTGCACCTCTCGCGGTACAACAGCACCGAGTGGTGCGCCCTCCACGAGAGCCCGGCGGCAACCGGCCGTCCCTACGACACGTCGGTGCGACCCCGTGGCCGCCGTCGCAACACGAGCCGTCGGCGCAACTCTCAGCAGCGCACCGCCGCCTGAGCATTCGACCCACGTTCCGTCCGGTCGCCCCCTCGTACCGCCTCGGTACACTTCCTCGCTGACGCAGGGCCCGCTCGGGGTCCGGCACCGAGGACGGGGACGCACCCATGACGGAACGACTCGACGGCACCGTGGCCCTGGTCACGGGAGCATCCAGCGGCATCGGCGAGGCCACGGCCGTGGCTCTCGCCGCGCAGGGGGCGAAGGTGGCGGTCGCCGCCCGCCGCCGTGACCGGCTGGAGGCCCTGGCCGAGCGGATCGGCGCCGACGACGTCCTCGTCCTGGAGACCGACGTGACCGACGAGGCGCAGGCCCGTTCGATGGTGGACCAGACCGTGGGGCGCTTCGGTCGTCTCGACACTCTGGTGAACAATGCCGGCGTCATGCTGCTCGGCCCCATCGTGGACGCTCCGGTAGACGAGTGGCGCCGGATGGTGGAGCTCAACCTGGTCGGGCTCCTCTATTCCACCCATGCCGCACTTCCCCACCTTTTGGCCGCGGCCGAGACCGAGCCGCGGCAGGTGGCCGACATCGTCAACGTGAGCTCGGTGGCCGGTCGGTTCGCCCGGCTGGGCAGCGGGGTCTACAACGCCACCAAATTCGGCGTCGGCGCCTTCTCCGAGTCGTTGCGGCAGGAGGTCACCCGCCGCCACGTCCGGGTCTCGCTCGTCGAGCCGGGTGCGGTGGCCACCGAGCTGGTGGGTCAGAACAGGCCGGAGATCATCGAGGGGCTGCTGGCCACCTGGGGCCCGGTCGAGGTCATGCACCCCGAGGACATTGCCGAGTCGATCGTCTTCACGGTGACACGGCCGCGCCGGGTGACGGTCAACGAGGTCCTGATCCGACCGACCGAGCAGGAGCGCTGAGTGTCGTTTCCGGGGTACCCGCCCACGGAACACCTACTCGGGGATCTCGGGATGGAAGCGGAGGTCACCACCGAGACGACGGCCAGCGTGCGGACCAGGGTGACGCCCTTCGTGACGTCGGCCGACGGCGGCGTGCGGGCCGGCGTGCTGGCCACACTGGTCGACGTGGTCGGAGGGGCCATCGCCGCCCGCGTGCTTCGCCCGGACTGGCTGGCCACTGCCGATCTCTCGCTCCAGCTGGTCGGAACGCCGCCCGGTGCCTTCGTCGAGGCCCGGGGCTCGGTGCTGCGCCGGGGACGGACGACCCTGGTGGTCGAGGCGTTGGTGGTCGCCCTCGACGAGGGTGGCGACGACGTGTTGGTCGACGGCCGTCCGGCGGACCCGGTGGCCTGGGCGTCGATGACGTTTGCCGTACTGCCCGCCCAGAACCCCGGCTCATCGGTCCAGATGGCGACGGAGTTGCCCGTCCGGTGGGCGTTTTCCGGCGGGGCCCTCGAGGCGCCGATCATGGAGGTCCTCCCGGTGACGGTGGTGGACGCCACGGCCGGCCGGCTGTCCCTCCCGGTGCGCCCGTATCTGCACAACTCCTTCGGCGCCGTGCAGGGTGGCGTCATCGCGCTGCTGGCCGAGGCGTCGGCCGTCGAGGCGCTCGGCGCGTCGCGGGGCGGGGACGGTTGCCCCATGGTCGTCACCGATCTCCAGATCGCCTACCTGGCGCTCGGCAGGGTCGGCCCGATCGTCACCGAGGCCCGGGTGCTCGGCACCGGTCCCGACGGTCGGGCGAGTGCCGTGGTCGAGCTTCGCGACGCCGGAGCGGACGGTCGCCTGACCACCGTCGTGAACGTCGCCGCGGCGCCAGCCTCGGTCCTCAGCGGGGCGTCCCGATGACCGCCGAGCAGCCCGACCTCGAGCGGCGCCGCCATGTCGGCGACTACTTCCGGCTCGAGCGGTGGGAGATCCCTCCCCCGGTTGGTGCCGAGCTCCCGTCCTCCTTCGGCGGCCGCACCCCGGTCGACCCCCACCAGCGGGGACCGGCCGGGGGAATTCGGACCGGGGGCCTGCTCACCGCCCTCGACTCCCTCGGCGGGTTCACCAGCGGGCTGTCCGTACTCCCGCGGTGGATCGTGACCACCTCGCTGATGGCCACCGTCTCCGAGCTCGACCACGTCGGTCCGCTCCGCATCCGCGCCGATGTGCTCCGGCGGGGCCGGTCGTCGGTGGTGACCGCCCTCGACGTCACCGACGAGGGCGCAGACGATCGTCGGGTGGCGGCGGCCACCATGACCTGTGCCGTTCTCGATCCCGGCCCCATGGTCCTCGAGTTCGAGCGTCCGTTCACCCAGGCCATGCCTGACGTTTCGCCCGACGCCGTGCCGCCCGAGGAGTTCTTCGGCATCGAGCCGGGGGAGGGGACCGTCACGCGGCTCCGGTTCGACGACCGGCTACGCAATCCGTGGGGGATCCTCCACGGCGGTGCCGTCGCCATGCTGGCCGACGAGGCCGCCTGCCGGGCGGCGGTGGCGGTGTTCCCCGGAGCCGCCGGTCCACGGGGAGTGGCGGCTGCGGACGTGGTGCTCCACTACCTGCGACCGGTCAAGGTCGGGCCCGTGGAGGCGCGGTGCCGTGTCCTCGGGACCACCGCCGGGCGGACGACGGTCCGGGTGGCCATCCACGACGTCGGATCCGACGACCGCATGGTGACCCTGGGTTCGGTGGCCGTCCTGGCCGTGTGACCTGCCCCGGGCAGCCGGTCCGGCTCAACGGACGCGTCCCCACGACGCGGTGCGTGCTGGCGGCCTCCGCGTCGGCATAGGCTCAGCCCAAGTATCGGGCACCACGAGAAACGGGACAGAAGACATGGCGAACGAATGGGGCCCCCTGGGGCCGATGGTCGGCGAGTGGGAAGGCGAGGGTGGACTGGACACGTCGTACCATCACGCGGACGGCAAGGTCGGGGGCACCCCTTACCTGGAGAAGGTGACCTTCAAGCCGTTCGGTCCGGTGGACAATGGACGGCAGCACCTGTACGGGCTGGACTACAAGTCGGCCATGTGGAGGAACGACGAGGAGAACCCGTTCCACACCGAGGTCGGCTACTGGCTCTGGGACGGTGCCACCGGTGAGGTCCTCCGTGGCTTCGTCGTGCCCCGCGGCATCACCGTGCTGGCCGGTGGCCACGCCGATGCGGACGCCACCACGTTCACCCTGAAAGCCGCACTGGGCGACCCGCAGTACCCGATCGGCGAGAACAAGTACCTGACGGTCAACGCCAGTTCGATCAGCTACGAGGCCACCATCACCACCGGCGACGGCACCTGGTCGTACGACGAGACCACCATGCTGCGGATGGTCGAGCTCCCCGACCTGCTGCCCCACACCGACCACAACACCTTGAAGAAGGTCGGCTGACCGACCGGCGCGGTCGGCCGTCGACCGCCGGTCGGGCGCCAAGATGGGGCGGGGTGGGACATCGTCATCGCCGATTCGACCAAGGGGTGGTGCTTCACGACCACCCGGAGGTACGACGGACCCGACGCTGCGCCAACCGCGTCCACCATGGCGTACGGCGCAACCGTCCCGGCTGCACCCGCTGGCTGACCAGCGGGAGTTCGTCGTCGCGGCATTGGGCACCCGGTGCTCTGGACGGAGCGCGCCGTGATGACCGAAAGGTGAGGTGGTCCTGTCGGGTGCGTCGCAGTGGGACAGGGAGGAGGTCCCGGAACGCTGGTCGACACAGGTCCCGGTCCGTCTACCTGAATCGCGTGAGCACGGTCGCACTACCCGGGTAGACAACAAATCCTCCGAACCTTCCGGGGCAGCGTCTGCCGCACGCTGGCAGATGCCCCTGGATCCGATTCACCTAGCCGTCCCCGGGCTGAGCTCGGAGTGCCTCGAGTGAGTCGCTGGCCGTGCGCAGATCGGCGAGGGCACCTGCGTCGGACCCACGAATGACGTTCTTGGCCGCGCGCACCAGGATGACTTGGGCTTGCAGCACCGCGCCAGGGACTGACTCCCCCGTCGGGTGGCTGCTCGTCTCACCCAGGACGCTTCCCTTCGGCGCATGACCGAAGATGACTGAATCCGCAATGCTCCCGGCGTACGCGTCGCCGAGGTCGATCTGCGCGTCGAGTTTGTCCAACTCGGCGAGGAGGGCCTGTCGGGAGCCATCGCTCGGCCCATGGAGGAATGCGATCACTGCCTTCTCGACGTCGTCGATATCCAGCTCCAGATGGATCTCGACCTGCGCTTCCGGTGGCTCGTGGGTCCCTGCCTCGCGATGGTGTCCGAACACTGGTTCCGCCCTTCCGGTCCTGCTCCCGCTCGACAGGAGTCAGCGCCAGCGAAGGTACTATCGATCGGTCGATCCATGGGTGACGCCGGACAGCTCATCCCTCGACGCCCGGTCGTCGCCGCCGTCGATCATTCCGACGCAATAAGGTCGGCACAGCGCCCGGGCGCCGGGCCGACTGAACGACCGCGAGGAACCCCCATGAGCAAGCCCGCAAGACCCACTCCTTCGATGGACGGCAAGACCGTGATCATCACCGGCGGGAACTCGGGCATCGGAAAGGCCGCGGCCGTAGAGCTGGCCCGGGCGGGGGCCCGGGTCGTCATCACCGCGAGGAGCGAGGAGCGGGGGAAGGCGGCCGTGGCCGACATCGCCCAGGCGAGCGGCTCGGACGAGGTGGAACTGTCGGTGTTCGATCTGGCCGACCTGTCGTCGGTGCGGAACGGCGCGGCCGACCTGCTCGAGCGGTGCCCCCGCATCGACGTGCTCCTCAACAACGCCGGGCTGATCCTGAGCCAGCGGACGCTGAGTGCCGACGGCTACGAGGCCACCTTCGCCATCAACCACCTCGGGCCCTTCCTCCTCACCGACCTCCTGCGCCAACGACTGATCGACTCCGCTCCGTCCCGCATCGTCAACGTGGCTTCGACGGCCCACAACTTCGCCCGTCGGGGCATGGTCTTCGACGACCTGATGGCCGAGAAGTCCTACCGCCAGATGGAGGTCTACGGACGCTCGAAGCTGGCCAACATCCTCTTCACCACCGAGCTGGCCAAGCGGCTGGCCGGCACCGGTGTGACCGCCAACTCGCTGCACCCCGGATCGGTCGCCACCGGGTACGCCCGGGACGGCGACACCACCGGCTTCATGTCCTGGGGGATCAAGGTCGCCGCACCCTTCAGCCTCACCCCCGAACAGGGTGCCCGGACCTCCGTCTACCTGTGTTCGTCACCGGAGGTCGAGGGCGTCACGGGGAAGTACTTCGCCAAATGCAAGGAGAAGACGCCCTCGGCCAAGGCCCGGGACGAGGCCGCTGCCGCCCGCCTGTGGGAGGTCAGCGAGCAGTTGGTGGAGCAGGCCGCCGCCCGCTGAGGAGGCGGTGCCGGGGTGGGCACCGGTCACAGGGGCTCGCCCTCGCCGATCTCGGACACGACCTCGGCGACCGCCTCGATGCCGGCCTCCCGCGACAGCGGCTGACCTCCTCCCCGGTCGCGCCACAGCTCGGGTACCCGCCAGAGCAGCACGCCGACGCCGACGACACAGGCCAGCCCACCCGACCACACCGCGAACTGGGGCCCGCCGATCGCCGCGGCCACGCCGGTCTCGGCGTCGCCCAGGCGGGGACCTCCGGCCACCACGGCGAAGAAGGTGCCCGAGAGCCGTCCCTGCAGACGGTCGGGGACGGATCGCTGCTGCACGTTCTGGCGGAACACCGCGGAGATGACGTCCGCCGCCCCGGCGAGCGCCAGCAGGACGAGCCCCACCCACAGCACCGGGACGATGCCGAAGACGGCGATGGTGCCGCCCCAGACCGCCACGCAGGCGGCGATGGCCCGGCCCTGGCGGCGGATCCGGCTGCACCAGCCGGTGACCAGCGAGCCGGCCAGGGCCCCGGCGCCGGGAGCGGCGTAGAGCAGGCCGACCACACCGGCACCGCCCCCGTACAGGTGGATGGCCAGTGCCGGGAACACGGCCCTCGGCATGCCGAAGATCATGGCGTTGAGGTCGATCCAGTAGGTGGCCGACAAGAGGCGCTCGCCCTTCAGGTGGCGGAATCCTTCGGCCATCGACCGGAACCCCATGGCGGTGCCGCCCCCCGACGGGACCAGGCGGGGGAGCAGCACGACGGCCAGCAGCGACACCCCGTAGGAGGAGACGTCGATCAGGTAGACGGCGCTCAGCCCGCAGCTGGCGATGAGTAGGCCGCCCACCGCCGGGCCGATGACCGTGGCCAGGGCCATGGTGGTGGTCTGCAGGGCCACGGCGGCGTTCACGTACTCCTTGCCCACCACCATGGGCAGGGCGGCCCGGCGGGCAGGCCAGTCCATCCCCTGGAACCCGGCGGCAGCCGCAGAGCAGACGAAGAGCACCCAGATCCGCGGGTGGTCGAGCGCGGCGTTGACGGACAGGCCGGCGACGGCCGTGGCCATGGCCACCTGGGTCAGGGTGAGGACCCGCCTGCGGTCCCACGCGTCGGCCAGGGTCCCTCCCCACAGGGCCCCGGCCAGGAGCGGCACCAGCTGGGCGAAGCTGATCATGCCGACGATCAGGGTCGAGTGGGTCAGGTGGAAGGCCTGGTAGGCCACGGCCACCAGGGTGAGCTGGCTGCCGATGGCCGAGACGGTCTGGCCCACCCACAGGCGCCGGAACGGGCGCGAGTGTCGAAGCGGCGACAGGTCGGCAAGGAGCCGGGGCACCCGTCAACGGTAGCGGGTGGTGCGCAGGATCGATCTGGTCCCTGCGACCGGGGGCCGCCCCTGGTCGGCTGGGGTACCGCCAATTCCCCTGTCGGATCGGTACACTGCCCACCTATGGCAGCACCCGATCCGCGACCCGCGACGAAGCGCCCGAAGAGGCCGGCCTTGGCCATCGTCGAGGGCGCCGGCGCGGAAGACGGACCGTCCGAGGGAGCGTCGGCACCGACCATGGCGGTCTCCATCGCCGGCGTCTCCACCGCCTGCAGCAAGGACGCGCTGGCGTCGAGCGCCAGGGCCGTGCGCAAGACCCTCTCCCCCGAGTGAGCCCGCGGCCCCGGCCGCCCCTCGTGGACCGACCGTCGGGTCCGGTTACCAGTACTCGGCCATGAGTTCGGTCGACCACACCGGTTGGCGTAGTTCGCCACGGGGCGCGAACTCCGTCATGTAGGGCTTCACGTCGAGCACCGGCGTCCCGTCGACCGCGTCCAGGCCCACCACGTCGATGGTGAACGGTCCGACCGCGGTGATCCTGCAGACCGTCAGCCCGATCCGATTGGGCCGGTCCCGCGCCCGCTGGGCCAGGATCCCGACCGAGGGCCAGTCGGCCCGTCCCCGCGGGTGGCGGGTTCCGCGGCAGACCGCCGCTTCGTCGACCCGGTCGAAGCAGAACACCACCTCGATGTGGGAGAAGTCGGCCAGCCCATCGGTGGCCCCGGGCTCGAGCGCGTCCTGGTCGAGCTCGATCCTGGCCGAGACCTCGTCCCAACGGTCGTCGACCGCTTCGGCCCGGCCGCCCACCACCCATCCGATCGGCCGTACCGTGATCGTGTCGGACATCAGGCCTCCTTCGGCCCGGACCCGCCGGCGTCGGGGTCCTGGCCCTCGAATTGGATCCGGTAGAGCTCGGCGTACTGCCCTCCGCTGACCAGCAGGTCCTCGTGGCGACCGCGCTCGACGATACGCCCGTGGTCCAGTACCAGGATCATGTCGGCCTCGCGCACCGTCGACAGCCGGTGGGCGATGACCAGCGACGTGCGGCCCTGGAGCGCGGTGGCCAACGCCAGCTGCACCGCCGCCTCCGACTCGCTGTCGAGGTGGGCCGTGGCCTCGTCGAGGACGACGATCTCGGGTGCCTTGAGCAGCAGCCGGGCGATGGCCAGGCGCTGCTTCTCGCCACCGGACAGGCGGTAGCCCCGGTCGCCCACGACGGTGTCGAGCCCGTCGGGCAACGACTCGACCAGGGTGGCGATCTGGGCGCCGGCCAGCGCCGAGGCCAGTTCGCCCTCGGTGGCACCGGGGCGTGCATAGAGCAGGTTGGCCCGGATGGTCTCGTGGAAGAGGTGGGCGTCCTGGGTCACCACGCCGACCGTTGCCGCCAGCGACGCCAGGGTGGCCTGGCGGATGTCGAGCCCGTTGATGCGGATGGCTCCGGACTGGACGTCGTAGAGGCGGGGCAGCAGATGGCTGATGGTCGTCTTGCCGGCTCCGGACGGACCGACCAGGGCCACCATCTGGCCCGGCTGCACGGTGAAGGTGACGTCGAACAGGACCTGATTGGAGACCGTGGTGTCCAGGACGGCCACCGACTCGAGGGAGGCGAGGGAGACCTCCTCGGCGGTCGGGTAGCGGAAGTCGACGTGGTCGAACTCGATGGTGGCCGGTCCCTTCGGGACCGGTCGGGCATCGGGACTGTCCACGATCATCGGGGGGAGGTCGAGGACCTCGAACACCCGGTCGAAGGAGACCAGAGCGGTCATCACGTCGATCTGGACGTTGGACAGCGAGGTGAGCGGGGCGTACAGCCGGGTGAGGTATGCGGCCAGGGCCACGACGGTGCCCACCGTCAACGTGCGGTCGATGGACTGGACCCCGCCCCATCCGTAGACCACGGCGGTGGCCAGGGCAGCGGTGAGGGACAGGGCGGCGATGAAGAAGCGGGCGTACATGGCCTGCGTGACCCCGATGTCGCGGACCCGGCCGGCCTTCGACTCGAAGGCGTTCCGCTCCTCGTCGGGCCGACCGAACAGCTTGACCAGGAGGGCGCCGGACACGTTGAACCGCTCGTTCATGGTGTTGTTCATCTCGGCGTTGATGGCGTAGGACTCCCGGGTGATGATCGAGAGTCTGCGGCCGACCCGCTTGGCCGGAATCACGAAGATCGGGAGGATGACCAGGCTGATCAGGGTGATCTGCCACGACAGGAAGAACATCACGATGAGGACCAGGGTGACGCTGATCAGGTTGGACACCACCGACGACAGGGTGTCGGTGAAGGCCTGCTGGGCGCCGATCACGTCGTTGTTGAGTCGGCTGATCAGTGCGCCGGTCTGGGTGCGGGTGAAGAACGCGATGGGCATCTTCTGGATGTGCTCGAACACCTGGGCCCGCATGTCGTAGATGAGGCCCTCGCCGACCTTGGCCGACACCCATCGGATGCCGATGTTGAGCCCGGTGTCGGCCAGGGCCACCAGGGCGGCGACGACCGAGAGGGAGATGACCAGGTGCTTGCTCGGTGCGTGCCCGGTCAGGTTGTTGATGATGGCCCGGAAGAGGAGGGGATTGACGATCCCGATGACCGCGTCCACGGTGACCAGCACCAGGAACCAGGCGAGGATCGTGCGGTAGGGCCTGGCGAAGCGGAACATCCTCCGGCTGGTCCCCTTGGTGACGTGCTGGCCCTTGACCGACTCGTCGCGCCGCATGGACCGCATGACGGAGCCGAACTGGCCCCCACCTCCACCCATGCCCATCCCGTGCCCGCCCATGCTCATGGTGTGGGTCCGATCAGGCGGCGCATGGGGCGGACCCTACCAACTCGTCCTCGCGGACCGATCCGCGCCCGAGGTGCGCAACCGGAGTCCCGGACGCTCGGGCGTCGGGGGATCAGGTCACCAGTCCCCTGCCGTAGACAGGGGGGAGGTCGAGTGCGGTCAGCAGCCCCGGAGCGCCTTCGACCACCGCAGGTATGGAGTTGACCAGCCGCATGGCGGTCGCCTTCAGGCCACCGGTGTTGTGGTCCCCGTCCCTCCCCACCAGCTGCATGTCGACGGTGTAGGTGGGCTCGCCGGTGATGGTGACCCGGTAGCAGCCCAGCCCGGCGGGCTGGGGCCAGTCGGGGGCGAGGTCGTCGCGGAGACGGGTCACGTGCTCGAGCACGATGACCGGCCTGCCGCCCTTCGTACCCCGTACCTCGAAGTGCAGGGCGGCCGCCGTGCCCGCGGCGATCGTTCCGGCATCGACCTCGAAGGTCTCCGGCGCGGCCACCCGCTCGTACCACTCGACGAGATCGTCGTCGAGCTCGACCTCGAGTCCGGCGGCGAGCTGGCGGACCACACTTCCCCATGCCATGGTGAGCACGCCGGGCTGGAGGATCATCGGGACGTCGTCCATCGGCCGGCCGAAGCCCATGATGTCGAACAGGACCATCCCCTGGTCGTAGGTGGCGTAGTTGAGCACCTCGGCCACCCGGATCTCGTCGATGTGCTCGCTGACCCCCGACAGCACGAGGGGCAGGGCGTCGTTCGCGAACCCGGGGTCGACCCCGTTGACGAAGAGGGAGACGCCTCCGGCGACCGCGGCCTCGACGGTGGGGGTGATCATCCCCTCGTCGACCACCCCGTAGGGGTACTGCAGGAAGACCGGTCCGGACGACACCACGTTGATGCCGGCCCGCAGGATGCGCTGCAGGTCGCCCAACGCCTCGAACAGCCGGTTGTCCGCCATGGCCGTGTGGACGACGACATCGGGACGCAGGGCCAGGACGGCGTCGACGTCGTCGGTGGCCGCCACCCCGAGGGTGCGTCCGAGACCGGCGAGCTCGCCGGCGTCCTTCCCGACCTTGTCGGGGTTGGACACCCAGACGCCGACGAGCTCCAGGTCGGGTCGGGCGTCGATGCCGGCGATGGCGTGGCGGCCGACGTTGCCGGTGCTCCAGGCGACGACGCGGTAGGTGGTGTTCACGGATGGCTCCTCGGTGGGTTGGCGACGAAGGGGTGCGGGGTGGTCATACGTCCGGGATGCCGAGGTCGAGCGTGGGGGCCTCGGTGCCTCCGTCGACCTCGATGATCTTGCCGGTGATGTAGGAGCCGGCGTCGGAGGCCAGGTAGACGACGGCGGCGGCGATGTCGGCGGGGTCGCCGATCCGGTGGAGCGGCGTGGCGTCCTCCATGGCTGTCCGCATCTCGTCGATCTGCATGACGATGTCCAGGGCCGAGGTGGCCACGGAGCCCACCGCGATGGCGTTGACCCTGATGCGGGGGGCGAGGTCCATGGCGGACAGTCGGGTGTAGTGGGCCAGTGCGGCCTTGGCCGTGCCGTAGGCCACGAAGCCCCGGCCGGCCAGGCGGCCCATGGCCGACGAGATGTTGACGGCCGAACCGCCCCCGTCCTCGAGCATGAGGGGAACGGCGGCATGGAGCAGGGCGTGGGCGGTGGCCACGTTGAAGTGGAAGGCGTCCTCCATCACCTTGGCCGTCGTGTCCATGAACGACTGGGGCATCGTGCCGCCGACGTTGTTCACCACCAGGTCGAGGCGGCCGAACGAGTCGCGGGCCCGATCGACCAGGGAGGCGACCGCGTCGAGGTCATTCAGGTTGGCCGGGACCGCCACCACCTTCCGGCCCGCGGCCTCGATCTGTGCGGCCACCGCATCGAGCTGATCGACGGTCCGGGACGAGATGACCACGTCGGCACCGGCCTCGGCCAGGCCGATGGCGGTGGCTGCCCCGATACCGCGTCCGGCGCCGGTCACGATGGCCACCTTGTCGTCCATACGGAATCGATCGAGCATCATGTGGGTCCCCCTTCAGAGGCCGCGGTAGGTGTGGCCGGTTGTAGTGCTACCAGGCCGGGGTCGTGCTCCGCCACGCGACGGCCTTCGCCGGCCGCGGCCGGACGGCTGTGGTCCGTAGTCAGGCGGGTTGCCAGTAGTAACCGTTCCACCGTTGGAGCGCCGTCCACTGGTAGCCGTTCCACCAGCCCTGGCAGCTGGGGTCACCGTTCACGACGTACCAGCCGGGAGGCGCGGGCGGGGGAGTGAAGAGGTCGGGGACGGTGGAGGCCATGGGATCGGCGCGACCAGGTGTGGCCGGTGGCCCGTAGTACGCCGGTACCCCGTAGTACGTCGGTGCCCCGTAGGCACACACTCCGGATCGGTCCGCCTCCTCGCCGGCGGCCGGCAGTTCGTATCCCCACGTCTTGATCTGGGGCCTCCAGGGCGGCGGGCACCGTTCGATGTCGCCCGGATCGGTCAGCTCGCGTGAGCCGTGGCGAGCCAGGATGTACAAGAACGCGGCGAGCACCAGCGCGAAGAGGGCACCGGGGATCCCCCGGGAGATGGCCTCGCCGAGCGTCCGGGCGAGCGCATTGTTGATCGTCTTCGGGTTGGTGTGGGTGAAGGTCACGATGCCGTCGTGGAACGAGTGGACGGCGACGGCGATGAGGAAGGCCACCGCGCCGGCTCCGGTCACCACCCGGGCCCGGCGCCAGGCGGCGAGCCAGATGACTGCGGCGGCGAACCCGGTCAGGAAGACGTGCAACAACTCGGCGGACGGTCGGACCAGGGCCATCTCGAGATGGGCCCACGCGAACTGGGGACGGGCTTCGTACTCGACCCCTTCCAGCGTCCCGACGGTGGCACCGCAGACCAGGACGAGGTACAGGCCGACCCGGGGGATCGTGAACCTCGGCGCCCCGAACGCGAGGAGCAGTACGGGGACGAGGAGCTTCGCACCTTCCTCGATCGGGCCGGCCAGCCACAGCGTCGTCGGCCAGCCGAGAATGTGGTTGCTGGCGATCTCGAGTCCGAGCGCGAGGCCGAACGCGACGACGCCGGACCCGACGCCGATCCAGGTGAGGAGCCGGAGGTCGTCGCGACGTCCGAGATCGAGGTAACGGATCATGAGGAGGACGGCCCCGCTCAGGAAGGCGATGTACCCGACGACCGACAACCAGGACCACACTGCGAGGCCGGTGTAACCGCTCAGCAGGCCGGGAAGGATCGTCAACGCCTGCCCGACGACCATCCACCACACCCAGGATTGACGCAGGAAGGCGAACGGTGCAGGAGGACCGGGCAGCACCGGGCCGCTGAAGGCGGCATGGGACGCTCCCGTCCAGGCGGTTCCGTCCCATTCGGCCAGGCGGGGTTGGGCGCTGAAGCAGTACCAACCGGGAGGGTTCGCCACTGCGTCGACCTGCACTGCGTCGACCTGTGCAGCGGCGTTGAGCGCTGTGCCGTCCGCCGCCGCCGGACCCGGGTGCATTGCCGCCGGTCAGGCGGGACGGGTGGGAGGGAGGCCCAACTTGCGGTGGTCCCACGAAACGGTGCGCTCGACGTTGATCTTGGCCACGATCCGCTTGTTGAGCATGACCTCCACCATCGGCCTCAGCTCCTCGGAGTAGGCCCCGTAGTACCGCTCGAACAGGTTGACCCCGAGCTCCCACATCTTGTCCGGATCCTCGACGATCTCGGCGTGGCCCACCAACTCGACGCCCCGCAGCTCCTCGTAGTAGTCGCCGTCTTCGAACAGGAGGGTGATCCGGGTGTCGCGGCCCAGGTTGACGGCCTTCTGGGCCTTGGCCTTGGTCTCGATGGCGATTGACCCGTCCACGAATCCGTACCACATGGCCACCGCGTGGATGGACCCGTCGTGGTTGAGGGTGCACATGGTCATGGGCCGGCGTTCGTGGAGGAATGCGTCGATCTCCTCGTCGGTCATGCGGATCAGGTCGCGCTGCTTCACGCCATGGCCCATCTGCTGATTGGGTTGGCTGGCTGACGTGTCGCTCATCGGTTCCTCCCCCGGAGTGTCGAGGTGACGCCCATGGCGACACCTTACGGTCGGGACGACCATCGGTGCGCGGAATAGGGAGGCGACCTGTCGCGACCGGCCAGACTGTGGTGATGCCGTCCACCGAGCCGACCGATGACCTCGAGCGCCCGCTCCGGGTGATCTTCGTGTGCACCGGGAACATCTGTCGGTCGCCGATGGGCGACGTCGTGCTGCGCCAGCTCGCAGCCGGCCGCCGTTTCGAGGACGGCACGACCCTGGCGGACCGGCTGGTGGTGACCAGCGCCGGAACCGGCGGATGGCATGCCGGCGAACCGATGGACCCCCGTGCCCGGAACGCCCTGGAGCGACGTGGCTACACGGACCACGGGCACCGGGCCCAGGCGTTCGACACCTCCTGGATGGACGGTGCCGATCTGGTGGTGTGCATGGACCGCGGTCACCGCCAGACCCTGGCCAGCATGGCCCGGGCCAGGGCGGGGGACTACCGCCACGACGACCGCCTGGTCCTCATGCGCAGCTTCGAAGGTCGACCCGGGGGTGACCCGGACGTCCCCGACCCGTACTACGGCGACGACGCCGAGTTCGAACGGTGCCTCGACCTGGTGGAGGCCGGGTGCCGCGGCCTCGTCGAGCATCTGGCGGCGCGGCTTCAGGCAGACCGCCGCTAGCGCGCCAGCGACCGTTGTCCGGCCCCGCCCGTCGTTCCGCCGCTACCCGTCAGTCGAGGGTGACGAACGACTCGCGCTCGTAGGCGAGCAGGCGCTCGTAGTTGTCGCGGAGGGCTGCCGACCGGGCCGGATCGTTGGCCAGGTTGTCCAACTCGTGCGGGTCGGACCCGTGGTCGTACCACTCGTGGTCGTTGTCGTCGAAGGCGCAGTCGACGTCGTAGAGCTTGTGGCCCGGCGACCGTCCCCATAGCCCGGTACTCGGTTTGCCACCGCCGACCCCGTAGTACCGGGCGTACTTGGTGGTCCCGTCGTAGAAGCCCCGCAGTGCGTAGCGCACCTGGTTGAGATTGGTGGTCTGGGCCGAGTCCTGGGCGAACAGGACGTGGTCGCGCACCGAGGCGTCCGGGTCGGACAGCACCGGGGTCAGGTCCTCGCCCTGCACGGTCGACGATGTCACTGCCGGGTCGACCCCGGCCAGCGAGCAGATCGTGGCGGCCAGGTCGACGTGGGACCCGAGGGCCGAGGTGACCGTGCCCGGCGTGGTGGTGCCGGGCACCTTGACGTAGAGGGGCACCCGCATGATCTCGTCGTAGACGAAGGGGCCCTTCGACCGCAGCCCGTGCGAGCCGCACATGTCGCCGTGGTCGGAGGTGAAGATGATCACGGTGTCGTCCCACCCGCCCGAGTCCTCGAGGGCGCCGAGGACGGTGCCGAGACTCTGGTCGGCCAGGTGGTGGAGGTGGACGTAGTAGTCGAGGTGCCGGAGCCAGGATGCCGTGTCCGACGGGTCGATGTACCCCCACAACCCGTGCTGCTGGTCCCAGCGCCACTGCCGGTGTGCCTCGGGCTTGGCGTGCAGGGGGTCCCCGAAGTTGGCCGGCAGGGTGTCGCAGACTTCGGGGTAGGGCTCCCCGTAGACGGGAAGGGCGTCGTCGTCCTTCCAGGCGGCCGACTCGAGGACCTGGCGGATGGCGGCGACGTCGTCGGGATGCCGTTCGGCGTAGCCGGGCTGGTCGACGGGGAACCACATGACGTCGTGCGGATTGACCAGGGCCACCGTCAGGAACCACGGTCGGTCGCCGTCGTGGCCGGGCCCGGCATTCTGGCCGAGCCAGTGGGCCGCGTTCGAGGCGATCAACGGGTCGAAGTGCACGCCGGTGCCGGCCCACCCCATGAAGTGACGGTCGTTCCCGTCCCAGTCGGCGAACCCGTAGGCCTCCATGTCCGGTCGAGGGGCGTGGGAGAGGTGCCACTTGCCGATGTAGGACGATCGGTAGCCGGCGCCGTCGAGCAGCGACCCCAGGGTCGGTGTGGAGGTGGGCAGCTCGTCGTGCTCGGGCATGATCACGTTGTCGAGCACGCCGTGGCCCTTCAGGTAGCGACCGGTCAACAGGCTCGCCCGGCTGGGCGAGCACGGCGAGGAGTGGGTGAAGTAGTCGGTGAACTCGAGGCCCTCGGCCCGGAGCCTGTCGCGCCAGGGCAACGACGTACCCTCGGGGAGCCAGGAGCGCTGGCGCTCCTGGTCCGAGACCACGAGCAGGATGTTGGGCCGCTTCGGCGCGGCGTCAGCGATCGGGGGGTCAGCCATAGGGGAACGGTAGCGCCCGTGGCGCCCGGATCCGGCCCCGGGAGGCACAAAACTGAAATCTGTTCTACATTTCGTTCGTCACGTTCGACTCAAGCCAGGGGGAGGTCCGGCATGGCCGCGAGCGAAGTCCTGCACGCAGAGCACCGGCTCGAATATCCGTACTCACGCTCGACGGGGCCGATCATCGGCGCCTTCCTCACGGGCTTGCGCGACGGCAGGTTCTTGGGGGCGACCGGCTCCGACGGCGCCGTCATCGTGCCTCCCACCGAGTACGACCCGATCACCAGCGACGATGTCGGCGAGCTGGTGGAGGTCGGCCCGGGCGGGGTCGTCGAGTCGTGGGCGTGGGTGTCGCACCCCCTGCGCAAGCACCCGCTCCAGACCCCGTTCGCCTGGGCGCTGATCAAGCTGGACGGTGCGGGCACGGCCATGCTCCACACCGTCCACGTCGCCGGTCCCGACGAACTGGTCACCGGGGCGCGGGTCACGGCGAAGTTCCGGCCCGCCGCCGATCGGATCGGCTCGATGGCCGACGTCGAGTGCTTCGTGCTCGAAGGCGGGGCGTCCTCATGACTGACGAGACGACGGAGCTCGGACCGGTGACCACGCTTGCCACCCCGATCTCGCTCGAATTCGACTTCACCCCGGGCGTCGCCCAGTCCACGTTCCTCCGCGGGCTCGAGACCGGCACGTTCATGGGCCAGCGGTGCCCGTCCTGCGGCAAGGTATACGTGCCGAGCCGGGGGACCTGCCCGACCGACGGGGTGGCCACGACCGAGGACGTCGTGCTGGGGAACTCCGGCACCGTGACCACCTACTGCGTGGTCAACGTGCCCTTCGCCGGGCAGTCGATCGAGATCCCCTACATCTGTGCCCAGGTGTTGCTCGACGGGGCGAACCTCTCGTTCATGGGCCTCATCCAGGAGATCCCCACCGATCAGATCCGCATGGGCATGCGGGTCGAGGCCGTGTGGGTCGACGAGGCCGATCTGACCCCGTCCCTCGCCTCGGTCAAGTACTTCCGCCCCAACGGCGAGCCGGACGCCGACTACGAGACCTACAAGGAGTACCTGTGAGCGCCGCCGGAAGGACCGTGCGTCCCGTCTCCATCGCCTCGTTCGCCCAGTCGCAGAACGTCCGCCGGGACAACGAGCGAAACGAGGCCGAGGGCCTGCTGCCGGTCATCGCCGAGGTGTTCGGCAACATCGGGATCACCAAGGACGACGTCGACTTCATCTGTTCAGGATCGACCGACTACCTGATCGGTGGGCCCTTCAGCTTCGTGATGGCGCTCGATGCCGTGGGGGTGTGGCCGCCGCGGAGCGAGAGCCACGTCGAGATGGACGGCGCCTGGGCCCTCTACGAGGCCTGGGTCCTCCTGCAGGAGGGTGAGATCGACGCCGCCCTGGTGTACTCGTTCGGCCGCTCGTCGCTGGGCGACCTCAACGAGATCCTCACCCTGCAGCTCGACCCCTACTACGAGGCTCCGATGTGGCCGGACATCGTGAGCCTCAGCGCCCTCCAGGCCCGGGCGCTGCTCGATGCCGGCAAGGCCACCGAGGCCGACTTCGCCGCCATCGCCTCGAGGTCGAGGAGGGACGCGCTGGCCAACCCCAAGGCGCAGGTGCGCAAGGACGTCGCCCCCGAGGTGCTGCTGGAGGACGACTACGTGGTCGCCCCGCTCCGTCGGCACGCGCTTCCCCCGATCACCGACGGTGCCGCCGCCATGGTGCTGGCCGCCGGGGACAAGGCCCGGCGGTGGTCGGAGCGCCCGGTGTGGATCACCGGGTTCGACCACCGGATAGAGACCCACTCGCTGGGCGCGCGCGACCTGACCTCGTCGCCGTCGACGGCCAAGGCGGCCGAGGTGGCCGGCGTGGCCGCGGGCAAGATCGACCTGGCCGAGATCCACGCCCCCTTCGCCCACCA
>JBEKCS010000070.1:0-20813 GCA_050014755.1 Acidimicrobiales bacterium
GGTCGTGCGCAAGGCCGGGAAGGCAGCCAAGTAATGGCACGCACAGATCACAAGCTCGAGCTCCGTCGCCGCCGCCACAAGCGGGTCCGTCGCCGGGTCGAGGGCACCGCCGAGCGTCCGCGCCTGGCCGTGTTCCGCTCCAACAAGCACATCACCGCCCAGCTCATCGACGACCTGGCCGGCCGGACCCTGACCTCGGCATCCTCGGTGGAGCCCTCCCTGCGGGGGGCCACCGGCGGCAACGTCGACGCGGCCAAGGCCGTGGGGGCCCTGGTGGCCACCCGCGCCAAGGAAGCCGGTATCACCGCCGTGGTCTTCGACCGCGGCGGGTTCGCCTACCACGGGCGGGTGGCCGCGCTGGCCGATGCCGCCCGCGCCGAAGGACTGGAGTTCTGAGATGGCCGTGAACAACAACGAGTTGCAGTTCGAGGAGCGCACCATCCGGGTCAACCGGGTGTCCAAGGTGGTCAAGGGTGGCCGCCGGTTCTCCTTCGCCGCCCTCATGGTCGTCGGTGACGGCAACGGACGGGTCGGGCTCGGCTACGGCAAGGCCAAGGAAGCCGGCCTGGCCGTGCAGAAGGGCATCGAGGAAGCCCGCAAGAACATGTTCGACGTGCCGCTGGCCGGCTCGACCATCACCCACCCCATCGTCGGGGCGAGCGGTGCCGGACGGGTCATGCTGAAGCCGGCCGCCCCCGGTACCGGGGTCATCGCCGGTGGCGCGGCCCGGGCCATCCTCGAGATGGCCGGCATCCGCGACATCCTGGCCAAGTCGCTCGGTTCCTCCAACGGCATCAACGTGGCCCACGCCACCATCGCCGGACTGAAGGGCCTGAAGCGTCCCGACGAGATCGCCGCCCTCCGTGGCAAGCCGGTCGACGAGGTCGTGCCCGCGGCCATGCTGCGCGCCTACCGCGAGCGGCGTCGCGAGGCCGACGTGTTCGTGGAGGTGAACTGAGATGACCCCCGACGCCGCGACGTCTCCGACCGGCTGGATCCGGGTCACCCAGATCCGCTCCTCGATCGGCACCAAGCCCAAGCACCGTGGGACCCTGCGCGCCCTCGGGCTCCGTGGCATCGGACGCACCAATGTGCTGCCGGACCGTCCGGAGATCCGTGGGATGCTGGCCCGTGTCCCGCACCTGGTGGACGTCACGTCCGCCGCCGAAGACGAGAAAGGCTGACCATGAAGCTCCATGAGCTCCGCCCTCCGGCAGGTTCCAACCGCGCCCGCAAGCGGGTCGGTCGCGGCATCGGCGGCAAGGGTGGCAAGACGGCAGGCCGTGGCACCAAGGGCCAGGGCGCTCGCGACACCATCCCGATGGGCTTCGAGGGTGGCCAGCTGCCCCTGATGCAGCGGATCCCCAAGCTCCGCGGCTTCACGAACCCGTTCCGGGTGGAGTACACCCCGGTGAACGTCGGCGCCCTGGGCGCCGTCGTCGGGGACACCGCCGACATCGCCGCCCTGGTGGCGGCCGGACTCGCCCACAAGGGTGACCTGGTCAAGGTCCTCGGCGGCGGTGAGGTGTCCCGGGCCCTGCGGGTCGAGGCCCACGCCTTTTCGGCATCGGCCGAGGCGGCCATCACGGCCGCCGGCGGCTCGGTGTCCCTGGTGCCGCTGCCGTTCGGAAACGACCGCCCGCCGGCCAAGGGCAACGCCCTCACCAACCGCTAGCATCTTCCGAACGCGGCGTCGAGGAGTCCCATGCTTGCCAGCCTGGCCAACATCTTCCGCATCCCCGACCTTCGAAAGAAGGTCCTCTTCACGCTGACCATCATCGCCCTGTACCAGTTCGGGGCGAACGTGCCGGTCCCCTTCGTGAACTTCTCGAAGGTGTCCCAGCTCGAGGCGGCGTCGAAGTCCTCGGGCGTGCTCGGGTTCCTCAACCTGTTCAGCGGGGGCGCCCTGACCCGCATGGCGGTGTTCGGGCTGGGCATCATGCCCTACATCACCTCCAGCATCATCATCCAGCTGCTGGCCACGGTGATTCCCAAACTGGAGCAGTGGCGCGACCAGGGGGCGGTCGGCCAGAAGAAGCTGACCCAGACCACCCGCTACCTCACCGTGGCACTGGCCCTCATGCAGTCGACCGGGCTCGTCTACCTGTTCCACAAGGGCGGTGGCGGCCTGTTCGGCACCTCCGAGAACATCGACCTCATCCTCAACTACTCGATCTGGCGGGCCGGCTTCATCGTGCTGACCCTCACCGCGGGAACCGCCTTCGTGATGTGGCTGGCCGAGCTCATCACCCAGCGGGGCATCGGCCAGGGGATGTCGATCCTCATCTTCGCCAACGTCGTGGCCGGCATCCCGACGGGCCTCAACACCGTCCTCCAGGAGGGTGGCCGGGTCAAGTTCGCCAGCATCCTCCTGGTCTCGCTCGCCCTGCTGGTGCTCATCGTCTTCGTCGACCAGGGCCAGCGCCGGATCCCGGTGACGTTCGCCAAACGGGTGGTCGGGCGCAAGATGTACGGCGGGTCGAACACGTACATCCCGCTGAAGGTGAACCAGGCGGGCGTGATCCCCATCATCTTCGCCAGCTCGGTGCTCTACATCCCCGTCCTGCTGTCGAACATCGTCCCCTCGGCGGCGTTCCGGGCCTGGGTCAACCACAACGTCACCCCGACCAGCGTCTTCTACATCTTCACGTACTTCCTGTTCATCCTCCTCTTCACCTTCTTCTACGTCTACGTCGCGTTCGACCCCCACCAGCAGGCGGACATCATCCGAAAGCAGGGTGGGTACATCCCCGGCATCCGGCCCGGTCAGCCGACCGAGCGGTACCTGGCCCACATCCTCAACCGGATCACGTGGCCGGGGGCCCTGTTCCTCGGAGCGGTGGCTGTGACCCCGTCGCTACTCATGGCCGCGTGGAACATCACCAGCTATCCCTTCTACGGAACGACGCTCCTGATCGCAACTGGTGTGGCCCTCGAGACGATGAAGCAGATCGACAGCCAGCTCATGATGCGAAACTACGAGGGCTTCCTCAAGTAGGTGGTAATCGGCGCCAGGCTCGTCGTCCTCGGCAAACAGGGGGCGGGGAAGGGGACACAGTGTCTGTCCCTCTCCCATCACTACGTCGTCACCCACGTCTCGACGGGTGACATGCTCCGCGAGGCCGTCAAGCAGGGGACTCCGCTCGGCGTCAAGGCCAAGGAGCTCATGGACCGCGGCGAGCTCCTCGGGGACGACCTGATCATGGAGATGGTCTCGTCCCGACTGGAGGAGACCGACACCAAGAACCGCGGGTTCATCCTCGATGGCTGCCCCCGTACGGTGGCCCAGGCCCAGATGCTGGCCGACCTGCTGGCCCCGGTCGACCTCGACCTGGTCATCGACATCGAGGTCCCCACCTCCCAGGTGCTCCGGAGGCTGGCGTCGCGCCGGGTGTGCGTCGACTGTGGCGCCAACTACTCGCTGGCGGCGCGGCCGATGATCAACTGGACGTGCGACGTCTGCGGCGGCGAGGTGATCCAGCGCGAGGACGACACCGAGGAGGCCATCACCCGCAGGCTCGAGATCTACGAGATCCAGACCGCCCCGCTCATCGACTGGTACACGGAACGGGGCCAACTGGCGGCCGTCAGCGGGACCGGTTCGCCCGATGCCGTGACCAAGCGGATCGTCCGGGCCATCGAGGACCGCCGGAACCGCAAGGGCGGTCGATTCACGTGATCCTGCCTCTACGATGACCCATATGTCTGCACACGTCACGATCATGGAGAGCGGCGCGCCGGGCGTCCGCCGGGACCGCCGATGAGGCGCAACGCCGACGAGCTGGCCAAGATGCGCAAGGCCGGGCGGGTGGTGGCCGAGATGCACTCGGCCACCCGTGCGGTCATCGCCCCCGGCGTAACCACCCTCGAGATCGACCGGGTCGCCCGCGACGTACTGGAGAAGCGGGGTGCCGGGTCCAACTTCCTCGGGTACCACGGGTTCCCCGCGGTGGTGTGCACCTCGCCGAACTCCATGATCGTCCACGGGATCCCCTCGGCGAAGGTGGTGCTGGCCGAGGGCGACATCATCTCGGTCGACTGCGGAGCGATCATCGAGGGCTACCACGGGGACGCCGCGTACACGGTCGGGGTGGGCGAGGTGTCGGCTGAGGCCGCCCGCCTGATGGAGGTCACCGAGGCCAGCCTGTACGCCGGCATCGACCAGTTGGTACCGGGCAACCGGCTCCACGAAGTGGGCCGGGCCGTCCAGAAGGTGGCCGAGGCCGCCGGGTTCTCGGTGGTCCGCGAGTACGTCGGCCACGCCATCGGCACAGCCATGCACGAGGAACCCCAGGTCCCCAACTACTGGCCGGGGACGCCCGGGCCGACCCTCAAAGAGGGGATGGTCTTCGCCATCGAGCCCATGGTGAACGCAGGGGGCACCGGCACGGTCCTCCTCGACGACGGATGGAGCGTGGTCACCGCGGACGGGCGGCTTTCGGCCCACTTCGAACACACCATCGCGGTGACTGACGACGGGCCGGAGGTCCTGACCGTCCTCTAGGCCGCTGACCTGGGGGTTCTCCTCCCGAGAGGGGGAGACGGGGGGCTCGGGAGTTCGGACTGGCAATTTGGCGACGAAGGGCTAGACTGGTCATTCGGCTGGCCACGGGTGTGTTGTGGCGTGCCGACCCCGTTTCCGGAGGCGCTGCTCAGGCGTGCCCCCGACTGCGGTTGGGTCCGGACGACGAACATTCGTGGTCCGAGGCGCACGTCGACCCCCGGGCCGACGACGGACGAGAACGACTGAGTAGTAGGAGATTCACCTGCCCAAGCCCAAGGAAGATGCCATCGTGCTGGAGGGAACGGTCGTGGAACCGCTCCCGAACGCCATGTTCCGCGTGGAGCTGGAGAACGGCCACAACGTGCTGGCGCACAGTTCGGGAAAGATGCGGATGCACCGCATCCGCATCCTCCCCGGGGACAAGGTGCAAGTGGAGATCACTCCCTACGACCTGGCCCGAGGGCGGATCACCTACCGCTACAAGTGAGTCAGGCCGGACCCGCCACGTCGGCGGGGACGGGAGGTACGGAACCGTGGCCCACGGGCCCTACGGAACGAGACAAGGACGACAACGTGAAGGTTCGACCCAGCGTCAAGCCGATGTGTGAGAAGTGCAAAGTGATCCGCCGGCACCGGCGCGTCATCGTCATCTGCGACAACCCCCGCCACAAGCAGCGGCAGGGTTGAGCCGGATCCGGCGCAAGTAAGAGAAAGAAGAATCCGTGGCCCGTATCTCCGGTGTGGACATTCCCCGCGAAAAGCGGTTGGAGATCTCCCTCACCTACATCTTCGGCGTCGGCCGGACCACCGCGCAGCAGATCTGTGCGGCCACCGAGACCAGCCCCGACACCCGCGTCCGGGACCTGACCGACGAAGAGGTCACCCGACTCCGCAACTACATCGACGCCAACCTGCAGGTCGAGGGCGACCTGCGCCGTGACATCTCCCAGGACATCAAGCGGAAGATGGAAATCGGCTGCTACCAGGGAATCCGCCACCGCAAGGGTCTGCCGGTCCACGGCCAGCGCACCCACACCAACGCCCGCACCCGCAAGGGCCCGAAGAAGACCGTCGCCGGAAAGAAGAAGGTTCGCAAGTAATGGCCAAGCCCACCAAGCCCGGAGCGGCTCGCCGTCCCCGCAAGCGCGAGCGGAAGAACGTCACCTTCGGCGTCGCCCACATCAAGAGCTCGTTCAACAACACGATCGTCTCCATCGCCGATCCCGAGGGAAACGTGCTGGCCTGGGCATCGGCCGGCAACGTCGGGTTCAAGGGCTCCCGCAAGTCCACCCCGTTCGCCGCCCAGCTGGCTGCCGAGCAATGCGCCAAGCGGGCCATGGAGCACGGTGTGCGCCGGGTCGACGTGCTGGTCCGCGGACCTGGCTCGGGCCGCGAGACCGCCATCCGCTCACTCGCCGCCGCCGGCATCGAGGTCGCCGGCATCAAGGACGTCACCCCCATCCCACACAACGGCTGCCGCCCCAAGAAGCGGCGGCGGGTGTAGGGACGGGGACGAAGGGAACCAGGGAACACCATGGCTCGTTACACCGGACCCGTCTGCCGGCTCTGTCGCCGGGAGCGCACCAAGCTCTTCTTGAAGGGCGAGCGGTGCTATTCGATGAAGTGCCCCGTCTCCGAGGCGGTCACCGACCGTCACAGCCGCGCCTACCCGCCCGGCGAGCACGGCCGCGACCGCATGCGCCAGGGGTCGGAGTACCTCGGCCAGCTCCGCGAGAAGCAGAAGGCCCGCCGCATCTACGGCCTGCTCGAGCAGCAGTTCCACAATCTGTACGTGGAGGCCAGCCGGGCACCGGGCATCACCGGTGAGAACCTGCTGCGCATGCTCGAGCTGCGACTCGACAACGTGGCGTTCCGCGCCGGGTGGGGGGCCAGCCGCTCGCAGGCCCGCCAGTTCGTCCGCCACGGCCACGTCCTGGTCAACGGCAAGCGGGTCACCATCCCGAGCTACCGCCTCCGGCAGGGCGACACGGTGGCCCTCAAGCCGTCGTCCCGCGAGCTGTTCCACGTGCGGCGCAACATGGACACGCTCGACCGCTCGCTGCCCCCGTGGCTCGAAACGGTGGGGGACCGGTTCGAGGTCCGGGTGTTCTCGCTGCCGCTGCGCGAGCACATCGACGAGCCGGTGCAAGAGCAGCTGATCGTCGAGCTCTACTCCAAGTAGCCCCTGCCGGCCCCGCCGACCGAACCGCCTCAACACTGCACGAACCGACCGAATCCGAACCTGCGCACCACCTGCCGAGGAGCCACACACGCATGCTCATCATCCAGCGACCCACCGTCGAAGCAATCGGCGAAGAAGAGGACAACCGTCAGAAGTTCGCGGTCGGACCGCTCGACCCCGGCTTCGGCCACACGCTCGGGAACTCGCTGCGGCGGACCCTGCTGTCGTCGATCCCCGGGGCCTCGATCACCCAGGTCCGGTTCGACGAGGCCCTCCACGAGTTCACGACCCTGCCGGGTGTGAAGGAGGACGTCACCGACATCATCCTCAACCTGAAGGACCTCCTGTTCCGGGTCCACAGCGACGAGCCGGTGACCATCCGCCTCGACAAGCGCGGTCCGGGTGCGGTCACGGCCGGCGACCTGCAGCTCACCTCGGATGTCGAGGTCCTGAGCCCCGGCCAGCACATCGCCTCCCTCAACGCCAAGGGCCACATCGCCGTGGACCTGACCGTCGAGCGGGGCCGCGGCTACCTGTCGGCCGACAAGAACAAGGGAACCGGCGCCATCGGGGTCATCCCGGTCGACGCCATCTTCTCGCCCGTCCGCCGGGTGGCCTTCACCGTCGAGCCGGTCCGGGTCGAGCAGTCCACCGACTTCGACCGACTGGTCCTCGAGATCGAGACCGACGGCTCCCTCACCCCCCGTGAGGCCTTGGCGTCGGCCGGCGACACCCTCCGTACCCTGGTCAGCCTGGTGGCGGACCTCGAGGACGAGCCCATGGGCCTCGAGCTCGGCGAGATCGGCACCGTCGGGAGCGGGTCGCCCGACCTCGACCTGCGCATCGAGGACCTCGACCTCACCGAGCGCCCCCGCAACTGCCTCAAGCGGGCCCAGATCAACACCATCGGCGAACTGGTCGACAGGACCCTCGACGATCTCCTCAACATCACCAACTTCGGGCAGAAGTCGCTCGACGAGGTGCTCCAGAAGCTCGACGAGCGGGGCCTGTCCCTGCGTGTCAAGGACTGAGGTCCCGCCATGCTCGGCACTCCGAAGAAGGGCCGTCGCTTCGGCGGCAGCTCCGCCCACCAGAAGGCGATGATGGGGAACCTGGTGGCCTCCCTGATCGCCGCCGAATACGTCGTCACCACCGAGGCCAAGGCCAAGGCCCTCCGTCCGGTGGCGGAGAAGGTCATCACGGCCGCGGCCAAGGGCGGGGTCGCCCGCCAGCGGAACGTGGTCGCGTTCATCCGTGACAAGGACATGTCGCAGAAGCTCTTCGCCGAGATCGGCCCTCGCTACGCGGACCGTCCGGGTGGCTACACCCGCATCCTCAAGCTGGGCAACCGCCAGGGCGACAACGCGCCCATGGCCCGCATCGAACTGGTGTGAGCACGCCCCCCGATCCCGGGGGGCCTGAGCAGGGCACCGTCCGGTGGCGGCTCCGGGTCGCCTACGACGGGTCGGGATTCCACGGCTTCGCCGCCCAGGAGGGTCAGACCACCGTGGCCGGGACCCTCGCTGCCGCCCTGTCCCGCGCAGCCCGTACACCGGTGACCCTCATCTGTGCCGGTCGCACCGATGCCGGCGTGCACGCACTCGACCAAGTGGTCCACTTCGACCTGCCCGTCGAGCGGTCGGACGCCCTCGAGGCGGACGCCCTGGTCAAGTCGTGCAACAGTCAGGTGGGCCCGGCCATCGTGGTGCGGTCGGCCGAGATCGCCCCCGAGGGATTCGACGCCCGCCACTCGGCCATCGCCCGCCGCTACCGTTACCTGGTGGTCAACGCCCCGGTGGCCGACCCGCTGCTGGCCGGACTGGCATGGCACGTGGCCGACCCGCTCGACCTGCGGTCCATGGCCGCGGCGGCGGACGCGCTGCTCGGCGAGCACGACTTCCGTGCCTTCTGCCGACGGGTCCCCGGTACCACGGCCGAGGATCCGATCCCGCGACGGGTGCTCGACGCCCGATGGACCAGGCTGGACGGGCGCCCTTCGGGGGCACGGTCGGCCGGGACCTCGGGCATCGACGGTTCCGACGCATCGACCGGGCCGTCGCTGGCACCGGTTGTGGGCGACCTCCTGGCCTTCGAGATCGAGGCGAACGCCTTCTGCCACCAGATGGTCCGCTCGCTGGTCGGGACCCTGGTCGAGGTGGGCCGGGGCAGGAAACGCCCCTCCGACATCCTGTACATCCTCCGCTCGGCCGATCGGAGCCAGGCCGGGCAGCCGGCACCCCCCCAGGGCCTCACCCTGATGGCGGTGCGCTACTGAGCCATTGGCCGGCACCAGCGGGCCCTCCGTAAGCGCGAGTGGGCTCTCCGTACATGAATAGCGGGCCTCGGTACATGGAAGCGGGCCTCGGTAATTGAGAACGGGCCTCGGTACATGGAAGCGGGCCTCGGTAAAGAGTCTTTCCGAATGTACACACATTGTGCGTACATTCGGGAATCCAATATGAACCTCCGGGAGTGAACCTCCGGGGGCTGATCGGCAACCGTGGGCGTCCACCGGAATCCCCGGGCACCCTTCACGGGACCGGTGGCCACGTGAGCCGTGGCTTGCCCGCCCACCCCCATCCGGCCTAGTGTGGGAGGTCGCCGGGTCGGGCCCCGGTCGGATCTGAGCGCCGTCGCCGGGCTGCTCCGTCCCGGTCGATCGCCCAGCTCCCGAGGCCCCGCACCCGCAGGTGCCCGGATGCCCAGCACCATCGAACAAGGAACTCCGTTGCGTACGTACACACCCAAGCCCGCCGACATCACCCGCGCCTGGCACATCGTCGACGCCGACGGTCTCGTGCTGGGTCGCCTGGCCACCGAGGTGGCCGCCGTGCTGCGCGGAAAGCACAAGCCCACCTTCGCCCCCCATGTCGACACCGGCGACCACGTGATCGTGATCAACGCCGACAAGGCCGTCCTCACCTCGGGCAAGGCCGACCTCAAGATGTCGTACCGCCACTCGGGCTACCCGGGCGGCCTGACGGCCACCAGCTACGCCGATCTGATGATCGACCGCGCCGACGACGTGGTCCGTGATGCCATCCGAGGCATGCTCCCGAAGAACCGCCTGGGGCGCCAGATGGCCACCAAGCTCAAGGTCTACCGCGGCGAGGAGCATCCCCACGCCGCCCAGGCCCCCATTCCCATGGAGATCCCCGGGGCGCGCCGCACGGCGTCCGCCCGCAGCGGTGCCTGAGTCGCACCGGACCGATCCATCGAACCGCCGTCAAGCACCGAGCGAAGGAACCACCAGTGACCGCCCCCATCTGCCAGACCACCGGACGCCGCAAGCAGGCTGTCGCACGGGTCCGCTTCCGTCCCGGACAGGGAGCCATCACCTGCAACGGCCACACGTTCGAGGAGTACTTCACCTCGGCCACCCACCGGATGATCGTGACCGAGCCCCTGCGCCTCACCGAGACGACCGAGTCGTGGGACATCGACGTGACGATCGACGGGGGCGGTGTCTCCGGTCAGGCCGGTGCCTTCCGCCTCGGGATCGCCCGGGCCCTGTGCGAGCTCGACCCCGAGCTGCGCGGCGCCCTCAAGAAGGCCGGCTTCCTCACCCGCGACTCGCGTGAGAAGGAGTCCAAGAAGTACGGCCTCAAGAAGGCCCGCAAGGCACCTCAGTACTCGAAGCGGTAGGGCCGGTGCCCCGAACCTGGTTCGGCACCGACGGGGTCCGGGGCAGCGCCAACACCGAGCTCACCCCCGAACTGGTCCTGGCGCTGGGGCGTGCGGTGGCCCGTACCATCACCGCCACCACGTTCCTCGTCGGTCGCGACACCCGGAAGTCCGGACCGATGCTGCAGGCAGCACTCGGGGCCGGACTGGCCAGCGAGGGGGCCGACGTGGTCGACGTGGGCGTGCTGCCCACCCCGGCGCTCGCCTGGCTGTCCGTCAAGCGCGACCTGCCCGCCGTGGTCATCTCCGCGTCCCACAACCCGTTCCACGACAACGGCATCAAGTTGTTCGGCGCCGGTGGGACCAAGCTGACCGAGGAACTGGAGCGGGCCGTCGAGGACGAGCTCCACCGGGTACTGGATCCGACGGTGAAGGGACCCCGGCCACTCGAGGGCCACGGCGTGGGCACCATCCGCTCCGAGCCCGACCTGGGAGACGCCTACGTCGGCTATCTGGTGGGCAGCCTCGACGGGCGATCCCTCGAGGGCCTGCGCATCGTGGTCGACAGTGCCAACGGGAGTGCCTCGGCACTGGCCGCCTCCGTCTTCGAATCGGCCGGTGCCGAGGTGATCGCCATCGGGTGCGAGCCCGACGGCACCAACATCAACGCCGGCTGCGGCTCGACAGCCACCGAACTGCTGTCGAACGCGGTGGTCGAGCACGGGGCCGATCTTGGCCTGGCCCTGGACGGTGACGCCGACCGGCTGCTGGCCGTGGACGGGACCGGCGCGCTGGTGGACGGGGATTCGCTGCTCGCCCTCTTCGCCCGCGACCTGGCCGAGCGGGGTCAGCTGGCCGGTAACACGGTCGTGGTCACCGTGATGACCAATCTCGGGTTCCGCCGGGCGATGGAGGAGCGGGGCATCCTGGTCAAGGAGACCGACGTCGGCGACCGCCACGTGCTGGCCGCCCTCGACAAGGAGGGCTTCTCCCTGGGCGGTGAGCAGTCCGGGCACATCATCTTCCGGCGGCTGGCCACCACCGGTGACGGCCTGTTGACCGGCCTGATGCTCGCCGACCTCATGGCCCGCAGCGGTACACCGCTGGTCACCCTGCTGGACGGGCTGATCGAGCCGGTTCCCCAGAAGCTGATCAACGTGAAAGGGGTCGACACCTCCCTCTTCGGGCAGGTGGAAGCCATCGACATGGCGATCGCCCAAGAGCGCGAGGCCATGGGCGACACCGGGCGGGTGCTGGTGCGCCCGAGTGGAACCGAACCGGTGGTGCGGGTGATGGTCGAGTGCACCGAGCCGGGCGTGGCGGAGGCCGTCGCCGAACGGCTCCACGCACTGATCGAGCACGAGCTGCGTGCCGCCGCCGACGCCGGGGGCCCGGTCGACGCCTTGGAGCCCGACGCAGGGATCTGACGCCGGGACGTCGTCGTACGACCCGTCCAGTGCCTATCGGAAGGCGACCGTGGGCGGGTAGCGTGGACATCCATGTGCGGCATCATCGGCATCACCAGGGGGCCGGGGGTGGACGGGGGTGGCCAGTCCGTACTCGACGTCCTGATCGAGGGACTGGCCCGCCTCGAGTACCGGGGGTACGACTCGGCCGGTCTGGCCCTGGTCGGCCCGTCCGCCGACGACGGGATGTGGCGGGCCCGGGCGGCCAACGGCACCCGCTCACTCGACGACCTGGCCAAACGGACCGAGGAGGCGCCCACCCACCCGTCGGCCGGCATCGGTCACACGCGGTGGGCCACCCACGGGCGCCCGAGCGAGGACAACGCCCATCCCCACGCCGACTGCTCCGGACGTCTGGCCCTCGTGCACAACGGCATCATCGAGAACCACCTCGAGCTGTCCGACGAGCTCATCGCCGCCGGCCATCGCCTCGAGTCCGAGACCGACACCGAGGTCCTGGCCCACCTGATCGAGGCCCGGCTGGCCGCCTACCCGGCCGAGGGCCTGGTCGGCGCTGTGCGGGCGGCCCTCTCCCGGGTGCGGGGGGCATTCGCCCTGGCCGTCGTACACGCTGACGAGCCGGAGGTCATCGTCGCCGCCCGCCGGGTGTCCCCCCTGGTCATGGGGGTGAGCGACGGCTCCTCCTTCCTGGCGTCGGACATCCCGGCCATCCTCGGCCTGACCCGTGACTTCTTCATCCTCGACGACGACCGGGTGGCCGAGCTCCGCCCCGGGTCGATCTCGGTGACGACGGTGGAGGGGGAGCCCGTCGAACCGGAGCCGCTGCACGTCGACTGGGACCTCGAAGCGGCCCAGAAGGACGGCTTCGACGACTTCATGTCCAAGGAGATGAACGAGCAGCCCAAGGCGGTGGCCGACACCCTGCTCGACCGCGTGCTGCCCGACGGGACCCTGGTGCTCGACGAGGTGCACCTCTCCAACGAGGAGTTCCGCAACATCGACAAGGTGTTCATGGTGGCCTGCGGCAGCAGCTACCACGCCGGGCTCATGGCCAAGTACGCCATCGAGCACTGGGCCCGTGTGCCCGTCGAGATCGACATCGCCAGCGAGTTCCGGTACCGGAACCCGGTGATCGACGGGCGCACCCTGGTCATCGGGGTCAGCCAGTCGGGCGAGACGACGGACACCCGTCTGGCCATCGACGAGGCCCGCCAGCTGGGGGCCAAGGTGCTGGTGATCACCAACGTGGTGGACTCCTCGATGGCCCGTGCCAGCGACGCCGTGCTCTACACCCGGGCCGGGCCCGAGATCGGCGTGGCCGCCACCAAGACCCATCTGGCCCAGATCACCGCCCTCGAGATCCTCGCTCTCTACCTGGCCCAGGCCCGGGGCACGCTCTCCCCGGCCGACGCCCGGGGCCTGTTGGCGGCCATGGGTTCGCTTCCCGACAAGGTGGCCACCGCGGTCGGACGGTCGGCCGAGGTCCGGGAGGTGGCCGAGCGGTACCGGGACTCGCCGTCGTTCATCTTCCTGGGGCGCCACGTGGGGTATCCGGTGGCCCTCGAGGGTGCCCTGAAGCTGAAGGAGATCTCCTATCTGAGGGCCGAGGGGTTCCCGGCGGGCGAACTCAAGCACGGACCGATCGCCCTGGTCGAGCCGGGCACCGTGGTGGTGGGCGTGGCTACCCGCACCCCGGTGTGGGAGAAGCTGATGGCCAACATCACCGAGGTGAAGAGCCGCGGCGCATCGGTGGTCCTGGTGGCCAACGACGACGACCACGAGACGGCCGGCTACGCGGATGCCGTCCTGTGGGTCCCGGCCACCGAGCACCTCTTCGCCCCGATCATCGACGTCGTGCCGCTGCAGCTGTTCGCCTACTCGCTCGCCCGCCTCCACGGCCTCGACGTCGACCGTCCCCGCAACCTGGCCAAGACGGTCACCGTCGAGTGACGTCCCGCCCCGCCGCCCGGTCGGCCGGTGGGGCGGCGCAGGACCTGGCGGAGCGCACCGCCCGGTCAGGGGTGGTCGGCATCGGCATCGACGCCGTCGACCTCGACCGGTTCCGCGCCGTCCTGGCCCGCCGGCCCGGACTCGAGCGGCGGCTCTTCTCCGATGCCGAACTGGCCTACGCCCACGGGGCGACGGACCCACTGCCGCGGCTGGCCACCCGATTCGCCGCCAAGGAGGCGGTGATGAAGGCGCTCGGCGTCGGGCTGTGGTCGTTCGGCCTGCGCGACGTCGAGGTGCTGCGCTCCGGTTTCGACGCGCCGACCCTCGCACTGCACGGGGCGGCGGCCGACCTGGCCGCGAGGGCGGGCGTCGTCCGGTGGCACCTCTCCCTCACCCACACCGACCGGGTGGCCCTGGCCGCCGTCGTGGCCGACGGCGGTGCCCCGCCGGCGGCGGACAGCGGGACACCGTAGGTTCATAGACACGATGCAGCCCGTACTGACCATCGCCGAGATGCAGGCCGTCGACGCACGCGCCCTCGAGTCGACCCCGATCGACGAACTGGTGGCCCGGGCCGGGACGGCGGTGGCCCTGGCCGCCCTCGATCTGATGGGCGGCGCCTACGGCCGCCGGGTGGTGCTGGTGTGCGGCAAGGGGAACAACGGGGCCGACGGCCGGGTGGCCGCCCGCCTGCTGGCTCGACGCGGTGCCCGCGTACGGATCGTGGGTCCCGATCACCCCGACGTCATCGGCGTGTCGGGACCACGGATCGACCTGGTGGTCGACGCTGCGTTCGGCACCGGGTTCCGCGGCGCCTACGACCCGCCGGAGGTGGCCCCGGGGATCCCGGTGCTGGCCGTCGACATCCCGTCGGGAGTGGCCGGCGACACCGGCGAGGTGCGGGGCGGGGCCCTCCTCGCCGCACGGACGGTGACGTTCGTCGCATCGAAGCCCGGTCTGCTCCAGGGGGACGGTGCGAGGCTGTCGGGCGCGGTCGAGGTGGTGGACATCGGTCTGCCGGTGGCCGGCCACGAGATCGCCGTCGTCGAGGACCGCGACGTCGCCGTGATCCTGCCCGACCGCGAACCGGGGGGGAACAAGTGGGCGGCCGGTGTGCTGGTGGTCGCCGGGTCGCCGGGCATGACCGGGGCGGCTGCCCTGTGCGCGCGGGCCGCCTACCGGTCAGGGGCGGGCATGGTCCGCCTGGGCGTGCCCGGGGCCGACCCCGCCACGCTGGCCCCCACCGAGGCCGTGGGGATCGAGCTCCCGTCGCCCGGCTGGGCCGACGCCGCCCTCGCCACGGCGGCCCGGTGCCGGGCAGTGGTCGTCGGGCCCGGCCTCGGACGGGCGCCGGATACCGGCGACGAGGTCCGTCGGATGGTGGCCTCGTCACCGGTGGCGGTGGTGGTCGACGCCGACGGGCTGACCGCGTTGGGGCGGGTGGACGAGCGCCCGCTCCACGCGGATGCGCCGGTCGTGCTCACTCCGCATGACGGCGAGTACGAGCGCCTGGTGGGCACGGCTCCCGGCCCGGACCGGATCGCCGCGGCCCGCCACCTGGCCCGGATCACCGGGGCCGTCGCGCTGCTGAAGGGACCGACCACGGCGGTTGCCGATCCGTCCGGGCGCGTCCTGCTCGGCATGGCCGGCACGCCGGCGCTGGCCTCGGCCGGCACCGGCGACGTGCTGTCCGGGATGATCGCCGCGTTCATCGCCCGCCGGGTGCCGCCCCTCGAGGCCGCCGCCCTGGCCGCCCACGTGCACGGCCGGGCCGGAGCCCTCGGGCACCGGTCGGGCCTGGTGGCCGGCGACCTGCCCGACCTCGTGGCCGGGGTGCTCGACACCCTGGGGTGAGGGGCAGTTCCGGCCCGTCGCCCACCTGCGGGCAAGGATGCTCCGGGCCGGAGGCGCAGTACCATGCGGCCGTGGCCACCGGTACCCGACTCGCCGAGCTCGCCGAGCTCGCCGCCGAAGCCGCCGGGTGTACCCGTTGCCCGCTGGCCGACACCCGGATCAATGTCGTCTTCGGGGTGGGCGATCCCGACGCCGACCTCATGTTCGTCGGCGAGGCCCCCGGCCGCGACGAGGACCTGCAGGGCGTCCCCTTCGTCGGCCGGTCCGGGCAGCTCCTCGACCGCCTGCTCGCCGAGGAGCTGGGCGTCGACCGGAGCCGGGTCTACATCGCCAACGTGGTCAAGTGCCGACCCCCGGACAACCGGGACCCCCGGCCCGAGGAGATCGCCGCCTGCCGCCCCTACCTGAGTGCCCAGGTGGATCTGGTCGCCCCCCGGGTCGTGGTCTCGCTCGGCAACTTCGCCACCAAGCTGTTGCTCGACACCGACCAGGGCATCACCAAGGTCCGGGGCGCCTCCTACCCCATGGGTGACACCGTCCTGGTGCCCACCTTCCACCCGGCCGCGGCCCTGCGGGGCGGCGGCGTGGTCCTGGCCCAGATGCGGGCCGACTTCGTCCGGGCGAAGCTGCTGGTCGGCCGGGCCGGGTGACCACGCCCCTCGTCTTGGCCACCGACTCGGCCGGGTCCACCAGGGATCTGGCCGCCACCGTCGCGGCCCGGTGCGTGCCGGGCGACGTCCTGCTCCTGTCCGGTGACCTCGGAGCGGGCAAGACGACCTTCGCCCAGGGGTTCGGTCGGGCGCTCGGGATCGACGAGCCGGTCACCAGTCCGACCTTCACCCTGGTGCGCCAGTACGAGGTCGATGGTGGTCCCGACGGCGTGCGCACCCTGATCCACGCCGACGTCTACCGCCTCGACCACCTGGCTGAGATCGCCGACCTGGGCCTCGGCCAGCTGGTCGAGGACGGGGGAGTGGCCGTGGTCGAATGGGGCGACGCCGCCGAGCCGGTGCTGGGCGCAGGTGCCCTGCGCGTGCGGCTCGAGGCCGACCCCGATGACGACCGGCGACGGACGGTCCTCGTGACCTCCGAGGGTCCGGCCTGGACGTCCCGGTGGCCGGAGTTGGCATCGGCCCTCCACCGGTGGACGGCCGCGTGATGCTGCTCGCCATCGAGACGGCAACCGACCTGGTCGGGGTGGCGGTCCTCGGACCCGACGGCGGTGTGGTCGAACGCAGCCACGTGGGCGGGCGGCTCCACGCCGAGCTGCTGGCCCCGGCCATCGAGGAGGCGTGTGCCCTCTCCGGCTGCGTGATGGGGGACGTCGATGCGCTGGCCGTCGACGTCGGCCCGGGGCTGTTCACCGGATTGCGGGTGGGCGTGGCCACGGCCAAGGCGCTCGGCCAGGCGCTGGGCCTCGGCGTCCTCGGCGTGACCAGCCTGGACATCCTGGCCGCCGGGGCGAGGGAGCTCGCCGGCGCGCCGCGGGCCTCGCGGGTGGTTGCCGTGGTCGACGCCCGACGGCACGAGGTCTTCGCTGCCGCCTACTCCTTCGGGGAGGACGGCGCGGCCGGGCCCGTCGACCCGGCCGACGTCCGCGAGGATCGGTCCGAGGCGCTCTCGCCGGAGGAGCTGGTGGCGTGGCTGGACGTCCTGGCTTCCGATGGACCGGTCCTGGTCGTCGGGGACGGCGCCGTCCGCTACCTCGAGCTGCTCGCCCCCCGCACCGGACTCGACTGCGGGCTGGCCGGCGAGGTGTCGGCCCCGTCGCCGTCCTCCCTGGCCCGCCTGGCCGCCCGGCGACTCGCTGCGGGCTCGGCCCCGACCGCCCCCGGCGACCTGGTGCCCGACTACCGGCGGCACGCCGACGCCCGGATCAACTGGGAGGAGCGCGCCCCCCAGCGGACGGGCGGACGGCCCGCCGCCGACGGCACGTGAACGGGCCGCCCACCGACCCCCACGGGCGTCTACAGGTGGTCGTGGCCCCGATGCGGACCAGGGACCTGAAGGAGGTGCTGCGGATCGAGGGCGAGGTGTTCGACGAGCCGTGGTCGAGGCGCCTGTTCGAGGAGGAGCTCGCCCAGCGCCGCTCGCGGGCGTACCGGGCCGCCTGGGTCGGCCGGGAGCTGGTCGGCTACGCCGGCCAGATGTCCATCGACGACGAGGCCCACGTGAACAATGTGGGCGTGGCCCCGGCATGGCAGGGCCGCGGGCTGGGCACGGTTCTGCTCTGGGACCTGGTGCGCACCGCCCTCGACCGCGGGTCGGCCCATCTCACCCTCGAGGTGCTCGTCGGCAACGAGCCGGCCATCACCCTGTACCGGAAGTTCGGGATGGCCCCGGTCGGGGTGCGCCCGAACTACTACCCGAACGGTGGCGACGCGCTGGTCATGTGGGTGCGGGACATCGACTCCGAGGAGTACGCCGGGCGGCTGGCCGCCATCGAGGCGGCGCTGGCCGCCCGGGTCGTCGTCGAACGGCGGACGTAGGACGGGGTAGCGGGCCGGTTGGGTAGGGTCGTCGCCATGTCCGACGCCGCACCGTCCGCCATGGAGGGGTATGCCGTCAACCGCGTCCTCGGCATCGAGACGTCCTGTGACGAGACGGCCGCCTCGGTCGTCGACGGGGGCACGACCATCGTCTCCTCGGTGGTCAGCAGCCAGATCGACCTCCACGCCCGCTACGGCGGGGTCGTCCCCGAGCTTGCCGGCCGGGCCCACGTGGAGCTGCTCACACCGGTGGTGGCCGACGCCCTCGGGCAGGCCGGTTCCGACCACACCGGCCGCGGCATCGACGGCATCGCCGTCACCTACGGGCCCGGGCTGATCGGGTCACTGCTGGTCGGCGTGGCCGAGGCCAAGGCGCTGTCGATGGTCTGGGGGGTCCCACTGATCGGGGTCAACCACCTGGAGGCCCACCTGTTCGCCTCGCTCCTGGAACAGCCCGACCTGGGCTGGCCGCTGGTGGTCTTGCTGGTCTCCGGAGGCCACACCCTGCTCATCGAGGTCACCGCGCCCGGCCGGTACCGGATGATGGGCGGGACCATCGACGACGCGGCCGGTGAGGCGTTCGACAAGGTGGCCCGGTTCATCGGCCTCGGCTACCCGGGTGGCCCGGCCATCGACGCCATCTCCTCCGAGGGTGACCCGTCCGCCTACGCGTTCCCCCGCTCGCTGCCGGGAGACGGCTACGACTTCTCGTTCAGTGGCATCAAGACCTCGGTGGTCAACCGGGTCAGGAAGGAGCCCGGCGCCTCCACCGCCGACGTGGCCGCCTCGTTCCAGGAGGCGGTGGTCGACGTCCTGGTGACCCGGGCCCGTGCCGCGGCCGCCGACGTGGGCGCCCGTGCCCTCTGCCTGGCCGGCGGGGTGGCCGCCAACTCGTTGCTCCGGGAACGGGTGGCACGGGCCTGCGCCGAGGACGGCATCGGGGCGTTCCTGCCCAGCCGGGCTCTGTGCACCGACAACGCGGCCATGGTGGCCGCCGCCGGCCACTGGCGCCTCCGCCACGGGCACGCCAGCCCGCTGACCCTCGGGGCCGACCCGAACCTGCGTCTCGTCTCGACGGTCTGACCAGCGTCCCGTCTCGACGGTCGGAGCGGTCACCCGGCGGGTGCCGCCCCGGCGCGGGACGGGTCCGGGGAGTCCACTGGCACTCGGGGGGCGCGGTTGCCAAACCGATCGGGGCCGGGTATGTTGGCACTCTCAACCCTCGACTGCTAAACGTGCCACAGGAGGCCCGAACCATGAGTCTGCACCCTCTCGACGACCGCATCGTCGTCCAGCCCGGCGAGTCCGAGGAGACCACCGCCTCCGGCCTGGTCATCCCCGACACGGCCAAGGAGAAGCCCCAGCAGGGCGAGGTCCTCGCCGTCGGCCCCGGCCGGCGTTCGGAGACCACCGGCGAGCTCATCCCCCTCGACATCAAGGTCGGCGACACCGTCGTCTACTCGAAGTACGGGGGCACCGAGATCACCGCTGACGGCAAGGACCTGCTGATCCTCTCGAGCCGCGACATCCTCGCCAAGGTGACCAAGTAATGCCCAAGATCCTCAAGTTCGACGAATCCGCCCGCCGCGGCCTCGAGGCCGGGGTGAACAAGCTGGCTGACGTGGTCAAGGTCACGCTCGGGCCGAAGGGCCGCAACGTCGTGATCGAGAAGAAGTTCGGCGCTCCCACCATCACCAACGACGGCGTGTCCATCGCCCGTGAGGTGGAGCTCGAGGACGTCTTCGAAAACATGGGCGCCCAGCTGGTCAAGGAGGTCGCCACCAAGACCAACGACGTCGCCGGCGACGGCACCACCACGGCCACCGTGCTCGCCCAGGCGCTGATCCGCCAGGGTCTGCGCAACGTGGCCGCCGGCGCCAACCCGCTCGGCCTCCGCAAGGGCATCGACAAGGCGGTCGCCGCCGCGGTCGAGTCGATCAAGAAGCAGGCCAAGGAGATCGACTCGAAGACGGAGATCGCCCAGGTGGCCTCCATCTCGGCTGCCGACACCGCCATCGGCGAGGTCCTGGCCGACGCCATCGACCGGGTCGGCAAGGACGGCACCGTCACGGTCGAGGAGTCCAACACGTTCGGCATCGAGCTCGAGTTCACCGAGGGCATGCAGTTCGACAAGGGCTATCTGTCGCCGTACTTCGTCACCGACGCCGAGCGCCAGGAGGCCGTCCTCGACGACCCGCTGATCCTCTTCGTCAACGGCAAGATCAGCGCCGTCCACGACCTGGTGCCCGTGCTCGAGAAGGTCATGCAGACCGGCAAGCCGCTGCTGATCGTGGCCGAGGACGTGGAGGGCGAGGCCCTGGCCACCCTGGTGGTCAACAAGATCCGCGGCACGTTCACCTCGGTGGCCGTCAAGGCCCCCGGCTTCGGTGAGCGTCGCAAGGCGATGCTCCAGGACATGGCCGTGCTGTCCGGTGCCCAGGTGATCTCCGAGGAGATCGGCCTGAAGCTCGACACCACCACCGTCGACCTGCTGGGCAAGGCCCGCCGGGTCATCGTGACCAAGGACAACACCACCATCGTCGAAGGTGGAGGGGCCGTCGACGACGTCAAGGGACGTATCGCCCAGATCAAGCGCGAGATCGACGACACCGACTCCGACTGGGACCGCGAGAAGCTGCAGGAGCGGCTGGCCAAGCTGGCCGGTGGCGTGGCCGTGGTCAAGGTCGGGGCGGCCACCGAGGTGGAGTTGAAGGAGAAGAAGCACCGCATCGAGGATGCGCTCTCCGCCACCCGGGCCGCCGTCGAAGAGGGAATCGTGGCCG
>JBEKCS010000071.1:0-19785 GCA_050014755.1 Acidimicrobiales bacterium
CCCGCCCACCCGCAATGCGCTCGACTTCCTCGACGCCCCCGAGCGGCTGGCCGACTTCTTCTCCTCGCGGCTGCTGCGGTGGCTGATCGTGCCCTACCGCTCGAAGCTGGTGAACGTCGCCACCAAGCCCTTCTACCAGATCTCCGATCGGATCCTGGGCACCGAATTCATGTCGGACATCTCCGAGTTCTTCATCCTCTTCCAGACCATGTACGACGGGTTCGTCGAGCGTTCGAAAGCGGTCGGGAGGCTCCTCGCCGACCGGCGGACCACGTTCGTGGTGGTGTCGACCCTGGAGGCCACCCCCCTGCGCGAAGCCGAGTTCTTCGCCCAGGAGCTGACCAAGCGGAAGCTCCACCTCGGGGCCATCGTGCTCAACAAGGTCCTGCCCGACTACCTACAGGGCCGGGCCGGCGCCAAGGTGGCCGAGTCCATGAAGGACCGGGCCGACGAACTGGCCGTGACTCTGGCCCCGGCCCTCGGTGCCGACGACCCGGCACTCGGCGACCCGGCCCAGATCGCTCGGGTGCTGTCCGAGGTCGCCGACAGCTATCTCAACTTCCAGATCGTCGCCCTCCGCGAGATGGAGGAGCGGGCCACCTTGGCGGTCGTCCCCGACGTGCTGGCGACCGTGCCGTTTTTCGATACCGACATCTACGACCTTTCGGGACTGCTCAGGCTCGGCGAGCAGATCTGGTCCTGAGGGCCCGAACCACCAACCCGGGCTGACTTACGATGCAGGGATGACCGACATCGTCGACCCGGCGCTCGAGGCGTACGCCACCGAGCACACCACCGCCCCTCCCGAGCACCTCGAGGCCCTGGCCGCAGAGCTGATGACCACCCTGCAGGCACCACACATGATGGTCGGCCGGCTCGAGGGCCGGTATCTGGAGATGCTCACGTTCGCCCTCGGCGCCACCTCGGTCCTGGAGATCGGTACCTTCGGCGGCTACTCGGCGCTGGCCATGGCCCCCGGTCTCGCCCCGGGGGGCCGGATCGTCTCGTGCGAGATCTCCCCGGTGCATGCCGCCTTCGCCCGGCGCCACATCGCCGCCAGCCCCTACGCCGACCGGATCGAGGTGATCGAAGGTCCGGCCATCGACACCGTCGCCTCGCTGCCGGGTCCGTTCGACCTGGTCTTCATCGACGCCGACAAATCCTCGTACGCGTCCTACTACGAGGCCGTTCTTCCGAAGCTGTCGCCACGAGCGCTGATCGCCGCCGACAACACCTTGTGGTCCGGCCGCATCCTCGACCCGTCGGACACCACCGAGGACACGGTGGCGCTACGGGCGTTCAACGACTTCCTGGCCGCCGATCCGCGGGTGGTGGTGGTCCAGACCACCGTGCGCGACGGGGTCACCCTCATCCGCCGGCGTGACTGACCTGTAACCCGGCTGACCGCCCCGACCGGTCGACCGCCCCGACCATTGGCGGCGGGCTCTCGATCTGACCGCATCTCCCCAGTCCCCGAAAGGATCCACAACCAGCGTGCTCGACTACCACCTCCACCTCTGGCCCCACAGCCAGAGCGACGCCGAGACCACTGTCGAGCAGGTGGCCGCCTACTGCGAGCACGCCATCGCCCACGGGGTCACCGAGATCGCCGTCACCGAGCACCTGTTCCGGTTCACCCAGGCCAGGGACCGCCTCGGCGGGTTCTGGGACGACCTTCCCGGCGACGCCCTGCGGCCCGGCATGGTGGCCTACTGGGACCATCACGCCCGGGTGGACCTCGACGACTACGTGGAGGTGGTCGAGGCGGTCAAGGCCGCCGGTCTGCCTGTCGTGCTCGGCCTGGAGGTCGACTACTACCAGGACCGCATGGAGGACGTGGCCGACCTGCTCAAGGGCTATCCCTTCGATGTCCTGCTCGGCTCCGTCCACTGGCTGGGCACCTGGCGCTTCGACGTCCTGAGCGACCCCCTCGTCCTCGCCGAATGGGACCACCGGGACGTCGACCAGGTGTGGGACGAGTACACCCGTGCCATGGAGGAGCTCGGTGCCTCGGGGGTGTGCGACGTCTTCGCCCATCCCGACCTGATCAAGATCGCCGGCCGGGTCCCCGACGTGCCCGACGAGTTCTACGACCGGATCACCGAAGCGGCGGTACGCTCGGGAATGGCCGCCGAACTGTCGTCGGCCGGGTGGCGCAAGCCGGTCGGCGAGGAGTACCCGGCACCTCCGCTCCTGCGACGGTTCGTGGAGCAGGGCGTGCCGCTCACCACCGCCTCGGACGCCCACACCCTGCCGGACGTGGCCGACCGGGCGGACGACATGCGCGGCCTCCTGAAGGCGGCAGGGGTGCACACGCTCCGCGGGTTCCGCGAGAGGCGGCCACACGAGATCGCCGTTTCACCTGCCCCAGGGACATCCGACGAAGCGGAGGCGTCGGGCGGGACGGATGCGTCTGGCGGGCCAGCTGCGTCTGGCGGGCCAGCTGCGTCTGGCGGGACAGGCTTGTCCGGCTCGAGGAAGGACTGAGGAGGGACTGACGATGGCCACACCGGCCGAGCTCGCCTTCGAGCGCACCAACCTGGACGATGACCAGCTCGCCCACCTCCAGCGGCTGCTCGGTACCTGGGGCATCCTGGCCGACCTGTCCTTCTCCGACCTGGTCCTCATGGCGCCGATGGCGCCCGACCTGTCCGATCCCCGTCCCGGAGGCCTCGAGCTGGTGATCCTCGGCCAGATGCGGCCGTCGAACAGCTCGACGGTCATCGAGCACGACCTGGTGGGTCAGACGGTGGACGTCGAGGTGTGGCCGCTTGTCGTCGAGACGTTCGAGACGGGCGAATCGTCGAGGGGCGAGATCGTGCTCGAGCCGGGCAGTGAGCCGGTGCGACTGCAGTGCATCCCGGTCCGGTGCCAGGGCGAGATCGTGTCCGTCCTGGCCCGTCTGTCGTCGGGAGCGGGACGGCGCCCGGGCCACCTCGAACGCACCTATCGGGACGTCTTCAACCGCTTCGCCACCATGCTCTCGGAGGGGTCGTTCCCGTTCCCGAGCGAGGAGGTGGCGACCGAGGAGGCACCTCGAGTCGGCGACGGTGTGGTCCTGGTCGACGAGGAGGCGCGGGTCCGGTACGCGTCCCCGAATGCCACCAACGCCCTGCATCGCATGGGGATGTACTCCCAGATCGAGGGACGCCGACTCACCGACCTGGGGATCGAGGAGTCGGCCATCGAGTGGGCCCTGGCCTCGGCCCTGCCGGTAGTGGAGGAGGTCGAGCGACGTCCCGACGTCACCGTGCTCCTGCACTGCATCCCGCTGATCCAGGAATCACTGGTAACCGGATGCATCGTCTTGCTGCGCGACGTCACCGACGTGCGCCGCCTCGACCGGCTGCTCCTGTCCAAGGACGCCGCCATCCGCGAGGTGCACCACCGCGTCAAGAACAACCTCCAGACCATTTCGGCGCTGCTGCGGCTCCAGGCCCGGCGGCTGCCACCGGGCGGTGGGCGGGTGGCCCTGTTCGAGGCGGAGCGCCGGGTGCGGTCCATTGCCATCGTCCACGAGATCCTCTCGCGGGAGCCGAGCGACCAGGTCCCCTTCGACGAGATCGTCACCTCGCTGATCCGGATGGCCAAGGATTCGGTCGTCTCCCGTCACTTGACGTTCGAGGTGACCGGCGGGTTGGGCGAGGTGCCCGCCGACGTGGCGACCCCGCTGGCCGTGGTGCTGGCCGAACTGGTGCAGAACGCCATCGAGCATGCGTTCCTCGACTTCGAGGCTGACGGGACGGACGGGGCTGACGGGGCTGACGGGGCTGACGGGACGGACGGGGCTGACGGGGCGGGAGGTGTCGAACGCGGGGCGACGGGCACCATCAGCGTCAACCTCCATACCGACGGCAAGCTGCTGCGGGTCGAAGTGGTCGACGACGGCTCAGGTCTGCCCGACGGCTTCGACATCGAGGAGACCCAGAGCCTGGGGCTCTCGATCGTCCGGGACCTGGTCCGCAGTCAACTCGACGGGACCATCACCATGCAGAATCGGAATGTCAACGGATCCGACCACTCCGGGACCCAGGTGACCATCGAACTGCAGTCACGGAACCCACAGCCGATCGGTCTGTAGCCATCATGCTCCGCTGGGTCGGTCGTCGAACCCTCGGGAGGAGCTCCGACGAGGCACTGGTCGGCCGTCCCCTGTCACCGTGACCGGTTCGCACGTGTGGGTCGGGAGCCGACGCGGGAGGCGCCGGTTCCGGGGGAGCGGCTCAGGAAGCCCGCCGGCGGGCGGCCAGCCAGGCCTTGCGGAGCTTGCGGCGCTCCTCCTCGGAGGTGGCACCCCACACACCGGACTCCTGGTTGGTGGCGAGTGCGAAGTCGAGACAGGTCTCCTGGACCTCACAACTCCGGCATACCCGCTTGGCCGATTCGATCTGGTCTACCGCGGGTCCGGTCGTCCCGATGGGGAAGAACAGATCGGGCTCGGTACTCCGGCAGGCAGCGAACTGCCTCCAGTCTCCTTCGTCCCACTCGACCGTGCGATTCCACATGAGGGCCACGCTGATTTCCTCCACTCACCAGTTCGGACGACCCTCTTGTGATTTGTTTCACATAGCTCGGCGCTAAACGTGTCACCGGCCGTTCAGGGTTCGTTCACTAGCGTACCGAGCGACACCCACGCTTGCAAGCATAATTAGGGCCTTCCACGTGGGATTTGAGACAGATTCTCCGATGTCGCGACAAGTGCTGGAAGGAGTGCGCAGCGTGAGTAAATTGGTGGCTGTCCAGGCTCACCGGGGCAGTCCGGACCCAGGGTCGGGCATCCGGGAGAACACGCTCGGCGCGTTCGCCCGGGCGCGTTCGCTGGGAGCGGACGGTGTCGAGCTCGACGTCCGGCTGACCGCCGACGGCGGGCTCGCCGTCCACCACGACCCGGTGATCGGCGGTGCCGGCGCCGTCCACGAACTGGCGACCGCCGATCTGCCCGCACATGTCCCCCTCCTGGCCGATGCACTCGAGGCCTGTGCCGGGATGGTGGTGAACATCGAGATCAAGAACCTGCCCACCGAGCCGGCCTTCGACCCGTCCGACCGCTGTTCCGAGTACGTGGTGGACCTGGTGACGGCCTTCGGTCTGGGCGAATCGGTGATCATCTCGTCGTTCTGGCCGGGAGCCCTGGCCGCGGTGCGCTCCTCAGGTCCGGATCTCGTCACGGGCCTCCTGGTGGTGTCCTCCTTCGACCCGGACGCGGCCGTCACCGCCGCCGTGGGGCACGGCTGTACCGCCATCCACCTCCCGATCGGGCTGGTATCGGAGGCCGCCGTCGCCTCGGCCCACGGCGCCGGTCTGTCTGTTGCGGCATGGACCGTCGCCGACGAGTCCGTCCTGGATCGTGTGCTCGACGCCGGCGTCGACACCGTGATCACCGACGACGTGGCCATGGCACGCCGGGCGGTCGACCGCGCCTGACCTGGGGGGATTCGGGGCGTCCTGACCTGGGACGGTGCCCCGATTGGTCGAAGGGGTCGGTTTTCGTCAACAATGCACGGTCATGAACGTCGTTGTCTGTGTAAAGCAGATCCCCGATCCGGCCGCTCCACCGGCGCTCGATCCGGGGTCGAAGAACCTTGTCCGTGACGGAAAGCTGATCCTGGACGATTCCGACGCCTACGGCGTCGAGATGGCCCTGCAGCTGGCCGACGCTGCCGGTGGGGGTGAGGTGACCCTGGTCTCGATGGCCCCCAACGGTGAAGTCTCCGGGCTCCGCACCGCCCTGGCCATGGGTGCAGCCAAGGCCATCCTGATCAGCGACCCGGTCCTGTCCGGAACCGATGCTCTCGGCACCGCCAAGGTGCTGGCCGCGGCCATCAAGCGGGCCGCGCCCGACCTGATCCTGGCCGCGACCGAGTCGTCCGACGGCTACACCGGGACCACTCCGGTGCAGATCGCCGAACTGCTCGGCCTGCCGTCGGTGACGTTTGCCAAGAAGGTCGAGGTCACCGGCTCGTCGGTCAAGGTCGAGCGTCAGACCGAGGCCGGCTACGACGAGGTCGAGTGTCCGCTTCCGGCCGTCGTCACGGTGACCGCCGGTGTCGTCGAGCCCCGCTACCCGTCCTTCAAGGGGATCATGGCGGCGAAGTCGAAGCCGGTCGAGAACCTGACCGTCGCCGATCTCGGTATCGATGCCAGTGAGGTCGGTGCCGCCGGTGCCCGCCAGGAGATCACCAACGTTGCCCCGGCCGAGGCCCGGGCCGCCGGAGAGATCGTCGTCGACGAGGGCGAGGCTCACCTGCGGGTGATCGAGTTCCTCGAGCAGCTCAAGGTCCTCTAGGTCCGGTACAGGAGAATACGCACATGACCACCGCCAAGATCTGGGTCGTCGCCGAAGTGGTCGACGGCGCCCCCACCACCACCTCGCTCGAGCTGATCAGCCGTGCCCGCACACTGGCCGACACGGTCGAGGCCGTCGTCTGGGGAGACGGCGCCTCTGCCGCCGCAGCCCTGGGGGAGTACGGCGCCACCACCGTCCACGACGTGGGCGACCTCGGCGGCGCCCTCCCCGGTGCGCCGGTGGCCGCGTCCATCGCCGCCGCCGTCGCAGCGGGGACCGGGCCCGACGCTGTCCTGATCCCGGCCACCTACGACGGCCGCGACGTGGCCGGCCGCCTTTCGGTCAAGCTCGACCGGCCGGTGCTGACCAACGTGGTCGATCTGACCGAGGCCGACGGGGGACTGGTCAGCCAGCACGCCATCTTCGGCGGCGCCGAGATCCTCACCGCCCGGTTCACCGGGGACGGCCCCGGGATCTTCGTGATCCGGGCCAAGTCGTTCGCGGCCGAGCCGTCCGGTGGCGCACCGGCGTCCGTCGTCACCGCCCCGGCCCCCGACACCGGCGCCTCCAACGCGGCACGCATCGTGGCCCGCCACGTCGAGGAGCGCACCGGTCCCAAGCTTGACGAGGCCGAGGTGGTCGTCTCGGGTGGACGTGGCCTGGGTGAGAAGGACCAGTACGCGCTCATCGAGCAGCTGGCCGCGCTCCTCCACGGTGCCGCCGGCGCCAGTCGGGCCATCGTCGATGCCGGTTGGGTGCCGTACTCGCACCAGGTCGGCCAGACCGGCAAGACGGTGAAGCCCACCGTCTACATGGCCTGCGGGATCTCCGGCGCCACCCAGCACATGGTCGGCATGAAGAACTCGAAGAACATCGTCGCCATCAACAAGGATCAGGACGCTCCGATCTTCCAGGTCGCCGATCTCGGCATCGTGGGCGACGTGCACAAGGTCCTTCCGAAGCTGATCGAGGCCATCCAGGCCCGGGGCTGACCCCTCCGCACGACGTCGCCCCTGGCGGGCGGACGTCGACGTCCAATGTGTGACCTCGACCCGCGGCATAGCCCGCGGGTCGGGTCGCGAAAGGGCCCGCGAGTCGGGTCGCGAAAGGGCCCGCGAGTCGGGTCGCGAAAGGGCCCGCGGTCGCCTGGAGGTCATCACTTGGCGACAGAGGTGCACCGGGTAATGTCCGCAACGGTGCCGCCCTACGGCGTCGCCCGGCGCCCATCCTCTGTCCGAACGAAGTCCACGTGCTCTTTCCCACCATCGACTTTGCCATCTTCTTCGCCGTGGTCTACACGGTGCAGTGGCTGCTCGTACCGTACGCGGGACCGTGGAAAGTGTTCATGGTGCTGGCGAGCTACGTGTTCTACGCGTGGTGGGACTGGCGCTTCATCTTCCTTCTCGCCGCGTCGACGGCCATCGCCTTCGCGGGCGGGCGTCTGATCCACCCCGCTGCCGGGACCAGACGGCGGATTGCCATGTGGACGTCCGTGGGCCTCCTCCTCGGGCTCCTCGCGTGGTTCAAGTACTACGGCTTCGTCGCCGTCAACGTGGACAACGCCGCCCACGCCGTCGGTCTCGGCCGGCCGATCCCCCTACTGACGGTGACCCTTCCCGTCGGCATCTCCTTCTTCACCTTCATGGCCATCAGCTACGTGGTCGACATCTACCGCGGCGTGCTCCGGCCGGCACGAGGCATAGATGTGACCGTGTACCTGTCCTTCTTCCCCCACCTGATCGCCGGGCCCATCGTCCGGGGCACCGAGCTGCTCCCGCAGATCCGCACCATGCGCGACCGCGACGGCGTCCACTACGTGGAGGCGTTCTGGCTGATCGCCGCCGGCCTGGCCAAGAAGGTCGTCCTCTCCTCCTATCTGTCCACCTACGTGGTCGACCCGGTCTTTGCCGACCCCCGCCAGCACTCCGCCCTCGAGGTGCTGTTCGCCATCTGGGGCTATGCCGTCCAGATCTACGCCGACTTCAGCGGCTACACCGACATCGCCATCGGCCTCGCCCTCCTCATGGGCTTCCGGTTTCCGGTCAACTTCAAGCGGCCGTACACGGCCGTCGGCCTGCAGGACTTCTGGAGACGGTGGCACATCACCCTGTCGTTCTGGCTCCGTGACTACCTCTACATCCCGCTCGGCGGCAATCGGGGCACCGAGCAGCGGATCGCCGCCAACATCATGATCACCATGCTGCTCGGCGGCCTGTGGCACGGCGCCTCGTGGACATTCGTGTTCTGGGGCGGCTACCACGGGGTCGGACAGGTGATCGGCCGCCAGCGGAGGAAGGCGCGCATCGCCAAGGGTCTGCCGCCCGAGCCGGTGGGCCGGGCCCGGGTGGCCTGGGCCCGCTTCGTCACCTTCCAGGTGGTGTGCCTCGGCTGGCTGTTCTTCCGTGCCGTCACCCTCGGGAACGCTTTCGACATGCTCGGCCGGCTCGTCAACGGCTGGGGGAGCTCGCCCCTGGTCACCCCCCTGGCCGTCCTGGCCATCGCCGCGGGAATCGCCAGCCAGTACCTCCCCGACGACTGGCTCAGCGCCGTTCTGCGGTTCTTTGCCGCCCGCCGACCCGTGGTCCAGGGCGCCTTACTCGGCTTGGTGCTACTGGCCATCACCACCTTTGGGCCGGCGGGAGTGGCCCCCTTCATCTACTACCGGTTCTGACCATGGCACCCGCCCCACCACCCCGTACGCCGAGTCCCCCTCCGGGCCGTCCCCCCCCGACCGGGGGCGGGGGCAGTGGCAGTGGCGGAAGTGGTGGCGGGGGCGGGGGTGGGGGCGGCGCGGCGCTCTACGACTGGTCCGACGATCCTGCTGACAGCGGGGAGACCGGTCGCGCCGGCAACGTCGGGCACGCTGGGCTCGTCACGCGGACCGGCCATACCGACCATGGCATCGGCGGCGACCACGCGTTCTGGGAGCGACTTCCCTTCCCGGCGATCCCGTGGACCCGGGCGTTGTTCATCGGCGTCGTCTGTTTCGCTCTGTGGTTCCTCCTCGACGCGCCGAGTCTCCAGCACTCGGCCCAGGTGTCGCCACTCGGCGTCCGCCGGACCGTCTCCATGGACGTGACCGGACCGGTCGCCGCACTCAGCCGGACACTCGGCCTCTCCAACATCGTCGGCAGGACCGACGATGCATTCGGTCGCACCCCAGGAGCCGGGCCGGCGCTCAACGTCCCCACCCGACCTCTGAAGCCGCCGAGGAGTGCAGCGGTCACGGGCCCGACCACGCCGACCACACTGGCACCCCTCAACGAGCACCCGACGCCGGCCAATCCCCTCCGTGTGCTGATCCTCGGCGACTCGGTCGGGCTCGACCTCGGTCAGCCCCTGGTCAACGCACTCGGTTCCTACCGTGATGTGAGCACCTTCCTCGACGGACGGGTCGACACCGGACTCAGCCGTCCCGATTACTTCAACTGGCCCGCCGAGCTCCACATCGACCTGGCCAATCAGCAGCCCCAGTTGGTGGTGGTGATGATCGGCGCCAACGACCCCCAGGGTCTGGTGACGTCTAGCGGCAGCATCGCGTACGGGCAGCCGGGCTGGGACGCCGCCTACTCGGCCCGGGTGGCGGCATTCATCGCCGAAGCCAACGCCGGCGGGGCACACGTCCTGTGGGTAGGGATGCCCCCGATGCAGAATCCCGGGCTCGACGCGGCCATGACCCACCTGGACATCCTCGACCAGATCCAGGTCGACGAGGCCGGTCCTGGTGCCAGCTACCTGTCGTCGGTACCGTCACTGGCTACAGCCCTGGGCGGCTTTGCCGCCTACGTCACCAACAGCGCCGGAGCGGTGATCAACATCCGCACGCCGGACGGCATCCACCTCACTCCCGGAGGCGGGGCTGCGCTTGCCGCGGCCGTCGTCAACTACATCCATGACGACCTTCACGTGCAGTTCGTTCCGGGAACCGGCGGACCGGAGCACCGGGACTGACCAGGTCCACCTCATTCCCGGGGCGGCTCTCCTCGGGGGCGGCTCGCCTCCGGGGAGGCTCGCCTCCCGGGGGCCACTCAGACAAGGGGCCACGGGTAGGGCGGTCGGTCGCCGATCGGCTCGGGAAAGTGCCCGACGTCCACCAGGTGGGCTGCCCGCTCGAGCACCGCCTCGGCTTCGGCTTCGGACACGAGTGCAAGGAGGTCGTCGGGCAGTCCCGCTTCCACCAGTCGTTCGAGGTCGGCGACGATGCGGTCGGGTACCTCCTCGTCGGCGAACTCCCAGATGACCGTGCGCAGCTTGTGCTGGACGTGGAAGCAGAGGCCATGGTCGATGCCCCACAGGCGCCCGTCCGATCCGCAGAGGACGTGACCGCTCTTGCGGTCGGCGTTGTTGACGACGATGTCGAACGCACAGAAGAACTTCAGCTCGTCATCTCGGTCACCCTCCTCCAGCAGGGTGAAGTAGTGCTGCTGGTAGTCGGAGTCGATGAACAGCTGCAGCGACCCAGGCCCGAATGGGGCATCGGTGCGCACGACGGTCGGCGGAACGATCCCCCAGCCCAAGGCCTCCGACAGTGCATAGGCGGCGGCCTCGCGCCGGAAGAGACCGTCGGGAAAATCCCACAACGACTGCTCTCCCTGATGGGGTTTGTAGACGGCACGAACGGGAACGTCACCGGGCTCCCCATCGTCAACGGGGCTCTCGGACGAGTCGATGTCGCTGCCCCTGGGATCGTCCGCACCGGTGCCGTCGAGTCTGACGAGGAACGTGAGGTTGGAACTCCACGGAAGCCGCCCTTCGACGGTCAGTTCACGGTCGACCAGCAGACCGGCGGCCTCTGCAAGGGTCGGACCGGTCCCGGGTTGCCAGCCCCTCACACTGCCGGCGGACGGTGGCCGTTGGTCCGGGGGCATTCGTGACCAGAGGGGTCCAGCGGTGACCCGCACAGCGGACAGGGAGGGCGCCCTGACTCGACCAGGCGGGTGGCCCGGATGGAGAAGGCGGCGGCCTGCTCGCGGGTGATCGACACCCGGGCAATGGCACCGACGTCACCCTCGGGCACGAGCTCCTCGATGACCAGCACCACCCGGTCCTCGGACTCGTCGTAGGAGACGCCGATCGTCCCGACGGCCCACGCCGGCTCCAACGGCTCCTCGAGTTCCTGGTCGTCGGGCAGGTGGCCGGGACGCTGTCGGTCCTTGACCACCCGGGCCAACAGATCGCCCATGGCCGCCACCTGCTGTTTCTCGACCTTCACCGTCAGCACGGTGTCGCCCTGGCGGCACTGGATCAGGAACAGCCGGCTGCCCACCGGGCCCACCGTGCCCACGCTCAGCCGTTCGGCCGACAGATCGAAGGCGTCGGTCATGCGATCGCCAGCGCGGTGAGCGACTCGGTCGAATTGACGGTGAGCACGAACGGCCCGGCACCCGTGAAGGCCAGGGCCGACACCGAGCACGGGGCGACCGTGAGGCGTTGGAACAGGTCGAGCGGGGTTCCGGCAGCCTGTGCCACCAACGCCTTGATCGGGTCGGCATGGGACACGGCGACGATCGTCTCGCCCCGGTGGCGTTCCACCAGTCGGGCCAGCGCCGTGATCATTCGGGTCTGCATCTCGAGGAAGGACTCGCCGCCGGGAAAGCGGAAGCCGCTCGGATTGCGTTGGACCGTCGCCCACTGGGGCTTCTTGGCCAGGTCGGCGAGCTTGCCGCCGGTCCACTCGCCGAAGTCGCACTCGATCAGTCCCCGGTCGGAGCGGACCCGCAGTCCGAGTCGTCGTGCGATGGGGCGGGCCGTCTCAGTCGTGCGCTCGAGCGGGGAAGCGTAGACGGCGACGGGAGCCCCCTTGCCGGTGTCGGCCAGTGTGCCGATTCGCCCAGCAACCGCCTCGGCCTGGGCACGCCCTTCGTCGGAGAGATGGAGGCCGGAGGCCCGGCCGGGCAGTACCTGCCCGGTGGTGGGTGTCCTGCCGTGGCGGACCAGGAGGACCACCGTCGGACGTTCAGTGGGTTTGGGTCGGCTGGCCACGCCCGATCACCGTACTCGGTTCACACGCAGGTCCGACCGTTCCGTGACCACCGGCCGGGTGGAAGATCATCCACTCCGTGGGAACCAGGGTGCCCTGGTCGCGGTCCTCGTGGGACAGCCGCGAGGGCCACCAGTTCCACCGGCCGAGCAGCACGACCACCGACGGGACCAACAGGGTGCGCACGAAGAACGTATCGAGGAGAATGCCCGCGGCCAGTCCCACGCCGATCTCCACGACCTGCGTGTTGCCGGTGGCCGTCAGCACGCCGAAGGTCCCGGCCAGGATGAGGCCCGCCGAGGTGACCGTGGTGCCGGTGGCCTCGACGGCGTTCCGCACCGCCAGTTTGATCGGCGCGTGGTGGACCTCCTCGCGGATCCGGGTCATGACGAGGATGTTGTAGTCCTGGCCCAGCGCCATGATGAAGATGAACATGAAGAACGGGAGGACGAAGTTGATCCCGTCCTGGTGCCCGATGATGACGAACACGAGCACGGCGAAGCCCAGCGATGCCAGATACGAGAGCCCCACGCTGGCCACCAGATAGAGCGGGGCCACCAGGCTCCGGAGCACGATGGCCAGCAGTAGTGCGAGGACCAGCATGACGATGGGGATGATGCGGATGAGGTCGTCAGTCGAGAGCGAGCCGATGTCGGAGGCCTGCGGCGCGTAACCGTCCACACCGGACTCGGCGGCGCCGATGGTGCGGGCGACGTCGTCGACGGCGGCACGGACATCCGGAATGGCCGCCGCCGCCGCCGTGCTCACGGACGGCCCGGCTTCGAGTGAGGTCTGGTACAGGACGGTGCGGCCATCGCTGCTGATGAACTGCCCCGAGGCCTTGTACGCGTCGTACGCGGCGGGGGTGCCGGTGAAGGACGCCGGCGGCGTCATGGGGAGGTCGGCAGCCGGCCCGCTCCCGCCCAGCTGCCGGTGGGCGGCAGCGAGCTCGGCCGCGCTGACGGGGGTCCCGCTCGGGTCGAGTGCTCCGATGACTGACGAGAACTGCCCCGAGTCCCTCAGGCCGTGTCCGGCTGTGGCGAGCACCGAGGGCTCGTCCCACACGGAGCCAGGCAGGCGGAACAGGACGTTGGTCGGGTCCGATTCGGCCTCCGGGTAATGGGCGGTGAGGAGGGCTTGTCCCCGAGCCGAGTCCGAGGTGGCCGGAAGAGTCTGGTTCCCGAACCCGGTCGGCGAGTACGCCAACAGGGACAACGACAGCCCCACGAAGAACACCACGCCGAACACGAGGGTGAGCACGGGCCGCCCCACCACACGTCCGGCGACCCGACCCCAGAATCCCCGCCGTACGTGACCGGGCCGGGGCACCCTGGGCCAGAAGACCGCCTTGCCGAAAATGGCCAAGAGCGCCGGCAACAGGGTCAGGTTGGCCAGGAGAGCCATGGCGATGCCGATGGCCAGCGCCGGCCCGAACCCCTTGTACAGGCCGAATGTGGCGATCACCACGGTCGACAGTGCGGCAATGACGGTGAGGCCGGAGAAGGTGATCGACTCGCCGACCTTGGCCAGCGAGAAGGCCACGGCGTCATGTGTGGTCAGCCCGCGCCGGATCTCCTCGCGCACCCGGAAGATCAGGAACAGCCCATAGTCGGTACCCGCCCCGAGCATGACCACTACCAGCAGGATCGGGGTGAGGTCGGACACCTTCACACCGAGGTGCGCCGAGGCGGCGATGACCGGCTCCACGGCGATCAGGGCCACTCCCGAGGGCAACAGGGCCACGATCGGGGCGAGGGCCGCCCGGAAGGTCACGAACAGCAGGATGATGATGAACAGCACGGACAAGAGCTCGGTCAGCTTCTGCGTCTTGGTCTGCTGGGCCTGTTGGTCGATGGCCTCGGCGGCGTTTCCCGTGAGGTGCATGGCGAGACCCGGTGGGGCACCGACGTCGGCGATCGCCTTCCTGATGTCGGCCACGGTCTTCGTGGCCTCGGCCCCGGTCGACCCGGAGGGGAGGTCGAGCTCGATGACCGCTTGGCGGGCCCTCCGGTCAGATGACAGCCCCTGGTCCTCCACGGCGGTGACCCGGCGAATACCGGCGATGGCAGTCTCGGCACGGTCGATCGCGGCTTCGTCCTGCGGGGTCAGGCGTCCCTTGTCCGAAGCGGTGACGAAGATGGCCTGGCTGATGGCTCTGGGCTCGAACGGTGCGGCCAGTTCAGCGGCGTGAACGCTCGGTTCGGAAGCCGGCAGGAACTGGGAATTACTGCTCGTCTCGACACTGGAGATGCTGGGCAGGAGGGCCACCAATGCAACAGTGGCGATGGCCCAGGCCACCACGATAAGCCATCGGAACCGCACCGTGAAGCGGCCCATGGCGGCGAAGAATCGACGATCGTCCAACAAGTGTCCACCCTACGTCCGAAGAGGTTGTGGGAAGAGGGGAATTGGACCCTTATCCAGAAGACAATTAGTCCCATCCGCAAGGATCTTCTTGGCTGACGCCGTGGCCGTGGCCTCGGCCGACCCGGACGGTCACCGGCACAGGTTCGAACTCCCGGAGGCTTTGACTTGCTCGGTGTCGGGACCGGCGGTCAGGTCGCGTCGGGTGATGGGGTCGGGTGGCGAGGTCGGGTCGGGTGGCGGGGTCGGGTCGGGTGCTCAGGTGGGTGCAGGCAACCGGCGCGGCATCGGGACGGCAGTTTCCGGCCACCGTCTGCGACTCACGCGGGCAAGTTTGTGGAGCAGGGCGATGGCCCCGGGGTCGTCGTCGCCGGGTCTGGTCTCGACGGCACCGGTATCGATCATGCCCTGGAGAAGCTCCCGACCCTTTTCGGTACGGACGATGGTCAGGGTCCAGTCGTTGAATGCCCCGATGCCGCCCGTGGAAATGTCGGCGTGTTCAGCAGCGAAGTCGGGGCAGGACGTGCATCCTTCGCGGGTCCAGGCGTGAGCTTCTTTGAGCGGGATCTCGTGGAACTCGCCGTCCTTGGTCCAGACCTGGAAGACACCCTTGATGTTCATCTTGGCGATGTCGGCACGGGCGATCCCGTACTTGGCCTCGAACAGCTCGGGGAAGATGGCGTCGTCGAACGTCTTCGAGCACAGCAGGCCAATGGTCAAGGAGAGCCGCCGTGCGATCTTGCCAGCCTTGCGGGCCTGCATGATCGGGGGGGCAGAGGCCTGACAGCCCATGCCGACCAGTGCAATCCGCTCGGCCCCACCCTCGATGGCCTGGGGGTAGGCGAGCGTATTGGCCGAGTACGTGTAGCGGGAGCCGGCAGCGGCCAGTACCTCCTCGCGTGTGGTGGCCACGGTGGGCTTCGCCTTCCAGGTGGACCCGTCCCCCTCGAGGTCCGAGACCAGGGCGGCGTCGATCAGGTCGTGCTCGAGCGCCCAGATGAGCATGGCCGAGACCAGACCGCCGTCCTGGCCGGCGGTAAGGACCTCGGGGTCGGTGGCACGGACCAGGACGACGTCCGAGGAGATGCCGGCCACCTCGTCGTCGGTGCGCTCCCGCCCGTGCAGGTGCGTGTCGATCTCGGTCTCCCACAGGCGGAACCGCGGACATGCCCGGGTACACATGGTGCACCCCTTGACCCCGTGGGTGCAGCTGTCGGGACCGCCCTCGGCGTCGATGTGGAACGGTTTGTACCTTCCGCCGGTGTCGTCGTAGGACAGGACGTCGTACGGACAGGCGACCACGCAAGCGGCACATCCGGTGCACAGACCGGACGTCACCACCTCGGTGAGCAACTCGGACCAGTGCGGCTTTTCGGGCGGCATGGGGGACACCCTACCGTCCACCCCCGAAGAGCACGTGTCCCTCCGGGCGCCAGATGGCTACCCTCGTCGGGTGCCCGAACTGGTCGAAGTCGAGCGGTACCGGATCCTGGCCGAAGGGGTGCTGGGCCGCCCGATCGCCTCGGTCTCCTCACCCGACCCATGGTTCCTGAAGGGCGTCGCGACGGCCGAGTTGCTCGAAGGCTTTCTCGTCGGCAACAGGTTCTCGGCGGCCCGCAGGATCGGCAAGCTGCTGATGTTGGACGTGGAACGTGGCCCGGTCGTCGGTATCCGGTTCGGCATGACCGGGACCCTGCTGGTCGACGGGGACAGCGCCGTGGAGCAGCTCCTGTACACACCCACCAGGATGGAGGCGGCGTGGGAGCGATGGTCGGTGGGATTCGCCGGGGGTGGGCGCATGGTGGTCCACGATCCGCGGCGCCTTGGCGGGATCTCGCTCGATCCGGACGCGTCCGCTCTCGGACCCGACGCATCGTCGGTCGGGGTGGCCGGGTTGGCCGCGGCGTTGGCCGGATCGTCGGCGCCGTTGAAGGCGAGGCTCCTCGACCAGTCCCGGCTGGCCGGCGTGGGGAACCTCATCGCCGACGAAGTGCTTTGGCGATCAGGGCTCTCCCCGCTCCGCCCGGCCTCGTCGCTCTCCTCGCCGGAGGTGAGGAGACTCCACCGAAACCTGATCCGGACGCTGGCCGACCTGAACGAGCGCGGTGGATCCCACCTCGGCGATCTCATGGACGAACGGCGTCCGGGCGGAGTGTGCCCGAAGGACGGGAGTCCGCTCACCCGGTCGACGGTAGGGGGGAGGACGTCGTGGTGGTGCCCCGCTCACCAGGTTGGGTAGGGTGCCCCTTCGGATTTCATGAGCGTGGGCATTGTTGGGATCGCGCCCTGAAGTACGCTCGCCGGGATGTATCGAGCCGACGGAACCCCATGGGCGGAGATTGTGCATCGGTCCATCGTTGCCGTTCGGACCGACCTTGGCGAGCAGGACGCAGCGCATGCTCCGCTCACACCTCAACGGTTCGACGCAAGTTCCTGGACGCCGGGCAATGGCTGTGGGGATCGTGCCTACGGGATGCTGATGGTGACAGCGGCGGTCTTGTAGCCGAGATCGTCACCATGTCCGATATGACGACTACCGATCGAGGGACTCAGCCGCCTGCTCTTGGTGCCCCATCCCGCAAACGCTCATCCGTATGGGTGATTGGGGTTGTCGGCACAACCGTCGTCTACTTCGTGACGATGGCGTGTCTCTGGTTGAACCGACCTGGTCTCTACATAGACGAAGCCAATTTCGTGGATGCGGCACTTGGTGGCCATTTTCCTCATCAGCTCTATGTTAACCAGCGCATTGACGGTATTCCGCTGCTGATCATCCCCTACATCGGCACGGTGAAGGCGGCGATCTTCGCTCCGATCTTTGCGGTTTTCGGTGTATCCGTGTCCACGATCCGCATTCCTGCGATCGTGCTGTCGGCGACAACATTGGTGGTCGCGTATTTCGTCGGTCGCGAGATCATCGGACGATGGAGTGCTGTTCTCGTCGTCATCATGGGGACCTGTCCAACCTTCATTTTCATGTCGAAGGTGGATTGGGGACCCATAGTCGTCGCCATGTGTCTTTCTATGGCACTTCTCTTGGCATTCTTCAAGTACCTGGATTCAGGCCGAATCGCGTGGATGTGGACCTTTTTTGCCTTCGCTCTCGTCGGCGTATTCGACAAACAGAATTTCTTGTGGCTCATCGTCGGCGTCGGAGTGGGGGGGTCGGTCGTCTACCGCAAGCGACTGGGGGAGCGGGCCCGGGAGCACCCACGAGCTACCTTCTTTGCCGTCGCCTCATTCGCCAGCTGCCTCCTATTGTTCGGCCTCGTATTCGTGGTCCCAAACCTGTCCGCCCAGGGATCATCGTCGCTCCAGGACCCGATCCCGAATCTCGCTTTCGCGTGGGGTCTGTTTCAACGGACAATCGGGTACTCAGCGGTCATCGGGTTCTTCACCGGTAGGAACGTCAGCCAGCCGGTGTGGATGGATTTTCAATGGGTGTTCTCGGTCGCGGCAATGACCATCCTTGCGCTACGCCGGCGTGGAGGTCCCCTGCCCGAATCGGCCGTCAAGCCGGCGCGAGGGGCAGTGTTCTTCCTCGTGGTCTTCGTCGTGATGATCGTCGAGGTTGCGGCCACCAAGCAAGCAACGGGTCCATGGCATGTGATCGAGCTCATGCCCTATACGACGCTCATCTTGCTGTGCTCTCTCGTCGCAGTGTGGCGCTCGGGCAGCGAGTTTCGGACGGCGAGTTCGGTGATCGCCGCTACCGGACTGTGCGTCATTCTTGCCGGCCAGGCCGTTGCAACGTCGCAGTACGTGGCGTTGATGCAAAATCCCGGCCGATTTCGAGCGGTGTTGAGCACCGCGGTCTACCATGACTCGGCATATCTCAATTCGAACGCGGAAGGTGCCGACGAAATCGTGTCGGCCGGATGGGGCCCCGGCATACCGTTGTTCTCGCTGGCCTGCTCAGTCGATCGTCCAAAATATCGAGATGACCTGTGGATTCGTCTGGTCAGAGCAACGCCTACGACGGCACCTGACATGGTGCGCGATCTCTTCGGGGACAAGCGCATCCTGCTCGTTTCGGTCCATGACGCGGCGAGCGCAGACCTGACTAGCGATCTGTATGCGGACACGAGATTGCTGGAAGCGGCTTACGCTTCGGCATTCCCCGGGCGGCATCCACAACAGGTGCTGACCACTAGTGCCTACGACATCACGTACTTCGGGCCGCAGCGGTTTCAGGGCGGCCGCAGCGATTGCTGACGCAGCCGACCCGGCTGGCGTCCAGTGGGCTGTCGCTGAAATGACTCGGTGGTTTAGTCCCTTTCCGGCGGAATAGCCGCGAACAGATGACCGCAAGGTGGCAATTGGCTGAGATGTCTCACTGGCGAAGCTGCTGAGCGAAATTTGTACCGTAGGCGCAGTGTCGCAGCAAGGTGTAGCCGCATGGTCAACCATGACCGACGAAGCGCGTAGGTGGATGCCTACGAGAACGCTGCGGTGATCGTGTCCGGAATAGATGTTGAGGACCTCGGCAATCCGACACCATGCCGCAAGTTCGACGTGGCTTGTCTGGGCGACCACATTGTCGAAGCGGGCCACCGGGCAGCCGGTCTTGGCCGGCGCCAGACACCCCCACCCGAGGACAGGTCTCCCCACGTGGAGCTGTCCGACGCACCAGGCCAGCTACGCCAAGCTGCCAAGGACGCAGAACAGGCATGGGACGAGGACACCAGGCTCTCATCGAAGTTCACCATGCCGTGGGGTGAGAAGCACACGGGGTCCATCCTCGTCGACATGTACCTGGCAGAGCTGGCCGCCCACGCTGGGATCTGGCCCGGGCCACCGGACAGATCGCCGAGTTGGACCCCTCCGTCGCCGCAGCGGCGCCTGAAGGGGCGGGGGCCATGATGAAACCCGAGTACCGCGACGCGGTGGAACCAGGATCTCCGTTCGGAGAGGAGCTGCCGCCACCTCCTGGCGCCGATGACTGGGAATTCCTTCCCGCCTTCACGGGACGCGACCCGCGGACACCGCTGGGCCAGTAGAGGAGAGAAGGGCGGGGGCGTCCCACATCACCTTGGCCCCCGGACGTTCCTCCCCCTCCGGCTCAGTTCCGGGGCACGGCCTCGGGTGGCCGGTCGATCCCGAGGCCGGGCTCCTGGCCGAAGGGCGGCTGGGGGGTGAACGTCCACCCCGGGTC
>JBEKCS010000072.1:0-19746 GCA_050014755.1 Acidimicrobiales bacterium
GCCGGAACGGTCATGAAGTTCCTCACCCTCGACCAAAGGTTGAAACCGTTCCAACCTGCGAGTTCGCGCTAACGATACGGTTCGCACCGCCTGGGGTCAAGCACGCAGGACGGCGGTGTGACACGCCCTTGTCACCGTTGGACAACCAATGCGCGGACCGGCTCACGGTCCGATGGTCGGCGACTGGGGCACGGTGACGTCGATGATCCGGGCCCCGCGCAGGTGCGCATTGGCGATGATGGCCGCCACATCCTCGTACTTTGCCGCGAGATCGCTCACCGTGCCGATGAGGACGGTGAGGCCCGAGTTGAGCCCGAGGGAGACCGTGCCGTCGGCTGCCACCGTGACCGAGACCACCTGTGCGACAAATGCCGGGGGCAGCGTGCGGGCGACCAGGAGCCCCGGTGCCGCAGCCTGGGCGACCGTCCCCCCGATCGGGGCCGGAAGGGCCGTACCGGTCGACGCGTGCACGACGAGCACCGGCAGGCCGGGACGTGCCGCGGTCACGGCCAGGGTCCGTCCCATCCCGTCGAGGGTCGACCAGGCACCGGCCGGACCGGCCATGGCCGCCACCGGAATCCGTTCGGTCACACTGATGGTCACCGCGTCGGGCCAGTGCCGGGTGACTCGGGCCGACGCGATGAACGGCAGGGACTCCACGCGTGCGGCGGTAGGTCCGGGATCGACGCTGACCAGCGGCGGATGATGGAGCAGTCCGGCCGCCGACTCGATGGCCTCGTCGCTGGTATTGGGGTGGGACCCGGTCACCGTGACGATCTTGGCCTCGAACCACGGGGTGTGCAGCACCAGGGTCACCATCGCCACCAGCACCACCACGCCGGCCACGACAGCCGCCCACCGGAGTCGTCTCTGGGTCCTGCTCCGCTCGACCTGCTCGCGACGCTCACGGATCCTCGGGTCGATCGTTCCCCCGTCACCCCGCGGCGGGCTCATGCTCGGTCCCCGTCGGCGAAGCCCACCATCTGGACCTCCGTCGAAAGCTCGATGCCGGTGGCGGCCCGCACCTCCTCGCGCACCCGGTCCATCAACCGTCTGACGTCGTCGGCCGAGCCACCCCGGTCGGCCTGGATGAAGTTGGCGTGCTTGGGCGACACCTCGGCCGTCCCGATCCGCAGTCCCTTCAGGCCGCACGCGTCGATCAGACGCCCTGCCGAGTCCCCGGGCGGGTTGGCGAACACCGATCCTGCGTTGGCGCCGCCCGGCTGGTTGGCCCGGCGCCAGCGCACGATCTCGTCGATGGCCGCCCGGCCGGCCCCGGGGTCGCCGGGCTCGAGCCGATGGGTCGCCTCCACCACCACCTCCGCAGCCCTCACCGAGGTCCGCCGGTAGCCGGCGTCGAGGTGCGACGCCGGCTGCTCGGCCACCTCCCCGGTGGCCAGGTCCACCGTGCGGTAACGGATGAGTGTCGCCGCGGTGTCCGATCCGTGGCCGCCGGCGTTCATCCGGACGGCCCCTCCGACCGATCCGGGCACACCGACCGCCCACTCCAGCCCGGTGAGCCCGGCCGCCGCCGTGCGTCTGGCCAGCGTCGGCAGCGCCAGGGCGCCGCCGGCCCGGACGTCGGTCCCCTCGATGGCCAGCCCGGCGAAGTGCCCGCCGAGGGTCACGACCAGCCCCGGGAAACCGGCGTCGGCGACCAGCAGGTTCGAACCGTTCCCGAGCACCAGGACCGGCACCGAGAGTCCGTCGAGGGCCCGGGACAGCGCGACCAGGGCGGCCTCGTCGGCCGGCTCGCTGGCCAGCGCGGCCCTTCCGCCCACACGGTAGGTGGTCCGGCTCCCGAGCGGAGCGCCGCGGACGGCCGCACTCCCGAGGCGCCGGGCCAGAGCCTCCACGTCGTCGGCCCCACTCACCGGCGCCCACCGCCGGTTTCCGGACCGCCGGCGGCCATCACCTCGTCGGGCAGCGAGGTGAGGTCGCCGGCACCGAGGGTCAGGCACAGGTCACCGGGTCGAACCAGCGCGGCGACGGCATCCACCAGGTCGCTCCGACCGGGGACGTAGTACAGCTCGACGTCGGGGCGCGCCCGTCGGACCGCGTCGGCCACGAGCCGGCCCGACACTCCCGGAACGGGGGCCTCACCGGCCCCGTAGACGTCGGTCACCACCACCACGTCGGCATCGTCGAAGGCACCGCCGAACTCCTCCCCGACGTCGGCCGTCCGGGAGTAGCGGTGCGGCTGGAACACGGCCACCACCCGACCCCACGAACCGTTGCGGGCGGCCGACAACGCGGCACGGACCTCGGTGGGCAGATGGGCGTAGTCGTCCACGAACGTGACGCCGCCACGCTCGCCGCGGAATTCGAACCGCCGGGCCACTCCCCCGAACCGGGCCAGCGCCCGGGCTGCCGCGTCGGCCGGTGCGCCGGCGGCGAGCGCGGCGACGGTGGCCATCGCGGCGTTCTTCGCGTTGTGCAACCCGGGGACCGCCACCTGCAGATGGATGACGAGAGCCCCGTCGGGACCCAGCAGATCGAACGATACCGAGCTCCGACCAGTGGCCACCGATGCGATGGCGAACGTCGCGTCGGCTCCGAGCCCGACGATGTCCGCCCCGACGGTCCGACCGATGGCCAGGGCCTCGGCGTCGTCCCCGCCGACCACCCGGTGTCGGGCCGAAGACACGAACTCGATGAAGGCGGTGCGCACGGCGTCGAAGGAGCCGTAGTGGTCGAGGTGATCGGCCTCCACGTTGGTGACGATGGCGATGTCGGGCACCAGGTGGAGGAATGTTCCGTCGCTCTCGTCGGCCTCGACGACGATCCACTCGCCGTCGTCCCACACCGCGTTGGTGCCGATGTCGTTGACCTCACCGCCGATGAGGAACGACGGGTGCAGTCCCGCCTCCACCAGCGCCAGCGCCAGCATCGACGCCGTGGTCGTCTTGCCGTGGGTCCCGGCCACGGCGATGCAGCGCTTGCGCTCCGCGATGGCGGCCAGGGTCTCCGCCCTCGACAGGACCGGCACTCCCCTCCTCGTCGCCTCGGCCACCTCGGGGTTGTCGGCATGGACAGCCGTGGAGTGGGTCACCAGGCCCGCGTCGCCGACGTTGGACGCGTCGTGGCCGATGGTCACGGCGATCCCTAGCGAGCGCAGCCGTTCGGTGACCCCCGACTCCCGCAGGTCACTCCCCGACACGTCGTGGCCCATGGCAGCCAGGACGGTGGCGATGGCACTCATTCCGGCTCCACCGACACCGACCACGTGGACATGGCGCAACGAGTCGGGATCGCCCAGTCCGGCGTGGAGCGGGGTGGTCACCGGGCCGTCCCGGACCGTCGGTCGGCGTCGGGCAGGGCACTGTCCTCGACGACGCGGGCACCGGCGTCGGCCGCGTCGGGTCGCCCCACGGCGGCGGCGGCCCGACCCATGGCGTCGAGGCGCCCCGGATCGGCCAGCAGTGCCTCGACCACCCCGCAGAGACCGACCGGCGTGCAGTCGGCGTCGGGCAGCACGACAGCCGCTCCCGCCCGTTCCAGCACCCGCGCGTTGGCCGTCTGGTGGTCGCCGGGGGCGCCGGGCAGGGGGACCAGTACCGCGGGCACCCCGGCGACGGACAGCTCGGCCACCGTCATGGCCCCGGCCCGGCTGACCACCAGATCTGCGGCGGCATAGACGGTGGCCATCCGGTCCTCGTAGGCGACCCGGACGAGATCGAGTCCCGCCGTTTCGTCCCTGCCGCCGTCGGCTCCGAGCGGGGGGATCCGGGGGAGCTCCGGATCGCCGCTGTACCCGGCCCAGTCCCGTCGTCCGACGATGTGGTAGACGGCCAGGTCGGACCGGTCGGACCACCGCTCGGCCGCCCCGTCCACCGCCCGGTTGATCTGCCGGGCTCCGAGTGAGCCACCGAACACCACCACGACCGAACGGTCGGCCGCCAGCCCGAGCTCGGCTCGGGCCGCGTCCCGGGCCGCCGCTCCCCGGCCCACCTCTGCGATCTCAGGGCGGACCGGCGTCCCGGTCACCACCGCATGCGGGAGCGGGTTGCCCGCCCACCCCACCGCGCTGGCCCGGGCGAACCGGCCGAGCAGCCGGTTGGCCGCTCCGGGTACGGCATCGACGTTGACCAGTACCAGGGGGATCCGGTGGACGATGGCCCCGACGGCCCCGGCCACGCTGGCGTAGCCGCCGACCGCCACCACCACCCGTGGTCTCCGGAGACCGACCACCCGGACGGCCCGGACGGCGGCCACGCACAGTTCGCATGCGGACCGGATGTTCCGGACGACATCCCGGGGGGCCATGCTCCGCACGATGCCACGCCCGGGCAGCAACGTCACCGCGAACCCCCGTCCGGCCAGCGTGGCTGCGTCCTGGCCCCGCTCCGAGCCGATGAACTCGATCGATCCCCGGTCGTGACCGCGGGCCACCAGGGCCTCGGCGATGGCCAGGGCGGGCTGGAGGTGGCCGGCGGTCCCCCCGCCGGCCACGAGTGCATACCGCCGGTCGGACACGCTGCCCGCGTCGGTCACGCCCGGACGGTTCGTCGCCGCTGCACCGCAGCACGCGGGCTCGGACGTTCCTGCAGGGCGATGTTCATGAGGATCCCCACCGCGGACAGGGTGATCACCAGGGACGAACCGCCGAAGGAGATGAACGGCAGTGGGATCCCGGTCACCGGCAGTACGCCGATGACGGCACCGATATTGATGACGGCCTGACTGGTGATCCAGGTGGTGACGCCGACCGCCATCAACGTCCCGAAGCGGTCCGGCGCCCTGCTGGCCACCCGGTACCCGTACCAGGCCAGGGCGAAGAACAGGGCCAGCACGAACACGGCACCGATCAGACCGAGCTCCTCGCCGACCACCGAAAAGATGAAGTCGGTCTGCGCGTTCGGGAGCGTCCCCCACTTTTCGCGTCCGCCGCCCAGTCCGAGGCCGAAGAGATGGCCGGAGCCGAGGCCGATGAGCGACTGCCAGACCTGGTAGCCCGAGCCCGCCTGGTGGGCCCCGGGATTGATGAAGGACAGGATCCGGTCGCGGCGGTAGGAGTCGCTCAGGGCGAACACGGTGGCCACGCCGAGGAACACCACCAGTACCTTCGACAGCGGCCCGAGCGGGACACCTCCCATGAACAGGATGCCGAAGGCGATGCAGCTGAGGACCATGGCCGTGCCCATGTCGGGCTGCTTGATGATGAGGGCCCCAGAGACGACCAGCAGCCCGACGACCGGTGCGATGAGCTGCTTGGCCGGTGCCGACCGGTCCGACCGCTTCTCCACGATGTCGGCGGCGAAGACCACCATGGCCAGCTTCATCAGTTCGGACGGTTGGATCCGGAACTGCCCGAACCCGATCCAACGGGCCGATCCACCGGCCGAGTCGCCCACGCCGTGGACGAGGACGGCGACCAGCAGGACCACGGTGACCGCCACCAGGGGGATCGACCACTTGCGCCAGGCCCGGTAGTCGATCCGGGCCAGCACCAGCATGGCCCCCACCCCCACCACCATCCAGAGCGCCTGGCGGAAGAAGATCGTCCACGGCGAGTCGTAGGTGATCTGGGAGATCACCGGCGAGGCCGAGCCGACCATGACCAGGCCGGCCACGCACAACATGGTGATCAGGACGCCCAACGCCGCCGTCGTGGGCACACCGGATCCCCGACGCGGGGCTGCCGATCCGGCGGGGCGCGCCCGGTCAGCCACGGCCGGGCACCCCGCCCCCGGAAACGCCGATGAGACGGGCGGCCCCACGGCCGACATCGGTGGGTTCCATCCCACCAGCCTCGCCCATGCGCGCGTCCGAGTGGTGGAATCCGTACGACCGGCCGGCCACCGGTGCGGCGGCGCTCAATGGAGCGTCCCCACCGACAGGAAGTCGCCGTAGAAGATGCCGAGCCCCAGCGCGGCAAACAGGCCGGCGAGGATCCAGAAGCGCACGATCACCGTCGTCTCCGGCCAGCCCATCAGCTCGAAGTGGTGGTGCAACGGGGCCATCAGGAAGACCCGCCGCTTGAACACCCGGAAGCTGATGATCTGGATCACCACCGACAGCGTGACGATCACGAACAGCCCGCCGAGGATCACGAGCAGGAGGTCGAGGTTCATGAGCAGGCACAGCGCGGCCAGGCCCGAGCCGATCGACAGTGAGCCGGTGTCCCCCATGAAGATCTTCGCCGGCGCCGCGTTCCACCAGAGGAAGCCGACACAGGCACCGGCCAGGGCGACGGCCGCCAGGGCCAGGTCCAGCGCGTCCCCCACGTGGTAGATGCTGAAGTGCCGGTACTGCCAATACCCGATGATGGCCAGGCAGGCGAAGCAGAACGTGGACGAGCCGGCGGCCAGCCCGTCGAGCCCGTCGGTGAGGTTGACCGCGTTGGCGGAGGCAGCGATGATCACGGTGGCCCAGATCACCCAGACCGCCGATCCCATGTGCAGGCCGATCGAGTTGTAGCGGGTGAACGACAGCGTCGTCGAGGCGTGTGCCCAGTAGACGGCGAGGATCGAGAACAGGAGGCCGAGCGCGATCTGCGACCCGAACTTGGCCCGCTTGTTGAGCCCCAGGCTCCGTCGGTGTCGGACCTTGGTCCAGTCGTCGGCGAACCCGATGGCCGCCGCGCCCACGATGGCCAGCATGACCAGCGCTCCCGATCGCGAGAACCGGACACCGGGGATGAGATGGGCGGAGAGGAAGCCCACCAGGACCGCGCCCACGATGCAGATCCCCCCCATGGTGGGTGTGCCCGCCTTGGCGATGTGGACCTGGGGGCCGTCCTCCCGGATCTGCTGACCGATGTTGTTCTTGATGAGCCACCGGATGAGGAGCGGGGTGGTGAGCACCGCCACCCACAGCGCGATGCCGCCCGAGGTCATGAGCGAGATCACCGGCCCGTTCCCCCGAACCGGTCGGCAAGGGCCAGGGCCGCCTCCACCCGGTCGTCGAGCGGCACCGTCACCCCGCCGGTCGTCTGGGAGTCCTCGTGGCCCTTGCCGGCGACGAGCACGACGTCCCCCGGCCCGGCCAGGCCCACTGCGGCTCGGATGGCTGCGACCCGGTCCGGCTCCACGGTCACCTCGACGCCGGCGGTCATCCCGGACCGGACCTCGTCGATGATGGCGAGCGGGTCCTCCGATCGCGGATTGTCCGAGGTGAGCACGATCACGTCGGCCCCGGCCGAGGCCACCGCACCCATCTCGGGACGCTTTCCCCGGTCACGGTCGCCGCCACAGCCGAACACGCAGACCACCCGCCCGGGACCGGCCAGCGACCGCGCCGCGCCGAGCGCCCCCTCGAGTCCGGCCGGCGTGTGGGCGTAGTCGACCAGCACGGATACCGGCGAGCCCGCGCCGACCACCTGCATGCGACCGGGAACAGCGGGTGCCGACCGGAGTCCTGCCACCACAGTCGATTCGTCGACACCGAGGGCGACGCCGATGGCCGCCGCCACCAGGGCATTGTCCACGTTGAACTGCCCCGACAGCTGCAGCACCACGGTCCGGCCGCGCCAGGAGAACCGCGAGGTTCCGACCGACAGCGCCACTCCGGTGGCCTCGCTGCGCCGCACCGGTATGGCCACGTCGGTCCCCAGCCGGTCGAGGAGCCGGGCGCCCCACGGATCGTCGGCGAACACGACGGCGCGGCGGCACCGATCGGGTGTGAAGAGGGTGGCCTTGGCTTCGAAGTACGCGTCCATCGACCCGTGGTGGTCGAGATGGTCTCGGCTCAGGTTGGTGAAAGCGGCCACGTCGAAGACGATGCCGTCCACCCGGTGCTCGGTCAGTCCGTGGGAGGAGACCTCGAGCGCCACCGACCGCGCCCCGTCGGCCACCAGCGCGGCCAGTTGGCGCTGGAGGTCGGGCGACTCGGGCGTGGTCCGTGCGCCCTCCAGGGTGCCGATGATCCCGGTCCGCCTCCCGTCGGCCTCGAGGATGGACCGGACCAGATGGGCCACCGTCGTCTTGCCATTCGTGCCGGTGACGCCGACCATCTCGAGCGATCGTGACGGGTGACCGAAGAAGGACGCGGCCACCGCGGCCATGGCCGGCCGGACGCCACCCGGCGCCACCCGCACCTGGGTCACCCCGGGTTCGAGGAATCGCTCGCACAACAGCGACGTGGCGCCCCGCGCCACCGCGTCGGCCGCATGGACGTGACCATCGGTCCATTCCCCGGGGACACAACAGAACAGCGCACCCGGCCCGACCTTCCGGCTGTCGAACTCGACCGAACTCACCGGGGTGGTCGTCGCGTCACCGCGGATCCCGACCACCGGGACGTCGTCGAGGAGGTCGGCCACCATCACCACGTCGGATTCCGGGAGATCGCTGGCGGGTGGGGGTGGCGGCCGTTCGTTCCCGGGCCCACCCCTAGGGCCCTTCCGTGACCGCTCCGGCCGGCACGGTGATGCTGCCCGCGCCACCCACGGCCGTCGACGAGTCGGCCGTGGTGGCCGTGGTGGTGGTGGGGATGCCGAAATGGTGGAGGGCATAGGACATGATCGTGGAGAACACCGGGGCAGCCACCGCACCACCGTAGATCGGCGTCGGGTGGTTCAGGACCACGATGGCCGACAGCACCGGATCCTGGGCGGGGGCGAACCCGGCGAACGAGCCGACGTATGCCCCGGGGACGTATCCCAGGTGGTCGGCGCTCGGGATCTGTGCCGTGCCCGTCTTCCCGGCCACGGTATAGCCGTCGATGGCCGCTTCCGTCCCGGTCCCCTCGGTGACCACCGCCTCGAGCATGTTGACCAGCTCGGCGTTGACGGTCGGGTCGATGATCTCATGGGACTCCGACGGGGCGACCGCGGTTGACTTCCCGTCGGGCGCGACAGTGGCCCTGACCAGGCGCGGTGACACGAAGACCCCACCGTTCGCCACTGCGTTGTAGGCATCGAGGACCTGCTGGGCGGTCACTGCGTCGTCCTGGCCGATCGGCGTGGATCCGATGGAGGAATCCGTCCACTGGGCCGGCCCGGGCACCAGGCCCTCGGACTCGCCGGGGACCCCGAGCCCGGTCGGGCTGCCGAATCCGAGGAGGGAGATCTGGTTTTGCAGGCGGGATTCGCCGAGTTTCTCGGCCACCTCGATGGTCCCGAGGTTGGAGGACTGGGCCAGGATCTGGGTGGCGGTGAGCATCTCGGTCCCGTGGGTCTCGGCGTCGTGGAAGGTGTACCGGCCCAGCTGCAATTCAGGTGGGACGGCAAGCGGCGAATTCGGTGTCACCAGCCCGTCGGCCAGCGCCGCCGAGAAGGTCACCAGCTTGAAGACGGAGCCGGGCTCGTAGACCTGGGTGACCGCCGAGTTGGACGGGGCCTCCACCACCCCGGCCGGCAGGGTGTCCGACGGCGCGACCAGGGTCGGGCCCGAGGTGTTCGTGGGCGACGACACCTGGGCGGTGAGCGTCGGCGTCGCCGCGCCGGTGGCGGTACCCGACGCGGCTCCAGCCGTCCCCGGGGCGGCGTCGAGGTTGGCCATGGCCAGGATGTCTCCGGTCTTCACGTCCATGATCACGGCCGTGCCGCTCGTGGCGTGCGATGCCACGATCTCGGTGGCCAGCGCATGCTCGGTCACGTACTGGACGGACTCGTCGAGGGTGAGCTCGAGGCCCGTTCCGGGCTGGGCCGGCGTCGACCGGTCGCTGTTCGGCAAGGAGACCCCGTCAGGCGATTCCAACAGGTCGGTCGATCCGGGCCTTCCGGCCAGCAGCGAGTCGTACTGGTACTCGATCCCCGAGGCTCCGCCGCCGTTCCAGCCAACCGTGCCGACCACCGGCTCGGCCAGGAGCCCGACGGGGACCACCCGTTGGGCCTCGGGCACCAGGTTGATCCCGTTGAGGTCGAGCCTGTCGAGGGTGGTCACCACCGAATCGGGGACCCGGTGTGCCAGGTACACGAAGCCGGACGGCTCGGTCAGCTCGGACCGGAGCGTGGACGCCGGAATCCCGAGGATCGGCGACAGCGTCGCGGCCAGCGAGGTGGGGTCCTTGATGATCTCGGGGTCGGCCACCACGGTCTGTCGGGTGACCGTCTCGGCCAGGACCTCGCCGTTGCGGTCGTAGATGCCGCCGCGGACCGGGGGCACGGTGACCTCCTGGGTCAGCTGGGCCCGGGACAGAGCCGCATAGTGCTGGTGTCCGAACTCCTGGACCTGGACCAGGCGCAGGACCATGACGAGGAAGACGGAGGCGACCACCAGCCGAATGGCACGGGTCCGACCGTTGAGGATGACTGCGGGACTCACTGGGCGGGCGCCCTCACGGCGGAGGTGCCGGCCGCGCCGGTCTGCGGCACCGGCAACGGGACGTCGAGCGGGACGTGCGGGAGGTCGGTCACGCTGGCCGGTGCCGTCAGGCCGAGGGCGAGGGCCTTGGCCACGATCCAGTCGGGGGCGTCCTTCTGCGCCACCTCGACCTGCATCGTCTTCTGACTGGCCTGGTCGGCACTGATCTGCAGCTGGACGTCGGTCAGGCGGATCTGGTTCTCGGTCACCAGGGCGTCACCGACGACCACGACGAGGAGGCTGGCCACCACCATGGCCACGGCCAGCCAGGCGTGGGCCCGACGGGACGCATGACGCCGGGTCGATCGACGGGGCTCGGGCTCGAAGACCCGGAGCGGGGTGCGCCGGCCGGCCGGGCGGGTCTGAGGGGCCGCAGCTGCGCGGCGCGCGGCTCCCGACGCGGGCGGTGCCATCAGGCCACTTCTCCGCTGCCGCTGGCGGAGCCACCGCTGGCCGGCAGTCGCTCCAGCACCCGCAGGCGCGCCGCCTCCGCCCGGTGGTTTCGGGTCACCTCGTCCTGGGTCGGGCGCCGGGATCCACGGTGGACCAGTCGGAACTGGGGATTGGCCCCGCACACGCACGGGAGCCCCGGCGGGCAGTGGCAGTCGTCGGTGGCGGCACGGGTGAAGGTCGTCTTGACCAGCCGGTCCTCACCCGACTGGTACGAGATGACCACGCATCGCCCTCCGGGGCGGAGCAGCCCCAGTGCGGCGTCGAGCCCGGTGCGGAGCTGGTCGAGCTCCTCGTTGACGGCGATGCGCACGGCCTGGAACACCTTCCTGGCCGGGTGGCCACCGGTGCGCCGGGTGGCGGCTGGGATCGCGTCGCGCACAACGTCGGCCAGCTGCCCGGTCGTGGTGACCGGTCGTGCCGCGATGACCGCCTTGGCGATCCGCCGGGCGAACCGGGTCTCGCCGTTGTCGGCGAACATCTCGGCCAGGGTGTCCTCGTCGCTGTCGTTGACCACGTCCGCCGCCGTGCGGCCCGCGGTCGGATCCATCCGCATGTCGAGGGGGGCGTCGCTGCGGTAGGAGAAACCGCGCTCGGCCACGTCGAGCTGGGGAGAGCTCACGCCGAGGTCGAACAGGACGCCGGTCAGGCCCCGCTCGTCGTCGGGGGTCCCGAGACCGTCCTGCACCTCCCGGACCACCTCGGCGAGCGAATCGAACCGGGCCCGGCGGATGATCGCCCGGTTGCCGAACTTGGCGAGCTCCCCGGTGGCGGCAGCGACGGCGATCGGATCGCGGTCGATGCCGAGCAACCGGATGCCGGGATTCGCCTGCAACAGTGCCCGTGCATGACCGGCGCCGCCCAACGTGGCGTCGAGGACCAGCCCGTCGGGCACGGTGCCGAGGAGGTCGACGACCTCGGTGGCCATGACCGGTTCGTGGGGAAATGCCTGGCTCATCCGCAGCCCCTCGGCCGGCACGATTCGTGCGGGCGGAGTACCGCGACGACCCGACTGGGAGGAGGCGGAGGAGAGTTCTCCCAGATCTCCGGTCGAGGGACTGCGCATGGGCCAGACACGTTCGATGTGAACCTCCCGCCGGGACACGGCAGCCTGCCCCGACTGGAGGGGCGTGAGTCGCGGCAGCGAGGCCGGGTGCCCCACCCGGTCGGCCAGCTCAGCTGCCGACAGGGTGGACGCTGAGGTGATCCGGCGGATGGCGATGACGCCCTCCCGGGGCGACGGGGCGTTCGACGGGGAGTCACCGGACGGCGTGTCACCGGCAGTGTCGTCACCGGACGGCGCTTCGGCGAGATCGGCGACGGCGGTGAGCACGGCCGTGCCGCGACGGGGAAGCCGTCCGTCCGACGGTTCGCGATGACGGTGGGTCGAGCCAGTACGTGCGAGGTGGAGGCGCATGATGTCACTCAGCCGTCGTCGCCCATGGTCAGGCGCGCTTCCTCGGGAAGCACCTTCTCTTCCCAGGTCCGGGGGTCCCACAGCTCCACCCGGTCGATCGCCCCGAGCACCAGGACGTCGGACTCCAGGCCGGCGTACTCCCGGAGCCTGGCCGGAATCGCCATCCGGCCCTGCCGGTCGATCTCCAGCTCGTGGGAGGTCGAGGCCCACAGCCGCATCAGGTTGCGGTCGCTCCTGCTCGCCGCCGACCGCTCCATCATGGCGTCCATCTGCAGCTCGAACTGCTCCGGCGTCCACAGCGACAGGCAGCCGTCCTGTTCGGGGGCGAGATAGCCGCCGTGTTCGAAATGGGTGCGGAACTTGGCCGGCAGGATCACCCTTCCCTTGTCGTCGAGCGAGTGCTCGTGTCTGCCGAAGAACCGTGCCACTGGACCTTGCTCCCACAACGCTCCCCGCAGTGCCCGGTACCCGACTGATTCGGGCCCCTCCCTTTCACACCACTTCGCTCCACCATAAACCCCTTACCTCCACTCGTCAACCATTCAGCGCCATATCCTGCCCAGGTAGGGACCGGCGCCGATCGCCCCCTCACGTGGGCCGCGTCTCGGTCGTCGTCCGACCTCGGCCGGCCCACCTGGGCGTCCTGGCGACGACGGTCGGACGGGCGTGTCGGCGCCCGCCTGGCGGAGCGGGACGCCAGGGGGCCGGGACGACGTCCCCGTACCGGGTGGAGCGAAGTGGAGGGACCGGCCCCGGGGCTGGATCAACCCGGTCCGCGGGGCGGCCCGTCGAGCCGGAGCGTCAGGGCAGGGAGTCGAGGAATGCGGCGACCACACGGTCACCCCGCGGTGGCCCGCTCGCACCACTGGGCGCCACGTCGGCCAACCCGGCCGCGGCTCCGGCCAGATCGGCTGATGCCGCTGCCCGTTCGTCGTCGCCGAGAGCCAGAACCGACAGCAGAGCGTCCGGGTCCCAGTGCTGGTTGCAGGCGCTGTGGAACCAGGCACCGGAACGGTTCCGGCGCTGCGACAGGCCCACCACCTTGCGACCGCCGACCGTGACCTCGCCGGCCCCCATCCCGCCGAAGCAGACGAGCGTCGACCACCTGGTGCACGCCCCCGGCCCGGCGCCCTGCACCTCGACGCCGGTGAACCCGAGTCGTTCGAGGGCCGTGCCCCAGACCTGTCCGAGCCAGTGGAAGGCCCGGGTCACATCGGGGATCCACAGGGAATCGGTCGCGGGCACCCACGCATCGATCCACACCGTGTCCCCAGGGACCACCAGTACCGCTCCCCCACCCGACCGCCGGCGGACGACGTCCACGCCCGCGGACGCGGCGGCGGCTGCGTCGACGACGCCGGGGGCCTGGGTGGACCCGAGGACCACGGCCCGTCCGGTCGGATGACAGACGGCCACCGCCCGCTCGGTGGGTTGCCGGTCGACCTCGGGCCAGGTGCTGTGCAGTCCAGCCGCCGTGGCGACGCGCTCCTCGATCCGCCACCTAGCCGGCACGGGACCAGTCTTGCATCCACCGCCCGCCGGTCGTTCCGGCACCCGGCACTCGGCACCCGGCCCAGGGCCACAACCCCGACCCCCACTCCATCGTCGCCTGCGGCTGGCGCGGGTGAGGACGCGGTCAGGCGCTCTTCTGTCCGACTCCCACGATGTCGGATCCGAGGTAGTCGACCCAGTCCTCGCTGGTGCTGCCACACAGGGCCAGCAACTGCACCCGGTGCCGTGGCGCGATCGGCGTCGTCCGTAGCACCATGCCGGCCTCGTGGGGTAGCCGGTCCTCCTTGCGGGTATTGCACGGCCGGCACGCGGCGACGACGTTCTCCCACGTGTGCGGCCCACCCTTGCTGCGGGGGATCACATGGTCGAGGTTCTCGGCCGACGCCCCGCAGTACTGGCACTTCCCACCGTCGCGGGCGAACACGGTCCGGCGGTTGACCGCCACCCGGTAGTTGTAGGGGATCTTGACGTAGCGGACCAGCCGGACGACCGACGGTTCGGGGACGCTCACCCGCTCGGCCCGAAACACACGCTCGGTGGCGTGGATCAGCTCGGCCTTGGTGTCGAGCACGAGCAGTACGGCTCGGCGCGACGAAACGATCCCGAGGGGTTCGAACGTGGCATTCAGCACGAGGGCCCGACGGGTCGGCGACATCGGCGACCGCACCGGAGTCGCCCCGCCTGATGAGCCGGAGCCTGCAGAAGCCGTCGAGCGACCGAGCCGAGAGGTGCCTTCCACGGGAACCGGCTACCCGCGCCCGCCAGAGTGCGGCGAGGTCGCCGACCCGGTCGCCCGGCACCATTCGAGGAAGGAGACGACATCGGCCCGCTCGGGCACGGCGTCGGCACGCCCGTAGGCGGTGACCATGCGGAACTCCCAGAGGCGGCGGTCCGGCAACGGTAAGTGTGGTGACGACCGCCACCACAGGTGGGGTGCCAGTCGTCGGAGCTCGCCGATCGCCGTCCACCACAGGTCGGGACGCACCAGGACGGCCCATGCGACGGGGACGACCTCGCGTGACGAGTAGTGCGCAGGTGTTGCCGTGCTCATCGGCCACCATCTTCCACCACGACGAGGCGGTGGCGCGCCACCGCGGCCGCGCCCACCAGCGGACCGTCCGCCCCGAGTCCACCCGGACGGATCCGGGTGGGGCGGGCGAACGTGAGCCCGCAACGCAGCCCGATCTCCTCCTGGGCCGAATCGAAGAACTCGTCCCCGAACCCGAGGGCCACCGAACCCGCCACCACGGCCAGTTGGAGGTCGAGCAGGTTGGCCACCGATGCGACCGCACGCCCCACGAGCGTGCCGCACCGACGCCGTGTGGCCGCGTCGGCCTCGGCGGCCGGACGGCCGGTCACCGCGGCGATGGCCGTACCCGAGACCTCGGCCTCCAGGCAGCCGCGACCGCCACACACGCAGGGTCGACCATCGGGTTCGACGACCACGTGTCCGATGTGACCGGCGTTGCCCCCGGCCCCGTCGAGGAGGCGCCCGTCGAGGACGATCCCCCCACCGATCCCGGTCGACACCACCATGGCCAGGTAGTCGCGCTGTCCCCGGGCCGCGCCCCGCCAACCCTCGCCCAGGGCCAACGCCTTTGCGTCATTGTCGACGGCGACCGGCAGACCGATCAGATCGGACAGTCGGGAACGGAGGGGGAACCGGCGCCATCCCGGGATGTTGAGCGGTGAGACCGTGTCACCGCCGGACTCCATCGGCCCTCCGCACCCCACGCCACAGCGGCCGGGAGGACGAGGCGAACGATCGAGCACATCACCGACGATCCGGGCCAGCGCACCGAATAGCTGCTCGGGGTCGTCCGACACCGGCGTGGGAGTCCGGGTCCGCGCGAGGATCCGGCCGTCGCCATCGACGATTCCGGCCTCCATCTTGGTTCCGCCGACGTCGACCGCCAGGAGCGGTAAGGAGTTCGGGGGCGTCGATGCGGGCGCGGGCTCGGCCGGCATGGTGCCGTGGCCCAGCAGACCGTCCGCCACCAATGGGCCGACGTCGCCTGCCGGGGGATCAGTCGTCTCGGTGAAAACGCCCACGGATCCAGTCACGGGGATCGTGGACCGGATTGTTGATGCTGCGGGTGTGCAGGGACCGCGAAATGTCGTCGATCCCGGCTTTCCCCATGCGTCGGGCGTTGTTGGCGAAGACCACTCCGGAGAGGAACATGGCCACGACCCCTACGAATCCGAGCGCCAGGCTCGAGGCGAAGGTGAAGAACATGAAGACCAGTGCAGCCACGAACACGAGTGCGGACCAGATGCAGTAGCGACCCGCGTGCCGGTAGACCGTCTCCGATCGGACCCGTTCGGCGAAGTCCGGATCCTCCTGGTACAGGGACTGCTCGAGCTCGTGCAGTATGCGTTGTTCGTGCTCAGAGAGCGGCACTGTCTCGTCCCCTCCACCTGTCTTCTGCCTCGGCGGTGACCACTGCACCCATCCTCGCGCAACCTGTCTTCGAACGCACGGCGCCCCGCCGTGCCACGACTGACGGCAATTCGGCTCCTCCAACCACCACGTACATGCTACAGGTTGTCGGCCCGTTCCCCCCGGTTCTAGAGCCCTTCGTCCCTATCTGCCCCCGGAGCCGGCTCGACGGGGAGGCTCGGCCCCCACTGTGCCTCTCCCCGGCGGCGGATCCGGAGTCCCTCGGGGGTCACCAACGAGGCCGGTCCGACCGCCTCGCCGCCGTACCGGGCCCGGATGGCGTCGATGGCCCCGGTTACCGATCCCCACGTGTCCTGGAGCCGTTCCGCCACCTGACCTGCTTCTTCGAGCCCGTCGGCCGGGTTGCCCCCCGGAGTGGTGGACGTCCCGGGGGTGGCCTCCGACGCGGAGCACCCCTGGGTGATGGCCGGGCCGTCCGGCGGACCCCCGAGAGGACCACCCGGGTCGAGTTCGAGCCGCAGCTGGGTACCTCCGTCCAGTTCGCCCAGGCCCGAGAGGCTCACCCCGAGGAGCCGCACCCCCTTGGCCAGGTCGACGCCGTCCAGCAGGGCGGCAGCCACCGCGGCGATCGCCGGAGTGGCGTCGACCGGTCGGTCGAGGGTGTGGGAGCGGGTGATCTGGCTGAAATCGCCGAAGCGGAGCTTCACGGTGACGGTTCGTGCGGCCCGGTCGGCCCTGCGCAACGCGGTGGCCGAGGCATCGACCATGCGGTGGAGGCGGCGCTGAAGGTCCTCCATTTCCCAGAGATCGCTCGAGAAGGTCTCCTCGTGGCCGATCGACTTGGCCTCCTGTACCGGTACCACCGGACGGTCGTCCACTCCCCTGGCCAGCTCGGACAGATGGCGGCCCGCCGCAATTCCGAGATAGCGCACGAGCGCGTCGGGCGGTACCGCGGCCAGTTCGCCGACGGTGGTCACGCCGAGAGCCAGCAGTCGCTTCTCGGTCACGGGGCCGATGCCCCACAGGGCTCGCACGGGCATGGGATGGAGGAAGGCCAACTCGTCGGCAGCCGCCACGTGGACGACGCCAGGGCCCGGTTCGATCCCCAAACGGGAGGCCCGGGGCTTCGCCGCCTTGGAGGCGAGTTTTGCCATCAGCTTGGACCGTCCGACCCCGACTGAACACGGGAGTCCCATCTCGTCGTCGACTCTGGCCCTGATCTCCCGACCCATGGCCGTCCCGTCGCCGAACAGGTGGGCGGTCCCGGTCACGTCGAGGAAGGCCTCGTCCAGGGAGATCCCTTCGACCCGTGGCGTGAAGGAGGAGAGGATGGCGTGCAGCCGCCTGCTCTCCTCCGCGTAGCGGTGGAAGCGGCCGTCGAGGAATACCGCGTCCGGGCACCGCCGACGTGCCACCGACGAGGGCATGGCCGAGTGCACACCGAACATCCGTGCCTCGTAGGTGCACGCCGCCACGACACCTCGGGAGCCACTCCCACCGACGATCACCGGCCTGCCGGCCAGCGACGGATCGTCGTAGACCTCGACCGATGCAAAGAACGAGTCCATATCCACGTGGAGGATCACCCGCTCATCGGGCGCGGCCCCGACCGGGCGCGGGCGGTGGGTGGTCCCGAGGGATTCCGGCAGGCGGCTCACCCCCCGAGGCGCAGTCTCCGGAAACCCTCGGCACAGGCCACTCCGGCGCGCCGTCCGGCATCCTCGGCGGCTAGGAGCATTGCCGTGGCCGCCCACTCCTCGCCGTCGGGGAACTGGCTCCGGTGGCAGCCGACTGCCTCCCCCTTGACGTCGACGGTGGAGGTGATGTCCACCCATACGTCGGGTTCGAGCGTTCCCGACAACAGGACCGTGGTCACCTGATGTGCGGGTCCGGCGTCGGGGAAGTAGTGCGGCATGGCAGCTGCCGGCGCCACCGCGTCGAGCGCGGCGAACCCGGTGATGCGGTGGTCCCGATGGTTGAAGTAGTCCTGGCCGAAGAAGACCGCCGTCGGATCCGGACACAGCACCACCTCGGGTCGGATCGTCCGCACCCGCGCCACGAGCGCCTCCCGGAACCATGCCCCATCGTCCAGCTCGCCGTCGGGAACACCCAGGAAATCCTGCCCGGCCAGTCCGAGTACCGCTGCGGCCGAAGCGGCCTCGGCCGAGCGGATGCCCACGAGGGTCGCCGGGTCCACGTCGGCGTCGGAGGAACCCTTGCCACCGTCGGTGCAGATCAGCGTGTGGACCTCGCACCCCGCCGAAGCCCACGAGGCGAGGGTCCCGCCGCATGACACATCCGGATCGTCGGGATGGGCGTAGATGGCCAGTGCCCGACGGGGGATCTCCACCATGAGTTCGGCCACTGGTCAGCCCCCGGGGCGCTTCGGTGCAGTGGTCTTGGTCAGCAGGCCCACCTCGCGCCGGAAGTCGTCCACGCCCTCGAATCCCTTGTAGACGCTGGCAAACCGGAGATAGGCCACCTCGTCCACCACCCGCAGGTGCTCGAGCACGGCCAGGCCGACCTGCTCGGACGTCGCCTCCCAGCCCTCCTCACGGAGCTCGTCCTCCACCTCGCGGGCCACGACCTCGAGTTGATCGTCGGTGACGGGCCGGTTCTTGGTGGCGGCCCGCAGGCCATCGATCAGCTTGCCCCGGTCGAAGGGCTGGCGGACACCGGACCGCTTGACCACGATCAGCGGGATCTCGTCGATCCGCTCGAACGTGGTGTACCGGTGCCCGCAGCCGGAGCACTCACGGCGACGCCTGATGGCGGCCCCGTCTTCCGCCACCCTCGAATCCACGACCCGATCGTCGTCAGCCAGGCACCATGGACAACGCACGGAAAGGAGGCTACTGCCCATCAGCTCCACCTCAGAGGGCGCCGGTCGCGCCGACCCTGCCGCGGGCACCGGCGACACGGGCTCAGGGAAGGGTGATCTGCTCGCCCGGGACGACGGTGTCGGAGCCGATCTCGGAAGCCAACTGGGCCACGATGGGCCGGGAATCGCCCGACGGGTCCATCCGCTCGGCGATCGACCACAGGGAGTCACCGGCTCGCACCGTGTACAGGACCGGCCCATTGGCCGCCAAAGTGGATCCGGTGGTGTGGGAGGCGCCACCGGATCCACTCAGCGGAACAGCGAGGAGGGCCAGCGCCAGGCCCATCATCGCGAAGAGGGTGCGGCGGCGGCGCACGCCTGCCGATACCCGACGGCGCGGTGCCCGAATCCGGTGTACGTCCGCTCGGAACTCCGAGTCGCCGGCCGGGCGGAGTCGGGGGGAACGGTACTCGGGAGCGAGGACCAGCCGGAGTTCGGGCCGACCCGGTCGGACCGGCTCGAACTGGCGGTCCTCCGGGAGGGGCGCTGTGAGGAGTGCAGTCATCGGGAGATCCTTTCCGTCGCGGCCGTCGGAGCCGTCGCGGCCGTCGGAGCCGTTGTACCCGTCGGGTGTGACAGCCGTCCGACCGAGGGCCGACCGGGATCGGTTGTCGAACCTGTGTTCGTCATGGCGCCATCCCATCACGAACACCCGTTCGGTGTCAATGATCTTTTCGAACAGATGTTTGCTTTCGGTGTGGTCCGGGGCTACTTTCATGCAAACAGACGTTCGCACCAGGGTGTGACACGGCGGCGAACCGGACAGCGAAGGGAACCCATGGCCCAGGTACTCAGCCCCAAGAGGAAGCAGATCCTCGACTGCATCTCCGAGGCGGTC
>JBEKCS010000073.1:0-19028 GCA_050014755.1 Acidimicrobiales bacterium
CATGCATCGGGCCCCCTGGCGGCTGGCGTCCTCGGCGGCAAACGGTTCGTAGACCTCCTTCCAGTCGCGGAGGCGGACCGGTATCGGGCGCCGTGCCGGCAGCTCCCGACGGAATTTGAGGAAGCCGTGAGCGTCACCCATGGGACACCTCCATGACCGCATCGTCCACCGACCGGCCCTCGGCCACCGCCCGTTCGGTCGCCTCCATCACCCTGCGGTAGTCCTTGGGCATGACGGTCACGAACTGCTCCGCCTCGCTGGCCCAGTCGGCCAACAGGCGCGCCGCCACCTCCGACCCGGTCTCCTGCTCGTGGAGGTGGATCCGGTCGCGTAGCCACAGGCGATCGTCGGCGCTCAGCGGCTCGAGGTCCACCATCTCCTTGTTGTAGACACGCGACAGGTTGCCGTGGGGGTCGTGCACGTAGGCGACACCGCCCGACATGCCTGCGCCGAAGTTCCGACCGGTCGGGCCGAGAACCACCACCCGGCCACCGGTCATGTACTCGCAGGCGTGGTCGCCCACTCCCTCGACCACCGCGACCGCACCCGAGTTGCGGACGCAGAACCGTTCGCCCACCTGGCCCCGCAGGAAGACATCGCCGGCCGTGGCCCCGTAGAGGATGACGTTCCCGGCGATGATGTTCTCCTCGGCGGCGAAGGGGGCATCCTCGGCCGGTCGCACCACGATGCGGCCGCCCGACAGGCCCTTGCCCAGGTAGTCGTTGGCGTCGCCGAAGAGGCGCATGGTGACGCCCCGGGGGACGAATGCCCCGAAGCTCTGGCCGGCCGAGCCCCGGAAGGTGAGGTCGATGGTGCCGTCAGGAAGGCCCTTGCCGCCGTGGCGCCGGGTGATCTCGTAGCCCAGCAACGTGCCCACCGTCCGGTCGACGTTGGTCACGTCCATGTCAGCGCTGACCCTGGTGCCGTCCTCGATGGCCGGCCGGCAGGCCTCGAGGAAGGCGTGGTCGAGTGCCTTGTCCAGCCCGTGGTCCTGGTCGGCGATCCGGTGGCGCACCGCGCCCTCGGGCGCCTCCGGGGCGAGGAGGATGGGCGCCAGGTCGAGGCCCGACGCCTTCCAGTGGTCGACGGCGTCGACGGCGTCGAGGAGGTCCACCCGGCCCACCGCCTCCTCGATCGAACGGAGGCCGAGCGCAGCCAGGTACTCCCGCACCTCCTCGGCGATGTACTCGAAGAAGGTCTCCACGAACTCCGGCCTTCCCGAGAAGCGCTCGCGCAGTACGGGGTTCTGGGTGGCGATCCCGACGGGGCAGGTATCGAGATGGCAGACCCGCATCATGATGCAGCCCGAGACGACCAGGGGCGCGGTGGCGAAGCCGAACTCCTCGGCGCCCAGCAGGGCACCCATGACCACGTCGCGACCGGTCTTCATCTGCCCGTCGACCTGGACCACGATCCGGTCCCTCAGGTCATTGGCCATCAGGGTCTGCTGGGTCTCGGCCAGACCCAGCTCCCACGGGATCCCGGCATGCTTCTGGGAGGTGAGCGGCGTGGCGCCGGTTCCCCCGTCATGTCCCGAGATGAGCACGACGTCGGAGTGGGCTTTGGCCACGCCCGCGGCCACCGTTCCCACGCCGACCTCCGCCACCAGCTTCACGTGCACCCGGGCGGTGGGATTGGCCGACTTGAGGTCGTGGATGAGCTGGGCGATGTCCTCGATCGAGTAGATGTCGTGGTGGGGAGGAGGCGAGATCAGCCCGACGCCCGGTGTCGAGAACCGGGTCTTGGCGATCCACGGGTAGACCTTGTGCCCGGGGAGCTGCCCTCCCTCCCCGGGCTTCGCCCCCTGGGCGATCTTGATCTGGATGTCGTCGGCGTTGACCAGGTACTCCGAGGTCACCCCGAACCGCCCCGACGCCACCTGCTTGATCGCGCTACGCCGCAGGTCGCCGTCGGCATCCGGCGTGAAGCGTTCCGGGTCCTCGCCCCCTTCCCCCGTGTTGGACTTGCCGCCCAGGCGGTTCATGGCGATGGCCAGCGTCTCGTGGGCCTCGGCCGAGATCGACCCGTACGACATGGCCCCGGTGGAGAACCTGGCCAGGATGGCCGACGCCGGCTCGACGTCCTCGACGGGCACGGGCGGGAGCACCCCGGTGCGCAGCCTCATGAGACCGCGAAGGGTGGCGAGCGCCCTCGACTGGTCGTCGACCGCCTGTGTGTACTCCTTGAACACCCGGTACTGCTTGGTCCTGGTGGCGTGCTGGAGCTTGAACACCGTCCTCGGGTTGAAGAGGTGGATCTCCCCCTCGCGACGCCACTGGTACTCGCCGCCGACCTCCCGCTCCCGGTGGGCCCGTTCGCTCGGACGGTCCAGATGGGCGAGCCGGTGCCGGCGAGCCACCTCGCCGGCCAGGACGTCGAGCCCGACACCGCCGATGCGCGACACCGTGCCGGTGAAGTACTCGTCGACCACGTCCGAGGCCAGTCCCACCGCCTCGAAGACCTGGGCACCGGTATAGGAGGCCACCGTCGAGATGCCCATCTTGGACATCACCTTCACGATCCCCTTGGACGCCGCCTTGATGTAGTTCCGCTGCGCCTGACGTGGCGTGACCCCGGTGAGGAGCCCCGAGGCGATCATGTCGTCGATGCTCTCGAACGCCAGGTACGGGTTGATGGCCGCGGCACCGAACCCCTTGAGGAGCGCCATGTGGTGGACCTCGCGGGCGTCGCCGGACTCGACGACCAGGCCGACCCTGGTGCGGGCCTTGGTCCGTACCAGGTGGTGGTGGACGGCGCTGACCAGCAGCAACGACGGGATCGGGGCGAGCAGGTCCGTCGAGTTGCGGTCGGACAGGACGATCACGTCGGCGCCGGTGCTGATGGCGCCGCTCACCCTGGCCCGTACGTCCTCGATCGCCTGGTGCAGCGCGGCGCCGCCGCCGGCCACCTCGAACAGGCCGTCGACGGCGAACGCCCGGAACCCCGGGGTGCCGCCGTCCTCGTTGACGTAGAGGAGCTTGGCCAGGTCGTCGTTGTCGATCACCGGCCAGGGCAGGACGATCTGACGGCAGGAGTCGGCTGTCGGCTCGAGCAGGTTGGCCTCGGGGCCGAGGGTCGACTGGAGCGAGGTGACCAGCTCCTCACGGATGGCGTCGAGCGGAGGGTTGGTCACCTGGGCGAACAGCTGGGTGAAGTAGTCGTAGAGGAGCCGCGACCGCTCCGACAGCACCGCGATCGCGGTGTCCGAGCCCATGGACCCGATCGGCTCGGCCCCCGTCTTGGCCATGGGGGCGAGGATGAGCCGAAGCTCCTCGTTGGTGTAGCCGAACAGCTGCTGGCGACCGACCACCGAGGCGTGCTGCGGGGTCAGCATCGACCGGGGAGGGAGGTCGTCCAGATCGACCTGGCCCTGTTCGAGCCACTCGCCGTAGGGATGCTCGCCCGCCAGGGTCGCCTTGATCTCGTCGTCATCCACGATCCGGCCCGCCTCGGTGTCCACCAGGAACATCCGCCCGGGCTGGAGCCGTCCCTTGCGGACCACCTTCGAGGACGGCACGTCGAGGACCCCCACCTCGCTGGCCAGCACCACCATTCCCTCGTCGGTCACCCAGTACCGGGCGGGGCGCAGCCCGTTGCGGTCGAGCACGGCGCCGATGACCGAGCCGTCGGTGAAGGCCACCGCGGCGGGCCCGTCCCACGGCTCCATCAGCGAGGCGTGGAACCGGTAGAAGGCGCGCCGGGCCGGGTCCATCGTCGCGTGGTTCTCCCACGCTTCGGGGATCATCATCAAGACGGCGTGGTGGATCGACCGGCCACCGAGGTGGAGCAGCTCCAGTACCTCGTCGAACGACGCCGAGTCGCTCGACCCCGGGGTCACGATCGGGAAGGCCCGGTCGAGGCCGGGCAGGAGATCGGAGGCGCACAGTGCCTCCCGGGCCCGCATCCAGTTCCGGTTGCCGGCCAGGGTGTTGATCTCCCCGTTGTGGGCCATGTACCGGTACGGATGGGCGAGCGGCCACGACGGGAACGTGTTGGTGGAGAACCGGGAGTGCACCAAGGCCAGCCCGCTCACCACGCGCTCGTCGCTCAGGTCGGGGTAGAAGCCGGCCAGCTGGTGGGAGGTCAGCATCCCCTTGTACGTGACCGTCCTGGAGGACAGCGACGCGAAGTAGCAGTCCGCCACCTCGTGGTCGGCCCGCTTCCGCAACACGAAGGCCAGGCGGTCGACGGCCAGTGCCGGATCGCCGGGGCTGAGGGCGGTGCCCTCCGACGGGGCGATGAACAGTTGGTGCATCGAGGGGCGGGCGGCTTCGGCGATCGAGCCGAGCATCTCGGCGGCCACGGGCAGCTCCCGCCAGCCGAGGACGTCGAACCCCTCCTCGTCGGCCAGCTTGGCCACCGTCGAACGGGCCTGGGCCGCCTCGTCCTCGTCGCGGGAGAGAAAGGCGATGCCGGTGGCGTAACGGCCGCGGTCGGGCAGGGGGAAGTCCACGACCTCCCGGTAGAACGCGTCGGGCACCTGGATGAGGATGCCGGCCCCGTCGCCGCTGTCCTCCTCGCTGCCGGTGGCGCCGCGGTGGGCCAGGTGCTCGAGGGCGCTGATGGCCTGGAGCACCAGCCGGTGGCTGGCCCGGCCCTGCAGGTCGGCGACGAGTGCGACCCCGCAGGCGTCGTGCTCGAAGCGGGGATCGTAGAGGCCCGTGGTGGGGGGCCGGGGAGCGGGGCGCGGGGCGGCGCCGAGGGTGACCGGTGTCGCTCGCGCCGGCGTCGCGGTGGCGCCGTCGGGAGAAGGTGCAACTGTCGTCATCGGTTCGCTCCAGGTGAGAAGTGGTTCACCCGCGCGGGACGACGTTGGCCCTTGCGTGGTCCGACAAGCTTACACGGTCGATCCCGGTCCCTGGCAACGAACCCGGCTCCGGACGGGCAGTCCTAGCATGGCCCCATGTCCCACCCCGAACGGCACGACGTCGTGGTCGTGGGAGCCGGGATCATCGGACTGGCCATCGCCTGGCGGGCCGCGGGCGCGGGGCTCAGCGTCAGCCTGATCGATCCCGAACCGGGTCGGGGCTCCACCTGGGCTGCGGCCGGCATGGTGGCACCGGTGGCCGAGGCCCACTTCGGCGAGGAGGCGCTCGCCTCGCTCAACGTCGCCGCCGTGCGGGCATGGCCCGGGTTTGCCGAGGAGCTCGAGGCCGCCTCCGGTCAGCCCGTCCACTTCCGGGCGGACGGGACCCTCCTGGTCGCCGCCGACCCGTCCGACCAGGTCGCCACCGACCGGGTCCTCGCCTTCCACCGGGCCACCGGACTGGCGGCGGTCCGGCTCACCGCCCGGGCGTGCCGCGAGGCGGAACCCCTGCTCGCTCCGTGGGTGAACGGGGGCGCCGATCTGCCCGACGACCACCAGGTCGACAACCGGAGTGCCACCGGGGCGCTGGTCGCCGCGTGCCGGTCCGCCGGGGTGTCCTTCGAGGCCGACATGGTCTCCCGGGTTCGCATCCGCGACCGCCGGGTCCACGGCGTGGACCTCGCCGGCGGCCGGAGCCTCGATGCCGGCGCCGTGGTGGTGGCCGCCGGATGCCGCTCCGGTGACCTCGACGGGCTGCCCGACGGGGACCGTCCCCCGGTGCGCCCGGTGCGCGGCGTGACCGTCCGCCTCCACGCCGGACCGGGAGTCCCGCGGCTGCGCCGCACCGTCCGGGCCCTGGTCCACGGACGCACCTGCTACCTGGTCCCCCGGGACGACGGCGGTCTGGTGATCGGGGCCACCATGGACGAGCGGGGCTTCGACCTGTCGGTTCCCCTCGGCGGGGTCGCCGACCTCATCGAGGACGCCCGGAAGGTGGTCCCCGCCCTCGACGAGTACTCCTTCCTCGAGACGACCTCGGGGCTCCGACCGGGCTCGCCCGACAACGGCCCCATCGTCGGTGGAACCGGGGTCGACGGCCTCCTGCTCGCCACCGGCCACTTCCGCAACGGCATCCTCCTCGCCCCCCTCACCGCCGACGATGTGGTCGGGTCGCTTCTGGCCGGGCGGGCGGGCACCGCGCCCTGCCCGGGACCGCTCGACGCGTTCCGGCCCGGCCGGTTCGCCGATCGTCCCGTGGCATCCGGTCCGGGGACGTGACGGACACCCCGTCGCCCGGGACGGGCCCGACGGTCAACGGTGCCCCCTATGACGCGCCCCCGGGGACGACGGTGTCCGACCTGGTGGCCGCGTGGTGCCCTTCCCCCCGCGGGGTGGCCGTGGCCATCGACAGCGAGGTGGTACCGAAGAGCACCTGGTCCGCCAGGGTCGTCGGCCCCGGCGACCGCGTCGAGATCGTCCACGGGGTGGCCGGCGGCTGACCGCACGGCACCGGCCCGGCCGGGCCGCGGGTACCGTGGCGGACGATGACCGCGGACTACGAACCGGACCCTCTCGTGATCGCAGGGACCGTCGTCGGCTCCCGCCTGATCATGGGCACCGGCGGTATGACCAGTCCCGACTCGCTGTCCCGAGCCCTCGTGGCCTCGGGAACCGCGATGGCGACCGTGGCCGTCCGCCGGGTCGACCCGTCCACCCGTCATTCGCTGGTCGACCTGCTCGACGGGCTGGGGATCCGCATCCTGCCCAACACCGCCGGGTGCTTCACCGCGGCCGATGCCGTGCTCACCGCCCGGCTGGCCCGTGAGGCGTTCGCCACCGACTGGGTCAAACTCGAGGTCATCGGCGACGACCGGACGCTGCTGCCCGATCCCATCGAGTTGGTCCACGCGGCCGAGCAGCTGGTGGAGGACGGCTTCGTGGTCCTCCCCTACTGCGGTGACGACCCGGTGGTGGCACGACGCCTGGAACAGGTCGGGTGCGCCGCCGTCATGCCCCTCGGATCGCCCATCGGCAGCGGACTCGGCATCCGCAACCCCCACAACATCGAACTCATCGTGGAGCGGGCCGGCGTGCCGGTGGTGCTCGACGCCGGCATCGGCACCGCATCGGATGCCTGTCTGGCCATGGAGCTCGGCTGCAGCGCGGTCCTGGTGGCCACGTCGGTGACCCGGGCCGAGAACCCGGCGCTCATGGCCACCGCCATGCGCCACGCGGTGGCGGCCGGATGGGCAGCCCACCGGGCCGGGCGGATCACCCGCCGGTTCGTCGCCGAGGCGTCCTCGCCGTTCGAGGGCATCGTCAGGAGGTGACCGACGACCGACGCGCGGTGGCCACCCCCCCGGTGGCCATGACCATCGCCGGCTCGGACTCGGGTGCCGGGGCCGGCCTCCAGGCCGATCTGAAAGCCATGAGCGCACTCGGGGTGTTCGCCACCACCGTGGTCACCGCGGTGACCGCCCAGAACACCGCGGTGGTCACCGCCGTCCATCCCGTGCCGACCCCCGTCGTCGACGCCCAGATCAGTGCCGTCCTCGACGACTTCACCGTCGTCGCCGTCAAGACCGGCATGCTGGCCACCTCGTCGACCGTGCTCCTGGTGGCCGAGCGGGCGTCGGCCGGCGACCTCCCGTTCCTGGTGGTCGACCCGGTCATGGTGGCGTCAACGGGGCGCCGGCTGCTCGACGAGGAGGCCGTCGCCGCCTATCGCGACCACCTGGTGCCCCGTGCGCTCCTGGTCACCCCCAATCTGGTGGAGGCCGCCCTCCTGGCCGGCGTGGAGCCCTCGGCCGCAACCGACGTCGACGCCATGGTGGAGCTGGCCCGGCGCATCCACGGGCTCGGACCGACCTGGGTCCTGGTCAAAGGCGGCCACCTCCCCGGTGTGCACGGACCGGGCGCGGGACCGGCCCCCGAGCGGGTGGCCGACGTGCTCTTCGACGGTTCCGAGGTGATCGTGCTCGAGCACGACCTGGTGGTCACCGGCAACAACCACGGAACCGGGTGCACGCTGGCGTCAGCCACCACCTCGCTCCTGGCCCACGGACTCGACGTGCCCGACGCGGTGGCCGGGGCCGGGCGGTTCGTGCACGACGCTCTGGTCGGGTCGGCCGGATGGGTGCTCGGGCGCGGCCACGGGCCCCTCGACCCCTTCGGCTGGACCGACGGCGCGCTGTTCCGCACGCCCCCGGGCGCGCCAGAGGCCGGGTCGTGACGACCCGGCCTCTGCCTCCCCCGGAATCCCCCGGTACCGCAAGCAGCGGGTCGATCCGGACGGATCTCCCCACCCCTGCACGTGGCGACACCCCTTACAGGCGTCACCGACCAGCGCATTGTGAGGTATCGGGACACCAAAGTAAACATCTGTTGAACAATGTTCACTCTGCGAGGTTATTCACCCACGCTACGTAGTGCCAGGGCCATCCTCCTGGCGCCCGACCGGTTCACCGGGGGCTTCCCGCCCGGTATCGGGTCCCGGTGGGGCGGACCGGGAGCCAACCTGCCCCGCCGGTAACATGAGGGGATGGTCACGACGCCGGAGACTGCACCGTCCGGGAACGCCGGCCCGCCCGACGAGGCGGGCCCGTCGGAGGGTGCAGGTACTCCCGGTGACGGCGGTTCCGGACCGGTATACGAGCCGATGTCCCTGCGGGTCCCCGTCCTCATCGTCCTCGGGCTCGCCGTGGTCATCCTCGTCGGCGGTGTGGTGGCGTCGGCGGTGAGCAGCGGCTCTAATCCGGTCTTCACCCTGCGGCAGGTCACCCTGTCCGACGGCACCGTCGTCGCCCTCTCCCCCGCCGCCGTCAAGATGAAGGCCATCGAGAGCAACGACGAGCCGCCGGCCGACATCCTCGGGAACCTCGGCGTACCGACCGCGTCGTCGGCAACCGGGGTCGTCAACTCGGACCAGAACGCCGCCCAGTTCGACCGCACCGTCGACTTCGACAGCCCGCTGGCCCCGACCCAGGTCATCGGGGCCTACACCCTGATGCTCAAGGACGTCGGCTGGAAGATCCTCTACTCCGGGCCGGCGTCCCAGTCCGCGGTGGGTACCAACGAGGTGCTGGCCCAGAAGGGCAGTGGCGACGGCTTCTACTGGGAGACCGGCGTCGTGGTCTCCCCCGCGACCTCCGCCGGCACCACACCGTATTCCGTCGAGGTGTACGAGACGCCCGACGGCAACTGAGCCTCGTCGCCACCGTCCGCGCCCGACGGGACCTCCTCGTCGGCCGGGTCGTCGGCTCTCCGGAACATCCACGCCCACAAGAACAGGTTGATCGGGTAGAGCAGGTATCCGACCCGGGTGGCTGGGGCCACCAGGATGGCCACCAGCATCACCCACCCGGTGAGCGAGGCGGCCGCCGCCGCGGTGCGGGGCGGTTTGCGGTGGAGGTACCAGCCGAGGACGGCGAGACCCACCACGGCCACGACGGCCACGTACGCCTTGTGGATACCCGGGAAGGCCGACACCAGGATGTGCCCGGGCAGCGCGCTGGCCGCCGGGGACGCCACACCGGCCAGCCCGAGGGGGAACCGGACGACGTTGTCGACGAACGCCGACGGGTTGTGCAGGGCCACCGGGACGACCACCGGGACGACCACCGCAAGCACGGCGAGTACGTACCGGCCCGTCGCCCTCCGGCGGTGCAGGTCCGAAGCGGCCAGTACGGCCAGGAAGACCACCGGCCACGCCGTGAACTTGAGGGTGCTGGCCGCGCCGAGTGCGAGACCGGCCAGCACGGGTCGTCGTCGCTGGAGGGCGACCAGTCCCAGCAGCATGAGGGCCACCACCGGCATGTCGTCGCCCCCGGTGGCCAGTGGGAGTGCGGCCGTGGGCAGGACGGTCAACGCCTGCAGCGACCGGAACCAGGCGTCGGAGCGCGGTCGCACCCGGCTGAGGGCCACGCAGGTCACGATGACCGTGAACAGCAGGAATTGGATCCGGGCATCGGTCAGTCTGGCCTCCACCTTGCTCCCACTGGAGAATCCGAAGACCACCATCCCCGGCAGGTACGGGTAGTAGAGCTCGTAGACGGGGATCGCGCTCTGGCGGATGAGGATGTGGCCGTTGCGGTCGACCACCTGGTAGGGGTCCCTTCCGTGAGCGGCACGGATGCCGGCCCGCTCGACCACCAGGACCTCGGGCTGGACGTGCTGGGCGGCGTTTCCCTCGGAGGCCCAGACGACCTCGATGGCGAGCGGCACCACGGTGGCCCCGAACAGCACGATGGCGAAGGCCACCAGCCGGGCGATCAGCCGCCACCGACCCGACGCCGGTCCCCCGCCGGTCCCCTCGGTCCCGGTGCGATCCCGGACCGCCCGCCGTCGGGCCACCACGGCCATGAGCACGGCCGCGGCCGCATAGGGACCCACCGCCATCTGGCCCCACTGGCGGTAGAGCGGGATGCCCATGGCGACGGCCGTGACCGCGGCGAACAGGGCGGAGACGCCGTACAAGAAGGCGTCCCTCCCCTCGGCCGAGAGCGAGCGCAACCACCCGAGCGCCGAACGCAGTGGCCCCGGATACCCCGACCAACGGAGGTCAGCCTCCATCGTCGCTCCCCTCGACGAAGAGCTCACGGTAGAACTCGAGCTCTGCGCACAAGGCCGCCTCGATGGTGCCGGACCGGCGGAATCCGTGCGACTCACCGTCGAAGACCACGAGCCGGCACTCCGATCCGGCCGCACGGAGCGCGGATGCGAACTCCTCGGCCTGGCTCGCCGGCACGATCGGGTCGTCGGACCCCTGGAGGAGGAGCACCTTCCCGACGACCTCACCGGCGTGATGGACCGGCGACCTCTCCCGGTAGGCGTCCGCAGCATCGGGTAACGGGCCGACCAGGCCGTCCAGGTAGCTCGACTCGAAGTCGTGGGTGTCGGCGGCGAGGGACAGGAGATCGGTGACCCCGTACCAGGCCACCGCACCGGCGAAGCACCTGGCACGGACCAGCGCGGCCAGGGCGGTCAGCCCGCCGGCGCTCGTCCCCCGGATGGCCATCCGCGCCCCGTCGACCAGGCCGTCCGCCGCCAGCGATCGAGCGTAGGCCACACAGTCGTCCACATCCGCTTCGCCCCATCGTCCCCGCAGGAGCTCGCGGTAGGCCCGTCCGTACCCCGTGCTCCCGCGGTAGTCCACCACCGCCACGGCGATCCCCCGGCTGGCGAAGAACTGGACCACGGGGTCGTACCCGGGATCGCCAGCCGATGTCGGGCCCCCGTGGCAGAAGACCACCAGGGGCGGGAGGCTGTCCGCGACCGTGGACCCTGGTCCGGCGACGGGAGCGAAGAACAGACCGGGAACGGAACGGGCACCGACGCGTGCCACCCGGGGGGTCGCCGTCGACACCCGGTCCGCGGTCACGGTCATCTCCGGCGGGACGGTGAGCCGCCGAGGCGGTCCGTTCTGTTCCAGGTCGATGGCCAGCACGACCTGCGCCTCGGTGGGCGTCGAGCCGAGAACGACCGCGGCGCGACCGTCGGGACTGGCTACCGCGGCCACCCGGCGACACGGCTGCTCGACGTCCTCCACCGACCATCCGGTGGCGTCGGGGCCCGCCGACGGTGGACGCAGCACCACGAGCCGGTCCCGACCCCGGTCTCCCATGCGGGCCACGATCGAGCCGTCGGCCAACTCGTCCATCGTCTGCTGGCCGAGCACCCAGTCCGGAAACAGGAATTCGGCGTCCACTGCGACCAGCGCCACCGAGTCGACACCATCCGGGGCGTCCAGCGCGGCGGAGGCCACCCGGTACGGGAGCCACCAGCCGGAACGGTCGTCCACGAAGACGAGGCTCCCGTCGCGACACCACCGGGGCTGACCCACCGAGACGCCGGGCCCGCCGGCGACCCCAGTCGGCGATCCCAGGGCCAGGCTGCCGGGCGAGGTCTCCAACGGAGCGACCAGCAGCCTCGAGGCGTCCCACGGCATGTCCGGGTGGTCCCAGGTGATCCAGGCCAGCCACCGTCCGTCGGGCGATGGTCGGGGGGAGGACACGAAACCGCCCGAGTCGACCAGGACCGTCGACGGCCCGGTGCCGTCGGTGGGTACGGCCACCAGCCGGTGGGTCGTAGCCGTCGGTCCGACCCGCTCCTCGACCGAGATCAGCCACCTGCCGTCGACGGTCGGGCGGCCGTCGCCGTGACGGGGCCGCACGCCGTCGGGTCCGCCGTCACCACCCAGCCGGACCGGGACCGAACCCGCCGCCCGGTCGACCCGGTCGACCCGGTCGACCCGGTACCACGACTGGTCGTCCTGGTCCACGTAGAACAGGGTGCCCGCCGCCACGGTGGCCGCCCCGCCGCCGTATTCGTGCACCCGGCTGCGCACGCTCACCCCGGGAGGAGAGAGATCGAGCGGACTGGATCCCGGGGACGCGTCCGGGCCGATGCCGACCACGACCTGGCGTCCGCCTTCGGCCGGTCGACCCTCGGTCCAGTAGACCCATCCGCCGTCGGTCTGGAGTCCCCCGCGGGAGATCTTGCCCGCCGCCACCTGCGCCGCCGACCAGGGCGAGGGCCACCAACCGGCCTCGGCGGGAGCTGCCGGAGGCTCCCCACGGGGCGGTCCGCCCCTGTTCGCGTCCTCGATCGTCATGGAATCTGTACGGTACCCGTAATGCCGCCGCCCACTGCTTCGTCCGGACCCGTCGCCGACCGGGACGCCTCGTTCGCGGCGTTCCTGGTCACCCGTTACGGGGAGCAGGTGACGTGCGGGGTGTCCCCGCTCACCCTCGACGATCTGCCGTCCGGGGACGTGCTGGTCGAGGTGGCCTGGTCGGCCGTCAACTACAAGGACGGCATGGTGACCCGACCAGGCAACCGGGTGGCCCGGGTGTCGCCCCTGGTGCCCGGGGTCGACCTGGTGGGAACCGTGGTCGAGACGTCATCGGGCGCTATTGCCGTGGGCAGTCAGGTCGTCGTGCACGGGTACGACCTCGGCGTGGCCCGCCACGGTGGGTTCGCCCGGTTCGCCCGGGTGCCGTCGGAGTGGGTCGTCCCCCTTCCGGCCGGACTCTCCCCGCGCCGGGCGGCGGCACTGGGCACCGCCGGGTTTACCGCGGCGCTGTCGTTACACCGGCTCGAACGCCACGGCCTGCACCCGGATGCCGGCCCCGTGCTGGTGACCGGGGCGTCCGGCGGGGTCGGCGGGATGGCCGTCGCCCTGTGCGCGGCGCGTGGGTACGAGGTCGTGGCCAGCACCGGCCGGCCGGCCGGCCGCGACCAGCTCATCGGGCTCGGCGCCGCCGAGGTCATCGGGCGGGACGACCTGGTGGTGGCGCCCGAGCGGACACTCGGACCCGAACGGTGGGCCGGGGCCATCGACTGCGTGGGAGGGGCCACCCTGGCTGCGGTACTCCGCACCCTTCGCTACGGTGCGGCGGTCGCGGCCAGCGGCCTCACCGGCGGCAATGCGTTCGAGTCGTCGGTCTACCCATTCATCGTGCGCGGCTGTGCCCTGTTGGGCATCGACACGGTCGAGACACCCATCACCGAGCGCCGGTCCGTCTGGGTCGAGATGGCGGCTTCGTTCCCCCCCGAAGCCATCGACGCACTGGTCGAGGGCGAGGTCGACCTCGACGGGCTCGAGCCGGTGCTCGACGCCATCCTGGCCGGTCGGGTCAGGGGCAGGATGCTCGTGCGTCCCGGGGGCTGACCCGGAACCGACGCCTCCGGCCTAGGAGGAGAAGTCCTCGGGGCGGATGTTGTCGAGGAAACTGCGGAATTCACCGACGATCTCCTCGGGGTTGCCGCCCTCCTCGGCGAGGTCGCCGTCGAGCTCGTCGTCGTCCTCGTCCTCCTCGTCGACGGCCAACATGATGCCTTCGGCATCCATGAGGTCGTCGGCGACGAACAGCGGGGCGCCGGTCCGCACGGCCACCGCCACCGCGTCCGACGGACGGGACGACACCGGCACCTCACCTCCGCCCTGGGTGAGCACGATCTCGGCGTAGTAGGTGCTGGACCGGAGCTCGGTCACCACCACTCGTAGCACGTCGGAGCCGAGGGCCTCGAGGAGGTCCCGGATGAGGTCGTGGGTCATCGGCCGCGGCGTGTCCATGCCCTGGAGCGCGAATGCGATGGCTGTCGCCTCGGGAGCTCCGATGAAGATCGGGAGCGTCCGCCCGAGCCCGTCGGACTCCTGGAGCAGGAGGACCGGCGTGTTCGACTGGAGGTCCACCCGAACCGCACGGAGCCGTACCTCGACCATGCCCCCAAACCTACTCGGCGTCGATGCTCTCCGTGTCGGCACCCCGGGATACCCTGCGCCTCCCGGGTGCGGACCGGGAGGTCGAGGTCAATTGCTCAGCAGTTGGCGCAGCGCGCTCCGCAGCAGCGACGCCTTCAGCTGCTGGCCGAGCCGGGTGAGGTCGTCCGCCGTGTGCACGGCCCGGGCCCTGGCTTCGGGATTGCGCTGGCGCACCATGGGGATGACGATCTGCTCGATGAACCCGGCCTCGCGCTCGGCTGCGTTCTTGTAGAGGCGCAGGTGCCGGGCTTCGATCCCGAACGCGGACAGCTTGGCCGCGAGGGTGGACACGGTCAGCGCCTCTTCGTCGAAGAACGGAGCGCCGCCGATCAACGTGGCGGTGATGAGGCCGAACTCCTCGAGCTGGCGCACGTACTCATCGGACAGACCGCTGGCCGAAATGAGCTCCTCCCTGGTGAGGCTGGCCCCGCCGGCACCGGACAGGACGGATTCGGCGGACACCGGGGGACTGTCGGCGGTCGGATCGGTGGGCCCGGCCGACTCCGGCGCGACGGATCGGGCCTGGGCGGCAGCCCGGGACGCCCGCGACGCCTGCTTGCCCGCCGGCGGGGTCGAGCGGCTGGAGGCGGCGGCGGGCGGGGTGCCGGCGGCAGCGGCGGTGGCGATGGCGGCCGGGGTGCCGGCGGCGATCGGAGTGCCTCCCAACCCGTTTCCCGACGAGCCGGGGCCGGCCGACGTGGTCGCCGGGGTCGAGCGGTCGGGACCGGGCTGCCGGGAGGCAGGGTTGGCCGACCCGGCGCGAGGGTCGCGCCCGACCGGGCCGGTCCCGGCCGAAGCGGCGGGTGCTGCCGCGGCGGTGCCGGTGGCACCGACGGGCGGCTTCCCGGCCGGGTCGGGGGGGGTGGACGACTCGATCCCGGGAAGCGCGGCGGACCGGTCGCCGGGCGAATGCGTGGCCTCGACGGACTGCCCGCCCGACGACGCCCGTTGCCCCACCAGCACCGGAACGGCGGCGCCGGGTGGCACCTCGGCGGTGGCCGGGGACACCGCCGGGACGGCCGGCGATTTGGCGGCGTGTCGGGTAGCACCCTCTCGTGCGCCGTCGGTGTCGTCGTCGAGCCGGTCCTTGATGACCTTGAGCGGCAGGAAGTGCTCACGCTGCTGGCGGAGCACCCACCGCAGCCGTTCGACGTCGTGCTCGTAGAACTTGCGGTAACCCGACGGGGTCCGCTCGGGGTTGACAAGTCCCTGGCTCTCCAGGAAACGGATCTTCGAGATGGTCACATCGGGAAACTCCTGGCGGAGCAGGGTCAGCACGTCGCCGATCGACAGATACGAACGCGCGCTCAACGCCTACCGCCGGTCATTCCACGGCTCCGCGCAAATAGACCAACTTGAACTTGCCCACCTGCACTTCGTCCCCACTGGCCAACGTCGCCTCTTCGATCCGTTCGCGGTTCACGTAGGTCCCGTTGAGTGAGCCACAGTCGCGCACCTTGGTCACCTGGTCCTGCGTGACGAACACCGCATGCTTGCGCGACACGGTCACGTCGTCGAGGAATACGTCGCTGTCGGGGTGCCGCCCGACGGTGGTCTCCCCGTTCTCCAGCGGGAACCGGGCACCCTCGTCGCTCCCCCGCCGGACGACCAGTAGTCCTACCCCCCGCGGGAGCTCGAGCTGGCCGACCGGGGCACCGCCGTCGCCGCCGTCGTGGAGATCCTCGATGGGACTGACCGAGACCGAGGTGTCCGGGGCCGACGTCACCATCGAGGCGCCGCAGGACGAGCAGAAGTTCACCCCTTCGGGATTTCGATGGCCGCAGTTGTGGCAGAACACGTGATCCAACGTAGCCGCTCCGGACAGTCCGCTCCCGAGTGCCACCCCGGTGACGGAGCTCAACCTTCGGTGAGCTGCCGGTAGCCCGTCGGGTCGAGCAGCGCGTCCACCGCGGCGGGGTCGGCAGGGGTGATCTCGCAGATCCAGCCCTCTCCGTACGGGTCGCCGTTCATCAGTTCGGGGGCATCGGTCAGGGCGTCGTTGACGGCGACCACCTCGCCGGCCACCGGCGCGTAGATCTCGGAGACCGACTTGGTCGACTCGACCTCGCCGATGAGACCACCCGCCTCGACGGTGGTGCCCGTCCGGGGGAGGTCGACGAAGACGACATCGCCCAGTGCGTCCTGGGCGAAGTCGGTGATCCCCACCCGGACCCGGTCGCCCGACGTCCGGGCCCACTCGTGGTCACTCGAATAGCGCAGGTCGTCAGGCACGTTCATGGTTCGGGACCCTATCCGACCGCCGACCGGTTCGCCGGTCCTGTCCGACGTCGACCGGTGTTCTCAGTGGAGGAGCTGTTCGAGCCTGGTCGCGTACTCCTGGGCCCGGCTCTCCGCCCGGGACGCGCTCGGTGCCTCGGCCCACACATGGGTCACCGGTTCCTCGGGATCGGGGAGCACGAGCGCCCATCCGTCGTCCTCGATGACCTTGACCCCGTCGACCAGGACCAGCTCGCGTCCCTGGGACCGCTCCACCAGTGTCCGCATGACCATCCCCTTCTGGTCCCACGGCGTGTGGACGGACTGATGGGCGATGCGCACCGGAGGCATGGCCGCCACCACCTCCGACAGTTTCCGGCCGGTCGACGTGAGCAACGCGATGAGGTTGACCAGCGTGGCCGCCCCGTCGAAGGCGGGAAGGAAGTTCGGGAAGATGAATCCGCCGGACTGGCTGGCGGCGAGGGTCACCTTCTCCGAACGGGCCACGTCCATCAGGTGGGAGGCGGAGAGCTTGGTCCACACGATCTCGGCGCCGGCGTCCCTGCAGATCCGCTCGGCCGCCCCGCTGGCCGCCACCGGCAGGGCGATCCGGGCACCGGGCACCGCCTCGGTGACCAGTGTGATGAGGACCAACAGGGCCTCGTCGTGGCTCAGCATGTGGCCCACGTCGTCCACGATGTCCACGAACTCGCCCCCGGGGTCGATGACGGCTCCCAGGTGGGCACCGGACGCCCGGACCAGCTCGGATACCCGCGCCGCTGCGGCCGGACGGTCGAAGGCCAGGACGCTGGCCGTGTTGGCATACGGGTTGACGACCAGCACCTCGGCCTCGATCTTGGCCAACAAGGTGGGCATCACGAAGCTGGCCGTCCCGTACGAGTAGTCGAGCACCAGCTTCAGGCCGGCGGCACGGGCCGACGACAGGTCGACCGAGTCGACGAGGGCGGCCGTGTAGTGCTCGAGCGTCCGTGGCGGAAACCCGAGGTCGCCGATCTCCCTGGCCAGGACCCGTCGGAAGTCCTCGCGGTGGTACAGGCGCTCGATCTTGCGCTGCGTCGCCTCGTCGACGTCGATGCCGTCTTCGTCGAAGAAGCGGAGTACCACCGACTGCGGATCGAGGGGGTCGAGCCGCACGGTCACGCCGGCCGTGCTCGCCGACGAGGTGATCTGGAAGCGGGTCACCGGGACGGTGGCCGCCTCGAGGTCGTCGACGTTCACCCCGGCGGCGTTGCAGCCGACCATGATGGCCCGCTTGAGGACCCGCGCCGCCCGGCTGGTGTCCCGGGAGCTGGTGACGGTGGCCCCCTTCTCGAGGGTCGACGCCCAGGCCATGGAGAGCCGGACGGCCAATTCCGGGCTGATGTCGACGTTGGCCAGCCCCCGCACGCCGTCGCGCCCGAAGAGCGACCGGGCACCGCGCGACTCCCACACGATGGACGAGTTGACGACCGCCCCGGCCTCGACCGTCTTGAACGGATAGATCTTGACCCCGGCGCTGATCTCGGCATGTGCACCGACGAAGCACTCGTCGCCCAGGACGACGCCCTCCTCGCACCGCACACCCTGGCGCAGGTCGGAACCACGCCCGAGGACGCTCCCCTCGATCCGGACGCCGGACCCGAGGTAGGTGTTGTCGTGCACCACCGATCGTTCGACCACCGCGTTGTCGCCGATCCGCACGTTGCGGCCGAGTGTGCAGTACGCACCCAGGATGGCCCCGGGACCCACGACGCAGTTGTCGCCGATGACGGCCGGGCCGGTCAACTGGACACTCGGGTCGATCTCGGCCCCCTTGCCCACCCAGACGCCCGGCCGTAGCGGGAAGCCCTCGATGTCGACCTGGACCTTCCGGTCGAGGATGTCCTGGTGGGAGCTCAAGTACGCCTCGAGTGTGCCCACGTCTTCCCAGTAGCCGTCGGCCACGTAGCCGAAGAGACCCTTGCCCGCGGACAGGGCCGCCGGAAACGTCTCGGCCGAGAAGTCGACCGACTGCCCCTCGGGGATGAAGTCGAAGATCTCCGGCTCGAGCACGTAGATGCCCGTGTTGATGGTGTCGCTGAACACCTGGCCCCAGGTGGGCTTCTCCAGGAACCGCTCGATCGATCCGTCCTCGGCGGTGATCACGATCCCGAATTCGAGCGGGTTCTCGACCGCCTTGAGGGCGAGGGTGGCCAGAGCGCCCCGACTGTCGTGGAAGTCCACCACCTGCGCGAGGTCGATGTCGGTGAGGACGTCCCCCGAGATGACCAGGAACCGCTCGTCGAGCTCGTCCTTGGCGTTGCGCACCGAGCCGGCCGTTCCGAGCGGGGTGGACTCGGTGGCATAGACCATGCGGACACCGAATTCGGACCCGTCACCGAAGTAGGTGCGGATGGCGTTGGCCATGAAGGCCACGGTGACCACGATGTCCTCGAAGCCATGGGTCCGCAGGAGGTTCACCACGTGTTCCATCATCGGGATGTTGGCCATGGGGAGCATGGGCTTGGGCTGGTTGGACGTGAGCGGACGCAGGCGGGTCCCCTCGCCGCCGGCCATGATCACTGCCTTCATCGGGTCATCCCCTTGTCGTCGGATCTCTATCGCGCCGGCGTCCGTCAGCCAGCGCCCGCCGGGCCACCGGCAGGTAGGACGCGGCGGCCACCCACGCCAGAGCCAGTCCGAGCAGACCGACGACCCAGGCGATGACGTGGACCACCGACTGCCAACCGGCGCTCCCAT
>JBEKCS010000074.1:0-18969 GCA_050014755.1 Acidimicrobiales bacterium
CTACCTGGTCGAGCGCCCGGTCATGGAGGGCGTCTTCTGGCGGTCGCTCAAGGCGGCCGGCCCGGCCATCGCCTGTCTGGGGGCCACCGTCGTGGTCGTGGTCGCCGGCACCGTGGTCCCGGCACAGGCTGCGGTGGCGGTGCACCAGTTCCGTCCCTCGACACCGGTGGACCGTCCGCCGGCGGTGGTCGTGCTCGGCGACAGCACGGCACTCACCCTCGGGTACGCGCTGGCCGCCACCGCGCCCACCGGGACGAGGGTGGTCAACGGGGGCCTCTTCGGGTGCGGACTGGCCATCGCATCGTGGGCGTCCGACGACCCTCCGACGCCGCAGCTGGCCATGTTCCCTGCGTGCAACGAGTCGACCCCGGCCGCCGACCAGTGGCCGGCCGTGGACACGGCCCGGATGGTGGGGGTGGGCCGTGGGGACCTCGTCCTGTTCGTGGCCGGTACGTGGGAGGTCCAGGATCTGCTGCAGGAGGGTCGGTGGACGAACATCACCGAGCCCTCGTTCCAACGCTACGAGCTCGGCCAGTTGCGCCGGCTGGTGGGGATCGGCTCGGCCCACGGGGCCCACGTCGATCTGGCCACGATGCCGGCCGCCGGCCCCGCCTCGGACTCGGCGGAGGCGTCGAGGGCCGACGTGGCACGGCGGCGGTTGATCTACGACCACCTCCTCCGGGTGGCGGCCAAGGAGTTCCCCGGCACGGTGAGCATCGTCGACTACGGCAACGTGCTTTCCCCGAAGGGGGTCTTCCACGAGTACCTGGACGGTGTCCAGGTACGGTCGCCCGACGGGATCCACACACCGGCCTACGCACCGGGCAACGTCTTCGCCGGGACCGCCACCGAGGCGGTGGCCGACGCCTTCTACAACTGGCTGTCGCCCCGGATGTGGCCGCTCATCATGGCAACGGAGCCCCGGTCGACCGGGCACGCCGCGTCCCGCTGAGTCGCCGGACGGCGCCCTGGTGGCCCGAGTGCTCAAGTGGTGCCGCCGTCTGGTCGATGCACGACGTGTTGACGCGGGTGGCCCGCCGTGAGGCGGTTGCGCGCGTCCCGAGTCGACCTACTGTCCGACGTCGACCCACGGTGGCACCGCCGAACGGCGACCGACGTGGCGTCGCCAGAAAGCGAGCACGCGGTGATCTCCCCGGATGTGGTGGTCGAGGACGTGGCGCCGTTGACGCTGGACGATTTCCTCGACGCGGTGGGCATCGTCGGGACACCCGACCGGACCGGCGGGACGCCCGCGGGCCTGTCGGCCTCGCCGTCCGGGCGTCCGTCGCGTCGGTTCCTCCAGGCGGCCGTCCTCGCCCTTCCCGTCCTGTTCCTCGCCGTGGTGGCGTGGACCCACCGGAGCATGTTCTCCGACGGGTTCATCTACCTCCATGTCGTGCAGAACATCCTCGCCGGCCACGGACCCGTCTTCAACGAGGGGCAGCGGGTCGAGGCCTTCACCAGCCCCCTGTGGACGTTGGTGCTGTCGGCGGCCGGGTTCGCCACCCCGTTCCCCCTCGACTCCATCGCCGTCGACCTGGGCATCCTGTTCACCGTGTCGGGCACGGCCATCGCCGTGGTGAGCTCGGCCAAGCTGGTCCGCAGTGCGTCGCCCGGGGCATTCCTCCTCCCGCTCGGCGCCGTGGTGTTCGTGGCCATCTCGCCGGTGTGGTCCCTGGCCTCCCTCGGCCTCGAGACCGGTCTGACCTTCTTCTGGTTGGGCTGCTGCCTGGCCCTGCTCGTCCGGTGGGCCGGTCCGACCGACCGGGAGGTTCCCCGGTACGGACTGGTCGTGCTCGGACTCGGGCCGCTCGTCCGGCCGGAGCTCGGTCTCGACAGCCTGGTCTTCGTGGGCCTGCTGCTGTGTGTCCACAGTGGACCCCGGACGTTGAGGCGCCAGGTGGCGATCCTCGCCTGGGCCGGTGGGCTGCCGTTCGCCTACCAGGTGTTCCGCATGGGTTATTTCGGCATGATCGTGGCCAACACCGCGGTGGCCAAGGAGGCGTCGATGCCCCGCCTGGGCCGGGGCATCGAGTACTTCGCCGACTTCGTCGGTCCCTACTGGATGTTCGTCCCCGCGGTGGCGTTGTTGGCCGGGGCGTTCCTGCCCCTGGCCTCCACCTTCCACGGGCGGGCCGGGGCCCGCCGGTCGCTCTACGCGCTGGCCGCCCTGCCGGTGGCCGGTGCGCTCAACGCCGCCTACATCACTGTCATGGGGGGCGACTACGTGCACGCCCGCCTCCTGGTGGCACCGCTCTTCGCGGTCTGTGCACCGGTGGCCGCGGTCCCGCTGGCTCGGAAGTACCTGGTGTCGCTCGTCGTCATCCCCTGGGCCCTGGTGTGTGCGACCACCCTGAGGTCGCCCGACGCTTCGCCGTGGGCGACGGGGCCGATCATCCTCGTCACCGGCCACGGCTCCGTGGGGCCGTCGCACCCGGACGCGATCACGGCCAAGGAGTTGTCGGCGATGGTCGCCGAGGGCGGGACCTACATCCAGTTCAACCAGACCGCGGCCCCGGTCCGCCTCGACGGTGCGTCGAACTCACCGACCGGTGGGCCGGTGCTGGCCACGTCGTTCATCGGCTCGGAGCCCTACGAGTTGGGACCGAACGTGCAGATCCTCGATCTCCTCGGTCTGGCCGATGCCCTGACGGCACACCTCCAACTCGAGCACCGGGGCGAGTTCACCGGGCACGAGAAGCCACTGCCGACCCCGTGGATCATGGCCCTCCTCACACCGGACGGCGCGTCGACGGCCCAGATGGCGGCCCTCCAGTCGGGACGCTCCAGCCTGTTCACCCGGCTCATCCCCGACGTGACCGGACGACAGCTGGACATCGAGACCGCCTGGGCCAGGGCCGCACTCACCTGTCCGACGATCCACACCATCGAGTACGGGACGAGCCGGCCCCTCACCGTCGGTGTGTTCGTGTCGGACATCGTGCACGCGGTGTCGGCCACGACCGTACGGATCCCGGCCGATCCCGAGACGGCCTACCACCGGTTCTGCGGGCCGGGTACCCCGTCCCCGGTCCGCGAGCTGGGTGGCTGAGCGGGGCCCGCATCCGCTTCGCCGGTGGACACCGTGGCACCCGGTATGGGAACGTCCACGCCTGCGGTCCGGTGACCGCCGATCCGTCGAAGGGGGAACGGCATGGGCGATCCGACGCTCGATGAGCAGTTGCAGGCCCTGGTGGGGCAGCCGGTCGGAGGACATGGTCCCTCCGTCGGGCCCGACCCGGTCAACCAGCCGATGATCCGGCACTGGGCGGCGGCGTTCGCCGACGACAACCCGGTGTACGTGGACCCGGAAGCAGCCGCCAGGTCGCGGTTCGGACAGATCGTGGCGCCACCCCTCATGCTGCAGACCTGGACCATGCCGACGCCCACACTCGCCGGCATCGCCGAGCGCGGGGGTTCGCCGGTCGAGGTGGAGGGCGAGACGGCCCTGGCCGTGCTCGACCGGGCCGGCTACGTCGGAACCCTGGCCACCAACTCGGAGTTCGAGATCCTCCGCTACCTCCACCTCGGTGAGGTGGTGTCGGCCACCACCGTCTTCGAGTCGATCTCGGAGGAGAAGCAGACCCGGATGGGCAGGGGGAGGTTCGTGACCTGGGTCACCACCTACACGGTCGATCCGGGGGAGGTCGTCGGTCGCCAGACCTTCCGCATCCTCAAATTCGACCCGACGGGTGCGCCCGCGTGACCGCGCCGGAGCCGTCGGGTCGGGTGGAGCGACCGATCGCAGTGGGAGACACCCTCACGCCCCTGGAGATCGACGTCACCGCCACCCTCGTCGCCGCCGGCGCCATCGCCACCCGTGACTTCATGCCGGTCCACCACGACCGCGACTACGCCAACGTGCAGGGTGCGCCGGACATCTTCATGAACATCCTGTCCGACACCGGTTACTGCAGCCGCTTCCTCACCGACTGGGCCGGTCCGGACGCCATGGTGCGACACCTGGCCATCCGCCTCGGGGTGCCGGTGTTCCCGGGGACGATGCTCCGCTACACCGGCGAGGTCACCGGTGTGTCCGTCGAGGGGGACGAGGTCGTGGTGGAGATCGGGTTCCGGGCGACCACGCCCCTGGGCGACCACGTCACCGGCTCGGCCCGCCTCACCCTGCCGGTCGACGCACCGGCAGGGTCAGACCATGAGCCGGCGGCGGGGATACGGTAGGCGCCCATGTCCGATGCCGCCGACTCCCGACGGGCGCTGGTCACCGGTGCCACCCGCGGCATCGGGCGGGCCACCGCCCTGGCGCTGGCCGCCGCCGGATGGGACGTGGCCGTCACCGGTCGTACGGCACGCCGGGGTGAGGGCCGGGACGACTCCGACACCGGGGCGGGACGCCCGTTGCCGGGCAGCCTCGAGGAGACCGGGGACGGGGTGCGTGCCGCCGGCAGGCGGTGCCTGGAGCTGGTGGCCGACCTCCACGACCACATCGCCCTGCAGGCCGCGGTGGACCGGGTGGAGGGTGCGTGGGGCGGGATCGACCTCCTGGTCAACAACGCCGTCGACACGGCGCCCGGCAGCATGGTGGCGATCCTCGACCTGTCGGTGGCCCAGCTCGAGGCCAAGCTGGCGGCCAACGCCGTGGCCCCCTTCGTCCTGATCCGGTCCGTGCTCCCCGGCATGCTCGCCCGGGGCGGGGGCACCGTCGTCGACGTCACGTCCCACACGGCGACGTCCGACCCGCCGGGTCCCGTCGGGAAGGGGGGTTGGGGCGTGGCGTACGCGGCGTCCAAGGCGGCCGCCCACCGGTTCGCCCCCCTGCTCGCGGTGGAGCTGGGCGACCGGGGGATCCGGGCGTACAACGTGGACCCGGGGTACGTGGAGACCGAGCGCCAGGTGGTCAACGCCGCCGCCCTGGGGCTGGAGGGCCACTACCAGGGGGCCCCGCCGTCGGTTCCGGCCGCGGCCATCGCCTGGATGGTCGACCATCCCGAACGGCTGGACAACGGGGGGACCGTGCGGGCCCAGAAGCTGGCCCTGGTCGAGGCGCTCCACCCCGACTGGCGCCCGACGTGAGTGCACCGGGCGTCACCGTCTACTGGCGCCCGGGTTGCCCGTACTGCATGGCGCTGCGACGTGGCCTGCGACGGGCAGGGCTGCCCACCGACGAGGTCGACATCTGGTCGCAGCCGTCCGCGGCCTCGTTCGTGCGCGAACACGCCGACGGGAACGAGACGGTGCCCACCGTCGACGTCGCCGGCACGGTGCTGGTCAACCCGTCGGCCCGCCGGGTGGTCGAGGTGGCCGCCGCGGCCGGGATCCCGACGACGGCCCCTGCCCGTTGGTGGCGCCGATCCGGCCGCTGACCGTTCAGCCTGGCCCGAGTGCGGCGAGCCCCGACCGCACGAAGGCGGCGCCGGCCGTCTCCGGGTCGCCGGCGGCGTCGAGGTCCGACCGGGTGACTGCGGCGCCGAAGGGGGCGTTCCAGTACCCACGGTCGCCCGGCCGCCCGGCCTCCCACGGCGAAACGTAGAGGTACGGCTCGGGGATCCCACCGTCACCCGGGGACGCACCGAGGGTGACCCCGCCGGAGCCGGTGGTCGCGCCCACGGCGATGTCGAAGTGCTCGGGCCAGACCTGGGGGATCGTCGGGGCGGTCAGTCGGGGAAGGACGGCGTCGAGGATCCGCGCCCCCAGGACGAACCAGGACAGGACCAGCCCGGACGAACCGGGGTCCGGGGCCAGCTCCCTGTCCGGGTCGCCGACCGGCGGTGCGTCGTCGCCCGGGGAGAACGGCACGGACAGGTCGACGCCGGCGAAGCGGGCGGCATCGGCGAGCGACCGGCCGGCCAGGTCCACCACCTCGACCCGTGTGTCCGACCCGGTCCGGCGCTCGCGGACCAGCCATGTCCCGGTCAGTCGGAGCACGGTGTCGTCGGGGCCGAACGGCGGCGTGGCGATTCCGGTGGCGGTGGCACGGAGCCCGAACCGGCCTCCGTGATCGGCCCTGGCCCGGGCCAGGACGTGGGTGGCCACCCGCTGCAGTTCCCGACGGGTGGCGTCGTACCCGGGAGGCGTGCCTGCGCCGGTCCGGTCCGGGGTCGGGCTCACACCACCGGCTCGTCGGGGACGTCGAAGTACTCCTGGTAGTCCCGGCTCCGGCTCCGGAGCTCACCGGCATCGAGCCCGGTGTCGCTGAAGGAGTAACGACTGCCGCCCCCGCCCCCGTCACCCGGGTGGGTGGCCAGGAACGCCCGCATCCGCGTCTCGGCGTCCGCCGTCAGGGTGATCCCCATCGCGTCGTAGATCGTACCGATGGCTGCCAACGGGTCGGCCATGAACTCGTGGAACTGCACGTCGACCACCTGGTCGGCGGGGACGGTACCGTCACGGCGCGCCTCCACCGACCGGTCGAGGCCGACGACGATGTCGTCCGCGTACTGCTCCGCCGCCCGGGGCACCGTGGCGTGGTCGCTCGACATGGAGCGCAACAGGGCGACCAGTGCACTGATCGAGGCGATGACCCGGACCGGATCGCGGTGGGTCTGGACGACCACCGCGTCCGGGTACTCCGCCATCAAGGCGGCGAGGCTCCACAGATGGGCGGGCGACTTGAGCAGCCAGCGCTCCCCGGCGTGGCGGCTCTGCAGGTGCTGGAGGTAGATCCGGTGCCACCGGTAGGCGGGGGCCATGTCCGCGTCGTGGAGCAACCACCGGTCGTACTCCGGCACGTCGTACTGGGTGGGGAAGATCATCGACCGGAAGTCCCCGGCGGTCATCCGCACGCACTCCTGGGCCAGGCGCGCCCCGAGCGGATGGAAGTCGGTGAAGCCGGGGATGATCAGGTCGGGCATGGCGGCGATGGCCTCGGCCTCGTCGATGCGCGGGTCGCTGTCGAAGGTGGAGGTCTCGGGGGGTGGACAGGGACGGTCGACCTCCCAGGTCAGCGGAGCACGGTTGGCCGGGTCCTGGGCCATGAGGTCGTAGAGGATGGTGGTGCCGGTACGGGGCTGGCCCACGATGACCACGGGACGGGTGATCGCGCCGCCGGCCACGTCGGGATGGGTCGCCCGCCACGCCAGGATCGCCATGCGGTTGCCGAGATAGGTCGCCACCTCGGTCTCGACGATCGTGCGCCCGAGATCGTTGAGCCGGGCCGGTCCGGCCAGGTCGTCGAGGAGGCGGTCGAGTCCCTCGCTCCACGTCGGCTCGCCAAGGTCGGACAGTCCGGTCGCCGTCGACGCCGCCTCGACCAGAGCGTCGGCGTCGAACCCGGTTGACCCCACCGCCCCGGCGGCCACGGACTCAGGCCTCACCGACGGCACGTACCGAGGTCCGGACCTCGGGGGCGGCCGGGTTGTCGAGCCAGCGCACGACGACGAACCCGCGGTGACGGCCTCCCGTGTCGAGCCACACCGTCGTGCCGTCGTCCGCCGATGGAGGTGGTGACGCCGCCACCACGATGCGGACGGTTCCGTCCGGTCGGACGGACGCACCGGCACTGGTGACCGAGGTCCGGCGCCGTCGGGAGTCGAAGCACTCGTGCCAGATGTTCTCGACCGTCACGCTCCAGTAGCGGCTGCCGGGCGGCGTGAACTCGACGGTCAGTGCTTCGTCGTCGGCCAGTCGGAAGGTGCCGAGGGCGTAGAGGTTGTCCGGTGTGGTGTTCTCGCCCCCGAGCGCGTCGGCATCGGCGGTGAACAACCGGTTCGGCTGGTCCACCGCCTCGGGCAGCACCGTGTGGTGGAGGGTCATCAGCTTGGCGATGGTCCAGGCCATGGCCGTGAGCTGTTCGCCGATGGCCTGGTCGGTCGGGAGGGGCGGCCCTCCGACGTCGTCGAGGCACTCGATGGCCATGCCGGCCGGCTCCTCGCTGCCCCGGTCGGCCACGTACTGGCGCACGACGACGGCGGAGGCATCGTCGGGGATGGGTACCCAGGTGGCGCCCGCGAGCTCCGACGCCGCGGGCTCGGCGGCGGATAGGACGAGAGCGAACCGGCCCTCGCTGTCGAGTGCGAGGTCCCGGTCGGACACGTAGGCGGCCATCCGCCGAGGGGTGAGCCCACGCCCGGCCAGCACTTGGAACCCCAGGTAGACGACGGTGCCCCGGGTCCCCGAGACCCGGTACCGGTGGGACCCGTCGATCATGGCCAGGTGGTAGTCGCCGTCGGGATTCGGTCCGCCCACCAGGCGGGCCTCGGTGTTCATGGAGAAGAACCAGGGATCCTCGGGGTCGACGTCGAGGGAGAGCTCGGCACACAGTGCGGTCACCCGGCCGAGGACCCGGTACCCCTCGACGAGCTCGAGCTCCGTTTCGGCCTCGGACCGGACCATGGCCGCCATGTCGTCGAGCATGGTCCGGACCAGCGCCCATGCCTCCTCCGTCGCATGGTGCTGGACCGCATCTGCACCGGACATCGGCGCCTCCCTCCTGTTGCGAACGCGAGGATACGCACCCGGCGGCCCGGCGCGTGTCGACAGGGCCGGAGTCAGCCCTCGGTCACCACGTACCGGGCGGCCGTCGTACCGGGCGGATGGGTCACACCGGGCACCGCATCCGGGTTGGTCACGCAGACCTCGCCCTCCAACCCGTCGGGGTCGCGGAAGAAGATGCTGAGCACGGGACCGAAGTCGGTGACGAACGAGTCGGCCGACCCCCGGGCGATGAGGCGGTCGCGGATCGTCTCGAACGCGTCGATCGATGCGGCCTGGAGGGCGAAGTGGTCGAGGCGCCCACGCCCGAACATCGGGACCTGTCGGTCGGCTTCGGTGTTGCCCTCGATCTGGAACACGTTGAGCTCGGCGTAGGGGCCGATCCGGATGATCGAGAGCCGGACGGCATCGTTGCCCTCCACCTCGGGCGCGTCGCGCACGACCTCGGCGTCGAAGACCGCCTCGTAAAAGGCGTGGAGGCGGGTGGCATCGTTGGTGAGGGTGGCCACGTGGTTGATTCCGATGGTGAGCATGGGGTCTCCTCGGGTCGGCGGGGGTGCCGGCACTGCGGCGTCCAGCGTACGGTAGGCCGCGGCACCGTCTGCCAGACTCGGCGCATGGCCACCGCCCACCCCTTCGACCTCCCGTTCGACGACCGGGAGGACTTCGCCGACGCCGACCGGGGCTTCCTCGGTGCCCTCGAACCGGGCGTGGTCACCGACCCGTCGGGCCGGGTGGTGTGGGACAACGACGCGTACGGGTTCCTGGACGCCGACTGCCCCGACACGGCCCACCCCAGCCTGTGGCGCCAGGGACAGTTGGTGTCCCGCCAGGGCCTCTACCACGTGTGCGACGGGATCTACCAGGTGCGGGGGCTCGACCTCTCCAACATGACCCTGGTCGAGGGCGACACCGGTGTCATCGTGATCGATCCGCTCATCTCGGCCGAGACGGCTGCGGCCGCACTCGCGCTGTACCGCGCCCACCGTGGTGAGCGACCGGTGACGGCGATCATCTACACCCACGCCCACGTGGACCACTTCGGCGGGGTCCGCGGCGTGCTCGACGGACCGGTCCCCATCCTGGCCCCGGACGGATTCATGGAGTCGGCCGTCTCCGAGAACGTCTATGCCGGTGTCGCCATGGGCCGCCGGGCCCTCTTCATGTACGGAGCCGCCCTCGACAAGGGCCCGGCCGGTCAGATCGGCTGCGGACTGGGGATGACCACCTCCACCGGTTCGATCGGACTGGTGGCGCCGACCGTCGACATAACCCACACCGGCCAGGAGGAGGTGCTCGACGGCGTGCGGATCGTGTTCCAGCTGACGCCGGGGACCGAGTGCCCGGCCGAGATGAACTTCCACTTCCCCGACCGCCGGGCACTGTGTATGGCCGAGAACGCCACCCGGAACCTCCACAATCTCGTCACGCTGCGCGGTGCGGTGGTGCGCGACGCCCGGGTCTGGTCGGCCTACCTGGACGAGGCCGTGACCCTCTTCGTCGGGGACAGCGACGTGGCCTTCGCGTCCCACCACTGGCCCACCTGGGGGTCCGAGCGGGTGGCCGAGTACCTGTCGCTGCAGCGTGATCTCTACGCCTACCTGCACGACCAGACGCTGCGGCTGATGAACTCCGGGCTGAACGGGGCCGAGGCCGCCGAGGTCCTCCGGATGCCCCCGGCCCTCGACCGGGCCTGGCACACCCATGGGTACTACGGATCGGTCAGCCACAACGTGAAGGCCGTCTACCAGCGGTACCTCGGGTGGTTCGACGGCAACCCGGCCCGACTGTGGCAGCACCCACCGGTCGAGGCGTCGCTGCGCTACGTCGAGTGCATGGGTGGGGCCGACGCGGTGGTGGCAAAGGCGCAGGCCTACGCCGACGACGGCGACCTCCGGTTTGCCGCCGAGCTGCTCGATCGCGTGGTGTTCGCCGATCCGGCGCACGCGATGGCCAAGGACCGTCTGGCCGGCGTCTACGAGCAGCTGGCCTACGGGTGCGAGAACGGGACCTGGCGCAACTTCTACCTGATGGGCGCCCACGAGCTGCGCCGCGGGATCGACGCCAACCCGCCTACGGTCGGCTCGCTCGAGTTGTTGTCCGCCCTGACGGTCGAGCAGCTGCTCGACGCCATCGCCATCCGCATCGACGGGCCACGGGCGTGGGACGAGCGCCTGACGATCGACTGGCGGTTCACCGATCTCGGCGTCACCCATCGGGCGACGCTGGGCAACGGGGTCCTGACCCACCGGGTGGTGGGGGAGGGCGCCGTACCGGCGGACCTCACGCTCACCCTCGAGAAGGCACAGATGCTCGGGGTCATCATGGGCGGCAGTCTCGACGGTGTCGGGCAGGTGGGAGACGTCGGCGTCGTCGCCCGCCTCGTCGCCGTCACCGCGGCCCCCGACCCGAGCTTTCCCATCGTCACGCCGTAGCAGTCGCCCGGCGCAGGTCTCGGCCGCCCAGGGAGGGCGTCAGGTCACCAGGTCGACGATGTCGATGATCAGCAGCGTGAGCACCATGGCACCGACGGCGGCATAGATGGCCGAGAACAGCCACCGCTGGTGGTGGTCGGCCAACCAGAACCGACGGATGCCGAGGAAGTCGAACGTCAGGGCGAGCATCCCGATCGGGATCCCGATGACCGGACCGACACCCTTGGCCAGCCCGACGACCGGGAGGACGAAGGGGAGCACGATGTAGCTGAGCAGGCACCGTGTGGCCGACAGCAGGATCGAGGCGCCGAAGATCCGGTGGGTGTCGGATTCGGGGATCGGCGGGCGCTCGTCGGGCACCCGCAGCATGCGACGCATGAGCCGGTCGGGTCCCGGCCGACTCGTGGCGACATCCGCCTCGAGAGCGCCCGACGTCGTGGTTGTGGTCTGGTCCACCGGGTCATCGTAGACCGACGGCGGCGATGACCCATCAGCAGGGTCACCAGGTATCGTCGCCTGCATGGGAGAACGGACGTGAGCGTGGGGCCGCCCGCCGCAGACGATCCGGGATCGATGTGGCAGGTGAGGGCGGCCGACGGCTCGGTGGCCCCCGGGTGGTACCTCCTACCGTTGCGGCTCTTCCTCGGGGTCACCTTCCTCTATGCCGGCCTCCAGAAACTGTCCAACCCGAACTTCCTCAAGAGCACCAGCCCCCTATCGATCCACGCGCAGATGATGGGTGCCTCCCACACCAGTCCCATCGGCCCACTGCTCGGTCATCTGCTCGGTGCCGCCCCGGCCATCGGGCTGGTGATCGCGCTGGGCGAGGTGGCGATCGGCATCGGGACCCTGCTCGGCCTGCTCACCCGGGTCGCCGCCGGGGGAGGGCTGGTGCTGTCGTTCAGCCTGTTCCTGGCCATCTCGTTCCACTCGTCGCCGTACTTCACCGGGGCCGACATCGTGTTCGTCTTCGCATGGATGCCGATGGTCCTGGCCGGCGCCGGGGGAGCACCCGCCCTCGACACCTGGCTGTCCAGGCAGCCTGCAAGGTTCCCCGAAGCCGAACCGGATGCGCTGTCTCGACGGGAGGTCGTCTCGAAGGGCGCGCTGATCGGCCTGGTCGCCGCCGGCGCCGCCGTGATCGCCGGAGCAGTGGCGGGTGTCGGCCGGGTCGTCGCCTCGTCGTCCACCGAGGCCACGCCCACGCTGTCCGGCGGGAGTGGAGGTGGCACGATCGCGGCCACCACACCGACCTTCGGGTCGACCGGGGTCCCGAAGGGGTCGACATCGATCGGCCCGGCGTCCGGAGTGCCGGTCGGCGGCTCGGCCGCGTTCACCGACCCGAAGACGGGGGATCCCTCGCTGGTGATCCAGCATGCAGCCGACGAGTTCGTCGCCTTCGACGCCGTCTGCCCCCATGCCGGATGCACGGTGGCGTACCAGTCCCGGGCGGACATCATCGCCTGCCCCTGTCACGGGTCCGAGTTCAACTCCCAGACCGGTGACGTCATCCAGGGTCCTGCCACCTACGGCCTGACCCCGATCTCCGTCATCAAGGGCGCCAACGGCGAGCTGTACGTGGTCTAGGGAGGATCGACCCTCGACCGGGGAGGGGAGTGGTGGTTCGAACCCGCGGTGTACGCATACTGTGCGCACGTTGCGAAGACCGAAACACCACGGCCGCCGTGCGACGCGACCACCGGGGCGTCCCGCCAGGTGGGCCCGGCGCGAACGATCCGTGACAGAACCTTCCCGTGGGCTCGGACGTCCACTAGGCTGCCGGTGTTGTCGTGGCAACGACAGCCCCCTCCCAATGACCGCGACCACCCGCCCACCCACAGGCAGTCCCGGAGCGGCCGAGGCGGAGGTGCGCACCGACTGGGTATCGGCCATCCCGTTCATCCTGGTCCATCTGGCGCCGTTGGCCGCCTTCTTCGTGAGCGTGACGTGGCAGGACTGGGTCCTGTGCGGGGTCCTCTACTTCGTGCGCATGTTCTGCATCACCGCCGGGTACCACCGGTACTTCTCCCACCGCACCTTCAAGATGGGCCGGGTGGCCCAGTTCCTGCTGGCCTTCGGTGGCACCACGGCCGTCCAGAAGGGCCCGCTGTGGTGGGCCAGCCACCACCGGATCCACCACCGGTACACCGACGTCGACGGCGACGTGCACTCGCCGCGTGAAGGGTTCTGGTGGAGCCACGTCGGCTGGATCCTGTCCACCAAGTACAAGGACACCGACCTCGACGGCATCAAGGACTTCGCCGCCTTCCCCGAGCTCCGGCTGCTGGAGAAGTACAACTGGGTCGGCCCCTGGGCGCTCGCCATCGCCTGCCTGGTGTTCTTCGGGTGGGGCGGACTGCTGATCGGGTTCTTCCTGTCGACCGTGCTGCTGTGGCACGGGACGTTCCTGGTGAACTCCATGGCCCACGTGATCGGCCGCCGCCGCTACGCCACCCCGGACACCAGCAGGAATTCGTTCGTGATCGCCCTCATCACCGGCGGCGAGGGATGGCACAACAACCACCACTACCTGCCCGCATCGGTTCGCCAGGGATTCCGCTGGTGGGAGTACGACCCCACCTGGTACGTCCTGAAGGGGCTGGCCGCCGTCAGGGTGGTCAAGGACCTGAAGAATCCGCCGGCCCGCCTGCTCGACCAGGCACGGGTCCGTGACGGGGCCTTCGACATCGGCATGTTCCGCTCCTATTGGGAGCGGGCGGCCAAGGTGACCGGCGAGCGGATCGCCGATCTGAGCGCGAGGCCGATGGCCCCGTCGCCCGAGGGAGCCGACGCAGGCGTGGCGACGGACGGTTCCGCGCCGGTAGCCGTCCCGACCGGCTCCGAGGAGCAGCTGTCGACGCTGTCCGGCCTCATCTCGAGGGCGCTCGAGTCCGCCGACCAGCTGGCCGCGTCCACCCGCCGTCGGAAGGGGACCAAGGTGGGGTCGGCCGAGACCGACGCCGCCGAACCCGACCCCGAATGAGCCCGACCGCCGCCCCGCTGGCCCAGGCGTCGGTGTGGATCATCGATCTCGACGGCGTGATGTGGCTCGCCGGTGAGCCGATCGGGGATGTGGCCGGAGCGGTGGCCGCACTGCGTGCCGGGGGCGCACGGGTGGTCTACGCCACTAACAACTCCGCGCCCTCCGTCGACGAGCTGCTGGCCCGACTGGACCGGATCGGCATCGATGCCGGACCCTCGGACCTGGTCACCTCGGCCCGGGTCGTCGCGTCCCTGCTCGAGCCGGGGGAGCGGGTCCACGTGCTGGGCGAAGCCGGCCTGACCGAGGCACTAGCGGCCCGCGGCGTGCTGATGGACGGCGACGGACCCCCCGCTGCCGCCGTCGTCGGTTGGAGTCGCACCTTCGACTTCGCGGCACTGACCGCGGTGTCCTCGGTGGCCCGACAGACCGGGCGTCTCGTGGCCACCAACAGCGACCCGACCCACCCGACCCCCGAGGGGCTCCTGCCCGGATCCGGCGCGTTGCTGGCCGCCGTGGCCACAGCGTCCGGGGTCGCCCCCCTGGTGGCCGGTAAGCCGAATCCGCCGATGGTCGAGTACATCCGCCGTCACGTCCTCGGGGACGGGGGGACCGCGGTGGTGGTGGGCGACCAGCCCGGGACCGACGGTGTGCTGGCCGATCGTCTGGGGGTCTCCTTCGCCCTGGTCGATTCGGGCGTCACCCGACCCGGGACCCCGGTGGATGCCTGCCCGGTGGCGGTCCGCGCCTCCGACCTGGTGTCACTGGTGGCGACGGTGCTGGGATAGGTGGTTGGATGATGGAACAGGACGCCCTCTGGTAGCGCATTGCTTGCAAGATGCTTGCTACCGGCTAACAGTCCAGGTAGGATGGGTACATGGCAACTAACGACTCGATTCAGCGCTACATCGACGCAGGTGTCGCATTCACCAACATGACCCGGAAGAAGGCCGAGGAGCTGGTGTCCGAACTGGTCCAGAGCGGCGATCTCCAACGGGGGGATGCGAAGGCCCGGGTCGACGACCTCCTCGAGCGGAGCCGGCAGGGCACCGAGGTCATCGTGACCCACATCCGGTCCGAGGTGTCCCGCCAGCTCGGCGCCGTCGGCATCGCCAACCTGGAGGATCTGGCCAACCAGGTCGCGGTGCTCCTCGGGCGGACCGACAAGGCTCCGGCCACGAAGACCGCGGCCAAGAAGGCCCCGGCCACGAAGAAGACCCCGACCACGAAGACCGCGGCCAAGAAGACCCCGACCACGAAGACCGCCGCCAAGAAGACGGCAGCCAAGAAGGCTCCGGCCAAGAAGGCCACGGCCACCACGGCCGCCCCGGCCGCGACGGAGGCGCCCGGCACCGTGCAAGGGTCGGCCGACTGAGTTCGCCCGTCCGCCAGCGCCTGGACAGGGTGCTGGTCGCTCGCAAGCTGGCCGACAGCCGGCCGCAGGCGGTCGAGCTCATCGCACGGGGTGTCGTACTGGTCTCGGGCTCGGTGGCCGACAAGCCGGCCCGGCTGGTGTCCGCGGCGGAACCCGTCGAACTGCTGGGCGACCCTCCTCGCTACGTCAGCCGTGGAGGAGAGAAGCTGCGGGCAGCGCTCGAGCGCTTCGCGGTCGACCCGACCGGACTGCGGGCCCTCGACGCCGGCGCGTCGACCGGGGGATTCACCGACTGCCTCCTCCAGGCCGGTGCCGCCCAGGTCGTCTCGGTGGACGTCGGCCACGGCCAACTCCACCCGATGCTGCGCTCCCATCCGGGCGTGGTGAACCTCGAGCGACTGGACATCCGCGACGTCACCCTCGACTCGGTGGGCGGCGTGGCGGTCGACCTGATCGTGGCCGATCTCTCCTTCATTTCCGCGACCCGGGCAGTCCCCGTGCTCACCGGCGACGTGGCCGTCCCCGGAGCTCCACTGGTCGTCCTGGTCAAGCCCCAGTTCGAGGCCGGTCGGGCGGAGGCATCCCGTGGACGGGGCGTGATCCGGGACCGCGAGGTCCACCGTCGGACACTCGGCGAGGTGGCAACCGCGCTCGAGGCCGCCGGAGCAGTCATCATGGGGGCCATGCCGTCCCCGCTCACCGGCCATTCCGGCAACGTCGAGTTCCTGCTGCACGCCCGGACGCAGGGCTACGCCGGCCCGGTCCCGACCTCCTCCCCGGCCCTGATGCTCGACGGGGCCGTGACCGAGGCCCATCCCCGCGAGGCCCATCCCCGCGAGGCCGATCCGGCCCCGCGCGATCCGGGAGCCTGAGCCGGTGGCCCGGTTCGTCCTGTTCGTCCATCCGACACGGCCCGAGGCCGCGGCGCTGGCCCAACGGGCGTCCGAGTGGCTCGTCTCCCGTGGCCACGAGGTGCGGACCGCGGTCGACGAAGACGGCACGGTGGACGTGGACGGCGCCGACCTCGTGGTCAGCCTCGGAGGGGACGGGACCCTGCTCCGTGCCGTCGACTGCGCCCTGGCCGAGTCGGTACCGGTCATGGGGGTGAACCTCGGACTCCTCGGCTATCTCGCCGAGATCGAGCCGAGTGGTCTGGAGGACGCCCTCGCCCGTTTCCTGGACGGGCGCTACGAGGTCGAGGAGCGGATGACGCTCGCCGTCGACGTCCGCCACGCCGACGGGACGGTGGCGGCACAGGTGGCCGCCCTCAACGAGGCCACCGTCGAGAAGACCGTCCCCGGCCACACCGTCCGGGTGGCAGCGTCGATCGACGGCCGGCCTTTCGTCACCTATGCCGCGGACGGCCTCCTCATGTCCACCCCCACCGGCTCCACCGCGTACAACCTCTCGGCTCGGGGCCCGCTGCTGTCGCCCCGGTTGCGGGCCATCGTGCTCACACCGGTCTCCCCCCACATGCTGTTCGACCGCCCCCTCGTCCTCGACCCCACCCAACGCGTCCACCTCGAGATCCTCGGGCCCCGCCCGGCGGTGCTGGTGGTCGACGGGCTCACCGTGTCGACCCTGGAGCCGGGAGCCACCGTCGACTGCAGCGAGGGCCCCCGTCCGGCCCGGCTGGTGACCTTCGGTTCGCGGGACTTCCACGCCATCCTGCGGGCGAAGTTCCATCTGGCCGACCGGTAGGGACACGATGGGTCGCATGCTGGCCGAGCTCCACGTGCGCGACCTCGGGGTGATCGACGACGTCACGGTGGGGCTCGGGCCGGGGATGACCGCGCTCACCGGCGAGACGGGCGCCGGCAAGACCCTCCTCGTCGGTGCACTGGGCCTCCTCCTCGGCGCCAGGGGCGACCCCGCCGTGGTCCGCGCCGGGGCCGAGGAGGCCTACGTGGAGGGCCGGTTCGTCGACGTCGACGGGACCGACGAGATCGTCCTGGCCCGATCGGTCGCCCGCGAGGGGCGCTCCAGGGCGTGGGTCGACGGTCGGGCGGTGCCGGTCGGCGCGCTGGCCGAGGCGGCGGCCGGCCTGATCGAGCTGCACGGCCAGCACCAGCACCGGACGCTGGTCGTCCCCGAGGCCCAACGTCGGGCGCTCGACGCATTCGGGGCCGTCGACACCGGTCCACTCGAGGATGCACGCCGTCGCCTCGCCGGGCTCCTGCGCGAAGCGGAAGGCCTCGGCGGCGACGCGGCACAGCGGGCCCGTGAGGCCGAACTGGTGGGCTACCAGGTCGACGAGATCGACCGTGCGGCGCTCACCGGGCCCGACGAGGACGAGGTGCTCGAGGCCGAGGAGGACCGCCTGGCCGAGGCGTCCGCCCACCGCTCGGCCGCCGCCGCGGCCCTGTCCGCGCTGGCCGGGTCGGACGACGGACCCGAGGGACCGGGTGCGGTCGACCGCCTGGCCGAGGCGTCGGCGGCCCTGGCCGGGCTGGGGCCGCTCGAGGCGCTCGACCGGCGGGTCCGGGATGCCATGGCCGAGCTCGGCGACCTGGCCGTCGAGCTCCGTTCCGTCGTGGAGACGTGGGAGGACGATCCCGAGCGACTCGACCAGGTCCGGGCCCGCCGCCAGCTGATCCACGAGCTGATCCGCAAGTACGGGTCGACCCTCGACGACGTGCTCGCCTTCGCCGACACCGGGCGGGTCCGACTGGCGGCGCTGGCCGAGGCCGCCGGGCGGGCGGCGGCCCTGGACGGGGAGGTGGCTCGGGCCCGGGCCGACGTGGCCGCCGCAGCCGCGGTGGTGGCCCGGGATCGACGGCGGGTGGCGCCGGTGCTGGCGTCGGAGATCGAGGCGACCCTCCACGATCTGGCCATGCCGTCGGCCCGCTTCGCCATCCGGGTGGAAGGCGAGGGGAGTGCGGACGACGTGACGTTCGAACTGGCTGCCAACCCGGGCGAGCCGGCCCTACCCCTGGCCAAGGCGGCGTCGGGGGGCGAACTGTCGCGGACGATGCTCGCCGTGCGCCTGGCCCTGACCGATGCCCCCGGGGTGCTGGTGTTCGACGAGGTGGACGCCGGCGTGGGCGGGACCGCGGCCACCGCGGTCGGGACGGCCCTGGCCGGGCTCGGGCACTACGCCCAGGTACTGGTGGTCACCCACCTGGCCCAGGTGGCGGCCCAGGCCGATCACCAGATCGGTGTCCGCAAGGTGGAGGCCGACGGGCGCACGCGTTCCGAGGTCGCCGTGCTCGACGCCGACGGGCGCGTCGTCGAGATCAGCCGGATGCTGTCGGGGAGTCCCGACAGCGACGCGGCACGACGCCATGCCACCGAGCTCCTCGGCGGGCGGGGCCCCACGAGGCGCTCCCCCCGGTGAGGGAGCGGGGTCCGCACCCCCGCACCGCCGTGTCCGGTAGCCTCGACCCGTGCCCGATGTGAACGGCCTCGACGTCGACAAGCGAGAGACCAAGTACGTCTTCTTCACCGGGGGGGTGTCCTCCTCGTTGGGCAAAGGGCTCACCGCATCGTCGCTCGGGCGACTGCTCAAGTGCCGTGGCCTGAAGGTCACCATGTGCAAGCTCGACCCCTACATCAACGTCGACCCGGGCACCATGAACCCGTTCGAGCACGGCGAGGTCTTCGTGACCGAGGACGGTGGGGAGACCGACCTCGACCTCGGACACTACGAGCGGTTCATCGACGAGAACCTCCACAAGGGGTCCAACGCCACCACCGGCCGCATCTACTCGTCGGTCATCGCCAAGGAGCGCCGAGGCGACTACCTGGGCAAGACCGTGCAGGTGATCCCCCACATCACCGACGAGATC
>JBEKCS010000075.1:0-17114 GCA_050014755.1 Acidimicrobiales bacterium
TGGTGGTCACGACGTTGACCCCCGCCCCGAGGAGTGCGCACAGCACGTCGACGTCGTAGCCCTGCTGCATGTAGAGCACGCAGTCCGGTGCGAGGGCCAGGACGTCGTCGAGTCGGTCCGTGGCGGCCACGCCGACCGGCTCCAGCCCGCACAGTTCCCCGGCGTCACGCCCCACCTTGTCGGGACTGGTGACCCGCACCCCCACCAGGTCGAGACGGGGGTGTTCGATGACGGCCCGAAGCGCACGCGTCCCGATGTTGCCCGTCGCCCACTGGACGACCCGGTAGGTCGGCGACGGCCCCGCGTGGCCGGTCACGGACCGGTCCGCTCGGAGGCGTGGAGTGCGGCCTTGTGCAGCACGTTGGCGGCCAGCCTCATGTGGGCGGCGTCCACCAGTCGGCCGTCCCGACCGATGGCCCCGATGCCTTCGGCCTCGGAGGCACGGTAGGCGGCGATCGACTCCTCGGCGTCGTCGACCTCCGCCTCGGTGGGAGCGAAGACGTCGTTGGCGATGGGGACCTGGCCGGGGTGGATGGCCCACTTCCCGTCGTAGCCCAGGAGGCTGGCGTGGGTGGCCGAGCGCCGGTAGCCCTCCGGGTCCTGGTACGCCGGGTAGGGGGCGTCGATGGCGTCGATGCCCGCGGCCCGGGCGGCGGCCAGGATCTGCACCCGGGCATGATGCCAGAAATCCCCCGGGTACTCCCCCACCGGGTCGAAGTTCCCGTCCACCCTGGCGTGCAGGGAGGCGGACAGATCACCGGCCCCGAAGATGATGGCCTCGAGGCGGTCGCTCGAACGGGCGATCTGGGCGGCGTTGGACAGGCCCTCGGCCTCCTCGATCAGCACCTCGAGCCCGATGCGCCGGGTGAGGCCGAGCTTGGCCTCCAGCTGGGTGAGCAGGACGTCGAACCACCACACGTCCCGGGCCCGTCGCGCCTTGGGCACGATGATCACGTCCAGGGCGTCGCGGGCGCCGGTGACCACCTCGACGACGTCGTCGTGACACCACGGGGTGTCCAGTCCGTTGACCCGGACGGCCCGGACGACCCGTCCCCAGTCCTGTCCGACCAGGGCCTCGACGACGATCGCCCGTGAGGACTCCTTCACCGACGGGGCGCACGCGTCTTCCAGGTCGAGGAACACGAGATCAGCGCCGGAGGTCGGTGCCTTGGCACACATGCGCTCGCTGCTGGCCGGGGTGGCCAGTTCGGAGCGTCGGGCTCGGGGTTCGTACACGGGATGCCTCCGTCTGCGTGCGTGGTCAGATGACGCCGGCCGCCGCCAGGCCGGCGATGCGGTCGGGGGTGAAGCCGAGGAGCCCACCGTAGACGGCGTCGTTCGCGGCACCGAGGTCCTGGCCGAGGTGGTCGATGTGCCCGGGGGTCTCCGACAGCTGGGCCAGCGGCGCCTGGACCCGGACCGGTCCCAGGTCGGGGTCGTCGATCCGCGGGAAGGTCCCCCGCGAACGCAGGTGCTCGTCGCCGAGGAGCTGTCCGGCGTCGTAGACGGGGGCGGCGGCCACGTCGGCGGCGAGGAACACCTCCATCACCTCGTCGAGGTCGCGCGCCGCGATCCACTCGGCCACCATGGCGTCGATCTCCGTCCCCCGCTCCTGGCGGCCGAGGGGCTCCACGTAGTCGGGGTCCTCGGCCAGATCCGGGCGGCCGATGCAGCGGAAGACCCGCACGACGATGTTGGCCGAGGCGCTGGAGATGGCCACCCACTTGCCGTCGGCCGTGAGGTAGGCGTTGCGCGGCGCACTGGCCGGCAGGTGGTTGCCCACGCGTCCGGCGACGGTGCCGAGCTGGTCGAAGGCGAGCGTCGACGACTCGATGAGTCGTGCCAGGGGCTCCACCAGGTTGACGTCGACGAGCTGTCCCGGCCCGCCCCGCAGATCGCGGTGGTAGAGGGCCATCATCACCGCCCAGGTCGCCGCCTGGGCGGCGACCCCGTCGGCCAGCATGAACGGTGGGAGGGTCGGGGGTCCGTCAGGTTGCCCCACCACCTGGGCGAACCCGCTCATGGCCTCGGCCAGGGTGCCGAACCCCGGCCGGTCACTGGCCGGTCCGCCCCGGCCGTAGCCGCTGACGTGGAGCATCACCAGGCGCGGGTGGCGGGCGTGGACCGACTCGTAGTCGAGGCCCCAGCGCTCGAGGGCGCTCGGACGGTTGCCGACGACGAGCACATCGGTCACGTCGAGCAGCTGGTGGAGGACCTCTTGTCCCTCGGGCCGGCGGAGGTCGAGGGTGACGCAGCGCTTGTTTCGGCTGACGCTCTTCCACACGAGACCGATGCCGTCCTTGGCCGGGCCCCACGTCCGCAGGGGGTCGCCGACACCGGGTTGTTCGACCTTGACCACGTCGGCCCCGAACTCGCCGAGCATGGTGGCCACCATCGGACCGGCGACCAGGGTGGCGGCGTCGACGACGCGGAGCCCGGCCAGCGGTCCCGCCGGATCAGCCATGGGCGCCGCAGTCGGGACGGGCGAGCCCGAGGTTGTCGCGCAGGGTGCCACCGGTGTACCTGTCCCGGAACACGCCGCGCCGTTGGAGCTCGGGTACCACCAGGCGCACCACGTCCTCGTAGGCGCCGGGGCTGTGGGTGGCAGCCACGACGAACCCGTCGCAGGCGCCGGAGTCGAACCACTCCTCCATCTGGTCGGCCACCTCCGAGCCGGTACCGACGAAGCGGGGGCCCTGCAGCAGGGTGGCCCGGTGCCCGGCCAGGTCGCCCAGCGTGATGGTCCCGCCGATGTGGGCGCGGAGGTTCTGGACCAGTCCTCGGATGCCCGACACCGACTCGATGAGCTCGTCGGTGATCGGCATGTCGAGCGACAGTCCGGAGAAGTCGTAGTTCATGAGTTCGGACAGCAGGGTCAGCGAGGCCATCGGGTCCACGAAGTCGTCGAGGAACATCTGCTCGCGCTCGTGGGCCTGGGCCGTGGACTCCCCCAGCACCGTGTAGGCCATGGGCAGCATCTTGACCGAGTCGGGATCCCGTCCGCTCTCGGCGATCCGTTGCTTCTGATCGGCGAAGTGGGCCCGGGCCACCTCGATGCTGGGGTCACCGGTGAAGATGACCTCGGCCCACCGTGCCGCGAATTCCCTCCCGCGCCCCGACGATCCGGCCTGCAGGAGGACGGGCCGTCCCTGCGGCGTCCGCGGCACGGTCAGGGGCCCGCGCACCTTCACCCACTCGCCGTCGTAGTTGAGCTCGTGGACCTTGTCCGGGTCGGCGAAGATGCCGGCGGCCCGGTCGAGGATGAGGGCGTCGTCCTCCCACGAGTCCCACAATCCGGTGGTGGCTTCGAGGAACTCGTCGGCCCGGTCGTAGCGGGTGTCGTGGGCCAGGACCTGGTCGACGCCGTAGTTCTGCGCCTCGCTGTCGTTCACCGAGGTGACCACGTTCCAGGCCGCCCGGCCCCCGGTGAGGTGGTCGAGGGTGGCGAAGGTGCGGGCGACGTGGAAGGGCGAGTAGTAGGTCGTCGAGTAGGTGGCACCCAGGCCGATCGACCGGGTGGCGCCGGCGATGACGCCCAGCACGACGCTCAGGTCGAGCTTGACCGGTCGGGCGCCGTGGCGCACCGCCTCGACCACCGAACCGCCGTAGATGGAGGGCATGGCCAGGCGGTCGTCGAAGAACATCATGTCGAAGCAGCCCTCTTCGAGGGTGCGGCCGAGCTTCTCGTAGTAGCTGGCCTGCAGGAACCCGTGCTCGGTGGCCGGATGGCGCCACGACCCGGCGTAGACGGTGGCGTTTCCCGCCTGCATGAACCCCACGAGCGACATCTGCCTCATCGGAACCACCACTGCTCTCGTTGACCGGTCGTTGACCGCGGACGGCCTATGAAATATAGAATGTGATATGTCAGATTTCAAATCGATCGGCGGGACCGTCCGCTCCCGCGCCGCCCGCGAGCTGCGGGACCGCGTGCTGACCGGTCGGCTCCGTCCCGGCGACCGCCTCGATCTCGACGAGATCACCGAGGAGTTCGGCATCAGCCGGACCCCGGTGCGCGAAGCGCTGCTCGAGCTCTCCTACGAGGGCCTGGTCACCGTCACCCCGCGGAGCGGCATCACCGTCGTCGGCATCACCCCCGAGGACGCCGTGGACAACTTCGCCGTCCTGGCCGCCCTGGCCGGAAAGGCCGCCGAGTGGGCCACCAGCAGGATCACCGGACCCCAGCTGGACGAGTTGCACCGGCTGGCTGCGGCGGTGACCGAGGACGGGGACGTGGTCGACGCCAACCGGCGGTTCCACCGTGCCGTCAACCTGGCCGCCGGCTCCCCCCGCCTCCTCACCTATCTTCGCCAGGCCGTACGGGTGGTCCCGGTCAGCTACTTCACCCTGTTCCCCGAACAGGGCCGGCGGAGCCGGGCCGACCACGCCGAGTTGCTCGACGCCATCGGCCGCGGTGACCCGGCGGCAGCCCGCACGATCGCCGAGGCGCACGTGCTCGACGCCGGTGCCGCCCTGGGTGACTGGATGCGGGCGAATACCGTGGACGGTCCGCCCGGCACCCCGTAGCACCGGGCCGGGTCAGCGGCCCTCGGCCGCCATCGCCCGCTCCGCCCGCTTGCGGAAGCCCTCGAGCTTTTCGTCCGGCGTCCGGACCCGGGTGCTGCGGGACATCACCGACACGTCGTGGCCGGCGGCCCGCTTGCGCAGGGCGCCCACCGTCGACTCGGCCTTGGGCATGTGGGTGAATGGGTCGAAGGAGTACCACCGCATGGCGTTCTCGTGGGTCATCTTGGCGATCTCGGCGTCGGACACGTCGTTGGCCACGAACACCGCGTGCAGCTCCTCGGGGGCGGTGGGCCACATGGAGTCGCTGTGCGGGTAGTCCGCCTCCCACGCCATGTTGTCGACGCCGATCCGGTCGCGGAGCTCCACCCCCACCGGATCGCTGATGAAGCAGGTGAGGAAGTGCTCCCGGAACACCTCCGACGGCAGGCGTCCGCCGAAGTCCTGCAGGGTCCATGCGTGGTGCATCTCGTACGTCCGGTCGATCCGGTCGAGGAAGTACGGGACCCATCCGGTGCCGCCCTCGGACAGGGCCACGCGGAGTTGGGGGAAGTTCTTGAGGACCCGGGACCACAGCAGGTCGGCCGCCGCGGACTGGATGTTCATGGGCTGGAGGGTGATCATCACGTCGGGCGGGGAGTCGATGGCCGGGATCGACAGACGCCCCGACGACCCGAGGTGGATGGAGAGGACGGTCCCGGTGTCGCAGCACGCCCGCCACACCGGGTCCCAGTACTCGTCGTGGAAGCTGGGATAGCCGAGCGCCGCCGGGTTCTCGGTGAAGCTGAGCGAGTGGCAGCCCTTGGCCGCCGTCCGCCGGATCTCCTCGGCCGTCAGCTCCGGGTCCCAGATGACCGGCACGGCCATCGGGATGAACCGCCCCGGGTGGGCGCCGCACCACTCGTCGATGTGCCAGTCGTTGTAGGCCCGCACCAGGGCGAGCGACAGGTCCGGGTCGTCCGAGGCGAACACGCGGGCCGTAAACGTCGGGAACGACGGGAAGTTCATCGATGCGAGCACACCGCCGGCGTCCATGTCCCGGACCCGCTCGTCGACGTCGTAACAGCCGGGCCGGACCTCGTCGAGGCTCTGGGGCTCGAGGCCGTACTCCTCTCGGGGCCGGCCGGCGACCGCATTGAGGGCGGCCGTCTCCATCACGACCTTGCCGAAGGTCCACACGTCGGACCCCTCGTCGTTGCGCACCAGCTTGGGCGCCCGGTCCAGGTACCTGGCGTCGAGATGGTGGACGAAGAGGTCCGGGGGCTCGATGATGTGGTCGTCGACGCTGATCAGGACTAGATCGTTGATACCGAGCATGGCGCCCTCCGAGAATGTGGTTATCGCTTGTGCAGAACCTACCCCGCCCCAACCGGCACCGTGTCCCGGTCGGGGTCGCCCGGTCAGAGCGGCTCGTACTCGATCCGGATCGAGGGGCTGGTGGGCACCGACTGGCAGGTCAGGATCCACCCCTCCGCCACCTCGTCCGGGGTCAGGGCGTTGTTCGCCCGCATGGCGACCGTCCCGTCGTGGAGCAGTGCCATGCAGGTGGCGCAGTTCCCCGACTCGCACGAGTAGGGGGCGGCGAGGCCGGCACGACGTGCGGTCTCGAGGACCGTGTCCCCCGGGTGGTAGTCGATCTCGTGGCGCCGCCCCTCGAGGTGCAGCACGATCGTCGCCGGTGCCGGGCCGTCGGTGGCCACGTCGGCGCCGGCGCCGGGGTCCGGGGTCTCGAAGCGCTCGATGCGGATGTCCCCGGGTGACACCCCGGCTCCGAGCAGGGTCCGCTCGACCAGCTCCATGAACGGTCCGGGCCCGCAGACGAAGAACTCGGCGTCGACGACGCCCCCGACGAACTGGGAGACGGCCTCCGGCGCCGGGTACCCGCTCACCGAGTCGACGTGCCGCACCACGGTGCACCGCTGCTGCGCCCGTGACTCGAGGTCGGCCAGCGCCTCGTCGAAGATGATCGAGTCCGGGTCCCGGTTGGCGTAGAAGAGTCGGACCGGGCGGATGGTGGAGGCCAGCGCACACTTGGCGATGGACAGCACCGGGGTGATCCCGCTGCCCCCGCAGAAGGCGACCACCGGACGTCCATCGCCGTCCCCCAGACAGAACGCACCCGAGGGTGGCGACGTGTCGACCGTGTCACCGACCGACAGGTCGTCGTTGAACCAGTTGGACACCGCGCCCCCCGGTACCCGCTTGACCGTGACGGCCAGGTCGGGGTCGGTGTCCGGGGCGCTCGACATCGAGTAGCAACGGAACAGATCCTCGGTGCCGATCCTCACCCGGAACGTGCAGAACTGTCCCGGTCGGTAGCGGTAGGTCCCGACGAGGTCGGGCGGAACGTCCAGCACGAACGACCGGGTGTCGTCGGTCTCCCGGACGATCTGCTTGACCTGCAGCGGGTGGAAGGCGTGGCGGCGCGCCACCCCGTCGACGTCAGCCACGGTGCCCGCTCGAACCCGGCGGTCCAGGCTCGGGGACAGGCGCGGCCTTCACCCGTCCGACCATACCAGTCGGTGTGAGAACTACGTTCTCAACTCCGGAGCGGTGAGGGCCGGGGCCGGGCTCCCGGACGTGGTCGTCCGCCGTCCTCCGGTTGCGACCTGCGGTAACGTCGGTCACGAATTCCGGATATCCCGTAGCCGCGACGCCGGGACGGCACCGGACGCCTCGAAGGAGCAGCCATGGCCCCAAGCCGCACCCCCCAGCCGCCCGTCCACCTGGTCGGCGCTCGGATGCTCGATGCGTCGGGCGACGCCCTGGTCGAGCCCGGCAGCCTGCTCGTCCACGAGGGGCGCATCACCGAGGTCTCCCCCACGTCGATCCCGACCGACGCGACGACGACCGACCTCGGCGACGTCACCCTTCTCCCTGGCCTCATGGACATGGAGGTGAACCTGGCGATGGGTGGCTCCCACCACGCCAGCCCGCTCGTTCCGCTGCAGGAGGACCCGGCCATGAAGACGCTCCGTGCGGCGGCCAATGCCCGAAGGACGCTGCGGGCCGGATTCACCACGGTGCGGAACCTGGGACTCTTCGTCCAGACGGGCGGCCTGCTCCTCGACGTGGCCCTGATGACGGCCATCGAACGCGGGTGGGTCGACGGCCCGCGCATCATCCCGGCCGGTCATGCCATCAGTCCCACCGGGGGCCACCTCGACCCGACCATGTTCCAGGCCTACGCGCCCCACGTGCTGCCGCTCACCGTGGAGGAGGGAATCGCCGACGGGGTCGCCGAGGTGCGCAAGGCGGTCCGCTACCAGATCAAGTACGGGGCACGGGTCATCAAGGTCAGCGCGTCGGGCGGGGTCATGTCCCACACCGGGCCGGCCGGCGCCCGCCAGTACTCCACCGAGGAGCTCGAGGCCATCGTCGACGAGGCCCACCGGGCCGGCCTGTTGGTAGCCGCGCACTGCCACGGCGACGAGGCCGTCCGGACCGCCATCGAGTGCGGGATCGACTGCATCGAGCACGGGTCGCTGATGAGCGACGACACGGTGGACCTGATGGTCGGACGGGGGACGTTCCTGGTCGCCACCACGTATCTGGCCGACGGCATGGACACGTCCCACGCCGCACCCGAGCTCCAGGCCAAGGCGGCCGAGGTCTTCCCCCGGGCCAGGCAGACCATCTCGAACGCCATCCGGCGCGGCGCCCGGATCGCCTGCGGGTCCGACGCCCCCGCCATCCCCCACGGTCGCAACGCCAAGGAGCTCGTGGCCCTGGTCGACCGGGGCATGACCCCGGCCCAGGCCATCCACGCGGCCACCACGGTCGCCGCCGAGCTGATCGAGGTCGACGACCGTGGCCGCCTCGCCCGAGGGCTCCTGGCCGACATCATCGCCGTCCCCGGCGACCCGCTGGCCGACATCGCCATGACCGAGTCGGTCTGCTTCGTCATGAAGGGCGGCGAGGTCTTCCGCAACGACACCATCGGCTGACGCCGCCTCGGGAGACGAATGCCTTGACCTTGACCTTGACCTTGACCTTGACCTTGACCTTGACCTTGGGGGAACCCGCACACTGGTCGTAACGGGGAATCACTCCGCGAACGAAGGAGACGGTCATGGAGCCAATGAGCATCAGTGAGTTCGCTCGTCGCTCCCGCCTGTCACCAAAGGCCCTGCGCCTCTACGACGAGATGGGTCTGCTGCCCCCCGCTCGGGTGGACGCAGCCACCGGCTATCGGTCCTACGGGACCGACCAGATCGAGCAGGCACGCCTGATCGCCGGGCTGCGCCAACTCGGGATCCCCCTCGCCGAGATCAAGGTGGTCATCGACCTGGAGCCGAAACTGGCCGCCGATCGGATCGCCGACTACTGGTCGGGTGTGGAGACCGAGCACGCTGCCCGACGGGACCTGGCCGACGCGATCGTCACACGACTACGCGGAACGAGGTCCGTCATGTACGAGGTGGGGACGAGAGAGATTCCCAGCCGCAGTCTGCTGTGCCTGAAACGCAACGTCGAGGGATGGGCGGGCGCGTGGGCCCTGGGCAAGGAGTTCATCGGGCTCCTGAAGGAGCGCACGCTTCCTCTCATGGAGGGACGGGCGGGCGCCGTCTTCTGCATCTACTGGGGCGAGGTCAGTGACGACAGCGACGGGCCGCTCGAATGGTGCCGACCGGTACCCGACGACCAGGCCGCGGTTCTGGCTGCACAGTTCCCCGAACTGACCCTGCGCACCGAGCCGGCTCACAGCGAGGCGTTCGTCGACATCGGTCCGGGAGGCCAGCCGAGTGCCGTCCAGTGGCAGCTCGTCGTCGAATCTCTGCACGAGTGGGGTGAGGAACGAGGGTTCGAGCCCGCCACTCTGGGAATTCGCATCACCCACCTCGCACCGCCACCACGGACGAAGGACGGCGTGCCGGACTGCGATTTCGCCGTTCCCTACACTCGCCGGACCGGGTGATCCAGGCTCCGCCCAGAAGGCGGGTCGCTACGATTCAGGTGTGACCGGACCCCACCGATTCATCGTCACCTGGGGGAGGATGGGGCGCTTCGACTTCGTGGCCGAGGCGGTCGAGGCGTGGGATCCCGACGACGCCTTGGTCACCGCCGCGGAACTCCACCCCGAGCTCCCCCGCCCCCGGGTCGCGGTGCTGGCCTCCCAAGCCGGACCGCTGACCTTCGGGCTCCGCTCCGACGATCTCCCGTCCGACAAGGGGTCTCCGGAGCCCGGGTAGTCGTGAGACGCCCCGGTGGCCGGAGGCTAGCCGATCGACTAGCCTGCGAGGCGCCTGCTCCCCGGACCGCCGGTCCGAGGGCCCCCGACCCCAAGGAGACCCGTGATGACCGAATCCGACGAAACGATCGAGAAGGTCCTCGAGGTCCGGAAGGTCGGCGCGGACTACGAGGAGCACCAGCAGGCGACCCCGCTGGACATCCCGGTCGACCTGCACAACTTCACGAAGTTCCCGGTGGTCGATCCGCCCGGCATGCACAAGCCGACCGGCCCCGATACGCGGGCGCAGATCAGCGTCGACTCGAGCGACGAGCTCCCCGACTACAGCGGACCGTTCAAGGCCGATCTTCGGTTCTCCGACTTTTCGAATCAAGCCCTCGTCAACATGATCGCGATGAGCGACGAGTACTACCGGGTGTGCGTCGAAGCGTGGGCCGACGAGGTCGCCAGGCGCTACGGCCACGATCTGATGACAGAGATCCAGACGGAGGCGTGGCAGACCATCGTGCTGCCGCAGCTACTCCCCATGTTCGAGGAGTGGATGGACAGCACGACCGACGAAGCCGAGGCATTGCTCGCGGAGGTGACCAGCGAGGTGACGGCCCGGAGCGAGGACGGCGGCGTCGTGACCATCAACCCGTTCCGGGCCGAGTCGGCCGGTGTCGACCTCCCGAAGGAGAAGCTCGTCAGGTGGGCGCTGGGCAGCCACGAATACCTGCTCACCGCCATCGAGGGGTGGGCCGGGGACATCGTGATCCGCTACGGGCTGGACGCCATGTTCGACATCCAGTGGGACCTGTGGAGCCAAAAGGTGCTGCCCGCGGTGCGCGACCTCAAGGCACGATGGATGAAGGTCGGGGACGGCACGGTCGAGGCGTTCATGAAGGACATCCAGGTCGATGCCTCGTCGTTTCCGGGGAAGGCCTTCGACCTGACGTTCGAGATGCCGGAGGCCGACGTCGGCATCATGACGTTCAACAAGTGCATCCAGGTCGACCAGTGGGAGTCGATGGGCCGCCCCGACATCGCGGAGAAGTCCGCTCACGTGACTTGTCCCGCCTCGATCATCGAGACCGCAAAGATGTACAACCCGAACATGAAGGTCGAGATCCTGGCCATCCCACCACGGGTCAGCAAGGATCACGTCTGCTGCCGATGGCGACTGTCCATCCGGGACGAATCAGATCCCGAGTACGTCCACACCGATCAGGCCATCGGATAGCCGACGACGTCTCGGCTACGACGCCCTCGGCGCCGGACCCTCGGCTGGCAGAAGGCGTCGGGCCAGCTGCTCCAGCTGTCGTCGCAGCGTGTCGTCGTCGAGCCTGGCCACGAGGGGGTGCATCACCGTGCCGCTGATCGCGGCGGTGAGCATGGCGGTGGAGACACGGGCCTCGTGCCCGATGTCGTCCACCAGGATGGCGCTCATCCGGTCCATGACGTTGCGGAACGAATCGTGCCCGGCATAGAACCGCGCGATGACCGGATCGTTCAGGATCGTACTCACGGTGCGCCGGTCGGCGACGGCGAGATCCACCATTCCCGTCACCAACGAGTCACGGGCGAGCGCGCGTGACGGCTCAGCCTCGGCGGCGGCGACCACTGCCTCCAGCCGGCCGAGCTCGGCTTCGGCGGCGGCGATGACGATTGCTTCCTTGGTGTTGAACTGGTGGTAGACGGCAGCCTTGGTAACGCCGATCCTGGTGGCGATCATCTGCAACGAGGTCCCGCCCACGCCGTGGCGGGCGAACAGATCGACGGCCGCGTCGATGATCCGGATCTGCGCTGCACTGCGCACGGGCTCGTCATGCGGTTGCGAGGTCGAAATCCCCTGATCGCCCATCGGATCAGGGTAGTTGATCGCCGGTCCGTGACGGTTGGCCCGCCGCTCACGTCGTCGCCACCAGCGCCGTGACGGCCGCACGGCGGCGGGTGCCAGCAGTCAGACCGAGCCCGCCAGTGAGGCGATGAACTCCCGGGTGCGCCGCGACGAGGCCAGCTTGTCGTCGCGGGTCTCGCCGATGGGCACGACCCGCAACGAGACGTCCGTCGCCCCTGCGTCGGCGAACGAGCGGAGGCGGCGGCGGATCGACTCCTCGCTACCGGCGGCCAGGATGTCGCCGACCGTGCGGGCGTCGCCGCGGTCGAGCAGCTTCTGGTAGTTGGGCGACACCTCGGACTCGGACAGGACCCGGTTGGCCCGGGCCACCGCCACGTCCACCTCGTCGTCGGCGCACAGGCAGACGGGCACGCCGGCCACGATGCGTGGCGTGGCGCGCCCGACTGCCGCCGCGGCCTCGTGCAACACGGGGGCGATGTGGCTCCCGATGGCCCGCTCGTCGGCCAGCCACAGGATGGTCCCGTCGGTGCGCTCCCCGGCGATCCGGAGCATCACCGGTCCGAGGGCGGCGATCATGACCGGCGTCGGTGTGATGTCGGTGATGTCCATGGGCTGATGGACGTGGAAGTGCCCGTTCTCGACATCGACCGTCCCCGGACCGGCCAGCGCCTGGTCCAGGACGTCGAGATAGTCGCGCATGGCGGCGGCCGGGTGTTCGTAGGGGAGCCCCAGCATCTCGTCGATGACCCAGTGGTGAGACACACCGAGCCCCAGGGTCAGCCGGCCACCGCAGACCGCCTGGGTGGACAGTGCCTGGTGGGCCAGGGCGATCGGGTGACGGGGCTGGATGGGGACCACGGCGGTCCCGATCTCGATCGTGGCGGTCGCCGAGCCGATGAGCGCCGCTGCGGTCAGCGCGTCGAAGTCGTCGGGGATCTGCGGGATCCACAGCGACGCCAGCCCGGCCTCCTCCGCCCAGGCCGCATCGGCGAGCATGCGTTCGACCTTGGTGGAGTACCGGCCCCGTTCGGGGCCCACCATCACGCCGAGGCGCACGGGCACGTTCCTTTCGTCACGGGTCGGGTCGGGACCGCCCGGATCCGGGTCGGACCATCGCGGTCGGGCAGGTCAGACAGCGGGCTCGACGACGACGTCCACGCTGGCCGCGCCGCTGTCCGGCACCCGGGGCTGCCGCCACACCTCGACAGGGAACGACACGTTGACCAGTGAGTAGGACAGCTCCAACAGACGGCGTGCATCGTCGGGGAGCGCGTCAAGGGGGAGATCGTCCAGGTAGGCCAGGATCTGCTCGAACCGTGGGAAGGCGGCGGCGTAGAACGACTGCATCTCCTCCATCGAGCTGGCCAGGCGCCTGGCGTACCGCTCGCCCTCGGTGGGCAGGCACCAGTCGGAGAAGGGCTCCAGGTCGGCGAATTCGGCGGGGAGGATGGGGGTCATCGGGGCTCCTGACTCAGCGCGCGGACGGGAGATCGACCGCCGTCTGGGTCTTCTCGTGGTCGGCGACGTACCCGCGGGCCGTCCTGTGCAGGTGACGGAGGAGGATCTCCTGGTCGTTGAGGGGGAATTCGGTGACGGACCGCGACTCGATCATCGACTGGGTGGCTTCGAGGGTGTTCGCGTCCTGGAGGGCGTACTCCTTGAAGGTGACCGCGGCAAGCTCCTGGCGCAGGCGCTCGGTGGCGTTCTTCGGGGGGACGAAGTAGAGCGTGCCCTCGAAGATGTGCGTGTTGTAGGAGGTCGGCCAGTAGTGGTAGGTGAGGTACCAGCCCGGGGCCCAGATCAGCAGCATGAAATTCGGGAACAGGACGAAGGAGTCGACGCCCCAGTTCGACGAGCGCGCCGGGTTGACCGACGGGGGCAACGGGTCGAGTCCGGCGATGTCGGGCCGGTCCCAGGGCCCGAACAGTCCGCTGCGCAGAACGTTCTCGATCGGCTTCACCATCGACGGATCCTTCGGTGGCGACATGCCTCCCCACGACGACACCATGCCGTGCGGACCGTCGATCACGTAGGACAGCGCCTCGAAACCGTAGCCCTGGAGCTTGCGCGACTCGTCGTCGATGGCCTGCTTCGCGTGCAGCACGGGGGCGTGGTAGAACTCGGCGAAGGCGTCGATGAAGAGCTTCCAGTTGCTCCCGACGTTGGCCCGGTACTTGTAGACCTGGGTCATCTCCCCGAACGGGTACCCCTGGAGCCCGGCACCCAGATCGCCGAGGTACTCCGAGACCGACGTGGTGTTGCCCGGATCGAGGTTCACGAAGATGAACCCCTCCCACACCTCGGTCTGCACCGGCACCAGCCCGTAGGCGTCCTTGTCGAGGTCGAAGAACTCCGACTCCTGCTGGACGAAGGTCAGCGAGCCGTCGAGGTCGTAGCGCCACCCGTGGTACTTGCAGGTGAACTGCCGGCACGTCCCGGCGGTCTCCTCGTTGGGGAAGTCGTTCCAGACCAGCTTGTTGCCCCGATGGCGGCAGATGTTGTGGAAGCCGCGCACGTCGCCGTCCTTGTCACGGACGATGATCACCGAGGTTCCCGCGCACTGGAGCTCCTTGGTGAAGTACCGGCCGACCCGCGGGACCTGCTCCACCCGGCCGACGTTGAGCCAGGTCCGGTTGAAGATGGCCTTGCGCTCGAGCTCGTAGAATTCAGGGGAGATCGAGTCCTCGTAGTCGACCGGGCTCGTACCCAACTCGGGGTAGTGCTCCGTCCAGCTCCCCTCGGCTGGTTTCGGGAAGTGCGCCATGCGGTAGATCCTCCTGTCCGGCCCGGTCAAGCACGATATCATTAATCTCTGAAAAAGAGAAGGCTGTTATCACAGCGGTCAGGCGCTCGGAACGCCCCCCACCAGCGTCCCCTCCCTCAGCATGCGGCGGAGCACGAACTTCTGCACCTTCCCCGACGGCGTCCTCGGAAGGTCGTCCACCGCGTAGAGGGCTTCGGGCCACTTCTGTTGGGTGAGACCGGCTCCGGCCAGATGGGCGCGCACCTCCTCCATGGTCGGCGCCTCCGCGCCGTCCCGCAGGCGGAGGACGGCGGCGGCATGCTCGCCGAGGCGCTCGTCGGGCTCGGCCACCACACAGACCTCGGCGATCTGGTCCATGCCCATGAGCAGCTCCTCGATCTCGGCCGCGCTGATGTTCTCGCCACCCCGGATGATGACGTCGGAGATGCGGTCGGTGATGGTCAGGTACCCGTCGTCGTCGAGCACCCCCACATCGCCTGTCCGGTACCAGCCGTCCTCGTCGAACACGTCGGCGGTCAGCGTCGGATCGATGTAGCCGACGAAGCAGTCGGGTCCGCGGCTCGAGATCTCGCCGTCGTCGTCGAGCCGGAGCTCCACGCCGGGCATCGCCCGCCCGTCGGTGGTCAGCCGCTTGATCTCGGGCTCCTCCAGCAGCGAGCCGGTGATCGAGGGGTGCTCGGTGCTGCCGTACGAGCGGAACGTCTTGATCCCGAGGTCGGTGGCGCGTCGGGTCACGGCCGCCGGGACGGGCGAGCCACCGAGGCCGGCGAAGGGCATGAGGGCGAGGTGCTCCGGTGTGAAGTCCGGGTGGTCGAGCAGGCTGGTCAGGAAGTAGGTGGCACCGCCCCCGACGCCCAGGCCCTCGTCGAGCATCAGTCGGAGCACCGTCGCCGGGTCCCAGACGTCGACGAGGTCGACCGACTTCTCGCGGAGCAGCGGCAGGAGGAACGCGTTCAGCATCCCGATGAAGTGTCCGACGGGCGCACCCGTGATCATGGGCGGCCCGCCCGTGGGGAACATGTAGTCGAGCTGACGGACCTCGCATCCGATGGTCCGGTGCGAGTGGATGACGCCCTTCGGGTCGCGGGTGGTGCCCGAGGTGAAGCCGATGATGGCCGGCCCGTCCGGATCCGCGGGCAACGGTCGCTCGAGTGGATCGGCGCCGAGGTACGACTCGAAGGGCACCGCCCCCGCGGCCATCGCTCCACCGGGTGTCCCCCGGACCACCAGCCACCGTGTCTCGGGACGGCCGGAAAGGAGGCCCTCGTAGTTGGCCAGGTAGTCGTTGTGACCGAAGTGGTCAGCGGTGACCACGACCGCCGGCGAGGTCATCCGGAGGATGTACTCGACCTCCTTGCGCCCGTAGAAATGGACGACGGGGACGACCACGGCCCCCAGGTAGGCAGCCGCCCAGAAGGTGACACCGGCCTCCATCCAGTTGGGGAGCTGGAACACCACGACGTCGCCGGTCCCGACCCCCTCGGCGGCGAGCGCGCCGGCCAGCGCCCGCGCCGACCGGTCCACGTCGGCGAACGTGCCCCGCCACGGGTGGACGGCCGAGTGGACCCGGAAGTGCACGTCGCCGGTACGGCCGAGGCGGGCATCGACCATCTCCCCCAGCGTCTGGTCGGTCCACCAGCCCTCGTCCCGATAGCGGCGCGCCCGCTCCTCGGGCACCGTCCGCAGCTGCCAGCGCGCACCCGGCTCGCCCTGCTCCCCCACGTCAGCCTCCTCCTCGATCGGTCGCCGGGTCACTCTCCCATGTCCTCCGAGGCAACACCTCCATCATTGCCCAGCCAGGAGAACTTCGTTATCGTCAGCCGCCGTGGAGCGGAAGTCCACGACGACCAGGAGGATCCGTCATGGGTAGCCCGCCCGTCGCCGACGTCATCGAACTCGAGCAACTCCTGGCCCGGTATGCCGTGGGCATGACCAGGGACGACGTCGACGCGGTCGTCGAGGTGTTCACCCCCGACGGCACCTATAGCGCCTTCGGCGACACCTATCCCCTGGCCGACTTCCCGGCCCTGGTGGCCGCCGCTCCCAAGGGCCTGTTCCTCGTCGGGCCCCCGGCGCTCACCATCGACGGCGACACGGGATCGGGACAGCAACCCCTCTGCTTCGTGGAACAGACCACACACGACATGCGCATCGGGTACTACTCGGACACCTACCGACGGACGTCCGACGGGTGGCGCCTGCAGACCCGGGCCATGACCTTCCTCCGCAAGAGCGGGGCCCGTGACTCCGGTCGGGCCCACGACCCGACCCGCCCTGCGCCCTCGGCCCCGTGACCGACGACGGCGGCGCGGCCGGGGACCTGACGGATTTCCGGCGGTCCCTGGACGCCTGGCTCGACGCCCAGGCTGCCGTGCTGGCCCCGGCGTTCGACGGGGCGGGAACCCTCGACGAGCAGATGGTCCAACTGGCCAAGGTCAAGCGGTTGGCGTTCGACGCCGGGTGGATGCGCGCCGGCTGGCCGGAGCGGGTCGGTGGCCTCGGCGGGTCCACGCTCGCCCGGGCCTACCTGGGGGAGGCGCTCACGGCCCGGGACCTGGTGGAGCCCGGTCTCTACTCGATGACCGAAGTGCTCGCGCCCACCATGATCGACTACGCGGCCCCCGAACTGGCCGCGGCGATGGTTCCGTCCCTGCTGAGCGGGGACGAGACGTGGTGCCAGGGGTTCTCCGAGCCCGACACCGGTAGCAACCTGGCCGCGCTGTCCTGCCGGGCCGAGCGCACCGACCAGGGCTGGCGGGTGACCGGACAGAAGGTCTGGACGAGTCTGGCCCAGT
>JBEKCS010000076.1:0-16585 GCA_050014755.1 Acidimicrobiales bacterium
GCGAGCGCGAGCTGAGGCTCGGCGTTTGTTTTTGTTTCCGGCTCTTTTACGTGGCTCCGGAGACCACGGCTCGCTTCTCCCATTTCGACGACCGGAGTCGAAGCCTGTCACCCCCTGGGGTACTCCAGTGGCCGCACGGTGCGTCCGACCGGACACCCATCGTACCGTCTGCCCGCCTGCGGCCCTACGTCCGTCCCTTGGCCGCGGAGCGGGCCTCGCGGGCGGCGTCGCGTCCCGCATCCCGGGCCGCGATGGCGTGCCGCTTGTCGTACTGGCGCCGGCCCCTGGCCAGCGCCAGCTCCACCTTCGCCCGCCCGTCCTTGAAGTAGATCGACAGCGGGACCATGGTCAGCGAGTTCTGCTTGGAGCGGCCCATCCACTCGTCGATCTGGCGGCGGTGGAGGAGGAGCTTTCGCCTGCGGTCCGGGTCGTGGGCGCCGAATCCGGTGGCCTGGGCGTACGGGGGGACATGGACCCCGAACAGCCACATCTCCCCGTCGTCGATCCGGGCATAGGAGTCCTGGAGGGCGATCCTCCCTTCGCGCAGCGACTTGACCTCGGAGCCCTGGAGTGCGATCCCGCACTCGACGGTGTCGATGATCTCGTAGTCGTGCCGGGCCCGCCGGTTGGACGCCACCAGCCGGTTCATCTCCTTCGGTGCGCCCTTGGCCGCCCCTCCTTTTGCGCCGACCTGGGCGCCCGCCGACTTCTTCTTCGCCGCGGCCATGGCCATCGACGGTAGTCGCCCAGCCGGTGACCGTTGTCCTCTAGCGTGGAAGTCCCATGCTCACCCTGCCCCGGACCGTGCACGACCAGATGGTGGCCCACTGCCTGGTCGGCCTACCCGACGAGGCGTGCGGGCTCCTCGGCGGCGACCTGGCGACCGGTGAGGCCGTCACCTGCTACCCGACCCGCAACGTGGCCGCCTCGGCCAAGCTCTACACCGTCGACCCGAAAGAGCACCTCCTCGCCGACCGGAACGCCGAGGACAACGGGAACTCGATCATCGGGGTGTTCCACTCCCATACCCACACCGAGGCGTACCCGTCGCCGACCGATGTCGCCCAGGCGCCCGACCCCGCATGGCACTACGTCCTCGTGTCGCTCCGCGACACCGAGCCGACGGTGCGGAGCTACCGCATCGTCGACGGGGTCATCGAGGAAGAACCGGTACGGCTTCTGGCCCGGTAGAATCCTCACCCGCCAGGTCATGATTTCGACACCGGGCAGGACGGGCCCCGACGGGGGCCCACCGACCCGGTTGCCGGAGAGCGCCGTCGAAGTCGACAGGGAACTGCTGTAGAGGTTGCTGTAGAGGTAAGGACCGATCCCTTCCCGGGATGCTGGAACGCAAAGGAGCACCCGTGCCCGTCCAAGTGAACCTTCCCACCGTGCTCCGGCCCCACGCTGGAGGAGAGCGGACGGTCGTCGTCGACGGTGCCACCGTCGGCGAGGTGCTGACCGCCCTGGTGGCCCGCTATCCGGGCTTGACCGGCCAGGTGATCGACGGGTCCGGCGCGCTCCACAAGTTCGTGAACGTGTACCTCAACGACGACGACGTGCGGTATCTGTCGGGCGTCGACACCCCGGTGGCCGCCTCCGACGAGCTGTCCATCCTCCCGGCCGTGGCCGGGGGGGCCGTAGGCGTCGGGGCCCTCGGCCGGCGATGACCGTCCACGGGTCCGTCCTCGACCTCATCGGCGACACGCCCCTGGTCGACATCTCGGCCCTCTCCCCCTCGCCAGGGGTCCGGATCCTCATGAAGCTCGAGGGCCAGAACCCCGGCGGCTCGGTCAAGGACCGGATCGCCCTGGCCATGATCGAACAGGCCGAGCGGGACGGGATCCTCGCCCCGGGGGCGACCCTGATCGAGCCCTCGTCGGGCAACACCGGCATCGGGATGGCCCTCGTGTGCCGGATCAAGGGCTACCGGTTGAAGGTGGTGCTGGCCACCAACGTGTCGGTCGAGCGTCGCCAACTCCTCGAGTCGTGGGGAGCCGAGATCATCGAATCCCCCGGGTCCGAAGGTTCGAACGGGGCCGTGCGCAGGGCCCGGGCCCTGGCCGCCGAGCACCCCGAATGGGCCTTCCTCTACCAGTACGCCAATCCGTCCAATCCGAGGGCCCATTACGAGGGGACCGGGCCGGAGATCTGGCGCGACTGTCCCGAGATCACCCACTTCGTGGCCGGGCTCGGCACGTCGGGCACCCTGCTCGGCGTCGGGCGCTACCTGAAGGAGCAGAACCCGGACGTCAAGGTCCTGGCCATCGAGCCTCCGGCCGGCGAGATCGTGGACGGCCTGCGTAATCTCGACGACGGGTACATCCCGCCGATCTTCACCGAGAACCACGGGGACGAGCTCCTGGACGGCAAGCGCATCGTCCGGCCCCGGGAGTCCATCGAGTGGACCCGGCGGCTCCTCGAGGTCGGCATCTTCGCCGGGATCTCCTCGGGGGCCATCCTGGCCGGTGCGGTCAAGACGGCGTCCACCCTCGACTCGGGGGTGATCGTGACGATCTCACCCGACGCCGGTTGGAAGTACCTCTCCACCGGGGCGTGGACCGACGACCTGGACACGGTCGAGGCCCGGGCCAAGGTGATGACCTACTTCTAGAGGGACTTCTCCCTTCCCGGGAGCCCTCACCGTCGTCGATCTGCAGTCCGGGACGGGTCCGCCTCCGACAGGGGAGCCCGTTCCCCTGACCCACGTGTGCACGAGCGGCTACAGTCCGTTCGTTGCCGCAGGCGGAGGTCGTCGACCACGGGGCTCGGTCCCGGCGGGGCACGAGCGAAGGGCTGAGTCGATGGGTGAGCGGGTGCGTGAGGTCGGATTGGCTGGTTCGCGGGCGCGGACCATTCGGCGCGGACGTCGCCCGATCGCCTGCGCAGTGGCGATGATCGCCCTGGCATCGGTGGGCATGGCGACCTCGGCGGGGGCCGCCCCGGCGACGGGCAGGGCGCGGCTTGCTGTCGACCGGCCGCTCTCCCAGGCCGGGTCGATCTCGAAGGTGACCACGGAGACGCTCTCCAGCCTGGCTTCCTCGCCGGTCGTACAGTCGACGGTGACCGGCATCGACGGCACCTACAGCGCAGGCCGGCTGCGGGTGACCTGGGGCGCCGGCGACTCACTGACCGTCTCCGGTGCGGGACCGCTGACCTCGGGGATGTCCCTCACAGGTTCCACGGCGACGATCGCCGTGTTCGTCGGCCAGCAGTGTGGTCCGACGGGGAGCCTGTCGGCCGTCTCGATCGAGCAGTTCACGTTGAACCACGTGGGCGGCCTCGAGTCGGTCGTCCTCCAATTCGGTTGCATCACCGGCCTGGGCAGCTTCATCGTGTCCGGCACGATCGGGGTCAACGTCGCATCCAGCACCCGGTCCCCGGGATACAACCTCGTCGAGGCCGACGGGGTGATCTCACCGTTCGGCGGCGGGGTGTTCATGAACGGCTTCGACAATCCGGAGTCGTTCGAGTTCAACGAACCGGTCGCGGGCATGGCGACCACCGCGCTCGACGGGGGATACTGGCTGGTGGCCCAGGACGGCGGCGTGTTCGCCTTCGGCGACGCCCCGTTCTACGGGTCCGCCGGCAATCTGCAGCTGAACCAGCCCATCGTGGGTATGGCGACCACGCCGGACGGCAAGGGGTACTGGCTGGTGGCGGCCGACGGCGGCATCTTCTCCTACGGTGACGCCCAGTTCTACGGCTCCACCGGGAACATCGTGTTGAACCAGCCCATCGTGGGCATGGCGGCCACGCCGGACGGCAAGGGGTACTGGCTGGTGGCCGCCGACGGCGGCATCTTCTCCTACGGTGACGCCCAGTTCTACGGCTCCACCGGGAACATCGTGCTGAACCAACCGGTCGTGGGTATGGCTGCCACTCAGGACGGCGGAGGATACTGGCTGGTGGCGGCCGACGGAGGCGTGTTCGCCTTCGGCGACGCCCCGTTCTACGGTTCCGCCGGAAACATCCCGCTGGCCAGTCCGATCGTCTCCGTCGCCCCGACGGCCGACGGCAAGGGCTACTGGATGGCGGGCGCCGACGGCGGGGTGTTCGCCTTCGGTGACGCACAGTTCTACGGAAGCCTCGGGGGAACCGACACCTTCGACGTCGTCGGCATCGTCCGCTGAGGTCCGCAGGCTCGTCCGATCAGTGCTCCTCTGCTGACCGTCCAGGACGGATCGCCGTGGTGGTCGCCACCCTCGGTGATTCGCCCGACTCCTGATCGCGCTCGAGCGGCCTGGGCCGGCCGGCGACGTGCGGCCGACGCCGGGGCAACGGCGGTACCACGGGGTTCGCCGTGGGATGTCTAACCTGGCCCGATGACTCCCAAGCCCAACGGGTCCACCGCTGCCCCGGTCGTCCTGGTCGACGGCGACGCGTTCACGCTCACCGTCCTCGGCTGCGACGGCAGCTGGCCCGGACCGGGCGGTGCCGGCAGCGGGTACCTGGTGCGGATCGGTGGGACGGTGCTGGTGCTGGACGCCGGGCCCGGCACCTTCGCCGTGCTCCAGACCCTCCTCGACCCGGCCGAGGTCGACGCCGTGGTGATCACCCACCACCACAGCGACCACTGGACCGACCTCTACTCCATGGACACCCAGGCCCGATTCGCCCGGCGGCGGTCGCCACTCCCCGTCTACGCACCGGCCCGGGTGACCGAGCTGGCCGGACCGGACCGGACCCCGATGCTCGAGTGGCGTCCGATCACCGGGGGCGACCGGGTCGGCATCGGCGAGGCATCGTGCGCGTTCCACCGGACCGACCACGTCGAGGAGACGGTGGCCGTCCGGATCGACGGGGGCGGCCGGGCACTCGGCTACTCTGCCGATTCGGGCCCTGCCTGGTCGTTGGACGGGCTCGGGTCCGGTCTGGACCTCCTCCTGTGCGAGGCCACCTACACGGCCGAGCACGAGGGGACCGCCGACCACATGAGCGGTAGCCAGGCCGGGGCGGCAGCCCGGAACGCCGCAGCAAAGCGACTGGTCATCACCCACCGCTGGCCCACGATCGACGCCGGCGCGGTGGCGAAGGAGGCCGAGGCCGCATTCGGCGGCCCGGTGGAGCAGGCGGCAATCGGAAAGGAATTCACACTGTGAGCGAGGTAGACAAGGCCAAGCGGGCCGACGGGAGGGGGATCGACGAGCTGCGGACCGCCTCGTTCGACCGGGACTTCACCGTCTTCGCCCCCGGCTCGGTCCTGGTGTCGATGGGACGTACCCGGGTGCTGTGCACCGCTTCGGTCGAGGAGCGGGTGCCGCCGTGGATGCGGGGCTCCGGGAAAGGCTGGGTCACCGCCGAGTACTCCCTGCTCCCCGGGTCGACGGGGGAGCGGGTCGCCCGTGAGGCGGCCAAGGGAAAGCAGTCCGGCCGCACCCAGGAGATCCAGCGCCTCATCGGCCGCTCCCTGCGTTCGGTGTGCGACATGGTCGCCCTCGGCGAGCTGCAGGTGACCGTCGACTGCGACGTGCTCCAGGCCGACGGTGGAACCCGTACGGCGTCGATCTGCGGCGCCTACGTCGCCCTGCACGACGCGCTGACCCGGCTGATCCAGAAGGGGACGCTGCGGGCCAACCCGCTGACCGAGGCCGTGGCCGCGGTCTCGGTGGGCGTGGTCGACGGTGTCTGCATGCTCGACCTCCCTTACGAGGAGGACAGCCGGGCCGAGGTGGACATGAACGTGGTCATGACCTCGTCGGGCCGGTTCATCGAGGTGCAGGGGACGGCCGAGGGCATGCCGTTCACCAAAGCGGAGCTGGACGAGATGCTCAGCCTCGCCGAGCACGGGATCGCCCAGCTGCTCGACCTGCAGGCGGCCACCCTGGCCGTGGCCCCGACCCCCCGCTGACCGGGGTCGTGCCGGTGGGGGAGCTCACGTTGGTCGTGGCCAGCGCCAACCCGGACAAGGCCGCGGAGATCGGGGCCATCCTCGGCGCCGTGCCCGGGCTGGCGCTGGCTCCCCGGCCCCCGGACGTCCCCGACGTCGAGGAGACCGGGACCACACTGGTGGAGAACGCACGGCTCAAGGCCCGCACCCTGTGCGAGGCCACCGGCCTGGCTGCCGTGGCCGACGACACCGGCCTCGAGGTCGACGCCCTCGGTGGTGCCCCCGGCGTCTACTCCGCCCGGTTCGCGGGGGAGGGCGCCACCTACGCCGACAACGTGGCGAAGATGCTGTCCGAGCTCGAGCGGGTGGGTGCGGTCGGCGACGACGCCCGTCGGGCCCGTTTCCGCAGCGTGGCCTTCGTCGCCTACCCGGACGGGACCGAGCTGTGGGTCGAGGGCGAGGTGGCCGGGACCATCACGCCCGAGCCCCGGGGCGACGGCGGCTTCGGGTACGACCCTATCTTCGCCCCGAACGGGTTTGACGGGCGGACGTTCGCCCAGATGACCGGGGAGGAGAAGCACGCCCTGTCCCATCGTGGCCGGGCCTTCCGGGCCCTGGCCGAACGTCTGGGCGCACCGGGCCGGTGACGTCGCCCCGGCTGCGCGCCGCCGCCGAGCGTGCTCGCCGGGCCCTGGTGGACGTGGCGGCCCGCCACGACCGGGTACGCGCCGTGGTCGCCCGCGGGGGTGCCGAGCTGACCGCCGCCGCCGAGCGGGCCACGGCCGTCGCCGAGGCTCAGCGGGCCGGGGTCCCGGACGCCTACGGCGGCGGCTACTTCGGCCAGGGGCGCGACGCCTCGGGGGACCGGGAGGGCCGGTCCGGCTACGCCCGCTACGACCGGATCGCCTCCAACGCCGACATCGCCGGGTGGCTGCTGTGGCGCAACTTCCGGGTCGCCACCTCCCTCGACGTGGGCTGCGCCACCGGCTACCTGGTCGAGGTCCTGCGCGAGCGGGGCGTCGACGCCCAGGGATGCGACCTCAGCCAGTTCGCCGTCGACCATGCCAGCCCCGGGGCGGTGGGCCATGTGCGGGTGGCCAACCTGTTTGCCGGGCTCCCGTGGGACGACGGCGCCTTCGATCTCGTGACCGCGCTCGAGATCCTGGAGCACCTCCCTCCCGACCGGGTGCCGGTGGCACTGCGCGAGCTGGCCCGGGTGTGCGGCGGCTACCTGTACGCCACCATCCCGTCGTTCGGACCCAACCGGTCCGGACCGGACGGGCACCTCGAGGGAAAGGTGCGCCCCGAGCGGGTCGGGTACTACGACGGTCTCGGCCCCGGGTATCCCGGCCCGGTCCCCGAGCCCGACCTGGCCGTCGACGCCGACGGCGCACTGGTCGAGGGCCACCTGTGCATCGCCTCGTTCGAGTGGTGGACCGAGCGGTTCGCCGATGCCGGGTTCGTCCGCTGCACCGACGTGGAGGAGCGGCTGTACGCCGACATCGAGCCGGCCGGACTCGCCCCCTACTGGAACCTCTACGTGTTCCGCCTGCCCGGTGCCGACCCGGCGGTGGTGGAGCCCCGGGAGCCGGGCCGGACCCTCGCCCAGCTCGGGCTGGAGCACCCCCTCCTCGATGCCTGAGGCGCGCCACGGACCCGGCGGTTCGGGTCATGATGCACCCATGACCGATCCGATCCCCACGGCATTCACCTCCTACGACGACTTCGCCCACCTCCGGTTCGACCGTCCCTCGCACGGGGTGCTGCTGATCACCATCGACCGTCCCGACGTGCTCAACGCGGCCGACGAGCGTCTCCACCGCGAGTTCTCCGAGATCTGGCGGGTGGTCGACCGGGACGACTCGGTGGCCGTCTCGGTCATCACCGGCGCGGGCACGGCGTTTTCGGCCGGGGGCGACCTGGCCATGGTGGAGCGGATGACCGTGGACTACACCGCCACCCTCGAGCAGTGGCGCGACGCCAAGGCCGTGGTCGACGAGATGCTGACCTCGGTCAAGCCGATCGTCTCCGCCATCAACGGGGTGGCAGTCGGGGCCGGCCTGGCCGTCGCCCTCCTGGCCGACGTCAGCGTCATGGCGGAGTCGGCCCGCCTGTCGGACGGCCACGCCCGGCTCGGTGTGGCCGCCGGCGACCACGCTGCACTGCTGTGGCCCCTCCTGTGCGGCATGGCCAAGGCGAAGTACTACCTGATGACGGCCGACTTCGTGGACGGGCCCGAGGCCGAGCGCATCGGCCTGGTGACCCGGTGCGTGCCCGACGACCGGGTCCTGCCCGAAGCCCTGGCCATCGCCGAGCGGCTGGCCGCGGGAAGTCGCACGGCGGTGCAGTGGACCAAGCGGGTGATGAACCAGTGGATGCTGCAGGCCGCACCGGTCTTCGGCGAGTCGCTGGCCCTCGAGATGCTTGGATTCCTCGGTCCGGACGTGACCGAGGGGATCCAGGCGGTGCGTGAGCGGAGGCGGCCGGACTTCCCGTCGGCCCGCTGAGGGAGCCGGCCCGAGCGAGCCGCGGGCCGGCTCAGGCGGCGACGGTGACCAGGGTCCCGATCGGCGTGTAGGGGAAGACCACGCCGGCGTTGGCCGGTGGCATCTCCACGCACCCGTCGCTCTGGGGGAAGCCGTAGGCGGCCCGCACGTAGCCGTGCAGGGCGTCGCCCCCGTTGAAGTAGCTGACCCAGGGGATGCCGGGGTCGACGTACTTGGTGCCGTCGGGGTTGGTGCCCGACATGGTCGTCGAGGTCAGGTGCTCGAAGACCGGGAAGGTGCCCTGCGCCGTCGGCACGCTCGCCGCCCCGGTGTTGGCCAGTGTGGAGTAGATGTCGGCGCCGTTGCTGTAGACGGTGGTGGTCTCGGGCAGCGTCTCGCTCACGTAGACGTAGTTGTAGGCGGCGGGATCACCCGTCCCGGCCTCGGCACTGGCCAGGAGCTGGCCCCACACGGCCGGTCCCGGCTCACCGTCGGCCCGCATGTCGTGCTGGTTCTCGAACGTCATCACCGCGCCCTTGGTGATGGCGTTCCACGTCCCCGGGGTCCACAGCGACGTGAGTGAGCTGGGCTCGAGGAAACGCCAGGTGAAGGTCCCCTCCTGGGGCTGGGCGAGCTCCTGGGGGGCGGTGAGGGGTCCTGCCGCGGTGAACCCGACCGGGAGGTAGCCGAGCTGGGCGAGAAGCTGTTGGAGCCGGAGGGTGCTGCCTGCGGCCACGGTGAAGTGGACCGTGGTGCCCTGGCCGAGGACGATGCCCCCGGCGCTCTCGATGCCACCGGCGCCGCCGGGCACGTTCAGGGTCTCCGTGGTCGACGGGACGAGGGGCGCCGAGGGTGCGAAGGCGAGGGTGGTCGGTGTCACCTGCTGCCATGATCCGGCCACTGGGGGGGTGAGGGTAGGCATCGGACTCTGGGCCGACAGGGGTTCGGAGAACTGCACGGTCAAGGTGGCGTCGGAGGGAACTGCGGCCGCTCCGTCGGCCGGGCTGACGGACACCACGTTGAGCGGACGCTTGGAGGCTGTGAGGCTGGCGGTAGGCATCGACGCCGGGGTGGTTGCGGACACCTTGGTCCCCGTGGTGTGGACCAGCGTCACCACCACGGCCGCGGCGACGACCGCGGCGAGGGCGGCGTAGGTGACCCGCCACCAGATGCTCCGGTGCGGCAGCTTGGTGTGTGCGTGGGCTCCGGGCATGGCGCGATCTCCGACAAAACTACCAGGGGCGCCCGACCCACCGGAGCCGCCACGGGCCTCGATCGCGGGCCTGTGGGCGGGTCACCCGCCGTCCGGCGTGCCGATGCCGGCGTGGATGGCCCGCTCCACGGCGGCGATCTGTGCCGACTCGAGGAGCTTGGCGCCGTCGGGACCCTGGACGTAGAAGGCGTCCACCACGGCGGATCCGAAGGTCGACACCTTGGCCGAGGAGATGTCGAGGTGGCACTCGACCAGGGCACGGGTGATCCGGTGGAGCTGGCCGACCACGTCTTCGGCCCGCACCTCGACCACGGTGGCGGTGTCCGAGGCGTTGTTGTCCACGGTCACCTGGGTGGACACCAGCTGGGCCACCTGGGGCCGCTTGGCGTTGCGGTAGGTGTGGGCACGGGCGGCCAGCTGCTCGTCGACGTCGAGGGTGCCGCTCATCACCGCGGCGAGGTCGTTGGACAGCTTGGCCGCGGCGGGCCAACGGCCGCGGTCCGGTTCGGCGGTGAACACCTCGACGGCGACACCGTGCTCGCCGGCCACCACCGCCGAGCGCACGTTGAGCCCGTGCAGGGCGAGCACGCCGGTCACCTCGGCGAGCACCCCCGAACGGTCGGGCGCCACCACGGTGACCCGGGGCGGCTCGATGGACAGCGCAGGGACCCCATGGCGACGGACGGTGTCCATCACCGTGAGCAGGTCCTCGGTGATCAGCGGCGTCGGCGGGGCCACCGGCTCGCCGGCCAGGAGCTGCCTGGTCCGCTCCACCAGATCGGCCACCAGGCCGGCCTTCCACGAGCCCCAGGCCGAGGAGCCCGTCGCCAGGCTGTCGGCCTCCACCATGGAGGCCAGCAGGTCGAGGGTGGGGCGGTCGCCCACCTGGTCGGCGACCCGTTGGGCTGTCGCCGGGTCGTCGAGGTCACGCCGTGTGGCCGTGTCGGGTAACAACAGGTGGAGGCGGACCATGGTCTGGATCGTGGCCACGTCCTCGGCGGGGAGTCCCATCCGGGTGGCGATGTCGCCCGCCACGACCACGCCGACGTCGGTGTGGTCGCCGGGGAATCCCTTGCCGATGTCGTGCAGGAGCGTGCCGATGAGCAGGAGGTCGGGCCGGCTGACCCGGTGGGTCATGGTGGCCGAGTTGGCGGTCGCCTCGAGGAGGTGGCGGTCGACGGTGAACCGGTGGTACGGATTGCGCTGGGGCTTGTTGCGAACGGCGGCCCACTCGGGCAGGTAGCGCTCGAGGAGATGGCGCTGGTCGAGGGCCTCGAGGGCGGGGATGGCGGTGGGCCCGGTGGCGAGGACCCGCACCAGGGTGTCCCGGAGCTGATCGGGCCAGGGCACCGGTGGCTCGGGGGCCCTTCGGCCGAGCAGATTGAGTGCGTCCCGCGAGATGGGCAGGTTGAGCTCGGCGGCGGCCGCGGCCATCCGCAGCGCCAGGGACGGGTCGCCGGAGACGTTGGCCCCCTCGAGCAGGACCACCTCGCCCTCGGTGCAGCCGATCCCGGGCTCCCCGGCCAGCGGGGCGACCGTCGGATTCGACCCCCGTCCGCGGCGGGGTCCGGACCGTCGATCCTTGCCGCGGGACCAGGCACCACGGCGCCGCCAGGCGTCGTCCCCCTCCCAGGCCACCGTGCGCCCGGCCGTGGCCACGGCGTGCATGAGGGCGTCGGCGTCGGCGTAGCCCACCGCCTCTGCCACCTGCTCCTGCTCTTGGAGCAGGAGCTTGTTCAGGTCCCTCGCGGCCCGACGGTGGAGCTCCACCCGGGCCGCGGTCAGTACGGCCCGGGCGTCCCCGATGGCCACCGTGTCGACGTAGTCGGCCAGTACCGGGACGGCGGCCATGAGGGCCACGAGGGCGGCGATGTCGCGGAGGCCGCCGTGGGACTCCTTCAGGTCGGGCTCGAGCAGGAACCCGACGTCGCCGTTGGCCGCCTGCCGCTCGGTGACAAGATCGGCCAGGACGCCCAGCCACGAGGGCTTCTGGCGGGCCCAGCGGTCGCGGGCGCCCTCGATGACGGGCTCGGCGATCCTCGACTCGCCACAGACGACCCGGGCATCGAGGAGGCCGAGTGCCACCCGGAGGTCCTCGCCGGCCATGTCCAACGCCTCGTTCGGGCTTCGCACGCTGTGGTCGAGGGCGATGCCGTCGTCCCACACCGGGTACCAGATCCTGTCGGCCGTGGCCGAGATGTCCTTTCGCCCCTTGTGGACCAGGACGACATCGAGATCGCTGTAGGGGCACAGCTCGCCCCGTCCGTACCCGCCCACAGCCACCAGGGCCATGCCACGGCTGTCGCCCCCGGACGCCTCGTCGAAGAGTCCGGTGAGCCACGAGTCGGCCGCCGCCGAGTACGCCCGGCAGAACGCGTCGCCGTGCAGGTCGTGCCGGTCGATGAGCTCCTGACGGCGCGTGCGCAGGGACATCGCCGGACCGTACCACCGGGCTGCGGTCCGATCGGGGCTTGCCGCGGTTACGCTGGGGCGATGGCCGATGACTCGAAGGGCTCCGGACTCTCCGCCACCGACGTGGTGCTGATCGTCATCGGGGTGCTGGTCGTCGCCTGGCTGTTCCTCGGGGTCATCCACGTGATCATCGGGACGCTGTGGTTCGTGCTCAGGCTCGTGGCCATCGTGGCCATCGTGGTCATCGCGGCGCGGTTCCTGTTCGGTCGGTCGAAGTCGTCCTGACCGGCCCCGGGCCGGTTGCCCGGGACACGCCGGCTCAGGCGATCATCGACTCGAACAGCTCGATGTGTTCGGCCACCATGCGGCGGGTCGAGAAGTAGCCCTCGACGGCCAGGCGGCAGTCCTCCCGTTTCAGCTCACCGAGGCGCCCGAGGGCTTCGACCATGGCTGCTTCGTCGTCGCACAAAAACCCGGTGACCCCGTCGTTGACCACCTCGGGGGCGGCACCCTCGGGAAAGGCGAGCACGGGCGTCCCGCACGCCATCGCCTCGATCATGACCATGCCGAAGGGCTCGTTCCACCGGATGGGGAAGAGCAGTGCCGAGGCCCCGGCCAGCAGCTCGAGCTTGCGCTCGTGGGACACCTCGCCGAGATAGACGGCGTCAGGGCCGAGCAGCGGCTCCACCATCTCGGTGAAGTACTGGCGCTCCCACGCCTCGCGCATCTTGGCGGCCATGAGGATCCGTATGCCGGCCTTGCGGGCCACCTGGATGGCCCGGTGGCACCCTTTGTCGTCGGCCATCCGTCCGAGGAAGACGACGTAGGGGCCGTCCGCGTCACCCCGACCGTCGCCGACCGGGAACTGGGCGGCGTCGACTCCGTGGTGGATGACCCGGGCCACCGGGATCTGCGGGGCGGCGCGGTGCTGGGCGTGGGAGATGGCGATGAGCGGCACCCGTTCGGCGGTCACCCGGTAGAGGTCGGTGAGCTCCTCGTTGAACGGACCGTGGATGGTGGTGGCCACGGGGAGGCCCGGGTAGTGCTCGGAGTGGAACGGTCCCATGACCGTATGGTCGTGGACCACGTCGCACTCGCGGACCGCCTCGTAGGCGTGGATCACGTGACGCAGCTCGGGGACGGCCATGCCGATCCGCTGGCCCTCGGCCTCGGGCAGCACCCACTGGCGGGGGACCGGGCACGTCGAGTCGCCTGTCGTGTAGAGCAGCACGTCGTGCCCGGCCTCGTGCAGACCACGGGCGAGCTGGTCCACGACGAGCTCGATCCCCCCGTAGAGCACAGGGGGGATGGGAGTCCATGGAGGGGCGATGAGTCCGATCCGCATGGACAGATCTAAGCATCCCGACGAGGGGGGTAGGATCACCGGGCGCTCTTGGCGGCGTGGCCGAGTGGTTTAGGCAGGGGCCTGCAAAGCCCCGTACGGCGGTTCGATTCCGCCCGCCGCCTCCAACAGGTACCGTTGTCCGTGCACGGCCCGACCGTGCTGTACGGCGTTCAGCTGGCTTTGCGGTGACGGTGGAAGAGGTGGCGCTGGCCCTTCAGCGTCACCGGCACGGTGACCACCGGTTCGTCGTCGGTGGACAGCGCCTTCGTGGAGCACGTCGAGCAGATCCGGACCCCGTCGACCATCCGGGTCAGCCTGACCAGGCCGCAGTGCTCGCACTTGCGTCCCACGTAGACCTGGGCGGAGCGGAGGGGACGGTCCGCGGTGAGGACGGCGAGGCGTTCCTGGACGTCTTCGCGGAGCACGAAGCTCCCGTCCTCGGTGCGACGGACGAGATCCCACGCCACCAGTTCGTGCAACAGCGGGACCAGACGGTCGAGATGGCGTTTGTGTTCGTCGATGGCCCCGGCCGAGCGCATCGTCCACTCCACTCCCGATTCCGGGACCTCGGTACTGCCTGCGATATCCACCATCCGACACTCCTTCCGCACCGCCAGGTCTCGCCGGTCGAGCCTGTCGTCGCCAACTCCCTGGAGCGCCATCTTGACTGATCAGAGGCGGTGGTACAAGGGCAGGCAGGACCTAATTTCCGCCCTGGCGCGCCACGTGTTTCCAACCGGGCCGCCGCTCGTCCCGGTGATGGCCGCCGATCGGATCAGGGAGCCGGCCCGAAACGAACACATCGGGCACCGACTGGGGCACACTGGTGCGGTGAGCACGGATCCGGCCCGCCACTCGGCGGAACGTGAGACCCCGGCGCTCCATCTCCACTCCTGGCACGACCGGGTGGTGCTCGGCGTCGTCCTCGCCGCGTTCGCCGCCGGATTCGGGCAGTCCGGAGTGGTATCCGCGCTGGGCGACGTCGCCCGGGACTTCGGTCGGATCACCCACGGGACCACCCTGACCGACCAGGCCGGGCTGTCGGGCACCGTCCTCGGGGTCGGCCTGGCTGTCATCCGGCTGTCGTCGCTGCTGGCCCTCCCCCTCACCGGCCTGGCCGACCGCTTCGGCCGCCGGACGATGCTCCTCCTCACCGTGGTGGTCGGCCTGGCCATCACGGTGGCCTCGGCCCTCAGCCCGAGCTACTGGTGGTTCATCGTCATCTTCGCCCTCGGGAGGCCGTTCCTGAGTGCCACCAACGCCCTGGCCCAGGTGGTGGCGGCCGAGCAGACGTCGTCGACGGACCGGGCGAAGGCGGTGGCCCTGGCGACCGCCGGCTACGGCTTCGGGGTGGGGCTGACCGCCTTCATCCACAGTCTGGCCTCGTCCGTCCTGGGCTTCCGCGGCGTTGTCGCCCTGTCTGTCGTTCCCATGGCCCTGGTACCGCTCGTCGCGCGGTGGGTCACCGAGCCCGACCGGTTCGCGGTGGCCGAAGCCGCCCGTGACCACCCGATGCCCGTACTCGGCGCCGTCGGACCGAGGTTCCGTCGCCGGCTGGCGGTCATCGTCGTGCTGGCCTTCACCATCTCGGTGATCACCGGTCCGGCCAACACCTTCGTCTTCCTGTATGCCCAGAACATCCGTCACCTGGCCGGTACGGTCACCGCAGCAATGGTGGTGGGGGCCGGCATTGCCGGGTTCGCCGGCCTGCTGATCGGGTCCTGGTTGGCCGACCGCATCGGGCGCCGCCCGACGGGGGCCCTCGGCATGGTGGGTATCGCCGTGTTCGCCACCCTCGCCTACAGCGGGGGTTCGGTCGCCCTGGTGTGCGGATACATCCTGGGGGTCCTGTCCGGATCGGTGTTCGCCCCGGCCGGCGGTGCGCTGATCAACGAGCTGTTCCCGACGTCGGTCCGGGCCTCGGTTGCCGGCTGGTGGCTGGTGTCCGGTGTGCTGGGGGCGGCCGGAGGGCTGGTCGTCTTCGGGGCGGTCGCCGACGTCGGCAACCGGTTCGCCACTGCCGCGGTGGTCACCTTCCTGCCGACGGCACTGGCGGCCGCGCTGTTTTGGTGCGTGCCCGAAACGAAGGGACGGGAGCCCGAGGACCTCTGGCCGTCGGGCTGAGGCGCCCGGGCCGGCGGGTTCAGGCGTCGGTCGGGGTGGCGTAGTCCCACAGGAGGTGGGAATCGGCGTCGGACCCGAGGAGCAGGTTGGCCGGGATCTGCTTGTCGATGTGACCGATCAGACCGCGGTAGATGCCGAACCCGGCGAGCTCCTGGAGGCGGCGGGGGAAGTGCCGCACGGTGTCGAGGGGGAGGCCGAGCTGCTGGTTCTCCTGCTGGCGGATGTAGCCGGCGCAGTAGTTCATGGCGATGCCGATGCGGCGGGCCGAGGTGGTGTTGGCTCCACCCCCGTGCCACAGGCTGCCGTGCCAGACGAGGACGCTCCCCTTGCCCATCTCGGCAGGGATGGTCGGGTAGGTGCGGGACAGGTCGGGGGAGTGATCGGCCGTGTGCGACCCGGGGACGAGTCGGGTGGCCCCGTTCGCCCCGGTGAAGTCGGTCAGTGCCCACATGGTGTTGCACACGGTGGCCGGGTGGGGTTTGGGAAGCGGGATGACCTGGTCGTCGGCGTGGATCGGTTGGGGAGTCTCGTCGGGTCCGATGGCGATGGACGAGAGGGACGAGACGAGGAGGCCGGCGTCGAGGACGCCCTCGCAGATGGGGAGGATCGACGGGTGGACGGGGATCCGCTCGAAGAGGGGGCCGTGGGCGAGCAGGTTGTAGACCCGGGTGGTCCTGGTGCCCTCGAAGGCGTTGGCGGCGGGCACGACGGCCAGGTCGCGTTCGAGCCGGTCGAGCTCCTCGACCAGGGCGTCGACCAGGTCGAGATCGACGGCATCCTCGACGATGGTGTACCCGTGGTCGTCGATCTCCTGCAGGTGGTCTTCGGTGGTGCCGGTCACGTGTCCCCCTCGTCCGCTTCCTTGGTGAGCCTATTGTGACCGTGTGGCTGGAACGAAGCGTCCGGACAACCGGTACGAGCTGGTCACCTGTGCCTGGCGTGGCCACGAGCTGGTGGGGGAGGGCGCGGCCACGGTCAGCCCCGAGGATGCCCTCGTGGTCCGCGAGGCCGACGGGATCCGGTGGTGCCGGTGCCTCCGGTGCGACGCCTGGATCGCCGTGCCGATCCCGGAGCACCCGACCGTCGAGGCCGTGCCGTCGCGCGAGGAGATCGTGGTGCCGCTACGGGGGCCGGCACTGCGCGACCGGTACATCCTCCGGCTCATCGCGCTCGAA
>JBEKCS010000077.1:0-16426 GCA_050014755.1 Acidimicrobiales bacterium
CCACGAGACGGACACCGGTTCCCCCGAGGTGCAGATCGCCATTCTGAGCGAGCGCATCGTCCACCTGACCGAGCACCTCAAGGTGCACAAGGGCGACCATCACACCCGCCGTGGCCTGCTCAAATTGATCGGCCGTCGCCGTCGACTGCTCGACTACGTCCGGAACAACGATGTCGAGCGCTACCGCGAGATCATCGACCGCCTCGGCCTTCGCCGCTAGGCGAACCGTTACGCCCCGCCCGGCTCCGGCCGGGCGGTCGCAATTTCTCCGCCGGCTCCGTGTCGGCGGATCGCAGGTCGGCATCGAGCCGACCTGCTGCAGGAGCGGCCCCCGCACCGTGGGCGGTCGTACGTCACACCACAACGATTGGACTCCCGCCGAGGTCAGTCACCAGTTGCCGATCACCGGGCCCGTAGCGGGCGGGGTGGCCGACAACTGGGAACTGGCTGTGGGGGTCCCCTAACCACAAGGAGCGTCATGTCAGACGCCATTTCCGTTTCGGCACCCATCAGCGGCACCGAGAAGACACTCAGCTTCGAAGCAGGAAAGCTGGCCCAGCTGGCAGACGGCGCCGTCGTCGGCCGGATCGGTGACACCGTCCTCTTGGCCACGGCCACGGCGGCCCGCTCGGTCCGCGAGGGGGCGGACTTCTTCCCGCTCACCGTCGACATCGAGGAGCGGACGTACGCAGCGGGCAAGATCCCCGGCTCGTTCTTCCGTCGAGAGGGCAAGTCCTCGGACCAGGCCATCCTCACCTGCCGGCTCATCGACCGTCCGCTGCGACCGTCCTTCCCCAAGGGCTTCCGCAACGAGGTCCACATCGTCGGCACCATCTTCGGCGCCGACCAGGTCAATCCGCACGACGTTCTCGCCATCAACTCGTCCTCGGCCGCGCTGATGCTTTCGGGCATCCCCTTCGAGGGACCGATCGGCGCCGTCCGGGTGGCCTACTCGACCGAAGGGCAGTGGATCCCGCACCCCACGTTCGAAGAGGGCGATGCATCCACCTTCGAGCTGGTCGTCGCCGGTCGGGCACTGGATGACAGCGCCGACGCCGAGGTTGCCATCATGATGGTCGAGGCCGGTGGGTCCGAGCGCTCGTTCCAGTACTACGAAGAGGGTGCGCCCCAGGTGACCGAGGAGGTCCTCGCCGACGGTCTCGAGGCGGCCAAGACCTGGATCCGCGAGTCCATCGTCCTCCAGCGTGAGCTGGTCGCCGCCTATGTCGCCGCCCGTGGCCCGATCGAGGCGATCGAGTACTCGACCCTCGCCGACTACGGCGACGACGTGTGGGGCCGGGTGGAGGCCACCGGAACCGCCGGCCTGGCCGCGGCCAACATCTTGACCCCGAAGGCCGAGCGCAATGCCGCACTGGCCGAGGTCACCTCCGCGATCGTGACCGAGCTGGCCGAGGAGTTCCCCGGTCGCGAGGGCGAGATCAAGGCGGCCGTGCGCAGCCTGACCAAGAAGCTGGTCCGCAAGCGGATCGTCGAAGACGGGCTCCGCATCGACGGGCGCACGACCACAGACATCCGCCCGCTGTCGGCCGAGGTCGACCTGTTCCCGACCGCCCACGGGTCGGCCCTGTTCCAGCGGGGTGAGACCCAGGTCCTCAATGTGACGACGCTGGGCATGCCCCGCATGAACCAGCTGCTCGACACCATCACGCCCGACGAGCACAAGCGGTACATGCACCACTACAACTTCCCGCCGTTCTCGACCGGGGAGACCGGGTTCATGCGGGGGCCGAAGCGCCGGGAGATCGGCCACGGCCTGCTGGCCGAGCGGGCACTCCTGCCGGTCGTCCCCTACGAGGAGGACTTCCCCTACACGCTGCGTCTGGTCTCTGACGTCCTGTCGTCGAACGGCTCGACGTCGATGGCGTCGGTCTGCGGCTCGACCCTCTCGATGATGGCCGCCGGCGTGCCCCTCAAGGCCCCCGTCGCCGGCATCGCCATGGGCCTCGTCTACGACGGCGGGACCTACGTCACCCTCACCGACATCCTCGGTGCGGAGGACGCGTTCGGCGACATGGACTTCAAGGTGGCCGGGACCCGGGACGTGGTGACGGCTCTGCAGCTCGACACCAAGATCGACGGACTACCGCTCGACGTCCTGACCAAGGCCCTCATGCAGGCCAAGGAGGCCCGCCTGACCATTCTCGACGTGATGGCCGGTGCCATCGCCGAGCCCCGTTCCGAGGTAGCCGAGTCGGCGCCGAAGATCATCTCGTTCGAGATCCCGATGGACAAGATCGGTGAGGTCATCGGCCCGAAGGGCAAGGTCATCAACGCCCTGCAGCAGGAGACCGGCGCGGACATCGCCGTCGACGACGACGGCATGGTCGGCACGGTGACCATCGGCGCCAAGGACGGCACGGCCGTCGAGGAGGCCCGTCGACGCATCTCGACCATTCTCGACCCGCCGCTCGCCGAGGTCGGCGCCACGTACCAGGGCAAGGTCGTGAACATCACCAAGTTCGGTGCCTTCGTCAACATCCTTCCCGGTCGCGACGGTCTGCTCCACATCTCCAAGATGGGCCAGGGCAAGCGCATCGAGCGGGTGGAGGACGTCTTCGAGCTCGGCCAGGCGGTCGAGGTCAAGGTGGACGACATCGACCCGCAGGGCAAGGTCTCCCTGTCTCTGGCCGGTGAGGCCCCTGCGGCATCGGGTTCCTCGGGCGGTGGCGCCGGTCGTAGCGGCTCTCACGGCGGCTCGTCCCGCGGCGACCATGCCGACCCGGACAACGACTCCGACCACGGGCCCCGGCGCCAGCCGGCGCCGAGCGCCCCTGCCGGCGCCGCCTCGTTCGAGGACGCCTTCGAGGAGGAGCTGGTCCAGGAGTTCGGTGACCTCGGCCCGGCTGTCGTCGAGACGCCCGAGCGGTCGAGTGGTGGCGGAGGCGGCCGGGGCGGTCGTCGGCGCCGTTGAGCACGCTCGCCTGTCGTGGGTCGGCCCCTGAGGCCGACCCACGGGGGCGGCGCACGCTGTCGGCCGGTACCTCCGGGCCCAGATGATCCGCACCGATTCCCTTCCTTCGGGCCTCACCCTGGTCACCGAGACGATGGACGAGGCCCGCTCGGTGTGCATCGGCTTCTGGGTGGGCACCGGTTCACGTGACGAGGACCCTGGCCTGGCCGGTGCCAGCCACTTCCTCGAACACCTGTTGTTCAAAGGAACCGACGACCGGTCCGCTTCGGCCATCGCCGAGGCCGTGGACGAGGTGGGGGGCGACTTCAACGCCTTCACCACGAAGGAGTACACCTCCTTCTACATCCGCCTCCTGGCCGAGGACGTCGACCTCGGTCTCGACATCCTGTCGGACATCATGTGGCGCCCGGCCCTGCGGCCCGAGGACCTCGACGCCGAACGCCAGGTCATCCTCGACGAGATCCTCATGCACGCCGACGAACCGTCCGACGAGGCGGCGGAACAGAGTTCGGCCATCCTCTTCCCCGACCACCCCTTGGGCCGAGAGGTACTCGGCACCGAATCCTCGGTCGCGGCGATGACGCCCGAACGGATCCGCACGTTCTTCGCGAACCACTACCTGCCGGGGAACATGGTGGTCGCCGTGGCCGGCGATCTCGACCACGACTCGTTCGTCGCGGGTCTGTCCAGTCGGGCCGGGGAGAACGAAGGCGGGGCAACCCCCGACCGGACCGCCCCCGGCGACCGGGTCGAGCCACTGCGGGTCACCCGTCGATCGTCGGAACAGGCCCACGTGGTGGTCGCCGCCCGCTCGGTCGGTCGCAACGATCCGAGCCGCTATGCCCTGGCCGTCCTCAACCATGTCCTGGGTGGCGGGTTGTCCAGCCGGCTGTTCCAGGAGATCCGCGAGCGGCGTGGCCTCGCGTATTCGGTGTGGTCCGAACGGGTGGCCTATCTGGACGCGGGGTACGTGAGCATCGGCTTCGGCACCGGACCCGAACACGTGGCCGAGGTGCTCGAGATCGTCACCGATCAACTCGCCGCCCTCGGAGCCGAAGGGATCACCGACCGGGAGTTGGCCATCGCCAAGGGGAACCTCCGCGCCGAGACCCTCCTCGCCTGTGAGGACTCCGGTGCCCGGATGAGCCGAATCGGGGCCGCCATGCTCCTCCACGGCGAGGTCCTCTCGGTCGACGAGGTCCTGTCGCGGGTGGAGGCGCTCACCGCCGAGGACATCCACCGCGCCGCGCTGGACCTGGTGGCGTCTCCCCGCACACTGTCGGTGGTCGGGCCCTTCGACGAGTCGGACTTCGACACGGACGCGCTGGCGCTCGGGTAGGAACTGTCGGTAGGGCAGCGGGGGGGTGTGTGTCGGTCGGAAGCCTGCGGGGCCGAGCGGGCCTCCTTGGCTAGGGTTGCCGCCATGCGAGTCGGAGTGGTCGGCGCCGGTGGTCGGATGGGGCGGGAAGTATGCCGAACGGTACTCACCCGACCCGGCCTCGAGCTGGTGGCCGCGATCGACCCCGTCCATGCCGGGACGAGCATCTCGGCCCTGGCGGATCCCAACGGCCCCGAATCCACCGGGGGACTCACGGTGACCGCCGACCTCGAGGATCTGGTCACGGCCGGTGCCGAAGTAGTCGTGGACTTCACCCACCTGGAGGTATCCCGGGCAACCCTGGCGTTCTGCGCCGACGCGGGCATCCACGCCGTCGTCGGGACGACCGGGTTCACCGAGGACGACCTGGCCGAGCTCGGACGGCGGTTCGACCCGGAATCGGGGTGCAGGGCCAACTGCGTCGTGGCCGCCAATTTCGCCATCGGTGCCGTCCTCATGATGCGGTTCGCGGCGATGGCAGCGCCGTGGTTCGACAACGCCGAGATCATCGAGCTCCACCACGAAGCGAAGCGGGACGCACCGTCGGGGACGTCCCTGCGCACCGCGGAGGCCATGGCGACGACGCGGCGGGCGGCGTCCCGGGAGGAGTTCCCCCCCGATGCCACGGACGCGGTGGTGATCGAGGGAGCGCGGGGCGGCACCGGACCCGGCGGGATCCACATCCACTCGGTCCGTCTCCCGGGCCTGGTCGCCCACCAGGAGGTCCTGCTCGGGTCCCCCGGTCAGGGCCTCACCATCCGGCACGACTCCTTCGACCGGGTCTCGTTCATGGACGGTGTGGTCCTGGCCGTCGAGATGGTGGCCTCCCGCCCGGGGCTGACACTCGGGCTCGAGCCGCTGCTCGGAATCTGATCGGAGCCACGTGGAGGCCACCCACCAGCGGATCGTCGAGGCGGCCTACGCCTGCGTGGCCCGACGCGGGGTGGCCAAGACGACGATCGAGGACGTCGCCCGGGAGGCCGGCCTGTCGAGGGCAACCGTCTACCGTTCGTTCCCGGGCGGCAGGGACGAGCTGATCAACGCCACCGTCGGCTGGGCGACCCGCGATTTCTTCGGCCGCCTGTACGAGCGGATCCAAGGTGCCGGGAGCCTGGAGGAGGTGATGGAGCGGGGCATCATGTTCGCCTACCGGTCGATCGTCGAGCACGAGGTGCTCCAGCGGGTCATGCAGACCGAGCCGGACAAGCTTCTTCCGATCCTCACCGTCGAGAGCAACAGGATCCGGGAAGGGATCGCTCTCGTCCTCACCCCCTACCTCCAGGATCGCGGTCTGGCCGCCGGGGTGGACCTGGCCGATGCCGCCGACTTCCTGGCCCGCATGGTGTTGTCCTACATCTCCGCTCCGGGCCGGTGGGACCTTGACGACCCGGAGCAGGTGGCACGCCTGGTGCGTTCGGAGCTCTTGGCGGGCGTGGTGGTACCGGCCGGCTCGCACTGACAGCCGGTCCGGCTTCCGATCGTGGGTCGCGGCGGGACCGCTCCACGGGGTTCGAAACTGTTGACGGTGAGACAAATTCTGACCTATCGTTCCAGCTGTGAATGGGCAGCAGGGCGCGCTTCGCATGGTGGAGGACGACGCTGTCGAACCGCATGCCGGCGTACAGCCGCCACCGTCCGACTCGCCGCACCGGGTCCGAATCATCGACGGCACGCTCGCGTGCCTGGCCCGTCACGGAACCGTCAAGACAACCGTCGACGACATCGCCCGTGAGTCCGGCGTCTCGAGGGCAACGGTGTACCGAGCGTTCCCCGGTGGGCGGGACGAGATCCTGGCCGCGGTGGTCGACACGGAGATGGCCCGGCTGTTCTCGGCACTCGGAGTCCGCCTCGGCACCGCGGAGGGCCTGAGCCAGGCCCTGGTGGGCGGCATCGTCGAAGCTTCGGTGCGTCTCCGGGACCACGCTGCGCTCCACTTCCTGGTCGAGCACGAACCCGGGATCATCCTGGGTCACCTCGCCTTCGAGGATTCGGATCGGCTCCTGACCACCGCGTCACGGTTCACGGCCCCGTTCCTCGCCCGGTGGATGCCGCCGGCCGAGGCCGAGCGGGTGGCCGAATGGGCCGCCAGGATCGTCCTCTCCTACGCCATCGCCCCGTCGGGGCGGACCGATCTGTGCGACCCGGTCCAGGCCGGCCGGCTGGTGACGACCTTCATGCTTCCCGGCATCGAGGCGCTGCTGTCAGCGGCCGCCGGCACCATCGACATCACTCCGTACCGGGGAGACCGTGCGCCTACCGACGGACAAGGACCGGCGTCCGTCTCATGAACCACCATCGAACCGCCCACTGTGACCTCGTCCTGAACCACCACGATCCACATCATCCGACCACCTACTGGGGGAACCTGACATGACCGCAGAAATGAGCAGCACCGAGGACATCATCGGCCGCAAGGAGGTCGACGATCTCGAGGCGATCCTGTCCGTCGTCGGGACCGAGGAGTCCGACGGTCGGCACGTGGTGCATTCGAATTACGACTCCATCTTCACCTGGGACTACGAGAAGGGCACCCGGCCCAAGCTCAACAAGCTGTACGAGAAGGCCAAGAACGCCCAGTGGAACGGCGAGACCGACCTCCCCTGGGACACCGACGTCGATCAGGAGAAGCTGGTCATCGAGGCGGCGGCTGCCCAGGGCGGGTTCGCCGCCGGCTTCGACATCGCCGGCACACCCCTCGAGAAGTGGGGCGACAAGGAACACATCGCCTTCGGCATCGAGAGCCAGAACTGGACCCTCTCGCAGTTCCTCCACGGCGAGCAGGGTGCACTGATCTGTACGGCCAAGATCGTGGAGTCGGTGCCGTGGATCGACGCCAAGTACTACGCCTCCACCCAGGTGATGGACGAAGCCCGCCACGTCGAGGTGTTCGCCAAGTACCTCGACGAGAAGCTGTCGGGCCACTACCCGGTCAACGCCCACCTCCGGATGCTGCTCGACGACATCATCGCCGACTCTCGGTGGGACATGACCTACCTGGGCATGCAGATCATGATCGAGGGACTGGCACTGGCCGCGTTCGGCTTCATGCACTCGATGACGCCCGACCCGCTGCTCAAGCAGCTCCTTCGCTATGTCATGGCCGACGAGGCCCGCCACGTCGCCTTCGGCGTCCTGAGTCTCCAGGAGTACTACCAGGAGCTCAGCACCGCCGAGCTCCGCGAGCGCCAGGAGTTCGCCTTCGAGGCCGCCGTGCGCATGCGCGACCGGTTCCTCCAGCAGGAGGTGTGGGACCGGATGGGCGTGGACCCGAAGGAGATCCTTCCCGTCATCCTGTCGGCGCCCGACCGGAACGAATTCCAGGCTCTGCTCTTCTCCAAGATCGTCCCGAACTGCCGGAAGCTGGGACTTCTCGACGCCGCCGACGGCTGGCTCCGGACCAAGTTCACCGAGCTCGGCGTCATCGAGTTCGAGTCCGCCGAGGACACCTCGGAGGAGTACGACGCCATGGCCGCGGTCCCGCCGACCCAGCGCGAACTGGTCTGATCCGGCTCCGTCGGCCGGAGGAGCGGTACCGCTCCTCCGGCAGCGGGCGCCGGTGCTGCTGGTAGCCTGCGATTCTGTGAGCTTCCAACGACCAGCCGTCTCCAGGACCGAGCGGTGACCGCCGCGCCCCGATTCGGATCCGTGGTGACGGCGATGGTCACCCCGTTCACGGCCGAAGGTGATCTGGATCTCGATGCGGCCTCGACACTGGCCCGCCACCTGGCCGACAACGGAAGTGACGGCCTCGTGGTCGCCGGTACCACCGGCGAGGGCCCGGTGCTCACCGACGCCGAACGGATCTCGTTGTTCCGAGCGGTGGTGGAGGCCGTCACCATCCCGGTCATCGCCACTTCGGGCACCAACGACACCGCCCACTCGGTCCTCATGACCAGAGAGGCCAAGGCAGCGGGAGCCGCCGGCGTCCTCGTCGTCACCCCGTATTACAACCGTCCGTCGTCCGCCGGGCTTTCCGCGCACTTCCGTACCGTGGCCGAGGCGAGTGACCTCCCTGTCGTGTTGTACGACATCCCGGTGCGCTCGGGACGTCGGATCGGACCGGACCTCACGGTGCAACTCGCCAGGGAGGTTTCCAACATCGTCGCCGTCAAGGATGCGACCGGGGACGTCGCCTCGGCCGCCACGGTGGTGGCGGAAGCCCCGGCGGGCTTCGAGCTCTACTCGGGAGACGACTCGCTCACCCTCCCTTTCGCCTCCGTCGGGGGTGTCGGCGTGATCAGCGTCGCCGCGCACTGGGCCGGGCCGGTATTCGGCCAGATGTTGTCGGCCTTCCGTCAGGGCGACGTGGCCCGGGCGGCGGAGCTGAATCGCAACCTGCTCGAGTCCTACCGCTTCGAGTCGTCCGAGGAGTACCCGAACCCGGTACCCGCCAAGGCGGCATGCCGCGCCGTCGGGTTGGCGGTCGGCCAGTGCAGGCTTCCCAACGCCCCCGCACCCCGGTCGCTCGACGACCAGGCCCGTGCGGTCATCGAAGGTATCGCGCCTCTGATGCAGACCCGGCAGTCTGTTGCCTGAGCGCGAGGGGCCCCGGAAGGGGACGGCAGACAGCGGGTCGGGTTCGTCGTCGGGCCGACGACGCAAGGCGAAACCATCGGGAACACCCCAGGACGTCACGGCACCCAAGGGAAATCAGGCCGCCTCGGACGAGCCGAGCTCTGGATCCTCCAAGTCGACACGCTCCGCCAAATCGGGCGGGTCGGGCGGATCGGCCAAACCGGGCGGGTCGGCCAAATCCGGTGTGTCCGGTGGGACCGGTGGGTCCGGTGCCTCCGGTGGCTCCGGTGGGTCGGCCAAGTCGGATGGATCGGGCGGGTCGTCCCGGCCGACCAAGGCGCAGGGAACCAAGTCGGCCAGGAGGTCGGGCTCGGGATCCGGCACGTCCGTTCGGATCGTGTTCCTCGGTGGCCTTGGCGAGATCGGCCGCAACTGCGCGTGCATCGAGGTCGACGGACGCATCCTGGTCCTCGATGTGGGGATCATGTTTCCGGATCCGGACATGCCCGGTGTCGACCTGGTGCTCCCGGACTTCACGTACCTGAGGGAGAACGCCGATCGGGTGGACGGCGTCATCCTCACCCACGGCCACGAGGACCACACCGGTGGACTGGCCTATCTGCTCCGCGACTTCCCGGTCGACGTCTACGGGTCCGAGCTGACCCTGTCCCTGGCCCGGAGCCGGGTCGACGAAGCCGGAATGGCCAGTAGAGCCAAGTTCATCCCGGTACGCGACGGCGAACGCAGACGGATCGGGCCGTGTGACGTGGAGTTCATCCCCGTCACCCACTCGGTCCCGCACGCCTTCGCCACCGCGTTCCACACGCCTCAGGGCATCATCCTCCATTCGGGTGATTTCAAGATCGACCTCCACCCGGTCGACGGACGGCGCACCGACCTCGCTCGGATGGGCGCGCTCGCCTCCGACCCGGGTATCCGACTGTTGCTGGCCGACTCGACCAACGCCGAGGAGCCGGGCTTCACCGCTTCCGAGTCGACCGTCGGGGCGACCCTGGACAAGGTCTTCCTGGCCCGCCCCGACCGCCGGTTCATCGTGACCTGCTTCGCCAGCCACATTCACCGGGTCCAGCAGGTGGCCGACGCCGCCATCGCCGGCGGCCGCGTGGTCGCCACACTCGGACGCTCGATGCAGAAGAACGTGGCCCTGGCCCGCAAACTCGACCTCCTCCACATCCCGGACAGTGCGCTGGTGGACATCGAGGACATCGACAACTACCCACCCGGTCGCGTCTGCGTCATCTCGACCGGTTCCCAGGGTGAACCGATGTCGGCGCTGTCACGCCTGGCCACCGGCGAGAATCGATTCTTCAAACTGCACGAGGACGACGTCGTCGTCATCAGCGCCCACCCGATCCCCGGCAACGAGTGGTCGGTGGGACGGGTCATCGACAGCCTCCACCGGCTCGGGGTCGAGGTCATCCACTCCGGCGTCGAGAACGTCCACGTGAGTGGCCACGCCCGCCAGGGTGAATTGGCCATGCTGATGACGGTGACCCAGCCGGAGTTCTTCATCCCGGTCCACGGGGAGTTCCGCCACATGGCCAATCACGTCCGCCTTGCCGCCAGCATGGACATCGCCGGTGACCGGGTCCTGTTGTGCGAGGACGGGGACGCCGTCCGCCTCGATGAGACGGGAATGCACCGCGACGGGAATGTGCCCGGTGGGTACCTATTCGTCGACGGGAGCTCCGTGGGTGACATCGGCCACGGCGTGCTGCGCGACCGGATGGTTCTGGCCGAGGAGGGCGTTGTCATGGCGGTGGCCACCGTGGATCTCAAGCAGGGCGAGGTGGTCGGTGCACCCCAGATCGTCACCCGGGGGTGGGCCTACGACCAGGACACCGATGCGCTGCTCGACGAGGCGAGGAAGCAGGTGACACGGGCCCTCGAGCAGGCACTCTCCTCGGGGAGCTCCGATCACGAAACGCTCAACCGGGTGGCCCGCAAAGCACTGGGCAAACTGGTGGGCGAACGCACACGTCAACGCCCGATGATCGTCCCGGTCATCGTCACCGTCTGATCGGTGTCCCACTGACTGATTGGTGTCCCACTGGCGGGCACTCCCCAGAACTAGCCTGTTACCCACTGTGACGACCGCCACCAAGCGTCCGGCGGGTCGATCCGGGGCAGCGCGGCCCAAAGGCAAAGCGACACCTCGGTCCCGATCGGGCCGCAACGCATCCTCCAAGAAGAGCCCGGCCCCGAGGGGTGGAGGGCGCGGACGGCGTCCGGGCGCCCATGCCGAGGAGACGACCGGCCTGTTGGCGTCGATGGGCGCGGTAGCCGCCGCCCACGCCACCGACCTGTGGGGCGTGGGTCTGGTGACCCTCGGTGTCCTGTGCGGCGTCGCGTTCTACGGACACTCGCTGGTGCCGGCAGCGCACGGGGCCAGGGTGGCCGTCGGTGACCTGCTCGGGTGGGGCCGGTACCTGGTCCCACCGATCCTGATTGCGGTGGGCGTCCGGATGCTCATGGGGCGACGGGACGACCCGGAGGACGGGAGCGCCCCCCGTCGCGAGCCCGCCCGGGCCGTCATCGGAGGGACGCTCGTCCTCCTGGCCGTGTCGGGTCTGGCGGCACTGGCCGGCGGTTCACCGGCCATCGGTGCAACCACCGCCGCACTGTCCGATGCCGGAGGCTGGGTGGGCGCCGCCATCGCCAATCCGCTGGGATCCGTCCTCGGCGGTTTCGGCGCCGCAGTGGTCCTTTCCGTCTGTATCGCAGTCGCCCTGCTGGTATTCACCGGCGTCACGGTCCGTTCGGTGGCCGCCGGGATCGTCGGAGCCGTGCACTGGGCGATCGCCGCTGCCCGCGGCGACAACGCCGCCGACACCGTCGCCGATCACGACGAGCCCACCGATCCGTTCGGACGCGCGCTGGCCGAGGGTCTCCAGCCATCCGTCGCGGCCGTCGCGACCGAGACGGGGGCCGAGGTTGCCGTCGACCCGACTCTGGTGGACGGATTGTCGGCTGACGACACCGAGGCCGAGCTCGAACCGGTCGTGCTGCCCGAGGCGGCGACAAGACCGGGCAAGGGCGAACAGCTCGAGATGCGCCTGGGACCCCCGATGGGGGACTGGCGGCTGCCGCCAGCCAACCTGCTCAAGCGGGCAAAGGCCCAGGTCATCGATGAGACGGAGGTCGATGCCGCCGGCGTCGCTCTGGTGAGCGCGCTCTCCGCCCATGGTGTGGAGACCAGGCTGGTCGGCCGCACGGTGGGTCCGTCGGTCACCAGGTACGAACTCGAGCTCGGTGCCGGGGTGAAGGTGGCCCGGGTGACATCGCTCTCCAAGGACATCGCCTACGCAATGGCCTCTCCCGACGTACGGATCCTGGCCCCCATCCCGGGGAAGTCGGCCATCGGCGTGGAGGTCCCCAATCGGCGCCGCCAGCTTGTCGCACTCGGCGACATCCTCGCCTCGCCCGAGGCGGCACGGGCCACCCATCCCCTCGAAGTGGCGCTGGGACGGGACATCGCGGGCCGTGCAGTCGTGGCCAACCTGGCCGAGATGCCCCACGTGCTGGTGTCAGGATCGACTGGTTCGGGCAAGTCGTCCTGTATCAACTCCGTCCTCACTTCGATCCTCACCCGTGCCACGCCCGACCAGGTCCGGTTCATCCTGATCGACCCGAAGCGGGTGGAGCTCGGCCAGTACAACGACTTGCCCCACCTGCTCACCCAGGTGGTGGTCGACCCGAAGAAAGCCGCCAATGCGCTCAGTTGGGCGGTGACCGAGATGGAGCGTCGCTATGACCTCCTCGCCGAAGTCGGCCAGCGCGACATCACTGGCTACAACATGGCCTTCGACTCCGGCGACCTCTCCGAGCACGAGGAGGCCTTCCGGCTCCGGATGCAGGGGACCGACGACGAGGTCGACGAGGACGACGATGCCCAGATCCGGTTCCCACGCCTGCCGTTCATCCTGATCGTGGTTGACGAGCTCAACGACCTGATGATGGTGGCCGCCCGAGACGTCGAGGAGTCGGTGTGCCGGATCGCCCAGATGGCCCGTGCCGTCGGCATCCACCTGGTGTTGGCCACCCAACGGCCGTCGGTCGACGTGATCACCGGCGTCATCAAGGCGAACATCCCCTCGAGGATGGCGTTCTCGGTGTCGTCGCTGGCCGACAGCCGGGTCATCCTCGATCAACCGGGCGCCGAGCGGCTGATCGGCAAGGGAGACATGCTCCTACTCACGGCTTCGTCCTCCAATCCCCAGCGGATCCAGGGCCCCTGGGTCAGCGAGGAGGAGGTCCGGGCGGTGACGGCCCACTGGAAGCGCCAGCGTCCGATGGAGATCGTTGCCGGAATCGAAGAGGTTGTAGGTGTCGAGGGCTCCCGAGGGGGTGGGGGTGACGAGGGCGACGACGACGATCTGTTGGATCAGGCGATGGAACTGGTGGTGCGGTCCCAGCTGGGTTCGACCTCCATGCTCCAGCGCAAGCTTCGGGTTGGGTTTTCCCGGGCCGGTCGACTGATGGACCTCATGGAACGACGTGGGATCGTCGGGCCGTCCGAGGGCTCCAAGGCCAGGACCGTCCTCATGACGCCAGAGGAACTGGACGCCCGCTGAGCCCTGGGCCCGGCGTCCTGTGCAGCAATGGCTACGACTGACGGGAATCTCCCCGTGGCGGAACGCGGAATCACGGTGGCCGAGCCGACCGGTCGCCACCGACGGGCTCACCGACACTCGGCCAAGGGGAACGGCGAAACGAAGCGTCACCGTCGACTTCCGTGGGTGCTGGCGGCCGTTGGTCTCCTCCTGGTCGGCGGCTGCGCATGGGCCGCGGCCATCAGGATCGACGCTCCGCTGGTCCGCCCCGTGGTGCTGAAGGCGGTGGGGGATCGGATCGTCGTGCCCGGTGCCCAGCCCCAGCTGCCGTGGCCGACCAGGGGTCAGGGTGCCGTCGCGATACCGTCGATCGGATTTACTGCGCAGTCCGGCCCCGAGGCACCGGTTCCCATCGCCTCGCTCACCAAGATGACAACCGCGGTGGTGATCCTCCGCGACCACCCGCTGCTCCCGGGCGCACAGGGTCCGCTGATCACGGTGACGCCGGCCGACATGGCCCAGTACGACTCCGAACTCCACCTCGACGAGTCGACGTTGGCCATTCAACTGGGGGAGACGCTCACCGAGCGGCAGATGCTCGAAGCCTTGCTGATCAAGTCGGCCAACGACATCGCATTCAGTCTCGCCACATGGGACGCCGGCTCGGTCGCTGCGTTCACGGACAAGATGAACGCGCTGGCTGCGTCGTTGGGTGCCAGCGACACTCACTTCGTCGACGCCAGCGGCTACGAACCCCAGTCGGTCTCGTCGGCGTCGGACGTGCTGCGGGTGGCCGCGGCCGGAATGGCCCTCCCTACGTTCGCCGAGATCGTGGACATGCCGACGGCCAACCTCCCACTGGCCGGGACCGTCCAGAACGTCGTCACGGAAGTGGGTTCGAACGGCATCATCGGGATCAAGTCGGGCTACACGTCCCAGGCCGGAGCGTGCCTGGTGCTCGCGGCCAACCGGACGATCCATGACCGCCAGGTACTGGTCCTGGTAGCGGTTCTGGGTCAGCCGACCCCGGCCCCTTCGCCGGTGTCGTCGTCGACGTCACCGACGACGACGTCGACGCCCCATGTCACGGCCGAGGGTGCACCGACCACGACCACGACCACGACAACGACCACGACCACGACCACGACCACGACCACCATCCCGGCCGACGACGAGCCCATCAGCAATCCGTTCAAGTTCGCCGCACCGACCACCCTGTCGCTCCTGGCGGCCACACGGTCTGATGTGACGGCGGTCACGGTGGCCACCGCCGGACACGTCGTGGGAACGGTGGCCACGACGTGGGGTGGGACGATCCATCTGGCTCCATACGAGACGGCCGCGGCAGCATCGCTTGCGGGGTGGCCCGGCCAGTCGGTGGCGACGGTGAGCCGGTTCGTCGCCGTAGCCCCTGGGAGCCGTGCGGGTACGCGGGTGGGGACAGCCCTGTTCGGCATCGGTTCCGAGTTCGAAGCCGTCACCCTGAGGCTCGCTCGAACAGTTCCGGAGCCGTCGATGTGGTGGCGGTTGGCCCACTCGTAGCGGTCGGTCCGTCGTTGCCGGTGATCCCGCCCGCAGATGCACGCCGGGAGTACCGTGGAGCTGTGCGTGCACGAGTCCCAGCGTCCTCGGCAAACCTCGGGCCCGGATTCGACACCCTCGGCCTGGCTCTCAGCCGCTATGTGATCGTCGACGTGGAGCCTGCGTCCAAGCTCATCGTGCGGTCGGTGGGGGAGGGTGAAGGATTGGCGGACGATTCGTCGCACCTCGCCGCCCGGGTGGCCATCGACGTCGCCGGGACCGATCGCCTGGCTATCTCCGTGCGATCGGAGATTCCCATCGCCCGGGGTCTCGGATCATCCGCCGCATTGGCGGTGGCCGCAGCGGCGGCCGCCGGTGCCAAGGATCCGTTGTCGGTGGCCACGGCGATGGACGGCCATCCGGACAACGCTGCAGCATCGATGGTCGGGGGGTTCGTGGCAGCAGCGGTGATCAAAGGCGGGGTCCACGTGGTCCGTCTCCCGCTCGACGTGAGCCTGGCGTTCGTCGCCATCGTCCCCGACGTCCATCTGTCCACGGCCCGTGCCCGCCAGGCCCTCCCCTCCGAGGTCAGTCGGGAGAGCGCGAGCTTCAATCTGTCGCGGATGGCGCTGCTCATGGCAGGGATGGCCGACAGCCGGCTCCTGATCCCCGAAGCGGCGGAGGACCGTCTGCACCAGGACTATCGCAGCCCACTGTTTCCGGCGGCCCCGATGCTCCTGACGGCCCTGGTCGCCGGAGGAGCCCTGGCCTCGTGCTGGTCGGGTGCCGGACCAACGCTCCTCGGGATCTGTCGGGGAGTCGACGCACCGAAGGTCCAGGTGGCAGGAGAGCTGGCCCTCGCCGACGCCGGACTTCCCGGCCAGGTCCTACTGCTCCATGCAGATATGGACGGCCTCCTGCTCGACCGGGACGGTTCGGCCGGCCTCTACGACGACGACCGGTAACCTCGGCCGGGTCATGCCCACCCAGCCAAGCAAGGACCTGCAGGCCGTTCCGAATCCGCACACCGGTCGCGACTACCTCGTGACCTGTGAGACTCCCGAGTTCACCTGCCTGTGCCCTCTGACCGGACAACCCGACTTCGCCACGGTGCGGATCGCCTACGTGCCCGACCAGGCTCTGGTGGAATTGAAGTCGCTGAAGCTCTACCTCTGGAGCTTCCGGAACGAGGGAGGGTTCCACGAGGACATGACCAATCGAATCCTCGACGACCTGGTCTCCGCCATCGCCCCCCGTCGAATGACGGTGACGACCGACTGGTTGGTGCGCGGGGGCATCCATACCGTGGTGGAGGCCTCCTACCCGGCAGCCGACTGAGATTCGGGCCCCCGGACGTTCCTCCCCTTCCGGCTCAGTTCCGTTCCTCCCCCTCCGGCTCAGTTCCGGGGCACGGCCTCGGGTGGCCGGTCGATCCCGAGGCCGGGCTCCTGGCCGAAGGGCGGCTGGGGGGTGAACGTCCACCCCGGGTCCTCGTCGCTCGGTCCG
>JBEKCS010000078.1:0-16425 GCA_050014755.1 Acidimicrobiales bacterium
GGCGATCTCGAGTTTCCCCGCGATCGCCCGCACTGACTTTTGGCTATCACTATTCCGTTTTCAAGGAGCGACCGGGCACGCACCCGAAGGCGTTGGTGCCGGAATGACCGCAGACAGAAGCAGAGCTCCGGAACCGCAGTTGCCTGGCGCCACCCCGAAGGGGCGTTCACCGGGACTAGTTACACTATCGCACCGGAGCCGGCATGTCAATCGGGCGGGGACTGCTCCCCGACCGAGAAGGGCGACGCCGTGCGAGAAGGTCCAGCATACACGGATCCCGTTCTCACCGTCGTCGAACCCGAGATTCCACGGCACCGTCAGCCGATCGACAGCTGCGGACCGGCTCTACCCGAATGTGAAGTCGTAGGCCTGGACGCCGGCCGGTACGTCCAGGGTCACCGTTCCCTGCTGGTACGAACCGGGCCCGACCAGGTGGTACAGCTTCGGCTCCCCGGCGACCACGATTGTCCGGCTGGGTCTGCCATCGAGGCTGACGTGGATGGTGCCCGCCCCGCCGATGACCAGGTAGACGTTCTGGGCCTGGAAGGCGAGGGAAAGCGTGGCATTCGCTCCCGCCGTGGCCGACTCGGAGCCGATGTTCCACTGGCCTCCGAACGCGTACTCGTCCTGGGGCAGGCTCGACGGCGCCGTGTAGGCACTCATGACATCGGGGATCACGCTCTCGGAGGCCAGGTTGGGTTCGTTGTACTTGTAGCCGAGGTAACTCTCCGGAGTCGTCTGGTACTGGGGCGTCTTGTCGGGGATGTCGGTCGGGGGCGGGAGGGTGACCCGCGGATCGGCCGCTTTGAGCAGCTGGCGGATGAAGGTCTCGGTCTGGGAGTACCCACCCTCCCCGAAGTCGACATGGCGCACCGTCCCGGTGGCGTCAATGAGGTACTCGGCCGGCCAGTAGGAGTTCTGGTAGGCGTTCCACGTCCCGTAGTTGTTGTCCACCGCGATGGGATAGGCGACACCCAGCTGGGCGGCCGCCTGGGTGATGTTGGAGACGACGTGCTCGAAGGCGAATTCGGGGGTGTGGACGCCCACCACGGTGAGCCCGTCCCTGGCGTAGGCGGCGTTCCACGCCTCGACGTGGGGCAGCGACCGCTGACAGTTGATGCACGAGTAGGTCCAGAAATCGACCAGCACCACCCGGCCCTTCAGCCCCGCCATGGTCAGCGGACGGTCGCCCGGCGTGTTGAGCCATTGGGTGATCCCGGTGAATGCGGGGGCCTTGCCGCACTTCTGCAGGACCGTGCTCCCGTCGACGCAGTTCGAGAGCGCCCCTCCGCCGGAGATGCCCCGCACTCCGTCGAGCGCCCGGGTGGCCGACGCGTTCCGCTCGAGGTGGTTGGTCAGCGCATCCGTATACCCCGGCAGGGCCCGCTGGAAGGCGTCGGTGAGGTTGCCCGGTAGGGCCAGGACGACCGCGGTGACCAGGAGCACCGCTCCGACGATCCGACGGGCGAGGGCGGCGTGGGTACGGACCGCCGACATCCTCGTCGCCAGATACTGGCCGGCCAGGGCGAAGAACAGCAACGGGATGGCCACCCCGACGGCGAACGCGGCGGCCAGGATCACCGCCGACCAGCCGATGTGGTGGTCGCCCCCGACCGTGGTGATGGCCGCGAGCACGGGACCGGCACACGGCACGAACACCAGTCCGAGGCTCAGTCCGAGAACGAAGCCGCCGCCCTCCGCCACCGGCCGTCCCACGGCGATCCGCGCGAATGGCCGCTCGAGCAGATCACCGATGGGCGGCACGACGAGCCCGATCCCGAGCACGCCGAGCACGCCGATGCCAAGCCAGCGCAGCAGGTCCTGGGGCAGGCCGAGCGAACCGAGTAGCCACGAGCCCACCAGAGTCGCCACCGAGAAGCTGAGCACCAGACCGCCGACCACGGCGAAGGGCCGGCGCCGGCGGCGGATGGCCTCCATCCGCCGGTACTGCGGGGAAGGCCCGACGCGGACCGGCGATGCTTCGTCCTCGGAGACGCCGTGGGGCTCGGGGGCACTGGCCCCGAGGGCGGTGCCCGCGCCCACTCCCACGGCGACCGGGTCGCGTTCGACCACGGCGTCTGGGTGCCCGTCCTCCTCCTCATCCAGCCCGCTGGCCGCGCCGGAGGCGAAGATCACCGGGAGGACCGGCACGATGCACGGCGAGATCCCGGTGACCAGACCGCCGAGGAATCCCACCAGGAGGAGGACGATCACGACGTCAGCCTTCCACGACGGTCAGCGTCGGGGAACGCGGCAGGCGGTGCGGCCATGTCCGGTGACGTCCGGTCGGGGTGCGCGGGCTCGTTCTGCTTCTCCCCGGATGCTTCCACCCCCTCCTGTCCGACCACCGCCCGGTCGCGTTACACGGGCTCCACGGGTCCGCCTGCGGCCGGTGACCGGGACAGTGCGGACACCCGGATCCGGTCTGCCTCGAGCCGGTGCCCGAACCGCTCGAGCTGGACCGCCACCGCCATCGGCCCCGCTCCGCCCGGCGTGGTCCTGCGGGTGACGGCCACCCCCGGCTCCAGCAGGGCCACGGCCTCGCTCCCGAGGGCCGGGTGGGCTTCGACCAGCTCGCCGAGCGGGACGTGGCGCTCCAACGAGTCGCGCACCAGGCCGCCGACCACGCTGTGGGCCTGGCGGAACGGCATTCCCTGTTGGACCAGCCACTCGGCCAGATCGACGGCGGCCACCGACGACCCGTTGGCTGCATCCTGCATCCGGTGCGCGTCGAAGGTGACGGTGGCCAGGAGGCCCGACAGCGCGGCCAAGGCCAGTCGGGTCTGGTCGACCGAGTCGAAGAGCGGCTCCTTGTCCTCCTGGAGGTCGCGGTTGTAGGCGAGGGGCAGGCCCTTCAGGGTCACCAGCAGTCCGGTGAGGTTGCCGATCAGTCGTCCGCTCTTGCCCCGGGCCAGCTCGGCCACGTCGGGGTTCTTCTTCTGGGGCAGCATCGAACTTCCGGTGGCGAAGGCGTCGTCCAGCACGGCGAACCCGAATTCCTCGGTCGACCACAGCACCAGTTCCTCGCCGACGCGCGAGAGGTGGACGCCGAGGAGTGCCAGGTCGAACAGGGCCTCGGCCACGAAGTCGCGGTCCGACACGGCGTCGAGCGAGTTCTCGAACCTCCCGGCGAAGCCAAGATCGGCAGCGGTGCCGTCCGGGTCGAGGGGCAGCGACGAGCCGGCCAATGCACCGGCACCGAGCGGTGACACGTCGAGCCGGGCCACGGTGGCCACCAGCCGGTCCACGTCCCTCGACAGCGCCCACCCATGGGCCAGGAGGTGGTGGGACAGCAGCACCGGTTGGGCCCGCTGCAGATGGGTGTAGCCGGGAAGGTAGACGTCGTCCGCCTCCTGGGCCCGGGCCACCAGGACGTCCTGGAGGCCGAGCACGTCGGCGGCCAGACCGGCCAGTTCCCGTTTGGCGTAGAGGCGGAGGTCGGTGGCGATCTGGTCGTTGCGACTCCGCCCGGTGTGCAGTTTGGCTCCGGTGTCCCCGGCCAGTTCGGTCACCCGTCGCTCCACCGCGGTGTGGATGTCCTCGTCGTCGGGAACGAAGGCGAACGTGCCGTCGGCCAGCTCACCCTCCACCGCGTCCAGCGCCCCCAGCAGCACGCTCACCTCGTCACCGGACAGCAGTCCTCCCCGCCCCAGGCCCTGTACGTGGGCACGCGAGCCCGCGATGTCGTCACCGGCCAGGCGACGATCGAAGTGGATGCTCGCGGAGTAGTCCATCACCACGTCGGCGGTGCCGCCGCTCAGCCGGCCGTGCCAGAGGGTCATCGCCCGGCGCCGGCGCCGCCGCCGCGCCCTTCTTGGACCGCGGACCAGGTGGCCAGGCCGAGGCCCCACAGCCGGACGAAGCCCTCGGCGTCCTGGTGGCGGAACGTGTCCGAGGCGTCGTAGGTGGCGAGCCCGTGATCGTAGAGGCTGACCGGGCTGCGGCGACCGACCACCCAGCACCGACCCTGGTCGAGGCGGAGGCGCACCTCGCCGGTGACGTGCCGCTGCGACTCGACGAAGAAGGCGTCCAGCGCCTGCTTGAGTGGCGAAAACCACATCCCGTCGTAGACCAGCTCCGACCAGCGCGGCTCGAGGCGCAGCTTCTCGTGGTGGAGGTCGCGCTCGAGTGTGAGGTCCTCGAGATCGGCATGGGCCAGGAGGAGGGCGAGTGCCCCCGGGCATTCGTAGGTCTCACGACTCTTGATGCCCACCCGGCGGTTCTCGACCATGTCGAGCCGACCGAAGCCGTAGGAGCCCACCACCTTGTTGACCTCGGCGATCAGCGGCTCGGGAGAAAGTGAACGGCCGTCGAGGGAGACCGGCACCCCGGACTCGAAGCCGATGGTGATCTCGGTGGGCTCCGTCGCCGTGGGCACGGTCATCGTGTAGACGTCCTCGGGCGGACGGTTCCACGGGTCCTCGATGACCCCGCACTCGATCGCCTTGCCCCACAGATTCTCGTCGATGGAGTACAGCTTCTCCTTGGTCACGGTCAGCGGGATGTCCCACTTGGCCGCGTACTCGATGCAGTCCTCGCGGGTCATGCCCCACACCCGCGCCGGGGCGATGACCTGGAGGTCCGGAGCGAGGGCCCGGGTGCCTACCTCGAATCGCACCTGGTCGTTGCCCTTGCCGGTACAGCCGTGGGCCACGGAGGTGGCGCCGTGGCGGCGGGCCTCGGCCACCAGGTGCTTGACGATCACCGGTCGCGACAGTGCGGACACCAGCGGGTACTTCCCCTCGTACTTGGCGTTGGCCAGCAGGGCGGGCACGCAGAAGTCTTCGGCCATCTCCTTCCGGGCGTCGATGACGGTGGCCTCGATGGCGCCGGCGGCCAACGCACGACTGCGAACGGCCTCCCAGTCCTCCGCGGTCGTGTCCACCGACTGCCCGACGTCGACGGCCACGGCGACGACCTCGACCCCCTGGTTCTCCATCAGCCATCGCACGGCCACGGAGGTGTCGAGTCCCCCGCTGTAGGCCAGCACCACACGTTCGGTCATCGCGCACCTCGTAGTTCGTCGATTGTCGTCTTGTCGTCGGTCGTTCGGGCCGCGCCGTCGTCCGCCCCGCGGGTACCGCCGCCACCTGGTTCCTCCAGGCCCGACAGCACGGCCAGGCGGTGGGCGACGTCCGCTCCCCCGGTGCCCTCGGAGGCGACCACCAGGACGGTGTCGTCACCGGCTACGGTGCCGATGACCCCGGGGAAGCCGCTCCGGTCGAGCGCCGAGCCTACGACATGGGCGGAGCCGGGCGGTGTCCGCAGCACGACCAGGTTGGCCGAATGGTCGGCCTCGACCACCCACTCCCCCAGCACCCGTCGCAGGTGGTCCTCGGGGGCCACCTGGTGGGAGGGCAGTTCCGGCAAGGCATAGGCCGTCTCGCCGCCGGGGAGGCGCACCTTCAGGGCACCCAGCTCTTCGAGGTCCCGGGAGACCGTGGTCTGGGTGGCCTCGATGCCGTCGACGGCCAGCAGCTCGACCAGGTGGGCCTGGCTGCCGACCGCGCCCGCTTCGAGGAGCTTGGTGATCCGGTGCTGGCGTTGGTGCTTGGTGACCCGGGTCACACCGCCTCCCCGGTCGACACCCAGGCCAGCAGCCCCCGCATGGCGTGCATCCGGTTGGCCGCCTGCTGCCAGACCACACTCTGGCGGCCATCGACGGCCCCCGCGCTGATCTCCTCGCCCCGATGGGCCGGAAGGCAGTGCATGACCAACGCTCCAGGGGCGGCCGCGGCCACCAGCTCCTCGTCGACGCAGAAGCCGGCGAAGGCCGACCTACGGGCGGCGGCCTCGTCCTCCTGGCCCATGGAGATCCACACGTCGGTGTACAGCGCGTCCGCTCCCTCCACCGCCTCCCGCGGGTCGGTGGTGACCAGCAGGTCACCGCCGAACGACCGCACCCGGGCGACGTCCTCGCCGGAGGGTCCGTACCCGGCCGGCGTGGCGATCCGTGAGGGGATGCCGGCCATCGACGCGGCCAGGGCCAACGACCTCCACACGTTGTTGGCGTCACCGATGTAGGCGAGGGTCCTCGAGCGGACGCCCTGGATCCCGAAGTGCTGACGGAGGGTGAGCAGATCGGCGAGCGCCTGGCAGGGGTGGGCCCGGTCGGACAGCAGATTGACCACGGGCACGGGCACTCCGGCCGCGTCGAGCGCCGTGGCCATCCGCTCGAGGCTGCCGTGATCGATGACCCGGGCACACACGACCCGGTGGTAGCAGGCCAGGGTGCGGGCCACGTCCGCCGCCGTCTCGCGCACGTCGAGCCCGACCTCGGCACCCTGGATGTAGACGGGATGGCCGCCGAGGGCCACGGTGGCCATCTCCGAGCTGTTCCGGGTCCGGGCCGACGGCTTCTCGAAGACCAGGGCGACACCCTGGCCCTCGAGGCAGCGGGACAGGGTCGCCGGATCGCGCTCTGCCAGAGCCAGCACCTCGTCGAGTCCGGCCGGGCCGAGGTCGTCGACCTCGAGGACATGGCGGGTCGAATCGTTCGTCGCGTCAGGGCGCACTGCGAACTCCTCCGTCGTCGGTCGACGCCGCCGAGCCCGCGGCCGTCCCGTCCCCGTTGCCCGTCGCCCCGAAGGAGGCCACCAACCGGGCCAGGATGCGCCCCAGGATCACCAGGGCCCGGTCGATGTCGGCGTCGGCCACCAGCAGCGACGGGGCGAACCGCAGGACATCGGGGCGGGGGGCGTTGATCACCAGGCCGCCCTGGAGCGCCTCGGCGCAGGCCGGCCGGGCGAACTCGTTGACCAGGACGGCGGCCAGGAGCAGTCCCTCGCCCCGCACGGATGCGACCCCCGGGAGGCGTTCCAGACCGGCACGCAGGCGGGCCCCGGCGGCGGCGGCCCGGGCCGGGACGTCCTCCTCCTCCATGACGGCCAGCGTGGCCCGGGCGGCCGACATGGCGAGCGGCTGCCCGCCGAACGTGCTCCCGTGGTCGCCGGGCACGAAGGCGGCGGCCACTTCGGCCCGCGCCCAGCACGCACCGACCGGCATCCCGTTGCCCAACGCCTTGGCCATGGTGACCACGTCGGGTTCGATCCCGAGGTGCTGGAACGCGAACCACCTGCCGGTGCGGCCCAGTCCGGTCTGGATCTCGTCGACCATCAACAGGATGCCCCGCTCGGTGCAGATCTGGCGCAGGGCACCCAGGTAGTCAGAGGACGGGACGACCACGCCGGCCTCACCGAGGATCGGCTCGACCAGGACCGCGGCCACCCGGTCCGGGTCGCACGCCCCGTCCATGGCGTCGATGTCGCCGAAGGGAACGTGGTCGAACCCGGCCGGCATGGGCAGGAAGGCCGCCTGCTTGTCGTACTGCCCGGTGGCGGCCAGTGCGGCCAGCGTCCGTCCGTGGAAGGCGCCGTCGGTCGACACGACGGTGAACCGGTCCGGCCCCGCCCACCTGCGGGCCAGCTTGAGGGCGCATTCGATGGCCTCGGCCCCCGAGTTGGCGAAGAACACCTGCCCACCGGCGCGCTCGGTCCCCCCGCCGATCAGACGGTCCAGGGTGACGGCCACCTCGGGGCCGACGGTCGTACCGAACAGGTTGGACACGTGGCTGAGCGTGCGGGCCTGGTGGGCCACGGCCTCGGCGACCACCGGATGGGCGTGGCCGAGCGAGGTCACGGCCAGGCCCGAGAGGAAGTCGAGGTACGGACGCCCGTCGGTGTCGAACAGCGTGCTGCCCTCCCCCCGGACGAAGGTCACGGGAGGTTCGGCATAGTTGTGCATGAGCGCCGACCGGTCGACGGCTCCGGTCGTCACGGGTCGACCCCCACCATCGTGCCCACGCCCTCGTCGGTGAACAGCTCGAGCAACAACGCGTGGGGCGTCCGCCCGTCGAGGATGTGGGCGCGCTGCACACCGTGGCGTACCGCCTTCGCACACGCCTCCACCTTCGGGATCATGCCGCCGCTGGCCGCTCCCGAGGCCACCATGGCGTCGAGCTCCTCTGCGCTCACCCGCTTCAACAGGGTGGTCGGATCGTCGGGTACCGCCCGCAGTCCGGCCACGTCGGTGAGGAAGACCAGCTTCTCGGCCTTGAGTGCGGCGGCGATGGCCCCGGCGGCGGTGTCGGCGTTGATGTTGAACGCCTGACCCGACGCGTCGGTGCCGATCGTCGCCACCACCGGGATCAGTCCCTGGGCCAGGAGCTGGTGCACGATCAGCGGGTCGACCCCGACCACGTCGCCCACGAACCCGAGGGCCTCGGACCGCGCCGTGGCGGTGATCAGGTTGGCGTCCTCGCCCGACAGGCCGACGGCCAGCGCGCCGTGGACGTTGATGGTGCTGACGATGTCGCGGTTCACCTTGCCGACCAGCACCATGCGGACCAGGTCGATGGTGTCGGCATCGGTCACCCGGAAGCCGTCCTGGAACTCGACCTCCTTGCCCACCCGCTCCATCAACGCGCCGATCTGGGGTCCGCCGCCGTGGATGACGACGGGCAGCATCCCGACCGATCGCATGAGCACGATGTCCTCGGCGAAGGAGGCCAGTGCCGCCTCCTCGTCCACCGCGTCCTGGCCCGGCTTGGCGTGGAGCACGTTGCCGCCGTACTTCACCACCACCACCTTGCCCAGGAACCGGCGGATGTACGGGAGTGACTCGACCAGCAGGGCGGCCTTGTCTCCCGGTCCCCTGCCGTCCACCCGGACCCCGGTCACGACGTGGTCCTGTTCTCGTCGATGTAGCCGTAGCCGAGCTCCACACCCATCACCACGCCGGTACCGTCGGCCAGGTCGAGCCCGCACTCGATCGACACCATCGACCCGGCCATGTGGGCAGCCACCGCGGCACTGTCGAAGGGAACCTGGACCCCGCCCCGGCAGACCGTGGTCCCGCCGTAGGCGATGGAGAGGCGGTCCATGTCGAAGTCGACGCCGGCCGAGCCAAGTTCACTCGCCACCCGACCCCAGTAGGGATCCTCCCCGTTGATCGAGCACTTCACGAGCAGGGAGTCGGCCACCTTGCGGGCGGCACGGTGAGCTTCGGCGTCGGAACGGGCCCCGTTCACGTGCACCTGGAAGATCCTGCTCGCCCCCTCGGCGTCGGCGGCCATCTGGGCGGCCAGGTCCGAACAGGCCTCGACGACACCGTCGGCCAGCACCGCCGGGTCACAGGGCCCGGCGCGGCCTGATGCCATCAGGACCACGGTGTCGTTGGTGGACGTGCACCCGTCGACCGACATCGAGTTGAACGAGTCGGCCACTGCGGACCGGAGCAGGTCGGCCAGTGGGCCCGGCTCGACCGCGGCGTCGGTGGTGAGGAACGCCAACATGGTGGCCATGTTCGGCGCCAACATCCCCGCTCCCTTGGCCATGCCGGCCACCGTGAACGTCGGGTAGCGGACCAGCACCTCCTTGCGACCGGAGTCGGTGGTCAGGATGCCCTGGGCGGCATCCGCCCCGGCTTCGGGTCCACCGGCACGTTGCGCCACCAGCCGGGGGATGCCGATCCGGATCGGGTCCATCGGCAGCGGGATGCCGATCAGCCCGGTCGAGCAGACCAGCACCTGTTCGACTGCGACGCCCAGCTCCTGGGCTGTCGACGCGCACATCTCGGTGGCATCCGCCCTTCCGGTCTCGCCGGTGGCGGCATTGGCGTTCCCGCTCGACACGAGCACGGCGGCCACCCGGCCCTGGTTGGCCGTCATGTGGGTCCGGCTGACCTGCACCGGAGCGGCTGCAGCCAGGTTCGAGGTGAACGTGGCCGCCGTCGGGACGGCGACACCGTCCTCGGTGGCCACCAGTGCCAGATCGAGGGCACCCGACGCCTTGATGCCGGCGGCCATGCCCGATGCCACGAATCCACTCGGGGTGGTGATGCTCACGGGTACACCCCCACCACGGGGAGCCCGGCGACTTCCGGCAGGCCAAGTGCCAGGTTGGCGCACTGCACGGCCTGCCCCGCTGCCCCCTTGACCAGGTTGTCGATGGCCGAGAGGACCACGATCCACCCGGTGCGAGGATCGACCCGGACCGACAGGTGCGCGGTGTTCGAGCCACTGGCCGACTTCGTCGAAGGCGGCGCGTCGGCGACGACCACGAACGGCTCGGCGTCGTAGCGATGGTGCAGGATCTCCATGGCGTCCTCGGTGGTGAACGACCTCGGATCGGTCGGGCGGGCGTAACAGGTGGCCAGGATGCCCCTGACCATCGGGGCCAGGTGCGGGGTGAACAGGACCGTGGTCCCGAGGCCCTGTTCCATCTCGGCCGTATGGCGGTGGTCGAGCAGACCGTAGGCACAGAAGTCCTCGTCCACCGCGGCGAATTGGAGACTCTCCTTGGCGGCGCGGCCGGCCCCGGACACACCGCTCGCCGCGTCGACGACGAGCGCCGGCGTGTCGCTGTCGCCACTACCGGGCAGCGCGACCGCGCCGGCGTCGACCAGGGGGGCCAGCGCCAGCAGTGCGGCGGTCGGGTAGCACCCTGGAGCGGCGATCCGGCTGGCCCCCACCAGATCTCCCCGGTACAGCTCGGGCAGTCCGTAGGCGAAGGTCGCCAGCAGGTCGGGAGCCAGGTGCTCCTCCCCGTACCAGGACGGGTACAGCCCGGGGTCCCGGAGCCGGAAGTCGGCCGCGAGGTCGACCACCACCCCGACCGAATCGATCAGATCGGGTACCAGGCCCTGGGACTGGCCGTGGGGCAGGGCCAGGAACACCACGTCCAGCCCGTCGAGGGCGCGGGGGTCGGTGGGTCCGTAGATCAGGCCCGGATAGGCGGCGGCCAGCGACGGCGTATGGGTGGCCACCGCCTGGTCGGCGTTCGACCCCGCCTGGGCCACCACCACCTCGAGGTCCGGATGGCCGGCACACAGGCGGAGCAGCTCGGCACCGCCGTACCCGGAGGCGCCGACCACTCCGACCTTCCTGAGGGATCCCGACATGTTGCAAGTTTATGCACAATACCGCATGCATATGCAAGCCACCACGGGCTCGCCGTCCACCGTGCACTCGCTCGCCGGTTGTTTCACGGACGAGCGGTGAACTCGTCCTCGCGATGTACACACATTGTGCGCACGTTGCGAAAAGTAATTGACCCGCTCCTCTCGCGCCACTGCACTGCCCCACGGCGCCCAGGATCGGCGGCCCCTCGGTACCCGCTCAGCGCAGCGTGGCCCGATGGGCCTCCTCGACCGCGGCGATGCACGCCGCCCGCAGGCTCCCGACCTCTTCGTCGGTGAGCGTCCGGTCGAGGGCACAGAACCGCAACCGGTAGGCCAGGCTGCGGAACCCGTCGCCGACGGACTCGCCCCGGTAGACGTCGAACAGCTGGACCGACTCGACCAGGTCGCCGCCGGCCGACACCAGGGTGGCTTCGACCGACCCGGCCGGCACCGCTTCGGGCACGACGAAGGCGAGGTCCACGTCGGACGAAGGGAAACGGCTGATCGGGGTCGACCGGAGCGGGCGCCGCACCGCGACGGCGGGATCGAGGAGCACGCCGAGGTCGAGGTCGAGCCATCCCACCCGGCGGGGCCTACCGTCGGCACCCACGAGCCCGAACGTCTCGACGGTGGTGGGGTCGAGCTCGCCCACCACGCCGAGCACGACACGCCGCGAACCGGCCGACGCCCCTGGGCACAGCAGCGTGGCCGAGCGATACTCGTGGAGGGCTCGGGAAACCCCGCTGTGGTGCGGACCCTGCTCCATCTCCCATTCGGCCAGTCCGACCGCGTCGGCGATCGTGTGCCAGGCGGCGACGGCCGACCAGGCGTCGTCCCCGCCGTCGGCGAACACTGCGCACAGCCGCTCCGTCGACTCGGCCGGCGGACCGTCGCCGGACGGGATCTCCATCCGCTGGAACACCGAGCCGACCTCGAACAGCCGGACGTCGCCCTGGCGGCGCTCGGCGTTGTAGAGGACAGCGCGCAACAGGCCCGGTGCCATCGAGGAACGGAGGAACCGCTCGGCCTCGACCAGTGGGTTGGTGACCTCGACGTACGGCGGGGCGAATCCCGCCGCCAGTTGGTCGGCCTCGGAGACGAACGCAGCGGTCCATGCCTCGCTCGCCCCCAGTCCGCACAACACGTCCTTGATCCGTCGGCGTTCCCGCTGGTAGTCGGTGAGACGCCCGGGCTCCGGCCACGCAGGCTTGCGTCGGGGAAGCCGGCTGTACCCGTAGGTGCGGGCCACCTCCTCGGCCAGGTCGGCCTCCCCCATCGGGAGCGGTCGGACGTCGGGACGGAACGTGGGGACGACCACGTCCACCGGGTCGTCGTCGCCTCCGGTGGCCAGGGCCAGCATGCCCAGAGGGGCGAGCAACCCGGCGATGGCGGTTGCCGTGAGGTCGGTGCCCAACAGACCGTTGATCCGAGCCGGTCGGACGGTGACCTCCAGGGGTGCCGGCACGTCGCCCACGACGTCGATGACGCCCGCGGCCAGGGTGAGGTCCGGCCCACCGGTCAGGGCCAGGAGCTCGCAGAACCGTTCGGCGGCCCGGTCGATTCCCTCGGGATCGCACCCCCGCTCAAACCGGGCCGAAGCCTCCGTGCGGAGGGTGAGCCGCTTCGACGTCCGGGCGATGGCCATGGGTACGAAGTAGGCGGCCTCGAGCAGGACCCGGGTGGTTTCGGGCCCGATCTCTGACGAGGCGCCGCCCATGATGCCCCCGATGCCCACCGGCGTGCCGGTGGCGTCGCAGATCAGGCAGTCCTGCCCGGTGTCGCCCAGACCGGGCCCGGGCCGGCCGAGGGTGCGCACGACGCCGTCGAGCGTGGTCACCGTCTCACCTGCTGCCGCCCGTCGGACGAGGAGGCCCCCGCCGTCCAGGTGGTCGAGGTCGTAGGGGTGGGTGGGTTGGCCGAGCTCGAGCATGACGTAGTTCGAGGCGTCGACGACGTTGTTGATGGGGCGCATGCCCGCCGCCGTCAACCGGCGGGCCATCCACGGCGGCGAGTCGTCCACCACCACGCCGGTGAGCACCCGGGAGGTGAACCGGGGACAGAGCTCGAGATCGTCCACCCTGACGTCTGCCAGCGACTCGACCGGGGGCCCGCTCGACGGCGTCGGGGCCTGGGGCGCCGATCCGGCGCCTGCCGCCCCGGCTACCCGGGCCACCAGGTCCGCCGTCGTCGGGACGGTGAACTCCAGGTCCAGTCGGGCGGCCAGGTCCCGGGCCACTCCGGCCATGCACCAGGCGTCGGGCCGGTTGGCCTCGACGGCCACGTCGAACACCACATCGGGTTCGATGCCGAGTGCTTCGGTCAACATGACTCCGGGTGCGGCCCGCTCGACGTCGTTCATGACGAGGATCCCCTCGTGGTCCTCCGACAACCGCAGCTCGCGACCCGAGCACAGCATGCCGTTGGACACCATGCCCTTCATCTTCCGTCGACCGATGGCGAATCCACCGGGCAGGACCGCTCCGACGGGAGCCAGTGCCACCAGATCGCCGACCGCGAAGTTCCGGGCCCCGCACACCACCTCGACGGGACCGGTCCCGTCGGTCACCACCACCCGACGGATCTTGTCGGCCCCCTCGATGGCGGCCACCTCCTCGATCCGGGCCACGACCACGTCGGCCAGGCCCTCGCCCACCTGCTCGATCCCCTCGACCACCAGGCCGAGGTCGTCGAGCGTCGCGGCGATGGCCGCGGCGTCACCGCCGAATGGTGCGAAGTCTCGGAGCCAGGAAAGGGGGACGCGCAACTCTGTCCTCTCGGTGTCTGCGCCTCAGAATTGGCGCAGGAAGCGGATGTCGTTCTCGATCAGGGCCCGCATGTCGGCGATCTGATGGCGCATCTGCGCACACCGGTCGATGCCGAATCCGAAGGCGAACCCGGTCCATCCCTCGGCGTCGATGCCGACGGAAGCGAACACCGCCGGGTCGACCATGCCGCACCCGCCCAGCTCGATCCAGCCGGTCTGGGAGCACGTGCGGCATCCTTGGCCGCGGCAGATCGCGCACGTGACCTCGAACTCGGCCGACGGCTCGGTGAACGGGAAGTAGGCCGGCCGCAGGCGCGAGTGGATGTCGGGTCCGAAGTAGGCGGTGGTGAACGTCTCGATGGTGCCCGCCAGGTCGGCGAAGGTGATCCCCCGGTCGACGACCAGGCCCTCGATCTGGTGGAACACGGCCAGGTGGCGGGCGTCGGGCGTGTCCCGGCGATAGCACCGGCCGGGCATCACCGAATGGATGGGCAACGTACCCTCCGCTACGGCCCGCTCCATCAGGTGGATCTGCACCGGCGAGGTGTGGGTGCGCAGCAACGTGGTCTCCGGTGCGCCGAGGTCGAGGTAGAAGGTGTCCCACATCCCCCTCGCCGGGTGGGCCGGGGGGATGTTGAGGGCGCCGAAGTTGTACCAGTCCGTTTCGATCTCCGGGCCTTCGGCGACATCGAATCCCATGCCGACGAACACGTCCTCGAGCGCATCGCGGGTCTGGGACACCAGGTGGAGGTGGCCCCGCCGGTCCGGACCGGAGACACTGCCGGGAACGTACTCGGTGAGATCGAGTCGCGAGGACGCCATCTCGGCGGAGAGCTCGGCGAATCGGATCTCGGTCCGTCGGGTCTCGAGCAACTCCTCGACCACGGCTCGGGCCTCGTGCAACTGGCGGCCCAGCTCCTTCCTGGCCTCGGGATCCATCGAGCCGAGTGCCCGCGACGCCTCGGCCAGCGGCGACTTCTTCCCGAGGACGGTGGTGGCCACGTGGCGGATCGCATCGGTGGTGTCGGCTGCCTCGATGGCACGGCGCGCCTCGGCCACCTGCGTCGGTATGTCCCGGTCTCCGCTCATGCCGGAGGCCGGCCGTCGTCGACCGGTCGGGTCGGAGCCTGCGTCGCCATGGGCGCCATCGTAGAGCGGGTGGGGCTGGTCTCCGGCGAGCTACGCGAGCGCCGCTGACGGAGCGCCTCGAAGCACAGGACCGCGGCGGACACGGCCACGTTGAGCGACTCCGCCCGCCCGGCCATCGGGATGGTGACACCGGCGTCCAGTCCGGCGACGAGCGACCCGTCGAGTCCGGTGGCCTCGTTGCCCAGCACGAGTGCGACCCGACCTGTCCAGTCGAACGCGGTGTAGTCGATGCCCCCACGCACCACCGAGGCCACGGTGGTGAATCCCCGGGCCGCCAGCCCGGCCACGGCCGCTTCGGTGGGTCCTCCCTCGACCACGGGCACGTGGAAGAGCGACCCCGCCGTCGCCCGCACCGTCTTCGGGTTGGTCGGGTCCACGGTTCCGTCGCAACACACCACGGCGTCGACACCGGCGGCGTCAGCCATGCGGATCACCGTGCCGAGGTTGCCGGGATCGCGCACGTCGACGCACACGACGACCAGCGACGAGCCGTCCAGCCGGTCGAGCGGGGCCGGGGCGTAGGACACCACGGCCAGCAACGGCTGGGGAGTCACCGTGGAAGCGACCCGCTCCATGACGCCCGGAGCCAGGTCGAAGACCCGCCCTCCTTGCTCGAGTACACGGGAGATCACGTCGACCACCGCCGGGGCTTCCGCCCCCTCGGGGGCGACGTACACCGACTCGATCGGTGCGCCGGCGGCCATGGCCACCGACAGGAGTTCCGCACCTTCGACCACCACCACCTGCTCGGCGCTGCGGGCGCCGGGTTTGCGCAGGAGCTGGCGCAGCCTCCTCACCCGTTGGTGCGTGAAGGCCAGGCCCGACTGGTTCAGGAACCGGCCTCGGTGGTCGTGCCCGCGCCAGCGCCCGCGCCGGCCAGGGCGTCGTTGGCCACCTGCACCAGGGACGCGAACGCCTCGGGGGCGGTGACGGCCAGGTCGGCGAGGACCTTGCGGTCCACCTCGACATCGGCGCGGTGGAGGCCGGCGATGAACCGGCTGTAGCTCATGCCGTTCAGTCGGGCCGCCGCGTTGATCCGCTGGATCCACAGCTGGCGGAAGTCGCCCTTGCGGGCACGACGGTCCCGATAGGCGTACTGCATCGAGTGCATGACCTGCTCGTTGGCGGCGCGGAACGAACGGCTCTTGTTGCCGTAGTAGCCCTGCGCCTGCTCGAGGATGGCGCGGTGGTGCTTCTTGGCGTGGACTGCGCCTTTGACTCGGGCCATGGTGTACTCCTTTGTGTGATGGGCCGGGGTGTGATCGGCCGGTTGCGTGTGGTGGGGATTCGGTGCCGGAGGGCCCGTCGGCGGGGCCCGGTCCGTGCACTCCGGAGCAGTGCAGGGACCGGCCTGGTTGCCGTCGGGCCCGTGCGGTGCCGGTGCGGTGCCGGGTGGGGGCGGCCGGAGCCGCCGCTGCTACCGCCCGAGCATCCTCTTGACCTGCCTGGCGTCACCGGGTGCGAAGTCGGTCTCGCGACCGAGACGCCGCTTCCGCTCCGCCGACTTGTGCTCGAGCAGATGGGAACGGAATGCCTTGCGGCGGCGGAGCCGCCCCGTGCCGGTCACCTTGATGCGCTTCTTGGCGCCGCTGTCGGTCTTCATCTTGGGCATC
>JBEKCS010000079.1:0-16300 GCA_050014755.1 Acidimicrobiales bacterium
CGGATGCACTGACCAAGCCGTCGGCCGCCACCGCAGCCCTGTTCGCGGCCCTGGACGGGGTGGAGCCCGCCGCCGAGGGCCCCGGATCGACCTGGCCCCCCGCCGACCGCGAGGTCGCGCCGCGCCCCGGTGCGCTGCCCCGGTTGGCCGCCCTCTACCGGGTGGTCCTCCCCCGCCTGGTGACCTCCTACACCCGGCACCTGCGGGTGGTCGCACCGGTGGCCGACGGACCGCTCAGGCGATCGCTGCGACTCGTCCTGAACGACGAGGTGGAGGACTGGCTGGCCGGTGAGCGGATGGTCCAGCGACTGGTCACCCGACCCCATGACGTCGTGGCCGTCTATGAGTTCCAACAGCACCTCGAAGCGGTGGCGGTGGCCGCAGGCGCACACTCGGGCCTGGTCCGCCTCCCGGACTGGGTCCCGAGCGACTGACGCCCTGCACGGGGCGGGTGCCCGGTGGGTTCGGAAGACTTGACGCGTCCGGTAAACTGTCACCGCAGCGATCGTTGCGCCCGATTTCGCTCAACTAGACGTCGCGAACCCGCCCACAGGGTGTGCGAACGTCCGGTCGAGCGTTCCCCACGCAGGTGGGAAAGCGAAGGACCTGGTGAAGTTGGCAAAGGAGCGGCTCGAGCGAGACGACGAGGACCTTGTTCGTCTGTACCTGACCGACATCGGCCAGTATCCACTACTGACCAAGGACGACGAGGTCCGCCTGGCCCAGGCCATCGAAGCCGGCCGCGAGGCGGACGCCCAGATGCAGGCCGGCCCCAAGGGGCTGACCCCGGCCAAGAAGCGCGAGCTGCGCCGCACCACCCTCCAGGGCGAGGCGGCTCAGCAGACGTTCGTCCAGTCCAACCTCCGCCTCGTGGTCTCGATCGCCAAGAAGTACCAGGCGTCCGGGCTGCCGCTGCTCGACCTCATCCAGGAGGGCAACCTCGGCCTGATGCACGCCGTCGAGAAGTTCGACTGGCGGAAGGGCTTCAAGTTCTCCACCTACGCCACGTGGTGGATCCGGCAGGCCATCACCCGCGGCATCGCCAACACGGGCCGGACGATCCGCCTTCCGGTACACGCGGGGGACACGCTGGCCAGAGTGCAGAAGGCCCAGGCCCGTCTGGAGCTCAAGTACGGTCGACCGGCGACGCTGGCCGAGCTGGGCGCCGAGGTCGAGATGCCCGAGGACAAGCTGGTCGAGGCCCTGCGCTTCCGGGCTGAGCCCCTGTCGTTGTCCGAGCCGCTGCGCGAGGACGGCGATGCCGAACTCGGCGACGTGGTCGAGGACCGCTCGGCCGAGTCGCCGTTCGAGGTCGCCGCGGTGTCGCTGCTGCCCGAGGAGATCGGACGGCTCCTCTCCCCGCTCGACGAGCGCGAGCGCGAGATCCTCCGGCTCAGGTTCGGCCTCGACCGGGGCGAGCCCCGCACCCTCGAGGAGGTCGGCGAGCACTTCAACCTGACCCGCGAGCGGATCCGCCAGATCGAGGCCCGGGCGATGTCGAAGCTGCGCCACCCGTCCTCGGACACCGGGGCCCGCGACCTCCTGACCGTCTAGTACCGACCGTCTCGGAGGTCCGGTCGACCGGGTCGAACCGACGTCCGCCCGGGGCGATCGGGACTGGATCCGGACCCTGTGGGTATGGGTATGCTCTACCCCATGAAGAAGCTCCTCATCCTCATCGTCATCATCGCCCTCGGTGCCGTCGCTGCCCAGCGGCTGCGCTCGGCCTGATCGACCTCGTTCCTGCCCCGATCGGGTAGGGACCCCGGCCCCGATCGGGTAGGAACGGCACCCCGGCGGATCAGGACGGCCGGATACCCGGTCCGTGGCGGCCACTCCTCGGCCGGGGCCTCGCCACCGGCGAGCGCGCCGTCCGTCGTTCAGGTGCGGAATCGGCGGGACATGCGCCACGCCATCAGTGCGCCCACGGTCGCCGCTGCGGTCGCCCCGGCGAGGGTCGCCGTCACCGACAGGCTCGGCACACTGACCCGGTCGCGGAGACGGACAGGCTTGGTGAACTGCATGACCTCCCATTCGCGTTCACGGGCCACCTTGGCCAGTACCCGGTCGGGGTTGACGGCCACCGGGTGGCCGACCGCCTCGAGCATGGGAAGGTCGGTGTAGGAGTCCGAGTAGGCGAACGACTCGGCCAGATCGAAGCCCTCCGCCTCGGCCAGCTCCCGCATGGACTCGGCCTTGAACGGGCCGTAGGCGTAGAACTCCATCTCGCCCGCGTACCGGCCCTCGTCGTCGACCACGGCCCGGGTGGCGATGCAGCCGTCGACTCCGAGGTGCTCGGCCAGGGGCTCGACGATCTCCTCGGGTGACGCCGACACCAGGTACACCTTGTGACCGGCGGCCCGGTGCGCCTCGATCAGGTCGAGGGCCTCGGCGTAGATGATCGGCTCGACCGTCTCCTCGAGGGCCTCGCGCACGATCTCGCGGATCTGCTCGCGATCCCATCCCTTGGTCAGCGCCAGCATCGATTCGCGGACCCGGGCCAACTTCTGCTCGCTGGCTCCGAGGTGGAGGTAGACGATCTGGGACACCACGGCACGGGCGATGAGACGACGGTTGATCAGTCCGCCGTTGTAGAAGGGCCGACCGAACGCGGCGATCGACGCCTTGGCGATCACCGTCTTGTCGAGGTCGAAGAAGGCCGCTTCCATGGCGCTCAGGGCCCGACCAGCAGGCGCCGCACCTCGTCCTCGGCGTCAGCGGTGATCAGTACCAGGACCTCGTCGCCAGCGGCCAGGCGGGTGTCGCCGCGGGGGACGATGAGATGGTCGGAACGGACGACGGCGACGATGGTGGCGTCGCGCGGCACGCCGAGATCGACGACGGACACCCCGTCGGCCGGCGAGTCGTCGGCCAGGGTGACCTCGACCAGGTGGGCGTTCCCCCCCTCGAAGCGGAGGAGGCGGACCAGGCTCCCCACCGACACGGCCTCCTCGACAAGCGCGGTGAGGAGCTGCGGCGTCGAGACCGATACGTCCACCCCCCACGACTCGGTGAAGAGCCACTGGTTCTTCGGGTGGTTGACGCGGGCGACCACCCGGGGGACGGCGAACTCCTGCTTCGCCAGGAGGGACACCACCAGATTGTCCTCGTCGTCGCCGGTGGCAGCGACGACGACGTCGACGGTGGCCAGGCCGGCGGCGTCGAGTGACGCCACCTCGCAGGCGTCGGCCACCACCCAGGTCACGTCGAGGTCGTTCTGCAGGCGGGCCACCAGGTCGGGATCGCGTTCGATCAGCAGTACGTCGTGGCCGGCTGCGTGCAGATCCCCGGCGATCGCCGTCCCGACGCTTCCTGCGCCGGCGATGGCAACTCTCATGTCCGACCTCCGCCGGCCGTCGGCGCCGAGCCGACGAGGCGGGCCTCGAACCGGTGGAGTGCCTTCTCCGTCACCACGACGTGGAGGACGTCCCCGTCCTGGCCGACCAGGTCGGTGACGTCGAGTCGGACGGTCCCCGATCGGGTGACGGACACCAGGGTGACCTCGCCGGGCACCGACAGCTCGGCCAGGCGCTTGCCGGCCCAGCGCTCGGGCAGGTGGCGCTCGACCAGCGAGATCCCGCCGGTCGGGTCCGACCATTCGCTCCCCATCTCGCCGGGGAGGAGCTGGTGGCGGACCTGGTCGATGGTCCACGAGACGGTCGCCACGGTGGCGATGCCGAGTCGCAGGTAGATCTGCGCCCGGCGAGGGTCGTAGATCCGTGCCACCACGTTGGGGATCTCGTAGGTCTCGCGGGCGATGCGGGCCGTGAGGATGTTGGAATTGTCGCCGCTGGTGACGGCGGCCAGAGCGGTGGCCTCGGTCGCCCGGGCCTCGTCGAGATCGTCGCGGTCGAAGCCCGAGCCCACGATGGTCGTCCCCGGCCAGTCGTCGGGGAGCCGACGGAATGCTTTCGGGTTCTTGTCGATCACGGCCACGGAATGGCCCTGTTCCACGAGGTCGACGCCGAGGCCGGAACCGACGCGGCCGCAGCCCACGATGACGATGTGCACTCGCACCATGCAACACGCAACCACCCGCCCGCACAACTCACGGTCCGTCGGGACGCGGGGGAACGGTCGTGTGCCCCGTCGTGCCACGAGCTGCCCCGATACCGGGTCGGGGAGCCGGACCCCGGGGTGCGGCATGCTCTAATGAGGGGATGGAACCCCAGGTCAGCGCCGGAGGTGACTTCGTCGCGGGTGCCGGCTCGGGTTCGGGCCCCGGCAACCCGGGCGCGCCGCGCCGTCCGACACCGCCACCGCGCCCCTCGGCCGACGCGGTGGTCAAGGTGGACCTGCCCGAGACTCTCCGGTACCGGCTGAAGAACGCCCTGCTCGGACCCCCGCTGGTGAACGAGCGACTGGGGGACGAGCGCCTCGGGCGCCCCTCGGCCCTCGGGGTCCTCGCCCCCGACTGCATCTCCTCGTCGGCATACGGATCCGAGGAGATGCTCAACCAGCTGATCCCCTTCGTGGGGTTGAGTGCCTTCGCCCTCGTGGTCCCGATCACGATGGCCATCCTGGGCGTCCTCTTCTTCGTCACCCTCTCCTACCTCGACGTCATCAAGCTCTACACCCAGGCCGGCGGGGCCTACGTGGTGGCCCGAGAGAACTTCGGCCCCAAGATCGCGCAGATCGCGGCGGTGGCCCTCCTGATCGACTACACGGTGACCGTCGCCGTGCAGACGTCGGCCGGCACCGACGGGTTGACCAGTGCGTTTCCCGGGCTGACCCGGTGGACCGTGGAGATCACCGTCGGCGTGGTCCTGCTCCTGCTGTACGGAAACCTGCGGGGCATCCGCGAGGCGGGCCGGTTCTTCGCGTTCCCGACCTACTTCTTCATCACCAGCCTGGCCTTCGTGGTCGTGGTCGGGTACGTCAGGGAGGCCCTCGGCCAGCTGCACGTCCAGGTCGTCACCGGCCACTGCGTCGTCACTGCGACCCACGGATGCCCGCTGGTCCAGACCCACCACGCCAGCGGACCGTCCTGGCTGTACGGGGCGACCTTCATCGTCATCCTGCGCTCGTTCGCCAACGGCGGCTCCTCGCTGACCGGTCTCGAGGCCATCTCCAACGGGGTCGCCACCTTCCGCGAACCGGCGTCCCGCCACGCCCGCCAGACGCTGGTGGTCATGAGCTCGGTCCTGGCCTTCCTCGTCCTCGGCGTCACCCTCCTGGCCCACTGGACCCATGCCGTTCCCTACACCTACGGCACACCGACCGTCGTCTCCCAGGAGGTGAAGCTGGTCCTCGGCCCCGGTGCGTTCGGCACCACCGCCTTCTTCATCGTGCAGGCGGCCACCGTCCTCATCCTCTACACCGGGGGCAACACCAGTTTCAACGGCTTCCCGTTCCTGGCCAGCTACGTGGCCACGGACGCCTACCTCCCCAGGCAGATGACCCGGCGCGGGCACCGCCTCGCCTTCTCCAACGGGATCATCGTCCTGACGGTCGTCGCACTGGCGCTGATCATCGCCACCGGTGCCGACCTGTCGGCGCTGGTGGCGCTGTACGCCATCGGGGTCTTCACCGGCTTCACCATGGCCGGGGCCGGCATGGTGAAGCACTTCCTCGACGGCAAGTCCGGCGCCTGGCGGCGCCACGTGTTCATCAACGGCCTGTCGGCCTCGCTCTCCTTGGTGGTCGTCCTGATCTTCGCCATCGTGAAGTTCAAGGAGGGGGCCTGGGTCGTGGTCGTCGTCGGCCCTCTCATGTACGTCGGCCTGATCCGACTCCACCGCCAGTACATGGTGGAGGAGGAGCAGCTCGAGGAAGGCGCGTCCGAGGCCGCGGAGGAGCCGGTACTCAGCCGGCACGCGGTGATCGTCCTGGTCGACCGGCTGGACATGGCGACGGCGCGCGCCCTCCAGTACGCACGGACGCTCCACCCCAACGATCTCCGGGCCGTCCACTTCGCCCTGGACCCGCTGGCCTCGGCCCAACTCGAGGAGGAGTGGCGTCGGCTCGGACTGTCCGACTTCCCGCTCGACATCCAGGAGTGCGAGGACCGCCGTCTCACCCGCGCCGCCCTCGAGCTGGCCGCCGAGACGGTGGCCGACCGGCAGACCGAGCTGACCATCCTCCTGCCACGACGGGTCTTCGCCTCGGGTTGGCAACGGGTACTCCACGACAACACGGCCGACCACATCGCCACCGCCGTCGGACACCTCGAACACGTGAATGCCACCGTGGTCCCGTACCAGCTGTCCGGCGGGTGGTGGTCCAACCGGCGCGAGTGGCGCCGCGACCTGACCGGGGCCGTCCCGTCGGCCCACGGGGTCCGGGCGGCCGACAGGGCCGCCGGCCGGGAGCTGGCGGCGAAGGCCAAGTCCCATCGCGAGGCGTTCGGTGAGCGGGCCAGGGGGACCATCCCCATCGGCGACGCCCAGTGGCGTCAACGGGTCCGGGTGGCCGGACGGGTCCGGTCGGTGCGGGTGCAGCCGAGGGCCGGAACGTCCAACCTCGAGTGCCTGCTGGTCGACGACAGCGGCATGCTCCTGCTGGTGTTCCAGGGTCGCAGGCGCATCCCGGGCATCCAGCCCGGCGCCCGCCTGGTGGTCGAGGGAATGGTCGGCGACTGGGCCCGCCGTCAGGCGATCCTGAACCCCGACTACGAACTCATCGCCGGCCCCGACGCGACCGTCGAACCAACCTAGGATCGGGCGCTCCGCCGGCGATTCTTGCCCCTGACCCCTGATGTCGGTATGTTCTCCCCGATTGCCGGGTATGGCGCGCCCTCACGGCGGGCCCCGGCATTCGGCCACTCGGCCGTGACGTCGCACCTGGGACGGGTCCCTTGCCGCATGCGATGTGACGCGTCCAGGAGTGCCGGAGAGCGATCGACCGTAACCGAGCAGTACACCGAAGGGAGCCACACCGATGACCCACCTCCTGGCTGAAGGGGGTTACCAGATCTTCTCGTTGCACAACTCCGAGAAGCTCTGGCTGTACTTCGCCCTCGTGTGTGCCATCGCGGCAATCATCGTCGCTCTGCTGCTGGTCCGGGGCGTACTCGCCGCCGACCAGGGGACGGCCACGATGCAGGACATCGCCAAGGCCATCCAGGAGGGGGCCGAGGCGTTCCTGGCCCGCCAGTTCAAGACCATCGGCATCATCATCGTCCCGCTGGCCGTGCTGATCTTCTTCACGGCGACCAAGGTCACCCACGTGAATCCCGCCGGCGCCACCGTGACCGACCTCACGTTCGCACAGGCCGGCATCTACCGGGTCATCTGCTTCCTGGCCGGTGCCGTCTGCTCGGGCCTGACCGGGTTCATCGGTATGAGCCTGGCCGTCCGGGGCAACGTCCGCACCGCGGCCGCCGCCCGCGAGGGCAAGATGGCCCCCGCCCTCAAGGTGGCCTACCGGACCGGTGCCATCACCGGCCTCCTGTGCGTGGGCCTCGGCCTCCTGGGCGCCACGGTGATCGTCCTGGTCTTCCAGAACACGGCCACCGCCGTGCTCATCGGCTTCGGCTTCGGTGCCTCGCTCCTCGCTCTGTTCATGCGGGTCGGTGGCGGCATCTTCACCAAGGCGGCAGACGTCGGCGCCGACCTGGTGGGCAAGGTCGAGGCCGGCATCCCCGAGGACGACCCCCGCAACGCCGCCACCATCGCCGACAACGTGGGCGACAACGTGGGCGACTGCGCCGGCATGGCCGCCGACCTCTTCGAGTCGTACGTGATCACCATCATCGCCGCCATCATCCTCGGGGTCACCGCCTTCGGTTCGATCGGGAGGGGCGGCGATGCCGCCAAGACGGTCATCTTCCCGATCGCCATCCCGGCCATCGGCATCCTGGCCACCATCGTGGGCGTATTCGTCGTCCGGGCCGGCAAGAAGGACCGCAACGCCATGGCCCCCATCAACCGTGGCGTCTGGACGGCCGCCGTCCTGACCATCGCCGGCTCGGCCGTGGTGGCCGGTGCCTACCTCCACTACTGGAAGGCGTTCTACGCCGTCCTGACCGGCGTGGTCCTCATGCTGGTGGCCAGCCAGATCACCGAGCACTTCACCTCCACCGAACGTGGTCCGGTCAAGGAGGTCGCGGAGACCGCCCGCACCGGGCCCGCCACCCTGACCCTCTCCGGGCTCGCCCTCGGGCTCGAGTCGTCGGTGTGGGCCATCATCGCCATCGTCCTGGCCATCGCCGTGTCGATCGGTCTCGGCGGGGGCAACATCCAACTCACCCTGTACCTGGTCGCACTCACCGGCATCGGCCTCCTGTCGACCGCCGGCATGATCGTGTCCGAGGACAGTTTCGGGCCCGTCTCGGACAACGCTGCCGGTGTGGCCGAGATGTCCGGGGAGTTCACCGGCGAGGCCGAGCGGGTCATGGTCAGCCTCGATGCCGTGGGCAACACCACCAAGGCCGTGACCAAGGGCGTGGCCATCGGCTCGGCCGTCATCGCCTCGGTCGCCCTGTTCGCCTCGTTCATCGAGACCATCGGCAGCCAGCTCAACCTGCACGCGCCGTTGGGCGCTCCGGTCAACTGGCTCTTCGACCTTCCCCAGACGTCGATCAACGTCTCGCACCCGACCGTGTTCATCGGCGTGCTGATCGGCGGGTCGATCGCCTTCATCTTCAGCGCCCTGGCCATCCGCGCCGTCGGCCGCTCGGCCGGCACCGTGGTCCAGGAGGTGCGCCGCCAGTTCCGCGAGCACCCCGGCATCATGGACTACACGGAAAAGCCGGAGTACGGCAAGGTCATCGCCATCTGCACCGCGGCGAGCCAGCGCGAGCTTGCCACGCCGGCCCTCCTGGCCATCCTGTCCCCGGTCATCGTCGGGTTCGGCATCAACTACTTCGCACTCGGGGCGTTCCTGGTGGGCGCCATCCTGACCGGCCAGCTCATGGCCAACTTCCTCTCCAACTCCGGTGGTGCGTGGGACAACGCCAAGAAGTACATCGAGGACGGCCACGAAGGCGGCAAGGGCTCCGAGGCCCACAAGGCCGCTGTCATCGGCGACACCATCGGCGACCCGTTCAAGGACACGGCCGGCCCGGCGCTCAACCCGCTGATCAAGGTCATGAACCTGGTGTCGCTCCTCATCCTCCCGGCCGTGATCACCCTGTCGCACCACACCGCGGCGAGGCTGTCCATCGCCGGCGTGGCCCTGGTGGTGCTCCTGTTGGCGATCGCCTTCTCCAAGCGCAAGACCGGCAGCATGGACGCCGAGCTCCCGACCGCCGGGGTAGCCGGAGTGCATCAGGCAGCCGCCGTGGCCGTGGATGCGCCCCACGACTGAATTCGCAGCTCACCGGGGCCGTAGGGTCCCGGTTGCTCCGGCCCGGGGTTGACAAGGACTCACCTCACCGTTAACCCTGTGGCCACAGCCATGCCACCCACCGACCTGACAGAGACGTCACCCGAAGCCGCTACCGACGACGGTTCCCCGACCCCGCGCCGCGGGCGGCGGGGGAACCGGAAGCTGGTGATCGTCGAGTCCCCGGCCAAGGCCAAGACCATCGCCGGCCTGCTCGGACCCGACTTCATGGTCGAGTCGTCAATCGGGCACATCCGCGACCTTCCCCGGGGGGCCGACGAGATCCCGGCCGCCTACAAGGGTGAGGCCTGGGCCCGCCTCGGCGTGGACGTCGACAACGGTTTCAAGCCGCTGTACGTCGTCTCGTCCGAGAAGAAGTCGCAGGTGGCCAAGTTGAAGAAGCTGGTCAAGGAGGCCGACGAGGTCTACCTGGCCTCGGACGAGGACCGTGAGGGGGAGTCCATCGCCTGGCACCTGCGCGAGGTGCTGAACCTCCCCGAGGACGTCAAGCGGATGGTGTTCCACGAGATCACCCGACCGGCCATCGAGCGTGCAGTGGAGGAGTGCCGGACGATCAACCGCCCTCTGGTCGACGCCCAGGAGGCCCGCCGCATCCTCGATCGCCTCTACGGCTACGAGCTCTCGCCGGTCCTGTGGAAGAAGATCATGCCGCGGCTCTCGGCCGGCCGGGTCCAGAGTGTCGCCACCCGGATGGTGGTGGTCCGCGAGCGCGAGCGCATGGCGTTCCGCTCGGCCGGATGGTGGGGGATCGACGCCACCTTCACCGCCGAGGGCGAGGCGGCGCGGTCGGCCGACGACACGACGCCGCGCAGCTTCACCGCCGCGCTCACCTCCGTCGACGGAAAGCCCCTGGCCAGCGGGAAGGACTTCGACCAGAGCGGGGCCCTGTCCTCACCGGGGAAGGCCGTCGTCCTTGGCGAGCCCGAGGCCCGGGCTCTGGCCGCCGGCCTGGCCGACAGCCCGTTCACCGTGTCGTCGATGACCCACAAGCCGTTCCGCAGGTCGCCGGCTCCGCCGTTCATGACCTCGACGCTCCAGCAGGAGGCCGGACGCAAGCTGCGGTTCAGCTCCAAGCGGGCCATGCAGATCGCCCAGCGCCTCTACGAGGATGGCTGGATCACCTACATGCGAACCGACTCGACCACCCTGTCGGCGCAGGCGCTCGAGGCCGCCCGGTCCCAGGCCGCCGCGCTGTACGGTCCGTCCTTCGTCCCCGCGCAGCCGCGCCGTTACGAGCGCAAGGTCAAGAATGCCCAAGAGGCCCACGAGGCCATCCGCCCGGCTGGGGAGACGTTCCGTACCCCGGACGAGGCCGCCCGGTCGCTGTCCGGTGACGAGTTCCGTCTGTACGACCTCATCTGGAAGCGCACCGTCGCCTCGCAGATGGCCGACGCCACCGGCACCAGCGCGCAAGTCCGCCTCAGCGGTACGGCCACGGTCGACGGCGTCGCCCGCCAGACCGAGTTCTCGGCATCGGGCAAGGTCATCGAGTTCCCCGGGTTCCTGCGGGCCTATGTCGAGGGCGAGGACGATCCCGAGGCCGAGCTGGCCGACCGCGAGGTCCATCTCCCGCCCATGGCCGAGGGCGACCCGGCCTCGGTCGGCGACCTCGCGCCCGGCGGCCACACCACCCAGCCCCCGGCCCGCTACACCGAGGCCTCGTTGGTCAAGTCCATGGAAGATCTCGGTGTCGGGCGGCCGTCCACCTACGCCAGCGTCATCGCCGTCATCCTCGACCGGGGCTACGTGTGGAAGAAGGGCACCGCGCTCGTACCGTCGCTGACCGCCTTCGCCGTGGTCGGTCTGCTCGAGCAGTACTTCACCGAGCTCGTGGACTACGGGTTCACCGCGTCGATGGAGGACGACCTCGACGCCATCGCGGCCGGCGAGGAGGAGTACATCCCCTGGCTCAGCCGCTTCTACTTCGGAACGCAGCCCTCCGGGGCGACCGGCACCGGGGTGAACGGACACGCCGACGCCGCGTCGGGGGACTCCGGGGGCCTCGGCCTGAAGGGCGAAGTGGCCCTCCACCTGGGCGACATCGACGCCCGGGAGGTCAATTCGATCCCGATCGGCACGGGAAGCGACGGCCAGGAGATCGTGGCCCGCGTCGGGCGCTATGGGCCCTATCTGAAGCGGGGCGACGAAAGTGTGTCGATCCCCGAGGACCTGGCCCCTGACGAGCTGACCGTCGAGCGGGCCGAGGAGCTGCTCGCGGCCCCGTCGTCGGACCGCGTGCTCGGCACCGACCCCGAGACCGGCCTCGAGGTGCAGGTCAAGGCCGGCCGCTTCGGTCCCTACGTCCAGGTGGGCGAGATCGTCGACGGCGGCCCCAAGCCCCGCACCTCGTCGCTCTTCGCCTCGATGACCCCCGCCACCCTCACCTTCGAGCAGGCGCTCGATCTGCTCCGCATCCCTCGGGTGGTGGGCACCGACCCGGCGACCGGCGAGGAGATCGTGGCCTACAACGGCAGGTTCGGCCCCTATCTGAAGAAGGGGTCGGACACGAGGAGCCTCCTCACCGAGGACCAGATCCTCACCGTCACGGTCGACGAGGCCCTGGCGCTGTTCGCCCAGCCCAAGACCAGGGGGAGGAACGCCAAAGGTCCCTTGCGCGAGTTGGGTGCAGACCCCGACACCGGCCTGCCCATGGTGGTCAAGGACGGCCGCTTCGGCCCCTATGTGACCGACGGCACGACCAATGCGTCCCTCCGTAGGGGGGACGACGTCGAGGAGCTGACCGTCGAACGGGCCTCGGAGCTCCTCGCCGAGCGCCGGGCCGCCGGCCCGTCGACCAGGGCGGCCAAGAAGAAGGCCCCGGCCAAGAAGAAGGCGGCCGCCAAGAAGGCCGCGGCCACGAAGAAGGCCCCGGCCACGAAGAATGCGGCCACGAAGAAGGCGGCCACGAAGACGGCCCCGGCCACGAAGGCCGCCGCCAAGGCCGTGGCACCCGTCGTGCGGCCGGACCCGAGCACCACCGACGGCGAGTGACGGCTTCCCGGGGCCGACTGATCGCCATGGAGGGGATCGACGGATGCGGTAAGTCGACCCAGGCCCGCATCCTGGCCGACCGGCTCGACGCGGTGGCCACCTTCGAGCCGGGAGCCACCCCGCTCGGTGCCTCATTGCGCACCCTCCTCCTCGACCGGGACGGAGCCGCGGTGTCGACGCGGGCGGAGGCCCTGCTGATGGCGGCCGACCGGGCCCAGCACGTGGGCGAGGTGATCGTCCCCGCCCTCGAGGCGGGCCGGTGGGTGGTGACCGACCGCTTTGCGGCCTCGACCCTGGCCTACCAGGGGTACGGGCGCGGCCTCGACCGGGGGGAGCTCGCCGGCCTGGTGGAGTGGGCGACCGGCGGCCTCCGACCCGACCTGACCGTCCTCCTCGACGTGCCGCTGGACGTCGCCGCACACCGGCGGAGCGGCGAGGAGGACCGGATGGAGGGGGAGGGCCGCACGTTCCAGCAGCGGGTGGCCGAGGGATACCTCGAGCTCGCCTCCGAGGCGAACGGCTCCTGGCTGGTGGTCGACGCCACCGGGTCGGTCGAGTCGGTCGCAGAGGTGATCTGGGAAGCGGTCCGCGCTCTCGCCGGAGCGGGCGGGTCCCGGTGAGTGACGCCCCTGGTGGGCCCCTCCCGTCCCCGGTGCTGTTCGAAGGGGTGGTCGGTCAGGAGCGCGCGATCGCCAGGTTGACTGACGCCGCCCGTCGGCCGGTCCACGCCTACCTCTTCCACGGACCCCCGGGCACCGGGAAGCGCATCGCGGCCCGCGGGCTGGCCGCGGCGCTCCTGTGTCCCCACGGAGGATGCGGTCAGTGCAGTTCGTGCCGGCGGGCGCTGGCCGGGACCCATCCCGACCTGGTCACGGTGGAGCGGACCGGTGCGGCCCTCGACGTCGACGACGCCCGGGAGATCATCGCCCGGGCCCAGCGCCGGCCCTTCGAGTCCGCCCGCCAGGTGCTGGTGGTCCCCGACGTCCACCTGGCGTCCAAGGCCGCACCCGCCCTACTCAAGACGGTCGAAGAGCCACCGCCGTCCACGGTCTTCGTCCTCCTGGCCGACGACCTGCCGCCGGGGCTCACCACGATCGTCAGCAGGTGCGTCCAGATCCCCTTCACCACCGTGGCACCCCGGGTGGTCGAGGAGTGGCTGGTGGGACGAGGCGTGGACGACGAGGTGGCCGCGTCGGTGGCCGCCGCCTCGGGCGGGAACCTCGACCGGGCCCGGCTCCTGGCCGACGATCCCGGGTTCGACGAGCGCAGGTACCAGTGGCGATCGGTGCCCGGCCGATTGGACGGTACCGGGGCGACGGCGGTGATCGTGGCCGACGGGCTCCTCGGCCTGGCCGAGGGCGCCCTCGCACCCCTACGGGACCGGCACGCTCGAGAGCTCGGCGTGTTGGAGGAACAGGCCGAGGCCACCGGCGCCAGGGGCATACCCGGACGCCGGTCGGTCGAGGACCGCCACAAGCGCGAGGAGCGCCGGTGGCGTACCGACGACCTGCGCATGGGCCTGGCCGCCCTGGCCGACAGCTACCGCGACCGGCTGGTGGCCACGGTCGAAGGTGGGGTCCCTTCCGGCTCGCCCGGGGTCGGGGCGGAACGGCGGGGAGCCGCGGCCCACGTGGACGCCGTATGTCGCGCCTCGGCCGCGCTCGGCCGCAACGTGCGGGAGGATCTCCTGCTCGAGGCCCTGATGGTCGAGCTCTCCGGAATGCTCGAGTGAGACGGGCCTCGCGCGTCGGATAGTTTGGTCCCCTTGCCTGGGTAGCTCAGTCGGTAGAGCAACGCACTCGTAATGCGTAGGTCAGGAGTTCGATTCTCCTCCCAGGCTCCAGGTGTGCAACCGGGAGCCTCGGTTCGCCCTCGAGATGCCCTCCGATCTGGGGAATGGTGGGCGGGACCGGCGAGGGCTCCCCGCGGCGACCAGAGGCGTTTGTCCTACCATCGTCGCCATGGCTGACCCGTCGGACGACCCGACCCTTGCCGATCTCGCGGCCCCGCCCGCCCCCGTCCCCACGCCGCCCGTCAAGCGGGCGTGGCGGTGGCCGTCGTCGGCCCAGGTGGCATGGCGCTACGCCACAGCGGATCTCCGCTCCCGTCCCGATTTCGTCATCCTGGGCGCGCAGCGGGGCGGCACCACCTCGCTCTACACATGGCTGACTTCCCACCCGCAGGTGTCCCCGGCCATCCGCAAGGAGATCCACTACTTCGACAACCACTACGACCTGGGGCCGCGTTGGTACCGGTGGAACTTCCCGATAGCCCGGCCCGGCCGCATCACCGGCGAGGCCAGTCCGTACATGCTGTTCCACCCGCTGTCGCCGGCCCGGGCGGCCCAGGACCTTCCCGAGCGGACGAAGTTCATCGTCGTCCTGCGCGAGCCCGTCCAACGCACCCTCTCGCACTACTGGCACTCGCGTCACAAGCGGTGGGAGACCGAGACGCTCGAGCGTGCCGTGGAGCTGGAACCGGCCCGGCTGGCCGAAGACACTCCCCGCGTCCTACGAGGCGAACGGGGCCCGGGGCATGAGAATCAGTCGTACGTGGCGAGGAGTGAGTACGCCTCGCAACTCGAGACCTGGTTCGATGCCGTGGGGCGTGACCGGATCCTGGTGGTCGAGAGCGAACTGATGTACTCGCGGGCGGACGCCACCGGCCGCATCCTCGACTGGCTCGAGCTCCCCCCCCACGACCAGGCATTCCCGTCCACCAATCAGGCCGCGCGGCTGATCGACGCAACCCCCGAGATGGTCTCCCGGCTCCGCGAACACTTCGAGCCGCACAATCGGAGGCTCTTCGAGCTGCTGGGCTACGAGCTGTGGTCCGAGCCCACGCCGGGCTGACGCGAACTGCCGACCGGCCCGTGGGCGAGGGATCGGAGCACCGACCTAATCAATAGAAGACCTAATCAATAGAAATCGAATGGAGTCAGTCAAGAACAGGTCCGGCCTCCGGAGCCGTCAGCGCGGGCACGGTCGTCATCACCCTGCGACCCACCAAGCGATCGACTGCGTCCACCAGGGACCGATCGGGAGGCGTATTCCCAGTTCGGGGAGGGTGCGTGCAGGTGCCACCTGATCCAGGCCAAGCTACGGGTGAGTTGGGCACTCGACGGCACATTCAACGGGCATCTGGCGGGTTGCCGTCCGGAAAAGCCTTGATGGCGATGACGGTGGCCACGCTCGTGGCCGTCGCCGTCGTGACGGTCGCTGTCTGGACGGGCTCCGGCACGGGCACGTCCCCACAGATCCCCGGGAGCCCCGCGGCACCGACCGCCTCGGAGATCAGCCCGGTGTGCACCACCACCACGCCGTCCAAGGTGCTGGGTCCGGCCGCGAGCCTGCCGTCGAACCCGGTCTCGACGGTGGTCACGCCCACCGGAGGGGTCGTGAACTTCGCGGCGACCGGCTCCGACCTCTATGTGAACACGGGCACCCGTCTGGTGACCTACTCGCTCAGCGGTTCCGAGGTGAGCTCGTTCGCTCTGCCGGCCCACTTCACCAAGAGCAGCGCCTTCACGCCGCTGATCGATCCGTCCGGTGACATCTACCTCTCCTCCTATTACGGAATGAAGGTCGACAAGTTCTCGCCGTCGGGCACGCTGCTGTGGTCGGCCGACCCCGACAACGACAACCCCACGGCCATCTACTCGGTGGGGACCGGGTCGTCGTTCCAGGTGGTGGTCAGCCTGGTCCAGGACACGGCGTCGAGCGTGGTCCTCAACCAGACCACGGGAGCCGTCTCGGGCACCTTCCCGCTCATCGTGGGCAACGGCGGCTTCGTCACCCAGGAGTCCGGGGGCGACCTGCTGTACGCGGCCAACGGCTACGTGGAGACCCTGAGCGCCACCGGTTCGGTCCTTGCGACGTTCGGCGCCCCTCATGTCGAGGGCAACGACGTCCACACCGGCTCGGGCAGCCAGTTCTACTACCCGGCCCAGGCCGTCCAGGGCCCGAACGGCACCGTCTACACCGCCGACCCGCTGCACACCATGGAGGCCACCTCGCCCACC
>JBEKCS010000080.1:0-15291 GCA_050014755.1 Acidimicrobiales bacterium
GACGCTCCCGAAGGCGAGGAGCGACCGGATGGACCTCCTGGCGGCCACCCGGGTCAACCTCTCGCCCATCTGGTGCCTCTCCCTCGCCCGCGGGCTCACCGAGCTCCTGGTCGCGGTCGCCGAGCCACTGGCCTCCGCCGTCGACGACGACGGCGTCCTGCACGAGCTGTGGGCCGTGGAGGATCCCGGGCAGATCGCCGCGATGGGGGCTGCCGTGGCGTCAGCCCCGGTAGTGGTGGCCGACGGGCACCACCGCCTCGCCACGGCCTCGGACTACCTCGCCGGCGCGGGTCGCGGTACCCCGGGCGCCGACGGCGTCCTGGCGCTCGTGGTCGAGCTGGCCGAGGAACGACTGTCGGTCGGTCCCATCCACCGCCTGCTGAGCGGGCTGCCCGACGGGCTCGATCTCGTCGACGTCTTCGCCTCGTGGTTCGACGTGGCCCGCGCCGGCGACCTGACCGAGCGCACCGCGGCCGCGCTCGGGGAGTCCTCGGCTCTGGCTCTGGTGATGCCGTCCGGATGCTGGTTGCTCCACCCGAAGGACGGCACCGCCGAGGCCGCCGGCTCCGACCTGTACGTCTCCATGGTGGCCCTGGCGATCGCCGAGCTCCCCCACCATGAGCTCACCTTCGCCAACAGCTGGCAGGAAGCGGTCGCCGCCGTGGAGTCCGAGGAGGCCCAAGCCGCCGTCCTCCTTCCCCCGGTCCGGATCGATCAGATCGACGCCTGGGTCAAAGCACGCCGCAGGATGCCCCCGAAGAGCACCTACTTCCGGCCCAAGCCTCGCACCGGGATGGTGTTCCGACCGCTCGACCCTGCGCCCGACTGACGGGCCATCTGCCGCGGCCACGGCGGGGGTCGCCCCCGGTGAACGGCCGCCGGGTCGCCCCCGGTGAACGGCCGCCGGGTCGCCCCGGTGAACGGCACTCGGGTAGTTTGTTGTTGCGGGTATACACACCCTGTGTGCATACCCGCAGATTGCCCCCGTGAGCCACCTTCGCGTGATGGACATGCGTGCCGCGAGCAGCGCGGTGTGCCGGCGCCACTAGCCTTGCCCGGCGGTACGGGGCGATCCCACTCGGAGGAACTGGTGGCAGCACGCAAGTGGGTGGCGACGGGTGCAGCCATGACCCTGGTCGCCGTGGCCTCCGCCTGCTCGTCGCCGTCGGCCCTGGTGCGCCACGTCACCGGGACCACCGCGACCACCGCGCCGCCGACGACCACCGACCCCACACCCACCACCACCCTGCCGTCTGCGGTCCCGACCACGGTGCCCACCCCGGTGGTGGCCGCCGTCGGTTGGTCCACACCGATCACGACGCTGCCGCCTGCGGGCGGGTTCACCTCGTTGTCCTGCATCTCCGATGTCTTCTGCCTGGCCGCAGGAGGGGGCAGCAACGAGGCCGACGACGCCGATTCCTCCGGACCGGGGGTCGTCACGTCGTGGGACGGGGCGACCTGGGGCACACCGGTGGACTACTTCGACCAAGGGTCGGGCACCGCTCCTGCGCCGTGGCTCCCGGCCATCGCCTGCACGGACGGACCGCTGTGCGCCGTGGTCGACGGGTCCGGTCACGCGTCGCTCGGCAACGGGACGACGTGGGCTCCACCGGCCCAACTCGCCACGTGGCCGGTGGCTCCGGCAAACCCGGATGACCCCGGGGCCGGTACCGAAGGGTCGCGCTCCGCTGACGTCTCGTGCCCGGACTCGCAGTTCTGCGCCTACGTGGACAACACCGGGCACGTGGCCACCATGCAGGGATCGACCTGGTCGACGCCGCAGGCCTACACCACCCGCGTCGGGTCCTCCACCGTCGAGCTGTTCCAGGGCGGTCGGGTGGGCATGGCGTGTCCGAATTCCTCGACGTGCACGGCCATGGTCGGCGACACCGTGCTCGACTGGGACGGCGGTTCGTGGACTCCGTCGGCCGGGCCGTGGGGGGCCCACGCCGACACGGGCGACACGGCGCTGTCCTGCACGGCCGCGGGCACCTGCTTCGCCGTCCATGGCTCGGACGTGTCCGAACGCTCTCCCGGTTCCGGGTGGTCCTCGCCGGAGGACATCGACACCGACGGGGGGCTCGACGCCATCGCCTGTCCGGATGCCACGACCTGTGTGGCCGCCGACGCCTACGGGGACGTGGTCCGCTGGTCGGGGGCCAGCTGGTCTGCACCGCAGAAGGTGGTCCCCACCCCCACCGGCTACACCGGGGACGGCACCAGCCTGTCGTGCCCCACCGCCCAGTTCTGCATGGTCATCACCGGGGACGGCGACTACGCCACCTACCGGACGGCGACGGCGCCGTCGACATCCACACCCACGTCGGTTCCCTGACCGCCGGCACGGGTCGACCGGGCCCCGACGTCAGGTGACCCCGGCCAGATCCGCCAGGGCCAGGACGGTCCGCCAGTTCCGGGTGGTGGCCACCTGGCCGAGTCGCCGCTCGAGGAATGCGTTCTGCAGCGGGGTGTCGGCGTAGCTCACGGGACAGTGCAGGAACACGTCGGCTCCGACCACCACCAGGCGATCGGGAGCGAACGGCTCGACCTCGGCCATCAGGTCGGACACCCTCCGCCGGTCGGGCTCGCCGGCGAGGAACGTCACGTGGAGCTTCCTCGCGTCCTCTTCGAGCGGCACCAGCGGGTTGGCCCCGATCATCGTCCCCCACGCCGAGGCCGTCCGCCCCACCACCGGGACGTCCAGCCCCAGATCGTCGCGGAGGGCGTCGGCCACCAGGGTGGCGACACCATGAGCGGTTCCGGTCCCCGTGCAGAGCACATTGCCACTCTGGAGGTGGGTGGCCACGTCGGACAAGCCGAGCCCGGCGACCAGGGCGCGCAGGTCGGCCATGGGCAGGCGGTTCCGCCCGCCCACGTTGATGCCCCGCATGAGCAGGACGAACGTGCCCACGGACGGACGTGGCGGGTCCGACGGACCGTCCCGACCTACGACACCGTCCAGGACGACCCGGAACGCAGCAGCGCGGCGAAGTCCCCGGGACCACGTCTCTCGGTGGCGGTGGCGATCTGGCGGGCCATCTGCTCGCCGTACTCGTCGTGGTCGACGTCCCGGAAGATGCCGATGGGGGTGGGCTCGAAGGGTCCCCTGGACAGCCGGCTCAGCTGGAAGGCGAGTCCCGGGTTCTCCTTGTGCTCGTCGTGGACGAGCAGTGCGTCCTCACCGACCGAGGCCACGTCGACCACCTCGACCGAGCCGTCGGGGTCCATGACGACGCCGAGCTGCCCGTCGGACCCGAAGCGGATGGGCTCGCCGTGGACCAGCGGGATGAGCATGTCGGCGCGGTGGTCCTTTCCGGTGATCTGCTCGAACGCACCGTCGTTGAACACGTTGCAGTTCTGGTAGATCTCCACGAACGACGCGCCCTTGTGGGCGTGGGCACGACGGAAGGTCTCCATCATGTGCTTGCGGTCCATGTCGTGGGTACGGGCCACGAAGCCCGCCTCGGCACCGAGGGCCAGGCTGAGTGGGTTGAACGGGTGCTCGAGGGAGCCGAACGGCGTCGACTTGGTGACCTTGGCCACCTCCGAGGTCGGCGAGTACTGGCCCTTGGTCAGCCCGTAGATCTGGTTGTTGAACAACAGGATGGTGATGTCGACGTTCCGCCGCAGCGCGTGGATCAGGTGGTTGCCCCCGATCGACAGCGCGTCACCGTCCCCGGTGACCACCCACACGTCGAGGTCGGGGCGGGTCGTGGCCAGTCCGGTGGCGATGGCGGGAGCACGTCCGTGGATGGAGTGCATACCGTAGGTGTTCATGTAGTAGGGGAACCGGGCGGCACAGCCGATTCCCGACAGGAACACCGTCGACTCGCGTCGGACCCCGAGCTCGGGCATCAGCATCTGCACCGCGGACAGGATCGAGTAGTCACCGCATCCGGGGCACCACCGGACCTCCTGGTCCGAGGACCAGTCCTTGCGGGTGGTCAGCGGGACGGGCACCGCTTCGCTCACATCGGTCATCGGTCGGACCCCTCTCCTTCGTCCTCGCCGGCGGTCGTCTCGTCGATCAGTTGCATGATGGCGGTCTCCATGGCCGCGGCCCGGAACGGGATCCCCGACACCTGGGTCAGTGACTGGGCGTCGACCAGGAACTCCGCCCGGAGCAGCCGGCTCAGCTGCCCGAGGTTCACCTCGGGTACGAGGACCCGGTCGTAGCGTCGGAGCACGTCGCCAAGATCTGCCGGGAACGGGTTGAGGTGGACCAGATGGGCCTGGGCCACCTTGCGCCCGCGGGCCCGTACCCGCTGCACCCCGGCGGCGATGGCCCCGTACGTCGATCCCCATCCGATCACCAGTACCCGGGCGCCGTCCTCGTCGTCGACCTCGGTGGGTGGGATGTCGGCGGCGATGCCGGCGATCTTGGCCGCCCGCAGCCGGGTCATCCGTTCGTGGTTGGCCCCGTCGTAGGCCACATTGCCGGGGCCGTCCGACTTCTCGAGCCCGCCGATGCGGTGCTCGAGCCCGGCCAGCCCCGGAGGGGCCCACGGCCTGGCAAGGGTCACCTCATCGCGGAGGTAGGGCCAGAAGACCGACGTGCCGTCCTCGTCCACGTGGTTGGGTCCGGTGGCGAACGCGGGGTCGATGGAGGGCAGGTCCTCGAGATCGGGGAGCTTCCAGGGCTCGGTGCCGTTGGCCAGGTACCCGTCGGAGAGCAGCATCACCGGGGTGCGGTAGGTGACCGCGATCCGGACCGCCTCGAGGGTGGCCTCGAAGCAGTGGGAAGGCGTCTTCGCGGCGATGATCGGCATCGGCGCCTCACCGTGACGACCGTACATGGCGTGGAGCAGGTCGGCCTGCTCGGTCTTGGTCGGCAACCCGGTCGAGGGTCCGCCGCGTTGGATGTCGATGATGAGGAGCGGCAGTTCGAGGCTGATGGCCAGCCCCATCATCTCCGCCTTCAGGTCGATGCCCGGACCCGACGTGGTGGTGACCCCGAGCGCCCCCCCGAAGGCGGCGCCGAGCGCGGCGCCGATTCCCGAGATCTCGTCCTCGGCCTGGAACGTACGGACCCCGAACTGCTTGTGCTTGGACAGCTCGTGGAGGATGTCCGAGGCCGGGGTGATCGGATAGGTGCCGAGGAACAGCGGCAGGTTGCTGCGGATCGATGCAGCGACGAGGCCCCAGGCCGTCGCCGTGTTACCGGTGACATTGGCGTACTCGCCCGGTGCCAGCACAGCCGGCTTGACCTCGTACGAGGACTCGAAGAGCTCGGCCGTCTCGCCGAAGTGGTACCCGGCCTTGAACGCGCGCAGGTTGGCCTCTTTGACCAGCTCCTTGCCGGCGTACCGCTCGGCGATCCAGTCGAGGGTCGGCTCCACCGGGCGGGTGTAGAGCCAGCTGATGAGGCCGAGCGCGAAGAAGTTCTTCGAACGTTCGGCGTCACGGGGCTTCACCCCCAGGTCCTTCGAGGACTCGGTGGTGATCGAGGTCATCGGCACCTCGTACACGGTGAAGGCCGACAGCGAACCGTCGGTGAGGGGGTCGCCCTCGTATCCGGCCTTGTGCAGGTTGCGCTCGTCGAAGGCGTCCGAATTGACGATCACGGTGGCGCCCTGGGGAAGGGCGGCCACATTGGCCAGCAGGGCCGCCGGATTCATGGCCACCAGCACATTGGGCGAGTCGCCCGGGGTCGAGATGTCGTGGTCCGAGATGTGCACCTGGAAGGCCGACACCCCGGCCAGTGTGCCGGCCGGGGCGCGGATCTCGGCGGGAAAGTCCGGGAAGGTGGCCAGGTCGTTGCCGAGGAGCGCCGACGAAGTGGTGAAGCGGTCGCCCGCCAGCTGCATTCCGTCCCCGGAGTCTCCGGCGAAGCGGATCACGACGCGGTCGATCAGGTGGGGGGACTTCGGGTCGGTGGTGGTGTCGGACACCTTGCTCCTCTTCGTACTGCTCTACCGTGCTCGGACGCCGGTCGTCCCGGCGTCGCTACCGTGCACCGGGACCTACTCGGAGGAGGACCGGGCACGCGGACGCGCCACGGGCACGCAACGGGTCCTCCATGACACTACCGCCGCCCGCCGGGCTGCCCGGCCATGGCGCCGATCGGCCCGTCGATCGGGCCGGACGGGGCTGTGGCCGCCCCGGTGGGTCTCAGGCGACGGTCACCTCGGGATCGAGGTAGACGTCCTGGATGGCGTGGATGAGCGCCGCCCCCTCGTCGGTGGGGCGCTGGAACGCCTTGCGTCCCACGATCAGGCCGGCGCCGCCGGCCCGCTTGTTGATGACCGCGGTCCGCACGGCCTGGGCCAGGTCGTCGGCACCCTTGGACTCGCCGCCCGAGTTGATGAGCGGGATCCGGCCCGCGTAGCAGTTGACGACCTGCCAGCGGGTCAGGTCGATCGGGTGGTCGGTGGTGAGCTCCGAGTAGACCAGCGGATCGGTCTTCCCGAAGGAGAGGGCGTTGTAGCCCCCGTTGTTCTCCGGCTGCTTCTGCTTGATCAGGTCGGCCTCGATGGTCACCCCGAGGTGGTTGGCCTGGCCGGTCAGATCGGCGGACACGTGGTAGTCGATGTCGCCCTGCTTGAACGAAGCGTTGCGCAGGTAGCACCACAGTACGGTGAACATGCCCAGCCGGTGGGCCTCGGCGAACGCACGGGAGACCTCGACGATCTGGCGGTCGGCGCCCTCGGAGCCGAAGTAGATGGTCGCTCCCACGCCCATCGCTCCCAGGTCCGACGCCTGGCGCACCTCGGCGAACATGACCTGGTCGTAGGTGTTCGGATAGTTGAGGAAGTCGTTGTGGTTCAGCTTCACGATGAACGGGATCCGGTGTACGTACCGGCGCGACACGATCCCCAGCCCGCCGAGGGTGGTGGCGATGGCGTTGCAGTCGCCGGCGATGGCCAGGTCGCACAGGCGTGCCGGGTCGAAGTACGCCGGGAACTTGGCGAAGCTGGCCGCGGCCGAGTGCTCGATGCCCTGGTCGACCGGGAGGATGGAGAGATAGCCGGTGCCGCCCAACCGACCCGTTCCGTAGACGGTCCCGAGGTTGCGGAGCACGGTGGGCGAACGGTCGGAGTCGCGGAAGACGTCCTCGATGACGTCCGGCCCGGGCAGGGTCAACAGGTCGGAGGGGAATGCGGTGGCGGCGTAGTGGAGCAGTGAGTCCGCTTCGTCACCCAGGAGTTGTTCGGTGCTCATGGGCGCAGAGCCTAACGGGCGCCGCGGGACCGGTTCGGCGCCCGCCGGGCCCGGGGCGGGGCCCCCAGTGCGTCAAGCCGGTCGGACACGTCGAAGGCATCGGGGTCGGCCGCCCGCACCCGCAGGAACAGCTCCCTGGCCTTGGCCAGGTCACCGGAACGCTCCATCAGGTCGCCCAGCACGTACCACTGGCGCAGGTGGCGCTCCGCCGGGTTGCGGACCAGGCGGCCGGCGCCCGCCTCGACCAGCAGCGAGACGGCCCCGTCGAGGTCGCCACCATCGGCGCGGGTGCCGGCCAGGACCAGACGGCCCTCGGACAACACCTCGGGGTCGGGCGACCCCTTGCGCAGCTCGTCGAAGAGCGCCTCGACCCGCTTCGGCCGTCCGAGCGCCCGCTGGCAGTCCATCCGGACCGGGTGCTGGTCGACCGAACCGGTGAGTGTGGCGAACATCTCGAGATTGGGCAGGGCCGCCTTCCAGTGGCCCTGGTGGTACTGGCACAGCCCGAGCAGCTCCCGGGCCGACGGTGCGTTCGGGACCGCGTCCACCACCGTCCGCAGGATGCGGGCCGCGTCGCGGAAGCGCTCGCGCTCGTAGGCGCCGATGCCGGCGGCCATCCGCTCGCTGATGCGGTCCCGGAGGAAATTCCAGTCGGGGCCGGCCGCCGTGGCCAGCTCCTGGGCGATGTCGGCCGGCAGCTCGTCGGGGGTCCGGACCGGTCGGTGGGCGTCGGGACGGACCCGTTCGCCCCGCGACCGTTCGCGGTCGTCGACCCGGACGAATTCCTCGGGGACGAACTCGTCCGTCCGGGTCCGTGACCGGCGGCGACCCTCCGGGGTGTCCGCATCGGGGCCATGATCGACGCCGTCGCGCACCGTGCTGGCCCCTCGTCGGGCCACGCTCCCCCATCCCTTGCGGACCACCTGACCGCGGTCGGGACGGGCGTCCGGCCGCTCCGACGAGCGTCCCCGGTAGCCCGTGCCGTCCTGTGGGGCACCCCGCCGTGCCGGAGGACGACCGGTCGGACGTCCGTCGGAGGAGGTCCCGGGCCGATCGGCCCGTGATCCCTGGTATCCCGACGTGGCTCCGTCCCGCCGGGGAGGGCGTCCGGCGGACGAACCGGCGGGCCGGCCACCGGGCCCGCCCCGCGACGTCCCGCCGCCCGACCGTTGGGGTGGACCGGCCGGTCGTCCGGTGCGGTCGCTGTGACCCGAACCGGACCCGGAGCGCTTGCGGTCGCCACCGGGTCCCCCGGTGCCTCTCGAACCGGAGCCGCGTCCGCCTGCACCGGCGGACCGGGAACCGCCGGATGCGCCCGACGGGCGACCTCCGCCTGATCGGGGACTGCCTCCTGGCGTACGCGGGCGCGGCGAACCAGAGGGTGTGCTCGGACTCATGGCCACAGTCTACCCGTGCCCGCCACCGGACCCCGGTGGCATGCGTCGGTCCGACGTGTGCCGACGCAGCACGTGGTGTGGGAAGGTGCCGACCGCTCGACGCCCGGGTCCCGTACCCTTGCACACGACGCCTCGACCGTCCCGACCGTCGCCACCACCGCCCATGTCCCCGCCCGATCCACTGAGCGACCCGTCCCCCGCCCACCGGGGCCGACGCCTGGCCGCGATGCTGACTCTCGCGGTGCTGGCCGGCCTGGCCGGTGCATGCTCCACCTCGGTGTCGCGGCCGCCGGCTTCCACCGCGGCACGGAGTCCCGATCCCGAAGGCCCGTCGGCCACGGCGATCGCCGCCCGGTCGGCCACCACGGCATTCGCGCTCGACGTGGATCACGACACCGCCGCGTTCGTCGGGGCGGTGGACGCCCTGTCCGCAGCCGCCGCGTCGGGCGACACGTCGGCGGCCAAGGTGGACGAGCTGTCGGCCCAGGCCGACTACGACTCGTTCCGGGTCCTCGAGACGGGCAGCCCCGTCAACGCCGCCACCCTCGACGAGCTCGCCTCGGACGTGGCGCCCGAGGAGTCCTTCGCCGGCCTCCATGCCGTCGAGCGGGACCTGTGGACGTCGGGCCCCCTGGCCGAGGACGTCTCCTCGCTGGTCGGACAGGCCCCGGTGGCCCGGACCCTGCTGGCCAGGGAACGGCTCAGGCCCGGTGCCATCGGGACCGTCGCCGTCGACCAACTCGACTGGGTGGTCGACATCGCGCTCCCCCAGATCCAGGAGCAGTACTCCGGCCTCGGCCTGGTCGACGTGGATGCCACCGTGCGGGCGGCGCAGCAGTCCTTCTCGACGATCGAATCCATGGCCCGACTGGTCGACCCGGCACTGACCGCCACGGCCGCCGGGGAGTTGGTCGACGTGACCGACCAGGTCGCCGCCCTCGGGGCCCCCACCTCGGTGACCGACGCCGACCTCCCCGGTGCGAGCCGGCTGGCGCTGTCCCAGGAACTCGACGCCGCGGCCACGACCCTGTCCCGCTTGGCCGCCACCCTGGTTCGCTTCACTCCGGCGGCGTCACCATCGTGAGCCGATCCCGCGGTCCCACCTTCAGCCGCCGTCAACTGCTGGCCGGGACCGGCCTCGCCGGGGCCGCTGCGGTGGTCGCCGCGGGCACCACCGCTGCCGGGGCGGCCACCCCGGACTACGACCCAGGTGGCGTCCTCCCCTTTCACGGTGAGCACCAGGCAGGGATAGTCACCCCCGAGCAGGGCCGGATGGTCTTCGCGGCCTTCGACGTCACCAGCGACCGGGCCGGACTGGCCGAATTGCTCGCCTCGTGGACCGCGGCGGCCGAGCGGATGGCATCCGGACGAGCCCTCGCCGGACCGTCGGGCACATTGGTGCCACCGGCGGACACCGGGGAGGCGCTCGGCCTTCCGGCATCACGGTTGACCATCACCGTCGGCTACGGACCGTCCCTGTTCGACGACCGGTTCGGGCTCGCGTCACAGCGGCCCCGGGCCCTCGTCGACCTACCGGCATTTGCCGGCGACGCACTCGACCCGACGACATGCGGCGGCGACCTGTGCATCCAGGCCTGTGCCGACGATCCCCAGGTGGCCTTCCACGCCGTGCACAACCTCGCCCGCATCGCCCTCGGGTCGGCGACCATCCGCTACCTGCAGATGGGATTCGGCCGGACCGCCTCGTCCGGTCCGGGGTCGATCCCCCCACGCAACCTGCTCGGCTTCCGCGACGGCACCGACAACCTGGTCCCCACCGACGACGAGTCGATGCGCAGGCACGTCTGGGTCGACGACGGGAGCGACCAGCCATGGATGGTCGGTGGCTCCTATCTGGTGGCCCGCCGGATCCGCATCCACCTCGAGGCGTGGGACCGAAGCACCCTCGGCCAACAGGAACAGACCATCGGCCGGCACAAGGCGAACGGTGCACCGCTCGGTGAGGCAGACGAGAACGCCCCACTCGACCTGAGCTACTTCGACAGCGACGGGGTGCCCCGGATTCCCGTTGACGCGCACATCCGGCTGGCCGCGCCGGTGACCAACAACGGGGCGGCCCTCCTTCGCCGCGGGTACAGCTTCCTCGATGGTGTCGACCCGACCACCGGCGAGCTCGATGCCGGCCTCTTCTTCGTCTGCTTCCAGAAGAGCCCGGCCGACCAGTTCGTCCCGATCCAACAGCGCCTGGCCGCCCTCGATGCCCTCTCCGCGTACACCGTCCACACGGGCAGTGGGGTCTTCGCCTGCCCACCGGGCGCCACACCGGACCGACCCTGGGGGCACGGTCTGGTGTGATCGACCGGCGGACGGCCGGGACGGTTCCGCTACTGGACACGGACCTCGCTGACGACGATCATCCCCGTATGGTCAACGGCGCGTCGGAACCGGCGTCGAGCGGGAGCTCTCCCGGCCAACACCAGCACGTCGATCCTCGCCGGTCCGGACCTGAGGCGCAGGGGCCGGTACCGCCACCGCACCGCTCCAAGGTCCGGTCGACGGTGGCCTGGACACTCGGGATCGCCAGTCTGATCTCGTACAATTGGTGGGTACTCGCACCGTTCAAGCCCGGCCTGATGCGGTCACCGGACGAACTCTTCAGCAACCTCGAGGTGACCGGCCAGCCATACGCCTCGGTCATGCAGCACGCCGACCTCCTCGCCGGGCTGCTGCTGCTCGGGGCCTTCTGGGCGGTCGGGGCGACGAGCATCCCCGGCGGCGGCCGCGAGTGGCTGGCCATGATGTTCTTCGCGGTCGGAGGTGCTCTGGGCGGCCTCTTCCCCGAGCAGTGCGCAGACGGGATCAACGCCGTGTGCCGCAACATGGAGTGGTCGTTCCTACTCCCGCTCAGCCAGTACCTGCACATCATCGCCGGCCTCATCGAGTTCGGCGCCATCACCATCGCCCTGGTGCTGGCGTTCCGGCGCACCCGCGACCTCGACACCAGGAGCGCCCGCGCCTACCACCACCTCTACTGGGGGATGTTCGTCGCCTACCCGCTCCTGGGCCTGGCCTACCTGCTCGACACGTTGGGCGCCGTCATGGAGGGCGTCTTCTTCGTGGGCTTCACGGTGATGGTGGTGGCCCAGCTGGCCGAACGCACCCGGTCGATCCGTCCCAGATGACCGCCCCCGGTTCCGTTCGAGGGTCGAGCCGCGCCGTCGTCAGCCGCAGGCCTGGGTGTAGGCAGCGGTGCCGGACTGCAGGGCCTGGCCGGAGTTGGGCACGACCATCAGACACGATTCGTCACCCGCAGGACTGGCCGGCGTTCCCGATCCCTCGTGGGCACGGTACCAGTCAGGGCGGGCTGGAGGCGGCCCGGGACACCCCCTTGCGGCACGCCCCCCGGACACCGACCGGCATCCCCGGGCACCGTCGTCGCCTCCGTGGCAGGATCACGGCATGACGACCGAGCGATTCGAGGTACAGCGCACCATTGCCGCCGAACCGGCCGCGATCTTCGCCCTGCTGTCCGATCCGAACGGTCACGTGGCCATCGACAGTACCGGGATGCTGCTGTCGGCGACCGGTTCGCCGGTCGCAGCCGTCGGTGACACCTTCGTCGTGCACATGGACCGTGAGGCCCTCAACGACTATCCGATGGGACTCTACGACGTGACCGTCACCATCACGACCTTCGTCCCCGATCGAGAGATCGCCTGGACCATCCTCGGCACCATCAGTCCGCCGATCGGCCACATCTACGGCTATTCGCTCGAGCCGGCCGACGGAGGAGGGACCCTGGTGACCAGCTATTACGACTGGTCGGAGATCGACCCGGCCTGGCGGGAGGCGGGTATCTTCCCGGTCATCAGCGAGGGCGCCCTACGGGCCACGCTCGGAATCCTCGCCCGCACCCTCGCCACCGAGTAGTCAGCGCCGACCCGTCGGCGGGAACCACCCTGTTGTCCTGGCCGGACACGGGGACGTAGCCTGCCCGTTGTCCACCGGTCGACCCCTGTCCCATCGGCGACAACCAATCGAGGTGTGAGTGGCAACGCTGCTGATCTTCCACGAGGTCGACGACGTCGACCGCTGGTTACACGCGCCGACGAGGGAGGAACTGTTCGGCCCCCTCGGAATCAGCGCCCGCAGATTCGTCGATCCCGACCACCCCAATCGGGTCGGATTGATGGTGGACGTTTCCGACCCGGAGGCCTTCCGGAGAGTCATGGCCTCGCCCGAGGCGATCGCAGCCATGACAGCCGACGGCGTGCGGCGTGACACCGTGGTGACGCTGGTCGAGGCATAGTCGCACCCTCCACCTCAACCTCCCGCCGGGTTCACCACTTGCGCCTCGAACAGGATCTCACCAGTCTGGGTGTCGCGAATCAGGAAGAGATAGGGGTGGTCGATGGTGATGGTCATGCTCGGCAACTCTGCTGCGGTACCCATGCTGATGCCGGTCGCGGCGGTCGCCTCCGAGCCCCACGGGGTCACATCCAGTGTGTCCTTCTGGACGACATCGGTGACGACGAGGGAGGTCGGACTCATGCCGGAAAAGTCGGCACGGCTCGCGTCGAACGGGTCATTCATTCCGAGGGCCTGGAGGGTCGACACCAGGTCCAGTGACGAGCTCAGCGAGAGCGACGGCATGGAGAGGGCGAGTGACGACGGTGCCAGCGAAGACAGGAGTTGACCGAGCCGTGCTTGCGTGAGCGAGGCGGAGAACTCCGAGACGGACCCGGAGGTCGGCATGAGAACGAGTGCAGCCATGCGTCCACCCCGGTACGGCAACTGCACACCGTCCACGCCCGAACCGACGAACGCCGATGCGTTGATCGGTTGATTCGCCGACGTGTGGACGAACGGGATCGACGTGGTATTCCCAGTGGGAAGGTGAAACGGAGCGTCGTCCGTGGAGCTGGCGAACGGCTGCTCCCAGCGTGCCTTGAAGTACACGGCATTGGCCAGGATCAATGCCGTTTGATTGGTGATCGCCCCTGGACCGAACAACGTCGTGATGTGTCCGTGGGTTTCCCGCGCCACCCACGCGTTGAGGTCAGCGACCGCCCCGGCGGGATCCGAGGCGAAGTCGACCTGCCAGACTCCCGAAGCGAAGTAGCGGCTGAGGGACGACATGAACGTCGGGTTCATGGCCAATCCCTTCTGCAACCACAGGCTATTGGCCGACTGGAGGGCGATTCCGTCTGGTGCGGAAGCGGCCTCCAGTTCAGCGTCCAGTGCGGACCAGCCTGCTGCCTGCTCCTGAGGCGTCACGTTCTGGGATCCGAGCGTGTCGGCGATCTGCTCTTGCGTGTCGCCCTCTGCACCCAGTTCGAGCATGGCGAGGGCCGTGGACAGGCTGGACGGCGACACGAGGATGTTCGATGGCGACGATTCGGACGCCGACAGTTGCTTGAGGAGCGACAACGAGAACTGCTGCTCGGAGTCGGCCACCGCATCGGCACGCTCGCTCGTCGGGGCAGGCCCCCCGTTGCCGGAGTGGGAGACCAGTTGGATCGCCGATCCCACTGTCCTGGTGACGGTGGACTCGGCAGTCGAGTGGGAGTTGCCCCTCAGCCCGATCGGAATGAGCGTGGCCGCCGCCACCACGGCGATCACCACCGAGCCGATTCCCACCCCCCGGCGCCAGATCCGACGGACGGCCGACTTGTGGCGCAACGCCGACGGCTCCACCCAGTCGGCGCTGACCGTCGTCGTGCCCAGCGTGGCCAGGGCCCGGTCGATCCGATCGTCACTGCGCTCCATGGGTCATCTCCTGGGTGTCGTCAAGTTCAGAGGCGAGGTGGGTCCGCCCACGAGCGAGCCACGACTTCACCGTCCCGACTGGTGCTGACAGTTCGGTCGCCGTCTCGTCCACGGACAGGCCCCACACATGGTGGAGCACGATGGCCCTTCGTTCGGAGGGCGGGATCCGCTGTAGTGCCTCGATGACCCCGGCCTGTTCGCCAGGCAACTGGACGGGCAGCCGATGCACCTCGGCCCGCAGAACGAGCCGCCGGCTGCGGCGCCACCGACCGATCGCCAGGTGGTAGGCGACCCTACGGATCCAACCCTCCGGATCGTCGTACCCGGCAAGCTTCTCCCAATTGCTCCACGCCCGGATGAACGCTTCCTGCACGAAATCCTTCGCCTCGGACGCGTCACCCGATACAGCCGTGATCTGGACGACCAACCGTTCCCGGCTCGACCGGTACAACTCGTCGAAGTCCTCTTCCGCACCCAATCGTCCTCCTTCACTACAAGACACGCGCTGGACGGCCTCCAGGTTGCACGGTCCCCCATCTTCCGGACCGGACTGAGCCGGTGCGCGACAATGCCCCCCGCAGAGCGGGGGGCATTGTCAGAGAAATCCCGGCGGCGTCCTACTCTCCCAGGGGGCTACCCCCCAAGTACCATCGGCGCTGGCGGGCTTAACTGCCGTGTTCGGAATGGGAACGGGTGTATCTCCGCCGCCATGGCCACCGGAAACTGTGCGCCCTCGAGCCGAGGCTCCCGACCCCGGGAAAGGGGGTCGACCTCGAGGCTCGGTGTGACCATGACGGTCACCCTGAGCGTTCCATAGCGAGCACGAGCAAGTTCCCAAGCCCTCGGCCGATTAGTACCGGTCAGCTGAATGCGTTACCGCACGTACACTTCCGGCCTATCAACGTGGTCGTCTGGCCACGGGCCTTACCAGGTTAACCCTGTGGGAGATTTCATCTTGGAACGAGCTTCGCGCTTAGATGCTTTCAGCGCTTATCCCACCCGA
>JBEKCS010000081.1:0-15125 GCA_050014755.1 Acidimicrobiales bacterium
TCCGAAGTTCTTCCTCTACATGAACCTCTTCGTGGCCTCGATGCTCATCCTGGTGCTGGGCAGCAACCTGCTGGTGACCTTCGTCGGGTGGGAGGGCGTCGGCACCTGTTCGTACTGGCTGGTCTCGTTCTGGTTCACCAGGGACTCGGCGGCCAGCGCCGGCAAGAAGGCGTTCGTCTACAACCGGATCGGCGACGTCGGCTTCCTCCTGGCCATCTTCCTCGTCTACGACAAGGTCCACTCCCTCGACTACACGACCATCTTCGCCAAGGTGGACAAGATCGGCTCGGCCAACATCACGGCGATCTGCCTGCTGCTGCTGGTGGGGGTCATGGGCAAGTCGGCCCAGATCCCGCTCTTCCCGTGGCTGGCGGACGCCATGGAGGGCCCCACCCCGGTGTCCGCCCTCATCCACGCCGCCACCATGGTGACGGCCGGTGTCTACCTGCTGTGCCGGATCAGCCCCCTGCTCCACGCCTCACCGGATGCCGCCTTCACCGTCGCCTGCGTGGGTGCCGCCACCGCATTCGTGGCCGCCACCATCGCCTGCGCACAGCAGGACATCAAGAAGGTGCTGGCCTACTCGACGGTGTCCCAGCTCGGCTTCATGTTCCTGGCCATCGGATGCGGTGCCTACACGGCGGCCATCTTCCTCATGGTCGCCCACGCCTTCTTCAAGGGGCTGCTCTTCCTCGGTGCCGGATCGGCCATCCACGGCCTCCACGACGAGCAGGACCTGAAGCGCATGGGCAACCTGCGGGCCTACATGCCGGTGACCTTCGTCACGTTCGCCATCGGATGGCTGTGCATCGCCGCCGTCCCGCCGTTTTCGGGCTTCTGGGCCAAGGGCGCCGTCCTCGAGAACGCCTGGGCCGCCCATCCGGGCCTGTGGGCCGTCGGCATCGTCACCGCCGCGTTGACCGCCTACTACATGAGCCGCCTGACCGGCCTGGCCTTCTTCGGCACGGACCGGTGGGCCGAGTCCGCCGACGCCCGCGTCGAGCTCGACGCCGCTCACGCCCACCATGCCGACGGGGTCACCTCGGAGCCGCACGAGTCGCCCTGGATCATGACGGTGCCGCTGTGGATCCTGTCCTTCTTCGCGGCGTTCGCCGGCGTGATGGCCATCTCCGGGAGCCAGTTGTCGCTGGCCAAGTGGGTGGACCCGGTCTTCGGCGCGACGCTGTACCACGACAACCTGAGCTCGTCGGCGGTGTGGTCCCTGGCCACCGTCGACGGCGTCGTGGCCGTCGTCTTCGCGTTCATCGGCCTCCGCCTGTGGTCGATCCGGTCGGAGCGCCCCGCCCTCGAGGGCGCGTTCCTGCGGGGTGCCTGGTACATCAACGAGCTCTACGACGCGGTGCTCGGACGCCCGAGCGAGCGCCTGGCCGTGTTCTGCGCCGACGTGGTCGACACCAAGGTCATCGACGGCGCGGTCAACGGCGTGGGCGGTGCCTTCCGGGGGTCCGGCTCGGTGCTGCGTCGGACCCAGACCGGGTATGTGCGCAACTACGTGCTGGGCATCACGTTCGGCACCGTCGTGGTGCTCGGGTTCATGCTGACCAGGTTGTGGTGGGGCTGATGGCCGCCTCGACGTTCCCGTACCTGACCGTCCTGGTGCTGCTGCCCGCGGTGGGTGCCGCGGTGGTGGCCCTCATCCCCAGGCAGGCCGTCGCCTCGTGGTTCCACGAGGCGGTCGGTGTGGCCGTCACCGTGCTCACCCTGGCCGTGGCGGCCGCCGTCCTGTTCGAATTCAAGTCCGGCGACGGCGGCTACCAGATGGTCAGCGACCACACCTGGGCCACCGGCCTCGGTATCCACTGGTCACTGGGGATCGACGGGATCTCGCTGTTCCTGGTGGTGCTCACCGCGGTGCTCTTCCCGCTCACCATGCTGGGAGCCAGGGTGCGCCGCGACCCGCGGTCGTTCATCGCCTGGGTGCTGCTCCTCGAGGCGGCATGCATGGGGAGCTTCGTCTCGCTCGATCTCATCCTGTTCTTCCTCTTCTTCGAGCTGACCCTCGTCCCCTCCTACTTCATCATCGTCGGGTGGGGCTACGCCCGGCGCGGGTACGCGGCGATCAAGTTCTTCGTCTACACGTTCGCCGGGTCCGCCTTCCTCCTGGTGGGGATCGTGTCGATCGCCTTCATCCACCAGTCGCAGACCGGGGTGCTCACCTTCGAGCTGATCCCCCTGATGCAGACCCACCTGTCCGGCACCGAGGGGGTGCTCCTGTTCACCGCCTTCACCGCCGCCTTCGCGGTCAAGGCGCCGATCTTCCCGTTCCACACCTGGTCGCCCGACGCCTATGCCGAGTCCCCGACGGCCGGTGCCGTCCTGTTGGTGGCGATCATGGCCAAGCTGGGCACCTACGGGATCATCCGATTCGACCTCAACCTGTTCCCCCAGGCCAGCCGCACCTTGGCGCCGATCCTGTTGACGCTGGCCGTGATCGGCATCGTCTATGGGGCCATCGTGGCCTGCGCCCAGCGGGACCTGAAGCGGCTGCTCGCCTACTCGTCGCTGGCCCAGATCGGGTTCATCGCCCTGGGCACCTTCGCCCTGAACAGCCAGGGCCTGAGCGGCGGTGTCCTCCAGATGGTCAACCACGGCCTGGTCATCGCCACCCTGTTCATCCTGGTGGGCTGGATCTACGAGCGTCGCAAGACGTGGCAGATCGGGTCGCTCAAGGGTCTGCAGGGTCCCGCACCCGTGCTCGCCGGTGTGTTCACCCTGGCCATGCTGGCCTCGATCGGGGTGCCGGGGCTCAACGGCTTCGTGGGCGAGTTCCTCATCCTCGTCGGTACCTTCGTCGCCCATCGTTGGTGGGCGGTGGCGGCCAGTGTCGGCGTGATCGTGGCGGCCATCTACCTGCTCTGGGGCTATCAGCAGGTCTTCCACGGTGAGCCGACCGAGGAGGACCGTGCCACCCGCGACCTGTCGTGGAACGAGCGGCTCGTCGTGGCGCCGCTGATCGTCCTCATCGTGGTCCTCGGCATCTTTCCGAAGCCGGTGCTCGACCGGATCACCCCGTCGGTCGACCGGCTGGTCGTCCACGTCGACCAGGTCACCAACACCCCGATCCCGTCCGACCTCCGCCACGTCCCGCTGGTCGCGGCGCGGAACCCGGAGATGGGCCTCCACCCCGGGGCGTCGGCCGCACCCGCCGTGAGCACGGGAGACCCCAAGTGACGTCGTTGCTGGCCGCCTCGGCGGCACCCACCATCCACGTGCCCCACATCGACTACCTGAGCATCCTGCCCATGGTGATCATGCTGGGCGGTGCCCTGGCCCTGATGCTGGTGTCGTCGGTCCTCCGGCGGATCCTGGACGTGCGCTCGGGCACCCTCGTGGCCGCCACCTTCTCGGCGGCGTCGCTGGTGGCGGCCCTGTTCCAGTGGGACCGGGTGGCCACCCACGGCCCCCAGGTGACCATCGCCGGGGCCATCGCCTTCGACGGGTTCGACGTCTTCGTCCAGGTGGTGGTGTCGATCGCCATGCTGCTGACCGCGCTGGTCGGCGACGGCTACCTGAAGCGCGAGGGCATCGACGGACCGGAGTACCAGGTGCTGGCCATGGTGTCCGCATCGGGAGCGATGATGATGGGCGCGGCCGACGACCTGATCGTGGTGTTCCTCGGCCTCGAGATCATGTCGATCGCCCTCTACGTGCTGGCCGCCTTCAACCACCGCCGTGCCGAGTCCGGCGAAGCCGCTCTCAAGTACTTCGTGCTCGGCGCCTTCTCGTCGGCGATCTTCCTCTACGGCATCGCTCTCACCTACGGCGCCACCGGGACGACCAACCTGCCCCAGATCGCCGACTACCTGTCCCGCAACGTGATCGCCAGCAACGGCGTGCTCCTCGGCGGGCTGGCCCTCCTCCTGGTCGGCTTCGGATTCAAGATCGCCGCCGTCCCGTTCCACATGTGGTCGCCCGACGTCTACGAAGGATCGCCCTCGCCGATCGCCGGGTTCATGGCGGCGGTGGCCAAGGCCGGTGCGTTCGCCGCCCTGCTCCGGGTCTTCGTCACCTCGTTCCCGACGGTGCGGGCCGACTGGCAACCGGTGGTGTGGGCGCTGGCTCTGGTCAGCCTGGTCCTCGGTGCCGTGGTGGCCCTTACCCAGCGCGACGTGAAGCGGATGATGGCCTACTCGTCCATCAACCACGTCGGCTTCATCCTTCTCGGGGTGCTGGCGTGCAGCGCCCGGGGCGTGTCCGCCTCGCTCTACTACGTGTTCACGTACATGTTCCTGGTCATCGGGACCTTCGCCGTGATCACCGTGGTGGCCGGGCCGGGTGACACCCGGTCGTCGATCACCGACTACCGGGGGCTGGCCAAGCGCCAGCCCGTGCTCGCCCTGGCCTTCGCCGTCCTGCTGCTCGGCCAGGCCGGTGCACCGTTCACCACCGGGTTCCTGGCCAAGCTGGGTGTCATCGAAGCCTCGGTGTCCCAGCAGGGCTACACCCTGGCCGCGGTGGCGATGGCGTCGGCCGCGGTGGCCGCCTTCTTCTACCTGCGGCTCGCCGTCACCATGTTCTCGCCGGTGGGTGACGAAGGCGACGCGATCGTCTCGGGCGACGACGACGGCGGCGACGTCGTACCGGGCGACGAGACGATGGCCGCGGCTTCGTCGGACGGCGACGCGGTGGCGAGCATCCAGGTCCTGACCGACGCCCCGCCGACCGCCGAGGTCGAGGCCCGGGGCCTGGTGCCGGTCCCGGCGCTCACGGCCGTGGCCATCGGGGTGTGCGTGGCCTTCACGATCGTGTTCGGGATCATCCCCGGACCGATCCTGAACTTCGCCCACCAGGCGACCCTCCTCTTCAGCTGAGCCCGACGCCGGCCGGGCCGGCGGGCGGCGGTAGCCTGGCCGCAGCCGCATCCCGACCCGATGACGCCCCCGGGGGTACTGTCGAACGGGTCCGGAGCGGCCAGACGGAGGACGTCGGATGGCACAGGCAGCGAAAGGTCCTGACGGATCGCCGTCGCACAAGCGGGACAACCGGGACGTCACCCGGCTGGTCGTGTACGGCCTCGGGCTGATCCTGCTCGTCGTGTTCATCGTGCGGAACTCCACGCCGGCCACGGTGGACTTCATCCTCTTCCACACCCACGCCAGCCTGATCTGGGTGATCGTGATCTCCGCGATCCTGGGTGTGTTCGTCGACCGCCTGGCCATGGCGGTGGGCAAGCGTCGGAAGAAGAAGTAGGCGAACGATCGGGGCCCCCGTGGACCGGTGCGGGGTCTCACGTCGGACCGGTCCGCACCGCCGGTGGTCGCGGTGGGCGACCGGTGGAATGATGGGCGGGAGCCTGCCCGCTCCCCGCGGGACGACGAGAACAGGATCCCGCCATGCCCCTGCACAAGCACCACTCCCTCCGCGACGACCTGCTCAACTCGGTCTACGCCGGTCGGGACCTGCTCACCACCCTGCCGTCGCACCTGTTCCCGAACGAGGAGATGCGGGAGGAGGACGCCTACCAGGCCATCGCCGACGAACTGCTGCTCGACGGCAACGCCCGCCAGAACCTGGCCACCTTCTGCCAGACGTGGGAGGAGGACGAGGTCCACAAGCTGATGGACCTGTCGATCAACAAGAACATGATCGACAAGGACGAGTATCCCCAGACGGCCGAGATCGAGCGCCGGTGCGTGCAGATGCTGGCCGACCTGTGGAATGCGCCCGATGAAGGTGGCGCGGTCGGCTGCTCGGCCATCGGCTCCTCGGAAGCGTGCATGCTCGGAGGCATGGCCGCACTGTGGCGGTGGCGGGCCAAGCGCAAGGCCGAGGGCAAGCCGACCGGGAAGCCCAACTTCGTGTGCGGGCCGGTCCAGGTGGTGTGGCACAAGTTCGCCCGGTACTGGGACGTCGAGATCCGGGAGATCCCGATGGCTCCGGACCGCTACTGCATGGACGTCGAGCAGATGCTGGCCCAGGTAGACGAGTGCACGATCATGGTGGTGCCCACCTTCGGCGTGACCTACACCGGGAGCTACGAACCGGTCCTCGAGCTGTCCAAGGCGCTCGACAAGCTGGCCGTTGACACCGGGCTCGACCTGGACATCCATGTGGACGGCGCTTCCGGGGCCTTCCTCGCCCCGTTCTGTGCACCCGACCTGATCTGGGACTTCCGCATCCCCCGGGTCAAGTCGATCTCCACATCCGGCCACAAGTTCGGCCTCGCACCGCTCGGGGTCGGCTGGGTGCTGTGGCGGCACGCCGACGAACTTCCCGACGACCTGATCTTCCACGTCACGTACCTCGGCGGCGACATGCCCGTCTTCCAGATCAACTTCTCCCGGCCGGCCGGACAGATCGTGGCCCAGTACTACAACTTCGTCCGGCTGGGGAAGAGCGGTTACCAGGCCGTCCACGACTGCTGCTACGAGACCAGCCAGTTCCTGGCCGAGGAGATCGTGAAACTGGGTCCCTTCGAACTGCTGTGCGACGGCAACCCGCTCACCGGGATCCCGTCGGTTGCCTGGCGGATCACAGAGGGCGAGGATCCCGGCTACACGCTCTACGACATCGCCGACCGGCTCCGGGTCAAGGGATGGCAGGTGCCGGCCTACCCGTTGACCGGCGCGTTGGCGGACGTCTCCGTCCAGCGCGTCCTCGTCCGCCAGGGGGTCAGCCGCGACCTGGCGTTCCTGCTCCTCAGCGACATCCGCGAGTCGATCGCCCACTTCGACCGGCACCCGGTGTCGGTGGCCATGACGCCCGAAGAGGCGGGCGGGTTCAGCCACCTGTAGCGACCGGGTGGACCGACGGAGCCGGACCGGCGGCCAAGGGGGTACTCATGACCATGCAGCTCGGGGTGTTCGGGGCGCTCGGCATCGCCACGACGGCCTTCGCCTTCGTCGCCAACCGCCGCCTCTTCGGGTCGGACGGGGCCGGGCGGACGACGCTGCTCGAGGGCGTGTACTACGCGCTCGGGCTCGTCTCGCTGTGTCTCGGGTGGTACTGCAATGTCCGCTACACCCATGCCGCCGGCCACCAGGCGAGCTATGTCGCCTATACGAAGGCGCTCTTCTCCAACTGGGCGTCGGACTCGGCGGCGCAGGACTACATCATGGTCAACGTGGTCCTGCTTCCGCTGTGGACCGTCGTCGACGGACGGCGGCGGGGTCTGCGGTCCCCGTGGATCTTCTTCGTCATGAGCCTGTTCACCAGCCTGGCCTTCGCCATGGCGTTCTACCTGGCCTTCGTCGAGCGGCAGCTCCGCTTCGGCCGCGTGGACGACGCCGAATCGGCCGCCGTCCGCCAGGATGCCTAGCCCGGTCGGTCAGGGCCGGAGCCGGGCCCTCCGGGGGGCAGCGGGCAGGGACCAGTCGACGGGGATCGGCCGGCTGGTCACCAGTCGGGGCCGGCCCACCACGGCGGGGCGGTCGGTGGTCCAGGGGGCGGGGGCGGCCAGGGTGAGTCCGGCGAGGCCGCGGAGGGCCCTGTCGTAGGAGCTCCGCACGGCGGCAAAGCGTAGCCACGCCTCCTCCCGGCCGTCCTCGGGGATGGTGACGATCCCGTCCAGGCGATCGACGGCGGCGAAGTACTCGTCCCGCGAGATCGAGATGTCGGGGGCCGTCCCCGAGCCGTCGGGCACGAGCTCGAGGAGCGGGACGGGCGGACCGATGGGCAGACCGGCGGCGCGTCCGATCTCGACGATGGTGGGGACGCCGTACGCGAGGACCATGGCGGGTCCCTGGTGGGGCATGGCGACGTCCCCACCGACGTGGATGGTGGAGCCGGACAGCAGGAGGGCACCGGCATCGAGGAGGGCACCCATCGAGCCGACCCAGGTCTGGGCGGGAAACGACTCGGGGAAGTAGCACAGGGCCGGGAAGGCGCAGTGGGTCTGGTCGAGTTCGAGCAGCCAGCCCGATGCGGATTGCCACAGGACGGGGTTGTCGAGCGCGTCGAACCGCTTCAGGTTGGTCAGCAGGTCGACGCCCGACGGTGGGGTGCCGGCGAAGGGACGCATGGTGCGCAGCCCCTTTTCGCGGTCGTGGTGGGCGGCGTAGATGGTGGGCAGGTAGCTGATCAGCAGCGCTACGAGCCCGAGGCCGATGATGGCCTCGACGAAGGTGATCCAGGTCCGGGCGCTGCCGGTCGGGGCGGCGAACCCGAGGGTGGTGACCGACGAGCCACTGATCTCGAACGACCGGTTGACCGTGCCGGAGCCGGCGCCCCAGAAGACGAAGGAGAAGCCGACGATGACCGAGAGCATCCACACCAGGGGCAGGCTGACCAGGGCCACGGGGGCATACAGACCCCGGACGTGGGCGGACCGGTCCTTGTCGTGGCCCTCGTGGACGAGGATGCGGTCGACCACGGCGAAGGTGACCCGTGTGATCCGGGTGAACGAGTTGCGGGGAAGGACGACGGTCTCGAGCGCGGAGACCAGGACGGCGCCGACCAGGACGGCGCCGAACACGATCGATGCCACGTCGGCGATGAGCGGGTGCCCGGAGCCGGATGAGGCGACCAGCGTCATGGTGGCGACGTGCACCGGTCAGCCCGCCGCGCCGGCGGCCTCGACCGGAGGGGCCGGGGCGCTCGTCGTGTCGGTGGCCTTCGTCCCGGTGCGTCGACCGAGTTCGGACAGATTCTGGGGGACACGGGCGCTCAGTACGTAGGCGACGACCACGGCCACGATGACCAACGGGGTGACGCTCAGGCCGTCGCTGGCGAACAGCAGGACGGCGAGCAGGGTCGAGGTGAGCGGCAGCCGGAGCATGACCGTGGCCATGGCTCCGATACCCATGGCGACGGCGGGTACCAGGGACAGGTCGGGCAGGTGGGAGCCGGCGAGGCCGATGGCCGCGCCGACGAACATGGCCGGAAAGATCGGTCCACCCCGGAAACCCGACAGCGAGACGGCATAGGCCAGGGCCTTGGCGACCCCGAGGACCACGAGTGCCCCCACCGTCCACGTCGTGGCGTGGAGCACGAGACCGGGTAGCTGGGACTGGCCCGAGAAGAGGACGTCCGTCGCGCCCTTCCCGGTGATCTCGGCGAACCCGATGGCGATGCCGGCCACCACCAACCCGGCGACCGGGGTCATCAGCAGCCGTCGTCTGACGACGACCGCCTGGAGGGCGAGGGCACAGAGGTGGATGGCGGTGCCTGCGAGGGTCGCCACCGCCCCGATGGCCACTGCCCACAGGAACAGGATCCCGGTCGGATGGCTGAAGGCGGGGAGACCGGGGATGGCCAGGGAAAAGGTCCCCAGTCCGGTGAGGTTGTCGAGGCCGACGAAGATCAGGGTGCCGACGCCCGCCGCCAGCAGACCGGGTACGAGTACCAGGCCGAGCGTGGGGCCTGCGATGCCGGATGCCTCCATGAGCAGGAATGCGCCGATGATGGGTGATCCGAGCAGTGTGCTCATGGCGGCGAAGCTTCCCGCGGCGGCGATGACGGTCGACGCCATCGGTGGGGCGTCCCGGGCGGCCAGGCGGACGGCCAGTACGCCGAGGCCGCCGCCGATGGCGATCAGCGGTGCCTCGGGACCGAGCACCACCCCGAACGCCAGCGTGGCCAGTGACGCCAGGAGCACCCCCGGCAGCTCGATCGGCAGCGGAGGGGCTCCGGTGTGGAACCCTTCTGCCGGCTCGTGACCGGAGGTTCCGGGCAGATAGGTGATGCTGAGGCTCACCAGCACGCCGGCCACCAACAGGAGCGGGGCCGGCCACCACACCGGGGCCCCGTGGAAGCCGAGGGAGGACGGGATGGAGGTGAAGAACCAGTCCTGCAGGTGGCCGACCAATGCCTGATAGCCGTAGGCGACGGCGGAGACGGGCACGCCGATGAGCGCGGCCAGGACGAGGAGTTGGATGTAGCTGCGCGACTTGAGGAGTTCGGTCGGGTCGGGGATGGCCGAGGTGTCCGACGTCGGGGGCTCCGTGGCCGTGTCACTCATGGCCGGCACTCCACATCGAGGCGACCGGGCCCGCGGGCACGGTGGCGAGCACCCCGACGATGCGTTTGAGGCACATGGCCGCCCTTCTCCGGACTCCGTCTGCATCGACACTAGGTGGCGGACGACGGGGAGTGGAGACAAGCGAGGGTGTGTGGAGGGTCCGGCGGGTCCAGGAGCGGTCATCCGGGAAATCGCTGGTCGCCCTGGTTAGGGTGGTTCGGTGCCGGTCTGCCGGCAGCCTCACCGACGTGTAAGGAGTGGTACCCACCATGACACTTGCGACCTACAACTACCCGATCCTCAGCCTCATCTGGATGATGTTCTGCTTCTTCGTGTTCGTCCTCTGGATCTGGCTCCTCATCAGCGTCTTCATGGACATCTTCCGGAGCCACGACCTCGGTGGTGCGGCAAAGGCCCTCTGGGTCCTCTTCGTGATCATCCTCCCGTTCCTCGGCGTGCTGGTGTACCTGATCGTCCGCGGCGGCTCGATGCACGAGCGGGACGTCAAGCAGGCGGAGCACCAGCAGGCGGCGTTCGACGCGTACGTGAAGAAGGTCGCCGGCTCGGAGAGCAACGTCGACTCCCTGGCCAAGCTCGCCGATCTGAAGGAGAAGGGCGTCATCACCGACGCGGAGTTCGAGTCCGAGAAGGCCAAGCTCCTGGCGGGTAACCCTTCGGGTAGCTGAGCGTTGGCCGCCCCGCCGGTCGCGGTGCCTGCGGCACGGGAGTGGTGGCTGCTGGTCGAGCCGCTCCATGCCGTCGTGTACTTCGACGACGGGTGCCGGCAGGCCATGGACGAGGTCGGGATGCGCGGATTCTGGATGGGGTACTTCGCCGGTCGCGCCGCGCCGATGGGACCCGTCGGCCCCGACATGGTCGGGGCGACGTTCTTCAACTTCCACCCGGAACGGGTCCGCCGCGCCATCCCCGATGCCTGGTCCTACGCCGAACCGCAGCGGATCTGGGCGGCCCGGCGGGCCGGCGCGGCCCGGGCCCTGCGCCGTGTCGTGCCCGACATCGAGGCCGGCGCGGCGCGGGCCCTGCCGCTCCTCGGTCAGCTGGTGGACAGTGCCGTCGGCGCGGGTCGCCCACTGTTCGCCGCCACCCGGGCCGTCGGCGCGCCCGACGACCCGGTGGAGGCTCTGTGGCACGCGTGTACCTGCCTGAGGGAGCACCGGGGGGACGGCCACGTCGCCGCCCTGACCGCGTCGGACGTCGACGGCATCGAGGCCCTGGTGCTCTTTGCCGCGTCGGAGGGACTGCCCGAGGGACTGTTCCTCGACTCGCGCGGGTGGTCCGCGGCGGAGTGGTCCGCGGCGGGCGAGCGGCTGGCGCGGCGCGGGCTCCTCGACGATTCGGGCATCACCGCCGACGGCGCCGGACTCCGCAGGGACATCGAGGCGGTGACCGACCGTCAGGCGGCCCGGCCTTTCGGGTCGCTCGACGACCGGACGCTCGCGGAGCTGGCCGACATGCTGCGTCCGATGGTCGCCTCGGTGTTCGAGGCCGGCATCATCGACGTTCCCAACCCGATGGGACTCCCCGGGCCTCCGCCGATCGGGTGACGCTCAGTCCCCGCCGGTGCCGCCGTCGACGCGCACCCCGTCCTCGTCCCACTGCACGATGGAGGCGAGGAACTCGTCGGTGTCCTGCTGGGCGGCCAGCATGCGCTTCTCGGCGCCGGCGGCCAGGAGCCGTCCGAGGACCGGGATCTCCCACAGCGACTCGGCGCGCAGGATGGCCATGACCACCGGCACCAGGTGCTCGGCGGTGTCGAACACCACGTAGCGGGGCAGCCACGCGGGCTCGTACTTGGCGTTGAACTTCCACAGCGACTCGATCTGGGCGAAGTTCGACAGTCGCTTCAAGAACCAGCGCTCGGCCCGTTGCATCGTCCCGTCGCCCTTCTCGCCGGCCAGGGTGGAGCGCAGGGCGGCAAAGTTCAGGCTGAGCCCTTCGAAGCCCCGTGCCGCCAGGTGCTCGATGGTGGAGCAGAGGGCGAAGTCGAGCAGGCCGTTCGGATGCTCACCCGGGTCGCGTCGCATCAGGTCGAGGGAGAACCCGTTGATGCCGGGGGCCGGGACGAACTGGCACATGGCGGCGGCCGCACCGTCGGGTGCCCGGACCACGGTCAACAGCAGCCCGGTATCGCGCGGGTCGAAGATCCGGCCCAACATCATCGAGAACCCCCGCTCGTGCTCGCCCTGGCGGGAGAGCTTCATCAGGGCGGTCAGCTCGGCCCTCAGCGCCGGATCGATCTTCGAGGGGTCGTGGAAGCTGGCGACGTAGCCGTACTTGCCGATGCGGTTGTGGGCCTGGCGCAGACCCTTCATGTGCTTGCCGGCCAGGCTGAACTCCTGGACCTTCACCACCGCCTCGTCGCCGAGGTAGATGTTGTGCATGCCCGAGTCGCGGTAGGTGGGGAGCCACTCCTCGCCCGCCCCCATGACCGCGGTGGTCCACCCGTGGCTGTCGGCGAACGCCCGGAAGGCGCCCCAGACCTGCTCGCGCTCGTTGCGGGGGCCGATCGGGTCGGGCGAGATCAGGCAGACGCCGCCGTAGACGGCATAGGCCACCAGGCTGTCGCGGTGGAAGAACCACTTCTTGTCGGAGCGGAGGGCGAAGTAGTCGAGGGTGGACGCCCCGTGGCGGCGGACGATGTCCCGGGCCCGGAACTCGGCGGCGCGGCCCGACCCGAGGCGCCGGTCGACCACCGGCCGGGTGAGCACGAAGAGGGTGACGGCAACCAGGCACAGCCCGATGGCGAGGAGGGCCGGGGACAAGAAGCGCTCCGCCCAGTGCGGGAGGGCGACCGTCGTGACCCCGACGAAGCGTTCGCACACCGCCCAGAAGGCGGTCGGCCACGGGGGCGGCCGGTAAGTGTGGTGCCCGACGTGGGTGAACACCTCGATCGACACCGTGGACAGCACCGCGACGCCGACGGCGACCGCCCCGAGGGCGAGAAGCGCCGACCGCAGCGATGTGGCGTCGGACGCGGCCTGGAATTCCTTGCGATTGACGAGGAGGAACACGAGCACGACCCCGGCGACGAGCGACTCCTCGACGTCCGCGCCGGCCACCAGGTGCAAGAAGATGGTGCCGCCGAGCAGGGCGGTGGCCACCCGCCAGGCCCGACGTTGGCCGCGCAGGATTCCCCGTCCGAGGGCGATGAGGGCCAGACCGGCGATGGCCACCACGGTGCCGGCGGCCACGCTGGCCCGCAGCGGCAGATACTGCTCGAGTACGTGGAGCCGACCGCGCAACGGCGGGGTGATGGAGTCGAGGACGTCGATGACGCCGGTGGCCAGGATGGCGGCGGCCGACCACCGCCGGACGCGGCGGGTGCGACGGTGGGCGATGCGCAGGTCGGGTGCGGGTGGCCACGACTCGCCGATCGGATAGGACGCGACCAGTGACGGGTGGAGCGATCCACCGATCCGCCTGCGGGTGACGACCTGCTCGAGCCGGCTGGGGGAGGGGAGCTCGCTGTGTGCCAGCAGCAGCCGGGCGTGGAGTTCGGCGCCGGACTCGAGCTCGATCCAGCTGACCCATTGGCTGTGGAGGAACACGGGGGGCAGGCCGAACCGCCCACGGTGCTCGGCCACCACCTCGGCGGTGGCGCCCGCATTGGCGTAGAACCCGGGGCCGAGGTTGGTGAGCTCGGACTTGAAGGTGGCCGCGGTGATGACTCCGGCGTACCCCTGGGCTACCAGCCGTCGGGCACCGTCCCGGGCGGCGTCGTTGGCACCGGCCTCGGTCCGCACCTCCTTCAGCGTGCCTCCTCCGAGGATCGACCACATACGGCGGCTCAGCAGGCCCAGCACCAGGGCCAGGACGACCAGTACGACCAGCGCCACCAGGACGGCGATGACCATCTGATCGTTGAGGTCGGCGGAGTGGGCGTGCCGCAGGGCCCGTGCCGCCGGGCCCGTCCCGATGTGCCCGAGCAGCCACGGGGTCACCGCCACCCGCACCAGGAGGGCGGCGGCGAAGGGGACCAGCAGCCACCACGCGTAACGGCCGAACCGCCGGTAGAGGGTGCGCGAGACGACGAACCGGGTCAGCGCCGACGGGTCGCTCAGGTGGTCCAGGCCCTCGAGCCACGGTGCGTCGTCGGCCGACTCGGTGACCAGGGAGCGCCAGTGGCGTCCCTCCTCGGGGGTGGGGATCCCCCCGGGTTTGGCATCTGCGGTCGGTGCGTCGGGGCCACCGGCCTCCCCTGTGGTCGAGCCGCCGCATCCGCCCGGATCCACCCGGACGACCCGCTCGCCGACGCCGGTCTGCAGGTGGAGATCGATCGCCCCGAGGTGCTCCACGCCGGCGGCGGCCAGCGTCGCCACCACGTCCGATGTCTGCCCGGGCCGGGGAGCGGCGCGTCCGGTGAGCTCCACCGGTTCGTGGGTCCCGCGTTGGCGCAGGACGCGGCGCTCGTCGACGGCCAGGAAGCGGATGAGCGCGGCGGCCAGCGCCCGGTGGGCGTCGATGGCCCGGCCCGCCGTGGCGACGGGGTCGACCGCACCGCTCAGGTCGAAGAGGTTGCCGGCGATGACGAGGATGCCGGGGCCGTCCCAGGTGTCGAGGGCCTGGGCGAGCTCGGCGGTGACCGCCAGGGAGGACGGTGTCGGCTCCGGAGTGAGTAGCAGGTCACTGACGACCATCACCCGTCGACCGATGGGGACGTCGATCCGCGTGCCGCCCGGCTCGAGGGTCACCTGACGGGTCTGCTCCCGCGGATCGCCGGGGACGAGGTCGACCGGATCCTCGGTTTCGGTGGCGGAGCTCACAGCCTGGCCATTCTACGAGAACGCCGGCGTTAGGCTGAGGCGTCCCGCCGGGGACCGTCCGTAGCCCCCACACGGTGATGGACCGGTACCCCGGGGGTGTCTGGCCCCTGGTCCGCGGTCGCATCCCGCGGCAACCAGCGATGAAGGGGGATGCAGTGTCCGACGAGGAGAGTACCGAAGCGACGGGAGGCCCGTCGGGGCCGCACGAGGCGACCATCGAGGACTACTTCACCGAGGAGCGCGTCTTCCCGCCGCCGCCCGGCTTCCGGGCCGCCGCCGTCGTGAGCGATCCCGGCATCTACGACCAGGCGGCCGCGCTCGGACCCGAGTTCTGGGCGCGCCAGGCCGGTGCGCTCGACTGGTTCCGCCCGTGGGACACGGTCCTGAGCTGGGACCTCCCCTTCGCCCGCTGGTTCGACGGC
>JBEKCS010000082.1:0-14556 GCA_050014755.1 Acidimicrobiales bacterium
CCCCGGCCTCGGCGAACGAGTCGAGGAACAGGTAGAACTCGAGCTCGGTGGCGCACTTGACCACGTAGCCGCGCTCGGCGGCCCGCTCGATCTGGCGCCGGAGCATGCGCCGGGGCGACACCTCGACGGTCTCGCCTCCCAGAGTCAACAGGTCGCACAGGACCAGGACCGAGCCCGGCAGCCACGGGAGGGGTCGGACGGTGAGCGGGTCGATGACGGCGTGGAGGTCGCCGTAACCGGTGTCCCAGTTGGCGAACTCGTAGCCCGGCAGCGGCTCCATGTCGACGTCGCAGGCCAAGAGGTAGTCGCAGACCTCGATCCCGTGGTCGAGCACGTGGTCGAGGAAGAACGCTCCGGTCACCCGCTTGCCGACCGGGCGTCCCTGGAGGTCGGGGAAGGCCACCACGACGGTATGCACGTCCCCGGAACGGATCTGGTGGGGCAGGGTCTCGAGCGTCAGCATCCCTGCACTCTGGTCCAATTGCCTGTGGCCGTCCACCGCCCGCGGCACCCGGCTCGGGGTGTGCGACGGCGATGGGATACTGAGGGGCGTGTCCCGACCCGCCACCCGTCCGCTCATCGGCGTGACCAGCTATCGCCAGGAAACCCGGTGGTGGACGTGGGACCGGGACGCGGCGGTGGTTCCCGGGGCCTATCTGGACATGGTGGTGGCCGCCGGGGGGTGGCCGGTACTCATCCCGCCGGTGGGCGACGGCGCAACCGGCCCCGACGCGGAGTCGGCCGCCGCCGTCGTGGACTCCGTGGCGGAGCCCCTGCTCGACGCGCTCGACGGACTGATCGTGATCGGCGGGGGCGACGTCTCGGCGCGGCGCTACGGACAGGACCCCGACCCGCGCAACGGAGGGGTCAGCGACCGCCGGGACGAGCTCGAGTTGCAGCTCCTCGCGGCCGCGCTCGACCGTGACCTGCCGCTCCTGGCCGTGTGCCGCGGACACCAGGTGCTCAATGTGGTTCTCGGGGGCTCACTGATCCAGCAGCTGCCCGACGTGCTCGGCTCGACCGTCCACCAGCCGCAGGCCGGGGCGTTCGGGGAGGTGACGGTCCGCACCGAGCCGGGGACCCACGTGCACCGGTTGCTCGGGGACGAGCTGGAGGTGCAGTGCAGCCACCACCAGGCAATCGACGCGCTGGGCGAGTCCCTCCTGGTCGCGGCCCGGAGCCCCGACGGGGTGGTCGAGGCCGTCGAGGTCCTGGGTCGCACCTTCGCGGTGGGCGTCCAGTGGCACCCCGAGGAGAACGGCGACGTGCGCCTGTTCGCCGGGCTGGTCGACGCGGCCCGTTCGACCGGCACCCGTTCCATCGACCGACCGACCGCTGAGGAGCGCCTGTGAGCACTGGGACCGACGTCATCAACCCGGCCACCGAGAAGGTCATCGTCGAGGTGCCCGTTCTCGGCGTCGACGAGACCGACGAGGCGGTGGACCGTGCTCTCGCGGCCGGACCGGCCTGGCGGGCGGTGGCCCCGGCCGACCGGGCCCGCCTGATGCGCCGGTTCGCCGCCGAGGTCGAGGCGCACGCCGAGGAGCTGGCACAGCTCGAGACGGCCAACGTGGGCAAGCCCATCGTCGAGAGCCGGGACGAGGTCGCCATGGTGGCCGAGGTCCTCTACTTCTACGCAGGAGCGGTGGACAAGCACCGGGGCGCCACGGTGCCGGTATCCGGCGGCGTCGACATGACCTTCCACGAGCCGCTCGGCGTGGTCGGGGCGATCGTCCCGTGGAACTTCCCCGTCGCCATCACGTCGTGGAAGGTCGGACCGGCGCTCGCCACCGGCAACACCATCGTGGTCAAGCCGGCCGAGATCACTCCGCTGACTGCGTTGCGCCTGGCCGAGTTGGCGCTCGATGCCGGCCTGCCCGAGGGGGTGCTGCAGGTGGTCACCGGCAAGGGTTCAGTGGTGGGCACCCGGCTGGCCGAGCATCCGGACGTGGCCAAGATCGCCTTCACCGGTTCGACCGAGGTCGGGCGCGAGGTGATGGCCCGGGCGTCGGGCACCATCAAGCGGGTGACCCTCGAGCTCGGTGGCAAGTCCGCCTCGGTGATCTTCGCCGACGCCGATCTGGCCAAGGCTGCCGCCTCGACTCCCGGCGGCGTGTTCGCCAACGCCGGCCAGGACTGCTGTGCCCGCTCCCGGGTCCTGGTCCAGCGGACGGTGCTCGACGAGTACCTCGACCTGCTGGTGTCCGCCGTCGCCGACTGGACGGTGGGCGACCCGACCGACCCCGACATCAAGATGGGTCCGCTGGTCACCGCCGCCCACCGCAGTGTCGTGGCCGGTTTTCTGGACGAGGGGATGGGCGCCCCGGGCGTACCGGTGGCGGCCTGCACCACCGGCACGGTCCCCGATGGTCCGGGCTACTGGTACCCGCCGACGGTGGTGGCCCCGGCCGACCCCGGGTGGCGCATGGCCCGCGAGGAGATCTTCGGACCCATCGTCGCAGTCATCCCCTTCGACGACGAGGAGGACGCGGTGCGCCTGGCCAACGACACCCCCTACGGGCTGTCCGGATCGATCTGGACGAGGGACGGCGCCCGGTCGCTGCGCATGGCCCGTGCCGTGCAGGCCGGCAATCTGTCGGTCAACTCCAACAGCTCGGTCCGGGTGCAGACCAGCTTCGGCGGTATGAAGCAGTCCGGCTTCGGCCGTGAGCTCGGTCTCGAGGCGCTGGCCTCGTACAGCGAGGTGAAGAACGTGTTCGTCTCGACGGTCGGCTGACCTCGGGCCGGGTAACGTCACGGTCATGTCCGATCGCTCACGCAAGATCGCCAAACCGGCCGCGGCCCTCGGTGTCCTGGCCACCATGGCGAGCATCTGGTGGTTCGCACTGCGCCCCCGGCGCAAGGTCAAGCTGGACAAGTAGGCGGGTCGTGGCGGGGAGGCCCCGGCGGGCCACCGCCGGTCCGTCCCACCCGGCTCCCGAGCGGGCGCCGGTAGCCTTGGCCAGTGGCACTGGCCTCCCTCCGCCCGCTCCGGTCGCGCAACTTCGCCCTCATCTGGTCCGCGGCACTGGTGTCCAATCTGGGGTCGTGGATGCAGACCATCGCCCTCGGCGTGCTGGTCTTCTCGCGCACCGGGCGGCCGGCTTGGGCCGGGCTGGTCGCCGCTGCAGGGTTCGTGCCCATCGGCCTGCTTGCCCCGTTGGGCGGTGCCCTGGCCGACCGGCTGGACCGGCGACGTTGGCTGATCGCCACCACCCTGGGGGAGACGTCGTTCGCCGTGGTGCTCGCCGTCCTGGCCGGGTTCCACCACGACCCGCCGTGGGTGCTGGTGGTCCTTTCGTTCCTGGGCGGGGCGTCGGGGGCGATCGGATTTCCGGCGTACCAGGCGATCGTGCCCGACCTGGTGCCCCAGGAGGACATCCTCGCTGCAGTCTCGCTGTCCTCGGCGCAGTACAACCTCGGCCGCGTGCTCGGGCCGGCTCTGGCCGGCATCGTCCTGCTCACCCAGAACTATGCGGTGGTGTTCGGAATCAACGCCGCCTCGTTCGGCGCGGTGGTCGTCGCCCTGGTCATGGTCCGTCTGCCCAAGCCGTTGCCGCGCCGCGACGACCTGTCGATGGCCGGACGGATCGCCGAAGGCGCCCGGGCGGCACGGGCCGAGCCGGGATGCCGTTCGGCCATCATCTGCATCGCCGTGGTCGCGCTGCTGGCGTCACCGTTCATCGCCCTGGTGCCGGCCATGGCCCACACGGTGCGCCCGGCCGGATGGAGCCTGGGGCTCACCACCGCGGCACTGGTCACGGCCCAGGGCGTCGGCGCCGTAGCCGGGGCCCTCGCCCTTCCGTCGCTGGCCTTCCGGTTCGGTCGGCTCCCGGTGCTGCGAACCGCGCTCGTCGCCGTGCCGGTCCTGTTGTGCGCCTACGCGGCGGCGCCGACGCTGGCGTTGGCCGTACCCGCATTCGTGGCGGTCGGGGCCGCGTACATCTGCGTGCTGTCGGGTCTCAACACGGTGGTGCAGCTCCACGCGCCGCCGGCCGTGCGAGGGCGGATCCTGAGCATCTACATGATGGCTCTCGGCCTCGTCTACCCCCTCGGCGCCGTCGTCCAGGGATGGGCGGCCGACGCCCACGGGGTGCGGGCGGTGACTGCGGTCGGTGCGCTCATCCTGCTGGCTGCGGTGGTGCTGGCCAGGTTGTTCCGCCCGACGGTCCTCGCCGACCTCGCCGATCCCCTGGACGAGGAGGGTCCCGTCGAGGCTGGGCCCGGGATCCCGGTGGCGGGCGATCCCGCCGGCGCCGCGGGCGCGGCATGAGCGGCGGATCCGGCGTCGAGGTCCTGCGTGCCTCCGATGCCGAGCAGGCGCAGCGACGGGCCGCCGGCGCACTCGTGGGCGCGGGTCTCGGACCGGGGGACCGGGTGGCATTCTGCCTGCCGTCGTCCGCCGGGCTGCTGTGTGCGGTGCTCGGTGCACTGCGCATCGGGATCGTGCCGGTCCTGTTGAACGCCACGCTGCTCGATGCCGAGCGCGATGACCTGGTCGAGGACTCGGCGGCCGCACTCGCCATCACCGATGCGCCTTCGCTCGCCCGGCTCGACCGGGGCCCGGCCGTAGCGCTGGCGCCGTGTCCGTTGGCCCGCCCGATGCACTACACGTCGGGTACGACGGGGCGGGCCAAGGGAGTGTGGTCGGGACTGTGGAACGAGCCGACCGCCGCCGCCGCCCTGGCCGACGAGGCCGACCAGTGGTCCTTCGGGTCCGAGGACGTGCACCTGGTGTGCTCGCCGATGTACCACTCGGTGTCGGTGCGGTTCGCCGGCGGGACCCTTCTGACCGGAGGGACGTGTGTGATCCTCGACCACTTCGACGCCGAGGTGGCCGCCGCAGCCCTCGACGGCGCGATGGGCCCTGTCCCCACGACCACCTTCCTGGCCCCGTCGGCCCTGACCCGACTCCTCGCCCTACCCGACTCCAGCCCGGACCGGTTCGCCCGACTCCGCCTGTTGGTGCACGCCGGGTCGCCGTGCCCGCCGGCCCTAAAGTGGGCCGCCCTGGACATGGTGGGACCCGGGGTCCTGTGGGAGTTCTACGGGTCGACGGAGGGGCAGTTCACGGTGTGCTCCCCCGAGGAGTGGGTGCAGCGACCCGGTACCGTCGGGAGGGCCCGTGCCGGCCGGATCCTCACCGTCGACGGGGACGGGATGGTGTGGTGCCGTCCTCCCGACTTCGGCCGGTTCACCTACTGGAACGACGACGACAAGACCTCCGCTGCCTGGCGGGACGGCTCGTTCACCGTCGGCGATCTCGGGCGTCTGGACGACGAGGGCTATCTCTACCTGGACGGGCGCCGCGACGACCTGGTCATCACCGGCGGCGTCAACGTCTACCCGGCCGAGGTGGAGGCCGCGCTCAGTGAGGTGCCGGGCGTGGAGGAGGTGGCCGTCTTCGGGCTGGCCGACGAGGAGTGGGGCCAGCGGGTGTGTGCCGCCGTGGTGTCGACGGGTACCTCCGGGGACGACGAACTGCTGGTCGCCCTGCGGGCTCACGCTGCGGCCAGGTTGGCCGGGTACAAGCGGCCCAAGCAGTACGAGATCGTCGGGGCCCTGCCCCGCACGGCGACCGGAAAGATCCGCCGCCTGGCGCTCGGCGAGGTAGTCGGGCCCGGAGGGGAGGCCGGCGCCGGTGGGCGATACTGGACGCCATGAGTTCCGTCGACTTCGGTCCCCCCATCGCCACGATCAACCCGACCACCGGCGAACTGCTCGAATCGTTCGAGCCCTACGACGACGCCGCCGTCGAGGCGCGCCTGGCCACCGCGGCCGTCTGTGCCGAGGAGTGGGCCGCCACCACCTTCGCCGAACGCTCCCGCCTCCTGATCACCGCAGCCGAATTGCTCGAGGGCGAGGTCCCCGACATCGCCCAGACCGTGACCACCGAGATGGGCAAGACGTTCGCGCAGGCCAAGGGGGAGGTGGCCAAGTGCGCCGCCGGATTCCGGTGGTTCGCCCAACACGCCGAGGCACTGCTCGAGGACGAGGAGGTTGCGGTCGACGCCTCCCTGGCCCTCGTCACCTACCAGCCGCTCGGGGTCGTGCTTGCCATCATGCCGTGGAACTTCCCGCTCTGGCAGGTGGCCCGGTTCATCGCCCCGGCGGTCATGGTGGGCAACGTCGGTCTCCTCAAGCACGCGCCCAGCGTGCCCCGCACGGCGCTGCTCCTCGAAGACCTGTTCCGCCGGTCCGGCGCCCCGGACGGGCTCCTCCAGACGCTGCTGATCGGCACGCACCAGGTACCGGCCATCATCGACGACGACCGGGTGGCTGCGGTCACCCTCACCGGCAGCGTGAGGGCCGGTCGCGCCGTGGCCGCCCAGGCCGGGGCCGTCGGCAAGACGATCGTGCTCGAACTGGGTGGCAGCGACCCGTTCATCGTCCTGCCGTCGGCCGACCTCGACCGGGCCGTGCCCGTCGCCGTCCAGGCCCGGGTGCAGAACAACGGCCAGTCGTGCATCGCCGCCAAACGGTTCATCGTCCACGCCGAGGTCGCCGAGGAGTTCACCGATCGGTTCGTGGCCGCCATGTCGGCCCTCTCGGTGGGCGATCCCTTCGATCCGGCCACCGAGGTCGGCCCGTTGGTCAATGCCGCGGCCGTCGACGTCATCGAGGCCCAGGTGGAGGACGCCCGGGCCAAGGGCGCGGCCATCCTGTGCGGCGGAGAGCGCCTGGTGGGTCCGGCCGGACCGGACCAGCCGGGCTGCTTCTACCGACCTACGGTCATCACCGGCATCGTCCCGGGGATGCGGGTGGCCACCGAGGAGGTCTTCGGACCGGTCGCCCTCCTCTACACGGCGGCCGACGCCGACGAGGCCCTGTCCATCGCCAACGACACCGAGTTCGGACTGGGCTCGAGCGTGTGGACGAACGATGACGGCGAGCAGCAGCAGTTCTGCTCCGGTCTGCAGGCCGGCCAGGTGTTCGTCAACGGGATGGTCGTCTCGATGCCGCAGCTTCCCTTCGGCGGCATCAAGAGCTCGGGCGTCGGTCGCGAGCTCGGCTCCGTCGGTCTCCACGAGTTCTGCAACGTGAAGTCGGTGTGGATCGCCTGATGCCCGTCGGGCCGCCACGATGACAGGGCCACGATGACAGGGCCACGCTCCTACTTCGACCATGCCGCCACCACGCCGCTACGGCCGGAGGCCCTCGAGGCGATGCTTCCGTTCCTCACGGACAACTTCGCCAACCCGTCGGGGGCCCACGCCGAGTCCCGACAGGCCAGGATCGCTCTCGACGACGCACGCGATCGGATCGGCGACCTCCTCGGGGTCGGTCCGGGAGACGTGATCCTGACCTCCGGCGGTACCGAGGCCGACGACCTCGCCATCGGCGGCGGATGGGACGCACTTCTGGCCGACGCCCCGGCCGGGGCGGCACCCACGGCCGTGGTGTGCGCGGCCATGGAGCACCACGCGGTCCTGCGGTCCTGCCGTGCGCTCGCCTCCCGGACGGGCGCCGAGCTCCGCCTGGTACCGACCACACCCGACGGGATCGTCGACCTCGACGCACTGATGGCGGCATGCGACGGGCGGGTCGGGCTGGTGTCGGTGATGGCCGTGAACAACGAGATCGGCACCGTCCAGCCCCTCGACGCCGTGGCTGCGGTGGTCTCCGAGCGGTCGCCCGGAGCGGTCCTCCACACGGACGCCGTCCAGGCCGCTCCGTGGTTGGACGTCGCCGCGGCCACCGCCCCGGCCGGCCTGGTGTCGGTCAGCGCCCACAAGTTCGGCGGCCCGAAAGGGAGCGGCGCCCTGGCGCTCCGCCGCGGAGCCCGGGTCCGACCGCGCATCGAGGGTGGAGGGCAGGAGCGGGGGCGGCGGAGCGGGACCCAGAACGTGGCCGGAGCCGTGGGCATGGCAGCCGCACTGTCCGCCACCGTGTCCGGGCGCGCAGCCGACGTGGTCCGGGTGACCGCCCTGCGGGACCGCCTGGGCGACGGCCTGGCCGCCCGCCTGGACGGGTCGGTCGAGACGGGACGGCGGGACGACCGGGTGGCCGGAATCCTCCATCTGCGCATCGAGGGAACCGAGGCCGAGGCCCTGGTGCTCCTCCTCGACCGGGCCGGTATCGCCGTCTCCGCCGGGGCCGCGTGTTCGAGCGGGGCCGTCGAGCCCAGCCACGTGCTGCAGTCGATGGGCCTCGGGACGGGCGAGTCGTCGTCGGGCATCCGCTTTTCGCTGGGCGTCACCACGACGGAGGCCGAGGTCGACCGCGCGCTCGACTGCGTCCCGGGGGTGGTCGAGGGCCTGCGAAACTAGACCGGTGCGCGTCCTGGTGGCCATGTCCGGTGGAGTCGACTCGTCGGTGGCCGCTGCGCTGATGGCGGAGGCCCACGGCACGGTTGACGTGGTCGGGGCCACCCTCAAACTGTGGGGGGGCGACTCCGACTCGGGCTGCTGCTCGGTGGCCGACGTCGACGACGCCCGCCGGGTGGCCGACCAGCTCGGGCTGGTCCATCACGTCTTCAACTTCGCCGCCGACTTCGAGAAGCACGTGGTTGGCCCCTACGTGGCCGGCCACGCCGAGGGGCGGACCCCCAATCCGTGCATCGAGTGCAACCGCCACCTCAAGTTCGACCGGCTGCTCGAGCGGGCGACGGCCCTCGGGTTCGACGCCGTGGCCACCGGTCACCATGCGCGCTGCACCCGCGATGCCGACGGGCGGTTCCGTCTGCTCCGCGGGGAGGATGTCCGCAAGGACCAGTCCTACGTGCTGGCCATGCTCGGCCAGGCACAGCTGTCCCGTTGCCTGTTTCCGGTGGGCACCATGACCAAGGACGACGTGCGTGGCGAAGCCGCCCGGCTCGGGCTGCGCACCGCGGCCAAACCCGACAGCCAAGATGTCTGCTTCATCCGCTCCGACGTCGGCCGGGCCGGGTTCCTGGGGGACCGGGTGCCGTTGCACGCCGGCCGACTGGTGGACCACGACACGGGGTCCGACCTCGGCGGGGTGGAGGCGGTGGAACTGGTCACCGTCGGCCAGCGGCGGGGCATGGGCCATGGCTCCGACGGTCGGCGGCGGTTCGTGACCGCGGTCGACGTACCGGCCCGACGGGTCACCGTCGGCCCGCCCGAAGCGTCGATGGCCACAGGGCTGGAGCTCCACACGGTCGCCTGGGTTGAGCAGCACGGGGCCGGCGGTGCCGGATTCGACGCCCTGGCCCAGTGCAGCGCCCACGGCCCGGCCGTCCCGTGCACGGTGCGTAGCTGCGGCGACGGACTGGCCGTCGAGTTCGCCTCGCCCCAGCGACGGGTGGCGCCGGGCCAGACCGTGGCCCTCTACGATCCGGGCCGGCCCGACAGCGTGCTCGGCTCCGGAGTGGTCCGGTGACCGCCGACGGCGCGGTCGACGGTCGGGACGGCAGGGACCCGGTGGCACGGGCCGCCTTCCTGCGGGCCCAGATCGCCCACCACAACGAGCGCTACTACCGCCTCGACGATCCCGAGATCACCGATGCCGAGTTCGACGCGCTGGTGCGCGAGTTGGCGGCCATCGAGGCCGAGCACCCCGACCTGGCCGTGCCCGACTCGCCCACGGCAAGGGTGGGTGCCGCCCCTTCGGCCCTGTTCGCTCCGGTCGTCCACCACGTTCCGATGATGAGCCTGGACAACGCCTTCAGCCCCGAGGAGCTCCAGGCGTGGACCGACCGGTTGGCCAAGCAGATCCCGGGCGACACCGATTTCGAGTGCGAGCTCAAGATCGACGGCCTGGCCATCTCCCTCCTCTACCGGGACGGTCGCTTCGAGCAGGCAGCCACCCGGGGAGACGGCAAGACGGGCGAGGACGTGACCGCCAACATCGCCACCGTGGCCGCCATCCCGAAGACACTCGACCCGGCTGTCGGCCGCATCCCCGAGGTGCTGGAGGTCCGGGGTGAGGTCTACATGCCCATATCGGCCTTCGACGAACTGAACCGCCGCCAGGCCGAGGCAGGCGAGAAGCTGTTCGTCAACCCGCGCAACTCCGCGGCCGGCTCGCTCCGTCAGAAGGACCCGACGGTCACCGCCAGCCGGGCGCTCTCCTTCTGGGCCTACCAGGTCGGCGAGATCCAGCCGACTCCCACCGGCGACCCCGGCGACCCGTTGTCGGCCCTGGCCACCAGCCAGTCGGCCACCCTCGCCTGGCTGGCTCGGGCCGGCTTTCCGGTCAATCCCGAGGTGCACCTGGTGCGCGGCTTCGACGAGTTCCTGGCCTTCTGCAGCCGGTGGGAGGAGCACCGGCACGATCTCGACTACGACATCGACGGCGTGGTGGTCAAGGTCGACAGCCTCGCCCTCCAGCGGGCGCTCGGCTCGACGTCGCGGGCCCCCCGGTGGGCCATCGCCTACAAGTTCCCCCCCGAGGAGCGGTCGACCACGCTGGTGGACATCGAGGTCTCCATCGGGCGGACCGGCAAGGCCACCCCCTTCGCCGTGCTCGAACCGGTCTTCGTGGGTGGCTCGACCGTGGCACTGGCCACGCTCCACAACGAGGACCAGGTCCGCCTGAAGGACGTCCGCCCGGGCGACACGGTCATCGTCCGCAAGGCCGGTGACGTCATCCCCGAGGTCGTCGGCCCGGTCCGGGTCGCAGGCAAGAGGCGCCGGCCGCCGTGGAGGTTCCCCGCCACCTGCCCCGTCTGCTCGGGACCGCTGGTCCGCCTGGAGGGGGAGAGCGACACGTTCTGCACCAACCTCGACTGCCCGGGCCAACGGGTCCAGCGCATCGCCCACTTCGCCTCGCGGGCGGCCATGGACATCGAGGGGCTGGGGGAGCAGCGGGTCCAGCTGCTCGTCGACCACGGCCTGCTGGTCGACGTGGCCGACCTGTACGGCTTCACCGCGGCGACCTTCGACGGGCTCGAGGGCTTCGCCGCCCTGTCCACGGCCAACCTGCTCACCGCCATCGACGTGTCGCGGGCCCGTCCGCTCAGCCGGGTGCTCATCGGCCTCGGTATCCGCCACCTCGGCCAGGTCGGATCGGTGGCCCTCGCCCGGGCGTGTCGGGACATCGACGGGGTGATCGCCGCGGACGAGGAGTCGCTGGCCGCCATCGACGGGGTCGGCCCGGTCATCGCCGCGAGCGTGGTCGCCTGGTTCGCCTCGCCGGTCAACCGGACCGTGGTGGAGCGGCTGCGGGCGGCCGGGCTCCACCTCGAGGAGCCCGGTGGCGCAGCCGGCGGCACCGGGCTGCCACAGACCCTGGAGGGGCGGTCGGTGGTGGTGACCGGCTCGCTCGACGGCTACAGCCGCGACGAGGCCGAGGCCGCGGTGCTGGCCCGTGGGGGGAAGTCGCCGGGGACGGTGTCGGCCAAGACGTTCGCGGTGGTGGTGGGCCGGGCGCCCGGTGCGTCGAAGGTGGCCAAGGCGGAGCAGCTGGGGATCCCGGTCGTTCCGGGGGAGGGATTCGATGCGCTGCTGGCCACCGGGGACCTACCGGGAGGGGCGTGACGCCCTCTGCGTGGCCATGGCCGCCGGTCCGGTCGATTCGGCCCGGAAATGTACCCGGAGCAGCCAGTTTTCCGAAAATCGCCAAAATTGACGATCTTCCGGGCCGACCTGGTGTTTGCCGCCGGGGTCGCTTGTAACTTTCGGGTGGCGTCGGTACTCTACGCATACCGGTTTCATTAGGTTGTCAGGGCAGGGGAAGGGGTACCGGTTCACATCTCGTCGTGCAGAGGCATCGGGGGGCGTCGGGTCGACGGTACCGATTTCGAATGCACACGGTGGGTCCGGTAGCGATTCCTGTAACGGTTGGGGGAAGTACTTCGTTGAACCCTTTGCCGCCTGTCTGGGGGATCTGCTGGCTGGTGGTTGGAGATAACGTCGGGGGGCGACCGTCGCCTGACTTCGAGCCCGTGGCGACACGGGGGAAATGAAGGAGCACTCACTATGATTAGGAAGATGCTTTTGATCGCTGCTGCGGTCACTATGCCGGTGGCCGCCGCGGCCGTCGTGGCTGCGCCCGGCGTAGCCAGCGCCGCACCCAAGGTGGTCCCGAGCATCACCTGCACCGTCAGCTCCGGCAGCGTCAACTTCGCCAGCCCTGGCCTGTCGACCAACGGTACGGTCGGTCTTGCGAGCGCTAACAAGACGACGACGACGACCGCTGACGCGAACCTCACTGGCGCAGGCTGTGCTTCGGCGCTCGACGTGAGCATCACCACCAAGACCGACAAGTGCGCCAAGTCCGGCACGCAGCCGGTCCCGGAGTGCGTGAAGGGCGATGTCTACTGGGACACCGCATCGTCGTTCATCACGGGCGGCACCTCTGACATCGCCACCGCGCTGAAGAAGGGCATCAACACCACGGACGGCAGCACCGCCATCACCCTCGAGGTGACGTCGGGCGGCACGTCCGAGGTCACCCCGTCGGATCCGCAGTGCGGAGGGGAGACCGGATTCCTCCTCACCGGTGCGGTCAAGAAGTTCGACGACACCTACACCGAGCTGACCTGCCTCGGTACGGACAGCGGTTCGGACGTCTCGGGCGTCTTCCTCACCGACCTGGTGGCCGCCGAGGAGGGTGGATCCCCTGTCATCTCTGGGGTAGCCATCGACCCGGTCTACAGCCAGCTGACCATCACCGAAGGCTGACCAGCGGCAACTGAGCCTGGGCACCGTCCGATCCGGACGGGGCCGGGGACGAGCAGTGAGAAGAGGGTGGGGCTTCGGCCCCACCCTCTTCGCGTGCTCCGGAGCCGGCCGTAGGGTCGGGTCGGCTGGGCGATCTGCGGAGTCACCCGTCGGAGTCATGCAGCCTCCACCACCTGGCAGGTGCGACTCGGTACGCTCGAGGTAACCATGCCGAGTCTCACCGACTCCATCGGGCGCGTCCTCGGCGACCGTTACCGACTCGTCACCCCCGTGGGAACCGGTGCGTCCGCGCACGTCTACCTGGCCGACGACGTCTCCCTCCACCGCCAGGTCGCCATCAAGGTCCTGCACCCCGCGCTGGCCGGCGACCGGGCCTTCCTGAAGCGGTTCCGGGCCGAGGCCCGGGCCGTGGCCGCACTCAACCACCCGAACATCCTGCGGGTCTACGACTGGGGCGAAGACGACGGTGAGCCCTACCTGGTCCTCGAGTACCTGGCCGGCGGCAGCCTCCGCCAGATCTACGACACCGGCACCCTCCTCACGCCCGAGCAGGCGGTCCGGATCGGCATCGAAGCGTGCGCCGGTCTCGACTACGCCCACCGCCGCGGCCTGGTCCACCGCGACGTCAAGCCGGCCAACGTCCTGTTCGACGCCGACGGGCGCCTCCGCATCGCCGACTTCGGGTTGGCTCGGGCCCTGGCCGAAGCGGCCTGGACCGAGCCGGACGGGGCCATTCTGGGCACGGCCCGCTACGCCGCTCCCGAGCAGGTCGAGGGCTGGGTCCTCGACGGCAAGGCCGACGTCTACGGGCTGGCCCTGGTGCTCTACGAGGGTGCCACCGGCGAGACGCCCTTCATCGGCGACACCACCGTGGCCACGCTCATGGCCCGGGTCGGCGCCCTGCTGCCCGAGCACGAGTCCCTGGGGCCCCTGGGCGAGGTCCTGATGTGGGCCGCCGCTCCCGACCCGGCCGAGCGGTACGACGCAGCACGGCTCGGTGCCGAGCTGGCCGAGCTGGCCACCACCCTCCCCACGCCCGAACCGCTGCCCCTGGTGACCCCCGTGCACAACGATGAGGACCCCTTCGAGTTGGCCGCCGCCGTGGGGCTGACCTCCGCGACCGCCCGCCCCGGGCGGCCGGACGGCGGGGGCCGGAACGGACTGCTCACCGACATCACCGAGATCGGCGCTCCCGCCGCGGTGCCGGCGGTGGCGGCGGTGGCGGCGGTGCCGGCTGCCGTGCCGGGAGATACCTCACCCGAGGCGCTGCCCATCGAGTCCGCCCGCGACCGGCGACGGCGATGGCCGTGGGTCACCGCCGCGTCCGTGGTGGTCGCCGCCCTGCTGGCCGCCGGCATCGCCTGGGCCATCGGGAGCCAGGTCTTCACGCCGTCGAGCCCGGTTCCGGACCTGGTCGGACGGACCCTGCCCGCGGCCACCGCGGTGGCCAGGGCCGGGCACCTCCATGTGGCCGTCGGGACTCTGGCCCACTCGACGACCGTGCCGGCCGGCCTGGTGGTCGGTCAACGTCCGGCATCCCTCTCCGGCGGGCGCCGGACGACCCTCAAGCAGGGATCGACCGTCGTGGTGACCCTCTCCACCGGTCCGCCGCCGGTGGCCGTCCCCGATCTGGGCTCGTTCACCAACTGTCACGATGCCATCCAGGCCCTGGCCGGGGTCCACCTGGTCGGGGTGTGCCCACCGGGTGCCGCGGCGTACAGCTCCACGGTCCCGGCCGGGGCCGTCGTGGGCACGTCACCCGCGTCGACCGCCCTCTACGGCTCGACGGTGACCATCATCACCTCCAAGGGACACGCACCGGTGGCGCTGCCCACGGTCGCCGGTTCGGGGTCGACCTACGCGTCGGCCGCCGCCGCCCTGACCGCCGCAGGGTTCGCCCCGACCGAGTCCAAGGTCTACTCGTCCACGGTTCCGGCCGGACAGGTGGTGGCGACCACCCCGGCCGGCG
>JBEKCS010000083.1:0-14478 GCA_050014755.1 Acidimicrobiales bacterium
GCGAGCCAGTCCCCGGTGAGGACGTCGATCGGCCCGCCCTCCACCATCTCGCGGGCCGCGGACAGCCGGTCGCCGTAGAAGCCGGAGCAGTTGGCGATCCGGATCGGCTCGGTCACGACGCCTCCTGTCCCACCGGTGCGGCACCGTCGTCCTCGGGGTCCGCGTCGGCTTCGACCACGACGAGGACCCGGCCGGTCTCCACCTGGTCCCCCTCGGCGACTCCCAGCTCGACCACGGTCCCTCCGGCTCCTGCGTGCACCGCGTGTTCCATCTTCATCGCCTCGAGGACCACGAGCACCTGGCCGGCCTCGACCCGGTCGCCGGTGGACACGGCGACACGGACCACGTTGCCCGGCATGGGGGCGAGCGACGACCCTTCGCCGATCTGGTCGGCCGCCACCGGGTGGCGGTCCTCCTCGATCAGGCGCGACGCCCCGTCGGGGCCGTCGACGTAGGAGGTGGCCCCGAACCGCTGTACGGCGTACCGACGGGCCACCCCATCGGCGGTGAGGACGACCGCGGTCGGGGTGACGTCGCCGACGGTCACGTCGAGCACCTCGCCGTCGAGCGCCACCTCGGCCACGGCCCGGCCCCGGCGACCCATGCGGTAGGCGACCTGCAGCGCTCGAGTCCCGCAGTCCAGGGTGATCTCCTGGCGGTCGACGGTGTTGTTCCGCCAGCCCGACGGCAGGGTGGCGAGGGCCCGCGCCCCGGCCCGGCGAGCGGCCTGTCCGGCCAGCGCGGCGGCCACCGCGTGGCGGCCCACGGCGTGCTCGTCGGCCAAGGGCGCGGCCAACTGGCCGAGTCCGTGGCGGTCGAGGAACCCGGTGTCGGTGGCGCCGGCTTCGAATGCCGGGTGCCGCAGGGTGCGCACCAGCAGGTCGCGGTTGGTGGTGACCCCGTGGATCCGGGACCCGGCCAGTGTGGCGGCAAGCGCCCCCGTGGCCTCGGCCCGGGTGGGGGCGTGGACGATGACCTTGGCCAGCATCGGGTCGTAGTGGGGGCTGACGGTGCCACCGGTGACGACGCCGGAGTCGACCCGGACGCCGGAGCGATCCGTCGGGACCGAGAACTCGTGGAGGTCGCCGGTCGACGGGAGCCACCCGGCGGCCGGGTCCTCGGCGTACAGGCGGGCCTCGATGGCGTGCCCGACGGGGCCACGGGCCACGGCGGCGTGCACCTCGTCGGGCAGCGGGGACCCGCCGGCGACGAGCAGCTGGAGGCGCACCAGGTCGAGCCCGCACACCTCCTCGGTCACCGGATGCTCGACCTGGAGCCGGGTGTTCATCTCCAAGAAGTAGGGGTCGCCCTCGCCGGTGGCGCCGGTGGCGAGGACGAACTCGACGGTTCCGGCGTTGACGTAGCCGACGGTACGGGCCGCGGCCACCGCCGCCTCGGACAGTCGGGCCCGGAGCCCGGGACCGACCACCGGCGAAGGTGCCTCCTCGATGATCTTCTGGTGACGGCGCTGGATGCTGCACTCGCGCTCGAACAGGGCGACGACGTCGCCGTGGGAGTCGGCGAGGATCTGGACCTCGATGTGACGGGGCGAGGTGATGTAGCGCTCGAGGAACACGGTGCCGTCCCCGAAGGCCGAGAGCGCCTCGCGTCGGGCGCCGGCCAGGGCCTCGGCCAGGGCGTCGGGTCCGTCGACGATGCGCATGCCCCGACCGCCCCCGCCGGCGGATGCCTTGACCAGCAGCGGGAACCCGAGCTCGGCCACGTCCTGCGGGTCGGGCGGTGTGTCGCCGTCGACGGTGATCGACGCGAGGGTGGGTACGCCGGCGGCCCGCATCATCTCCTTGGCGCCGATCTTCGAACCCATGGCATCGATGGCGGCCGGCGGTGGACCCACCCAGATCAGGCCGGAGCCGATAACGGCGCGGGCGAAGTCACCCGACTCGGACAAGAACCCGTAGCCGGGGTGGACGGCGTCGGCGCCCGACCGGCGGGCGGCGTCGAGCAACAGGTCGTGGCGGAGGTAGGTGTCGGCAGGGGAGACGCCGGGCAGGTGGACGGACAGGTCGGCCTCGGTCACGTGCGGGCTCGATGCGTCGGCGTCGGAGTGGACGGCGACGGTGGTGATGCCCATGGACCGCGCCGTGCGCATGATGCGCCGGGCGATCTCCCCGCGGTTGGCCACCAGCAGCGAGGTGACCGCCCGCGGCCCGCCCGTCCCCGACGACTGTTCGATCGTGGTCATCGTCCCATCACATCCGGAAGACGCCGTAGCCGCGGGTGCCGGTGGTCGGACGGCTGTCGATCACCGACAGGCAGAGTCCGAGCACCGTCCGGGTGTCGCGCGGGTCGATGATCCCGTCGTCGTAGAGCCGCGACGACAGGTGGAGCGGGAGCGACTCGGACTCGATCTGGGCCTCGACCAGGGCCCGCATGGCCTCGTCGGCCTCCTCGTCGAACGGGATCCCCTTGGACTGGGCGGACTGGCGGCCGACGATGGACAGGACCCCGGCCAACTGGGCCGGTCCCATGACCGCCGAGCGGGCGTTGGGCCAGGCGAAGAGGAACCGGGGGTCGTACGCCCGCCCGCACATGCCGTAGTTGCCGGCGCCGTAGGACGCGCCGATGTTGACGGTGAGGTGGGGCACCGAGGAGTTGGAGACGGCGTTGATCATCATGGCGCCGTGCTTGATGATCCCGCCCTGTTCGTACTCCTTGCCCACCATGTAGCCGGTGGTGTTCTGGAGGAAGAGCAGGGGGACGTCGATCTGGTTGGCCAGCTGGATGAACTGGGTGGCCTTGTGGGCCTCCTCGGAGAACAGGACGCCGCGGTGGTTGGCCAGCACCCCGATCGGATAGCCGTGGATCGATGCCCATCCGGTGACCAGGCTCGATCCGTAGAGCGGCTTGAACTCGTCGAACCGGGAGCCGTCCACCACCCGGGCCAGGACCTCGCGCGGGTCGAACGGCATCTTCGGGTCGGCCGATGCGATCCCGAGCAGCTCGTCGGGATCGTGGACCGGGTCGTCGGCCGGCTCGGTCGGGCCCGGGCCCTGCTTCCTCCAGTGGAGACGGCTGACGATCCGGCGCCCGAGGCGGATGGCGTCGACCTCGTCGACGGCCAGGAAGTCGGCCAGACCCGAGACGCGGGCGTGCATGGAGGCGCCACCCAGCTCCTCGTCGGTCGACTCCTCGCCGGTCGCCATCTTGACCAGCGGCGGACCGCCGAGGAAGACCTTCGACCGTTGCTCGATCATGACCACGTAGTCGCTCATGCCCGGCACGTAGGCCCCTCCGGCGGTGGCATTGCCGAAGACGAGGGCCACGGTCGGGATGGCGGCGGCCGAGTGTCGGGTGATGTCGCGGAAGGCGCGGCCTCCGGGGATGAACAGCTCGGCCTGGGACGGCAGGTCCGCCCCTCCGGACTCGGTCAGGCTGACCGACGGGAGGCGGTTGGCCAGGGCGATGTCCGAACCGCGGGCCCCCTTGCGGAACGACCACGGGTTCATGGCCCCGCCCCGGACGGTGGGGTCGGTGGCGCTCACCAGGCACTCGACTCCCTCGATCACGCCGATGCCGAGGATCGAGGAGGCACCTACCGTGTACTGGGTGCCCCAGGCGGCGAACGGGCACAGCTCGAGGAACGGGGCGTCCCGGTCGACCAGGAGCTCGACCCGCTCGCGGGCGGTCAGCTTGCCCCGCTCGCGGTGACGGGCGACGTAGGTCTCGCCGCCACCGGCCCGGGCCGTGGCCAGCTCGGCGTCGACCAGGGCGAGACCCTCGGACATGGCGCGTTCGTTCTGGCGGAAGGTGTCCGAGTTCGGGTCGATGGCGGAGGGGAGTACGGGCATGGGAGGTCGATGTCCCCTGGTGGGGGTGGCGTCGGGGTTCCGGGTCGCATTGGCCGGGCCGACGTGGGAAGAATAGGCGCATGACCTCCCTGTCGCGCGCCGGTGCCGGTGCCGCCCGTCCGAGCGGCTCTGTGGGTGTGGCGCCGTGGTGATCCGCACCTACCCACAGGGGAGCCCCGACGACTGGGAGTCCTCCGCGGTGGGAGGTCCGCGGTCGGGCCCGCCCAGCCGCCCGCTCTCGGCCGTGGTGCTCGCCGCCGGCCACGGCACCCGGATGCGATCGGCCCGGCCCAAGCCGCTGCATCGCCTGTGTGGGCGCCCCATGATCCTCCACGTCCTGGATGCCCTGGCCGAGCTGCCGGTCACCCGGGTGGTCGTCGTGGTCGGCCACCGCGCCGAATGGGTGACCAAGACCCTCATCGAGCACGCGCCGCCGGGCATGGCCATCGAGTTCGTCGAGCAAGTCGAGCAGCGGGGTACCGGTGACGCCATGTCGGTCGCGCTCACCGGGCTCCCCGACGAGGAGGACGGCGACGACGGCGACGTCGTGGTGCTGCCCGGGGACACCCCGCTGCTGCGCCCCGGCACGCTGGCGCACCTGGTCCGGAGCCATCGGGCGAGCGACGACGCCGCCACCCTGCTCACCGCGGTGCTGGACGAGCCGACCGGCTACGGCCGGGTGGTCCGTGGCCGCGACGACTCCGTGGCCCGGGTGGTGGAGCACGGGGACGCCACCGACGAGCAGCTCGAGGTGCGGGAGGTCAACACGTCGATGTACTGCTTCAAGCGGAGCGTGCTGGCCCCGTCCCTGCGCCGGCTCAGCCCGTCCAACGCGCAGGGGGAGTACTACCTGACCGACGTGGTCGAAGTCCTCTACGAGGCCGGTCACCGGGTCGGCTCGGTGGTGGTCGAGGACACCATGGAGGTGGCCGGCGTCAACGACCGGGCCCAGCTGGCGGTGGCCGAGGCGGAGCTGCGCGACCGGATCAACGAGCGGTGGATGCGCCGGGGGGTCACCATGTGGGATCCCGAGACGACGTACATCGACGTGGACGTCACGCTGGCCACCGACGTCGTCCTGCTCCCGGGGGTGATCCTCCAGGGCGCGTGTGCCATCGGTGAGCACGCAGAGGTGGGCCCGGACACCCGGCTGGTGGACACCACGGTCGGGGAAGGAGCGGTGATCACCTCGAGCGTGTGCCGTCGTTCGGTCGTCGGGGCCGACGCCCGGATCGGGCCGTTCGCCGTCCTGGAGGAGGGCACCGACGTCCCGGCTGGTGGGGTCGTCGGCCCGGCGGCAGCTGACCCCGGCGCCGCGTCGCGGTAGCGTCGGGATATGGAATTCACCCCGCGCCGCCGCCTCGACCTGGTGTCGGGGCGCTCCCATCCCGAGCTGGCGCAGGAGATCGCGTCGCAGCTGGGGGTCGAGCTCGGCGAGGCCAACCTCCGCGAGTTCGCCAACGGCGAGATCCACTGCCGGTTCGACAACTCCATCCGGGGCAGCGACGTCTTCATCGTCCAGACCCACTGCGGGCCGGTCAACGATTCGCTGATGGAGCACCTGATCATGATCGACGCGGCCAAGCGGGCGTCGGCCAAGCGGATCACCGCGGTGTGTCCCTACTACGGCTACTCCCGCCAGGACCGCAAGGCGACCGGCCGCGAGCCGATCACGGCCAAGCTGGTGGCCGACATGCTGTCGGTGGCCGGTGCCGACCGGGTGGTCAGCGTCGACCTCCACTCCGGCCAGATCCAGGGCTTCTTCGACATCCCCTTCGACCACCTGACGGCTGCCCCGGTGATGGTCGAGTACCTGCGCAAGCATCTGAGCGACGACCTGGTCGTGGTGGCGCCGGACGCCGGACGGGTGAAGGTGGCCGAGCGGTTCAGCCAACACCTGACCGCCGACCTCGCCGTGGTGCACAAGCGACGCCTGCGCGGGGTGGCCAACCAGGTCGAGGCGCTGCACGTGGTCGGCGACGTCGAGGGCCGCCAGTGCGTGCTCATCGACGACATGATCGACACCGCCGGCACCATCGTGGCCGCTGCCGACCTGCTGGCCGACCGGGGGGCCGCCGAGGTCTGGTGCATGGCGACCCATGGTGTGCTGTCCGACCCGGCGATCGACCGTCTGAAGAACTCGGCGCTGACCAAGGTGGTCGTGACCAACACGCTCCCCATCCCTGCCGATCGTCGCTTCGACAAGCTCGAGGTGCTGTCGGTGGCCAAGCTGATCAGCGACGCCATCGACGCCGTCTTCGAGGACACCTCGGTCTCCGAGATCTTTGGCGGCGAGAACCTGGCCTAGGCGCTCGTCGACAGCGGCCCCACGGCCCTGGCCAGCGAGGCGTGTGGCCTGGGGTCGGGCCTTGCGTCTATCATGGTGGGCCGTCAGCAGCGGTCGCATCCGATCCGTGCCCAGCGCACGACCGGGTGAGTGACCCTGTGCCCGTCTCAGTGCCCCCGAGGAGTCCCCGCATGCCCGAAACCACGCTCACCGCCACCACCGGCCGGGAGATCGGATCGAAGTCGACCCGACGTCTGCGCGGCGAGGGGAGGATCCCCGGGGTGGTCTACGGCCACGGCACCGACCCGATCCCGGTGTCGGTCGTCGCCCGTGAGTTCCAGATCGCCATGTCGGGCGAGTCGGGGCTCAACACCCTCCTCTCGCTCAACGTCGACGGCAAGGACCTGCTCACCCTGGCCCGCGACATCCAGCACCATCCGGTGCGCAACGTGGTCACCCACGTCGACTTCCTCATCGTGCGGCGCGACGAGCTCATCAGCGCCGAGGTGCCGATCAACCTGGTCGGCGAGGCCGTCGAGGTCGGGCACGGCGACGGGATCGTGGACCAGCAGCTGTTCACCCTCCACGTGAAGGCCAAGCCGACCGACATCCCGAGCTCGGTGGACATCGACATCTCGTCGCTCGTCATCGGCGGCGCGCTGCACGTGTCGGACATCACCATCCCCCCCGGGGTCGAGCTCGAGACCGACGAGGAGGCCACCGTGGTCGCCGGCAACCCGCCACGGGTGCAGGTCGCCGCGGAGACGGCCGAGGCTGGCGAAGAGGCGGCTCCCGCCGCCGGCACCGACGAGGGCTAGGCCCTGCTTCGCCGCCGGGTGGGGGCGGACGGTCCCCGCCGGGGCGCGGCGATGGACCTGCTCGTCGTCGGCCTCGGGAATCCGGGCGCCGAGTACGAAGGGACCCGCCACAACATCGGCGCCGACGCCGTCACGCTGTTGGTGACGCGCCACCACGGCTCGCTGTCGACCGAGAAAGGCCTCTTCGCGCGGGCCGCCCAGATCCGCATCGGCGACCACCCGGTGCTCTGTGCCATCCCGGTCACCTACATGAACGAGTCCGGCCGTGCTGTCGCCCCTCTCGTCCGGCGGGCCGGGATCGACGGACCGGGGGGCGGATCCGACGGTCCGGGGGGCTTCGGGTCCGACGGACCGGGGGGCTTCGGGTCGCGCCTGGTCGTCGTCCACGACGAGATGGACCTCCCGTCGGGCCGGGTGAGGGTCAAGGTCGGCGGAGGCACGGCCGGCAACAACGGGCTCAAGTCCATCCACGCCCACCTCCACACCGGCGACTACCTGCGGGTGCGCATCGGTATCGGCAAGCCACCGGGTCGCCAGCCGGGGGCCGACTACGTGCTCAAGCGCCCGGGGTCGGCCGAGCGGGAGACCCTGCACATCGCGGCCGAGCTGGCGGCCGACGCCGTCGAACTCATCGCCACCGCCGGGGTCGAGACGGCGATGAACCGGATCAACGCCACCGAGTAGGACCTCCTTCGTGTCCGTGGCCGTGTTCGCCTCCCCGCCCGTGTTCGCCTCCCCGTCCGTGCCGTCCGACGGGCCCACCCCGATACCCTGACCGGGTGAGTCTCCGGTCGCTTCCCGCCCTGCTTCGCAACGAGTCCGCCATGACCCGGGTGGTCGGCGCACGCGGGGCCACCCTGGCCGTGTCGACGCCGGCCCAGGCGTTCGTCCTGGCCGGCCTGGTGCGTCTCGGGTCGAAACGCCCGGTCCTGGTGGTCACACCCACCGGGGTGGCCGCCTCGCAGCTGGCCCACGACCTGGGGGCGTTCGCCCAGGGCACCACCTCCGGGTCGGGTGAACCGGGGCCCGGCGTGCCACGGGCCTCCGTCGAGCTGTTCCCGGCGTGGGAGACCCTGCCGTTCGAGCGGGTCAGTCCCGAGGTGCACACCATGGGCCGCCGGTTGCGTCTGCTGTGGTCGATCGGCGGAAACGGGTCGGACGGTGTGCCGGACATCGTGGTGGCCCCGATCAAAGCCGTCCTGCAACGCCTCGGACCGTGGCGCACCGCGGCGCGGCCGGTGGTGGTCGCCCGAAGCGACCGGGTCGTGGTCGACGAGCTGGTGGCCGATCTGGTCGCCCTCGGCTACCGGCGCGAGTCCCTCGTCGAGCACCGCGGCGAGTTGGCCGTCCGGGGCGGCATCGTCGACGTCTTCCCGTCCACGGCCGACGAGCCGGTGCGCATCGACCTGTGGGGCGACGAGGTCGACCGGCTCACCCGGTTCGACGTCGCCGACCAGCGGTCCACCGACGACCTCGACGTCGTCGAGCTCTACGGCTGCCGCGAGCTGGTGGCCGACGAGGACATGCGCAAGCGCGCCGCGGCCCTGGTCGGCTCGGCCCCCTGGGGGCGCCACCAGTGGGACCGCATCGCCGACGGCGAGCAGTTCGACGGGATGGAGTCGTGGCTGCCCTGGCTGACCGACGGGGACGAGCTGCTCTGCGACCTGTTGGGCGACGACGCTTTGGTGGTGCTGGTCGAGCCACGACGGGTCCGCGACCGGGCGGCCGAGCTGCTCGACGAGGAGTCGGCGCTGGCCGATGCGCTGGCCGACACCTGGGGCCTTGCGGCCGGAGGCGACGCCCCCCGACTGCACGTCCCGTTCGACCGTCTGCTCACCGGCACATCGGCGTCCGTGGTCTCGCTCGTCCCCTCGGCCGATGGGCCCGACGTCCCCCAGGTGGAGAGCCGCGGGTGGGAGCCGATCCTCGGCGACGGCAGCCGGATGGCCGGCCAGGTCCGTTCGCTGACCGAAGCCGGCTACGCCGTGGTGCTGTGCACGACCACCGCCGGAGGAGCCGACCGGCTCTCGGGCCTCCTGGCCGAGGAGGGGCTCCTGGTTCCGGTGGCCGCCGAGGAGGACGACCTCGGTGTGGCCGGCGCCCGGATCGTCGTCGCCTCGGTCGACCGGGGATTCGTGCTCCCCGGCTGCAAGGTGGCCGTGTTGACCGAGTCGGACGTGACCGGCCGGATGCGGCCGCACCGCCAGGCCCGTACCCGCGCCCGCCCGGTCGACGGCTTCTTCGACGACCTGGCCCCGGGCAACTACGTGGTCCACCGCCAGCACGGGGTGGCCCTCTACGGGGGCATGGTCACCCGGACCATGGGTGGCGCCACACGCGACTACCTCCTTCTCGAATACCGGGGCGGGGACCGCCTGTACCTCCCGACCGACCAGATCGAGCTGTTGACCCCCTACGTCGGCGGCGACTCGCCCTCGGTCAACCGCTTGGGGGGCTCCGAGTGGCAGAAGGCGAGGTCCCGGGCCCGGGCCGCCGTGCACGAGATCGCCGAGGAGCTGGTCGACCTGTACCGGAGGCGCCTCGAGGTCCCCGGGCACGCCTTCTCGCCGGACACGCCGTGGCAGGCCGAGCTCGAGTCGTCGTTCCCGTTCGTGGAGACGTCCGACCAGCTGCGGGCCATCGAGGAGGTCACCGCCGACATGGAGCGGCCCCAACCGATGGACCGCCTGGTCTGCGGCGACGTGGGGTTCGGGAAGACCGAGGTGGCCATCCGGGCCGTGTTCAAGGCCGTCCAGGACGGCTACCAGGCCGCCATCCTGGTGCCCACCACCCTCCTGGCCAGCCAGCACGCCCAGACCTTCGCCGACCGGTACGCGCCGTTCCCGGTCAAGGTTGCCCTCCTCAGCCGCTTCCTGACCAACGCCCAGGCGTCCGATGTCCTGGCCGGCCTGGCCGACGGCTCCATCGACGTCGTGGTGGGGACCCACCGTCTGCTCGGCCAGGACGTGACCTTCAAGAAGCTTGGACTCCTGGTGGTGGACGAGGAGCAGCGGTTCGGGGTCTCCCACAAGGAGGCGATCAAGGCCATGGCCGAAGGGGTCGACGTGCTGACGCTGACGGCCAGCCCCATCCCCCGCACCCTCGAGATGGCCCTGACCGGCATCCGCGACCTGTCCATGGTCAACACCCCGCCGGCGGCCCGGAGGCCCATCCTCACCCATGTCGGCGAGTTCGACGAGGCGGCCGCGTCCGAGGCCATCCGGCGCGAGCTGCTCCGCGAGGGGCAGGTGTTCTACGTGCACAACCGCGTCCAGGACATCGAGGCGACGGCCGAGCGGGTCCAGCGGATGGCCCCCGAGGCGCGGGTGGCCGTGGCCCACGGCCAGATGGACGAGGGGACCCTCGAGAAGGTGGTCCTCGACTTTTGGCAGGGCGCGTACGACGTGCTGGTGTGCACCACCATCGTCGAGTCCGGCATCGACATGCCGGCCGTCAACACCCTGGTCGTCGATCGGGCCGACCTCCTCGGCCTCGGCCAGCTCCACCAGCTGCGGGGCCGGGTCGGACGGGCGGGGATGCGTGCCTACGCCTACCTGTTCCATCCCGCCGACCGGGTCCTGTCGGAGACGGCCTACGAACGCCTGCGGACCATCGGCGACCACACCGAGCTCGGCTCGGGGTTCAAGATCGCCCTGCGCGACCTGCAGATCAGGGGGGCGGGCAACCTGCTCGGACGCGACCAGTCGGGCCACATCGCCGCTGTCGGGTACGACCTCTACGTCCAGATGGTGTCCGAGGCGGTGGCCGAGCTGAAGGGGGAGCCCCGTCCCCAGCCGGTCGAGCTGTCGATCGACCTGCCCGACGCCGCCCACCTCCCCCCGAGCTACGTCGAGGCCGAGGACGTCCGGCTCGAGGCCTACCGGCGGCTGTCGGCCGTCCGCACGATCGACCAGGTGGAGGATGTCCGCACCGAGTGGGTGGACCGGTTCGGGCCGCTGCCGGTCCCGGCCACCGCGTTGCTCGACGTCGCCCTGTTGCGCGTCGAGTGCCTGCGGCTCGGTGTCGTCGACCTCGCCGTCTCGGTCCCCCGGTTCGCCGGGGAGGGCGCCGGACCTCGGGGTGGACCCGGAGGACGTGCCGTGGCCAAGCTGACCCCGATCACCCTGCCCGCCTCGGCCGAGGTCCGGCTCCGCCGCCTGGCCCCCGGTGGCACCTATCAGCCCGACGCCCACCGCCTGACGTTCCCGGTCGCCCCCGACCCGGCCACCGGTGCCTACGCCGCCGGCCTGGTTGCCCTGCTGCGCGAACTGGTGCCGACCGACTGAGGGATCGTTCCGTGGCGGTCCGGCGGCGGTCCGGTGGCGGTCCGGTGGCACCCGGTAGCGCCCGAATCGAGGCCGTCGTCCGGTGCCATTAGCATCCTCGCCGTGAAGCGCATCCCCAAAGGCCTGGTAGCCGTCGTCTCCATCGTCGCCATGGGCGCGGTGGCGTCGGCATGCAACGTCACTCCGAACGCCGCCTCCGTCAACGGGGACACCGTCTCGGTCTCCACGCTCAACACCGAGATGAACGACCTGCAGAACTCTCCTGCCGGCGAGTGCGTCCTCGCGCTCGAAGACGTGCAGTCCGGCGTCGGGTCCGGTGTGTACTCCATGACCTTTGCCGGGTACGTGCTCAGCACCCTGGTGAGTTACAAGGTGTCCGCACAGTACGCAGCGGTGAACGACATCCATCTGTCCCGCTCGGACCTGGCCGAGGCACAGAACGTCTTCACCGCGAGCCTCTCCGGCGAGATCAGCTCGACGGTCCAGCAGGCATCGGCATCCGGAGGGATCTCCCACTGCCAGGAGGCCGACGGGTCGGCCTTCACCGGACCCGAACTGCTCGCGGCGATGCCGGCCGCACTTCGCAACAGCGAACTAGGCAACCAGGCGGTCGACGACGAGCTGCTGACCCGGGGTGCCGACCTGTCGAATGCGGCCGTGCTCAGCTACTACGCGGCCAACCAGTCCCAGTTCACCTTCGACTGCGTCAGTGTGATCGCCACCGACACCGAGGCACAGGCCAACACCATCGTCGCCAAGCTCCAGGCCGGCGCGTCGTTCTCCCAGTTGGCCACGGCGGATTCGGTCGATGCCCAGACGGCGTCCAGTGGCGGCCAGGTCGGCTGCGACATCCCCGAGTCCCAGGTGCTCCAGTCGCTGCAGCTCACGTCGGTGACGGTGGGGCAGCCGGTGACGCCGATCCAGACGTCCCAGGGGAACTGGGTGATCTACGAGATCACCAGCCGGACCGTGCAGCCGGTCACGTCGTCCGCGACGGTCATCCGCCAGGAGCTCCTGCACACCACCGCCAACGTCCAGCGGGTGTCGGACCAGCTGGTCGCCTTCGCCCACCACTCCTCGATCACCGTCAATCCCCAGTACGGGACGTGGACCGGCATCAAGATCTCGGCGCCACCCTCGCCGGCCACCCGGTTCCTGCAGCCCTCGTATCTCGCGTCGTCGGCGGCATCGGGTGGCGCGTCGACGGGCACGGCGTCGTCGGCGGGCGACGCGGCGGGCTGATCACCCCGGTGGCCGATGACGCCCGCATCGACGTCGTCGGTCTCGGCCCGGCCGGCCCCGAGCTGATCACCGCGGGGACTCTCGAGCTGCTCGACCGGGCGACACGCGTCTTCCTGCGGACCGGCCGGCACCCGGCCGCCGCCGCCGTGTCCGGAGCTGCATCCTTCGACCACCACTACGAGGGGTCGGAGACCTTCGACGACGTCTACCGCAGGATCGTCGCCGACCTGGTCGACGCCGCATCGACCGGCGGACCCGTCGTCTATGCGGTGCCGGGATCGCCCACGGTGGCCGAGCGCACGGTGGTGCTGCTGGCCGCTGATCCACGGGTGGCGTCGGGCGAGGTCACCGTCGTCGTCCACCCGTCGGTGTCCTTCCTCGACCTGGCATTCGTCCGGCTCGGCGTCGACCCGGTGGACGCCGGCGCACGCATCGTCGACGCCGAGCGGTTCGCCGTCGACGCCGCCGGTGAGCATGGTCCCCTGCTGGTCGCCCAGTGCTGGAGCCGCCAGGTCCTCTCCGACGTCAAGCTGTCCGTCGAGTCGCCACCGGAGGTCCCGGTGACGGTCCTGCACCACCTGGGCCTGCCCGACGAACGGGTGTGGACGCTCCCGTGGGAGGACATCGACCGATCGTTCGAGCCGGACCACCTCACGTCGTTGTGGATTCCCCGGCTGGCCGCGCCGGTTGCCGCCGAGCTGGTGGCACTCGACGAACTGGTCCACACCCTCCGTGAGCGATGCCCGTGGGACCGTCGCCAGACCCATGCCTCGCTCGGGCGCCACCTGTTGGAGGAGTCCCACGAGGTACTCGAGGCGATCGACGCCCTCACCGCCGCCGATGCTGAGGCTGGTACCGGTGCCGACGAGCGGGAGGCGGCGGCCGTGGCCCACCTGGAGGAGGAGCTCGGCGATCTGTTGTTCCAGGTCTACTTCCACGCCACCCTGGCCGCGGAGGAGGGTCGGTTCACCCTGGCCGACGTGGCCCGGGGCGTGCACGACAAGCTGGTGGGCCGCCACCCCCACGTGTTCGGCGACGTGTCCGCGGAAACCCCCGAGGACGTAGCCGCCAACTGGGAGACCATCAAGAAGGCCGAGAAGGGGAGGTCCAGCGTCACCGAGGGCATCCCTGCCGCGCTGCCCGCCCTCGCCCTGGCCGCCAAGTTGCAGCGCAAGGCGGTCGCCGTCGGCATGGTGCTCCCCGGACTGGCCGACGAGGCCGAGCGGGTGGCCGACGGGCTCGCGGCCCTGCGCTCGGAAGGGGTTCCGACGGGCGGGGTGTCCGACGGCGAGGGTGGTGCCCGGGACCGGGCCGACGCCGTGGGGGACCTCCTCTTTGCCGCGGTGGGTGTGGCCCGTGCCCTGGGCGTCGACCCCGAAACGGCCCTCCTCACCCGTTCGCGTGCCTTTCGGTCCGAGGTCGAACAGCAGGGCTGACCGGTCGGACCCCGCACGGTCCCGTTGCCGAATCGGCCGAGAAATCCCTGGTCCACAGGGTGGCGGATGGTAGCGTTTGCCACACCGCGAGCAGGAGCGACCCCCCAAGTGAGCTTGATCGAACACGTACTCGGCCGGGAGGTCCTCGACTCCCGTGGCAACCCGACCGTCGAGGTCGAGGTGGTCCTCGACTCCGGCGCCTCCGGCCGCGCCATCGTGCCCTCGGGCGCCTCCACGGGCACGTTCGAGGCCGTGGAACTGCGTGACGGGGGCGACCGCTACCGGGGCAAGGGAGTCCTCGCCGCCGTCGGCTCGGTGAACGGCGAGATCGCCGAATTCCTCCAAGGGTTCGACGCACTGGATCAGCGCTCGATCGACCTGGCCATGATCGACGCCGACGGGACCCCCAACAAGGGCCGTCTGGGCGCCAACGCCATTCTCGGTGTGTCGCTGGCCACGGCCCGGGCCGCCGCCGACGAGCTCGGGCTCCCCCTCTTCCGCTCTGTGGGCGGCGCCAACGCCCACGTGCTGCCGGTGCCGATGATGAACGTGGTGAACGGCGGGGTCCACGCCGACAACTCGGTCGATCTCCAGGAGTTC
>JBEKCS010000084.1:0-13030 GCA_050014755.1 Acidimicrobiales bacterium
GCACCTTCATCGACGACCTGGCGTCCCAGTCCGTCGGTGGGGGGCCGTCACCTGAGGAGGCCACCGAATGAAGGCACTGCTGTCCGTCTACGACAAGACCGGGATCGAGGAGTTCGCCCGCGGGCTGTCGGTGCTGGGCTGGGATCTCATCTCGAGCGGCGGCACCTCGGCGGCGCTGACCGCGGCAGGGATCGACCACATCGAGGTGGCCGACCTCACCGGTGCCCCCGAGATGCTGGGCGGTCGGGTCAAGACCCTCCACCCGGTGATCCACGGGGGGATCCTCGCCGACCGGTCCAAGCCCGACCACCTCGACGCCCTGGACCGGTTGGGCATCGGTCTCATCGACCTGGTGGTGTGCAACCTCTACCCCTTCTCGTCGGACCCGTCGATCGAGCTCATCGACGTGGGTGGACCCACCATGGTGCGGGCCGCGGCCAAGAACCACGACCATGTGGCCGTAGTGGTGGACCCGGCCGACTACGGGCCGGTCCTGGAGGAGTTGCGCTCCAACGGGTCGATCTCGCTCGAGACCCGCCGGGCCCTGGCCCGCCAGGCCTTCGCCCACACCGCCGGCTACGACGCCGCCATCGTCGAGTGGCTGGACGAGCGCGAGCACGCCGCGCTGGCCGCGGACAACGGGTCCGGGCTCACCGACCTGGAGGTGGCCACCCTGCTTCCCGAGTCGATCCACCTGACCCTCGAGCGGGCCGGGTCGCTCCGCTACGGCGAGAACCCCCACCAGCACGGTGCGCGCTACCGGGTGGTCGGGCAGCGGTCCTGGTGGGACGAGGTCGTCCAGTACGGCGGCAAGGAGCTGTCCTACCTCAACGTGTTCGACGCCGACGCCGCGTGGCGCCTGGTCCACGAGCTCGCCGCGGGCCCGACGGAGCAGGCCGTCGCCATCATCAAGCACGCCAACCCGTGCGGGGCGGCCATCGACGCCGATCTGGTCCGCGCCTACGAGCGGGCTCTCGAGTGCGATCCCCAGTCGGCGTTCGGCGGGATCGTGGCCATCGGCGGCCGGGTCACCGTCGAGGTCGCCGCGGCCATCGCCGCCGGTCCCCAGGCCGATGTGATCATCGCCCCGGCCTACGACGACGAGGCCCTGGCCCAACTGTCGTCGAAGCGCAAGGCCACCCGCCTGCTGTCCGCCCCGGTGCCCGAGCCGCTGGTCCGCCAGTACCGGTTCCTCGGGGCCAGCGTGCTGGTCCAGGAGGCCGACCGGTTCCTGGTCGACCCGTCCGACTGGGAGGTGGTCACCGAGCTCCAGCCCACGGAATCCCAGTGGCGGGACCTCCGCATCGCCTGGAAGGTGTGCGCCCGGACCACGTCGAACGCCATCGCCATCGTCACCGACGCCCAGGCGGTAGGGGTGGGGGCCGGCCAACAGTCCCGGGTGGTGGCGGCGGAGATCGCCGTGGCCAAGGCCGGCGACCGGGCCCGGGGCGGCGCGGCGGCGTCGGACGCGTTCTTCCCGTTCGCCGACGGGCTCCTCGTACTGGCCGAGGCCGGTGTGTCCGCCGTGGTCCAGCCCGGCGGCTCGATCCGCGACGCCGAGGTCATTGGTGCAGCCGACGAGGCAGGGATCGCTATGGTCGTAGCAGGTGGTGAGCGCCACTTCCGGCACTAGCGGCAGCGGAGCGGCGACTCCGGCGCCGGGTGACCGCCCGGGTGGGCACCACCGCCGGAGCAACGGACGGACGATGGGACCAGGAGTTGGAACCAGGTTTGAGGAGACGACGATGACGGCGACCCTGCTGGACGGCGAGCTCCTCGCTGCCCGGGTCCGCGCCGAGGTGACCGACCGGGTGGCCCGGCTCCGGGGCGCCGGGGTCACCGTGGGCCTCGGGACGATCCTGGTGGGCGACGACGGCCCGAGCGAGCGGTACGTGGCCATGAAGCACGCCGACTGCGCGGAGGTGGGCATCGTCTCGGCCCACGCACACCTGCCGGCCGACGTGTCCCAGGAGGAGCTCGACGCGACGATCGCCCGGTTCAACGCCGACCCGGCCGTCCACTCCTACCTGGTGCAACTGCCGCTGCCCGCCGGACTCGACGAGGAACGGGCGCTGCTGGCGGTGGACCCCGACAAGGACGTCGACGGCCTCCACCCGGTCAACCTCGGACGCCTGGTGATGGGGGCCAACGGCCCGCTGCCGTGCACGCCGGCCGGCATCGTCGAGCTCCTCCACGCCAACGACGTCCCCGTCGAGGGGAAGCACGTGGTGATCATCGGGCGGGGCCTGACCATCGGCCGGCCGTTGGCCCTGCTGCTGGCCATGAAGCGCCCCGGGTGCAACGCGGCGGTCACGGTCGTCCACACCGGCGTGGAGGACCTGGCCGGTCTGGTCCGCCAGGGGGACGTGGTGGTGGCCGCCGCCGGCAGGGCCGGCCTGGTCACCGCCGACATGATCAAGCCGGGTGCCGCCGTGGTGGGTGCCGGAACCTCGTGGGAAGGCAGGAAGCTGTTGTCCGATGTCGACGAAGGAGTGGCCGAGGTCGCCGGGTGGATCACCCCGCGGATCGGCGGGGTCGGGCCCATGACCAGGGCCATGCTGCTGCGCAACGCCGTGCGTGCCGCCGAGCGTGCGTCATGAGCGGGCCGACGGTTGACGGCGACGGCCGGGAGACGGACAGCCGTCCCTGGGGGAGCTACACCGTCCTGGACGACGAGGCGACCTTCAAGGTCAAGCGCATCGAGGTGCTGCCGGGGAAACGCCTCAGCTATCAGCGCCACGCCCGCCGGTCGGAGCACTGGTTCATCGTCCACGGGACCGCCGTGGTGACCCTCGACGGCGAGCGTCGCGAGGTGTCGTCGGGCGACGCCGTCGATGTCCCGGTGGGGACCGACCACCGGATCGAGAACGCCTCCGACCAGCCGGTCGTCTTCGTCGAGGTCCAGCACGGCGACTACTTCGGTGAGGACGACATCGTCCGGCTCGAGGACGACTACGGCAGGACCGACTCCTGACGAGGGCCACGAATGTGGACGGACGGACCGCCGCACGCCTGGGTGTCGGTGCGGCCTCGGTGGTCGTCGGCGTCATCCTGGCCCTGGCCGGCGCCGCCGGGCAGGCCGGTGCGACCGCGACGTCCCCGCCGGTGCTGGTCGACACCACCACGACGACGGTCCCGGTGACCACGACCACGGTCCCGGTGACCACCACGACTGCGGCCCCGACCACCACCACGGCTCCCACGACCACGACGACGGTTCCGACCACCACGACCACGTCGTCCACCACGACCACCGTGCCGACGACCACCACGACCAAGCCGGTGACGACCACGCCGACCAGGACGCCGTGGGCCCTGATCGGGCTCGTCATCGTCCTGTTCCTCGCCATCATCGTGGTCATCGTGCTGATGGTGTCCCGCACGAAGAAGTCGGCCGTTGCCACCTGGCGTCGGCGGGCGCTGCCGGCACTGAGCGATGCGAAGCTGGCCCGGGAGGGGCTCCTGTCGCCCTCGGCCGTGGATGACGACGCCGAACTGCGCGGCGCGGTTGCCGTCCAGGTCGAGCGGGCGTCGACAGCCCTCGAGGCGGCCGGCGCCTCCGCTCCTGACCCGGCGGCCGGGGGCGCGGCCACCACCGCGGCCGGTGCCCTGCGGGGACTGGCCTTCGCCATCGAGGCCGATCGACTGCTCCGCCACGGGTCGGGCGTCCCCACGGGCGTGCAGCTGGCCCAGGCCGACCAGGCCCGGCGTGACCGCGATGCCGAGCTCCAAGGGGCACTGGCCCGGCTGCAAGGCTACGTGGTCCCGCCGACCGGCAAGGGCTGAGCCACCTCCAGGGGACGGGTCAACGGCCACCCCTAGTCGAAAACGGGTGCCCGGAAGTAGTCTTGAATGACCATGACCCGCATCGCCGACCTGCTCGACAAGGGCAAGACCTTCTCGTTCGAGTTCTTCCCGCCGAAGACCGACGCCGAGCAGGCGACGCTGGTGGCCACGTTGCGCGACCTCGAGCCCCTCGGTCCGTCGTTCGTGTCGGTGACCTACCGGGGTGGGGCAGAGTCGAGGAAGCGGACGGTGGACCTGGTCACCGGGATGCTCCGGACCACCAACCTCGTCCCGATGGCCCACCTGATCTGCGTGGCCCACACCCGCCTGGAGCTCGCCGACATCCTGGTCGAACTACGCAGGTCCGGGGTGGAGAACCTCATGGCCCTCGGGGGCGACCCTCCCGCCGATCCCGAAGCCGGGGTCGGTGAGCTGAGCCACGCCTCGGAGCTGGTGGAGTTGGCCCGGGCCATCGGCGGCTTCTCCATCGGCGTGGCCGCCCAGCCCGCCGGCCACCCGCTCTCGCCCGACCTGGCGAGTGACCGTGACCATCTGGCCGCCAAGCTGTCGTTGGCCGACTTCGCGGTGACCCAGTTCTTCTTCGAGGCCCACGAGTACACCTCGCTGGTCGCCGATCTGGCCGAGCGGGGCGTGACCAAGCCGGTGCTCCCGGGCATCATGCCGGTGACCAGCCTGACCTCGGTTCCCCGGATGGCCACCATGGGGGCGGCCGTGCCGGGGTGGATGGTGGAGCGTCTGGAGGCGGCCGACGCCCGTGGCGGGGCCGAGGCGGTCCGCCACGAGGGTGTGGCGTGCGCCACCGAGCTCTGCGAGCAGCTGCTGGCGGCCGACGTGCCCGGACTGCACTTCTACACGCTCAACCGGTCGAGCGCGACCCGCGAGATCTACGCCGCCCTGGGGCTCGGGCGGAACTGAGCCGCCGCCCGGCCACCACGGTCGGGCCGCCACGGGTTCGACCCCTCGGGGTCACCCGGATTAGCCTGCGGCCATGGCAGCCAAACCCCCCATCCACGTCACCGTCACGGGCGCCGCCGGCCAGATCGGCTACTCCCTCCTCTTCCGTATCGCTTCGGGTGCACTCTTCGGTCCCGACCAGCCCGTGGTGCTCCGCCTGCTCGAGATCGAGCCCGGCATGAAGCCCCTCGAGGGCGTGGTCATGGAGATCGACGACTGCGCTTTCCCGCTGGTCGCCGACATCGTCACCACCACCGACCTGAACACCGCGTTCGACGGCACCTCCTGGGCCCTGCTGGTCGGCTCGATCCCCCGGAAGGCCGGCATGGAGCGGGGCGACCTGCTGACCGTCAACGGCGGCATCTTCGGCCCCCAGGGCCAAGCCATCGCCAACAACGCCGCCACCGACGTCCGCGTCCTGGTGGTCGGCAACCCGTGCAACACCAACTGCCTGATCGCCCGGTCGAACGCCCCCGAGATCCCGGCCGACCGCTGGTTCGCCATGACCCGCCTCGACGAAAACAGGGCCAAGAGCCAGTTGGCCAAGAAGGCCGGCGTGCCGGTCGCCTCGGTCTCCAACCTGGCCATCTGGGGAAACCACTCGGCCACCCAGTTCCCCGACTTCACCAATGCCCGCATCGACGGCAAGCCGGCCGCCGAGGTCATCGACGACACCGCATGGCTCCAGGGTGACTTCCTCACCACGGTCCAGAAGCGTGGCGCGGCCGTCATCGAGGCCCGTGGCCTGTCCTCGGCCGCCTCGGCCGCCAACGCCGCCATCGACTCGGTGGCCGCCATCCACAACGGCACCGTGGGTGACGACTGGACCTCGTTGGCCGTCTGCTCCAACGGCGAGTACGGCGTTCCCCAGGGTCTGCAGTTCGGGTTTCCGATCCGAGCCAACGGTGCCGGCGGATGGACGGTGGTCGAGGGCCTGACCCACGACGAGTTCGCCACCGAGCGGATCCGGATCACCACCGAGGAGCTCGAGGCCGAGCGGAAGGACGTCACCGACCTCCTACCCTGATCGACGTGCCGGGGCGGACCCGGACCGCTCGGTGTGTCGGCCCGGGCGAACCCGGATCCGACCACCTATGGTGGCCAGATGCACGACTCCGTGACCGTCCACATGAACGCCCCGCCGGAGCGGGTCTGGGACCTCGTCAGCGACGTCACCCGCATCGGCAGCTACAGCCCCGAGACCTTCGAGGCCGTGTGGTCGGACGGGGCGACGGGGCCTGCCGTCGGAGCCAAGTTCCGCGGCCACGTCAAGCGCAACGGCGTCGGTCCGATCTACTGGACGAACTGCGTGGTCTCGACGTGCGTCCCCGGGTCGGAGTTCGCCTTCGACGTGATCACGGGCGGCAAGGCCCTCAACACCTGGGCCTACCGGATCGAGGCGGCGGACGGCGGTTCGGACGTGACCGAGTCCTTCCGGCTGGCCGACACCGTGCTCCTCAGGATCTACTGGGCACTGCTCGGCTGGGCCCGTGGGAGGACCAACCACGACGGCATGCTGGCCACGCTCGAGGCCATCAAGGCCGAAGTGGAGGGGACCGCCTCTTGAGCGGATTTCTGCCCGCGGTCATGCCGGGACCAGCTCGATCCGGTTGCCGAACGGGTCGTGGACGAACCATTGGGGCATGCCGGGCACGTCCTCGGCCCGGCGCACCGGGTACCCCGCGGCTTCGAGCACGCCACACAGTTCGTCGACACCGATGACGGCGAATGCCGGGTGGGCCTTCTTCGCCGGGCGGAAGTCCTCCTCGGCGCCCAGGTGGACCCGGAGACCCTCGTGCTCGAACCAGCAGCCGCCCCGGATCGCCAGCTCCGGCGGTTTGGGTACCCGCGGAATTCCGAGCACCCCCTCGTAGAAGGCCACGGCCTGGTCCTCGCCCCCGGGGGGCATGGCCAGCTGTACGTGGTCGAGGTGGTCCACCCGGTGCGCCATGGTCATGGCTGCGAACTTACCCGGCCGGGGTGCACTCCGTTCTGTGGAATCGTCCGGTGGGTCTCGCTCGGGCGAACTGTTGGTCGAACGGTCGGGCGCGCTTGACCGTTTCAAGCGTCCCTGTCCGCCACATGCGAGGCACCCCTTACCGAAGCGATGCGAGGATCGACGAGTCCGCTGACGGATCTGCGGCACGCTCTCCGGTGCCCCGCAACTCGCGGACGGCTCATCGACCAGTAACAGTTGTAACAGAATCCTTTGCAACATAGAGTTTGCCCATGGTGCGCACGGCGACCCCCGCGAACGAAACCCGAGCTGTGGTCGTTGGTCGAGAGGCGCACGTCAACGTCGTCGTTCTCGCCAACCGGATCCTCGGTGAAATGGAGGCAATCTGTCGCGCCGAAGGCATCTCCCACCAGCAGTACATGGCTCTGTGGAACCTGTGCCTCGCCGATGATCCCCCTTCAGGAATGCCCGTCGGCTCGGTCGCAGACGGACTGCTCACGCGGGCGGCGGATGTCACGCGGCTCATCGACCGGTTGGAAGCGGCCGGACTCGTCGAGCGGATGCGGAATCCCGACGATCGGCGGGGCGTGCTGGTGCGAGCCACGACAGAAGCTCATCGGGTCTTCGGCTCCGTCACGTCAGCAATGCAGACCTATCACGGCCGTCAATGGTCCGCGCTCACACGCAACGAGCTCGACGAGTTCCGTCGACTCCTCACGAAGGTTCTCTGGGGGTTGCCATGACGATTCCTGCCTACTCCGTCGATATGTTCTCCGACGAGGTCCTTGCCGAGCCGTACGAGCACTACCGCACGATCCGCGACCTCGGCCCTGTCGTATGGCTGGAAGCCCATGAGGTCTACGCCGTAGCCCGCTACGACGAGGTGCGGACGGTCCTGTCGGACGCAGAGGCCTTCTGCTCTGGCCTCGGCGTGGGCCTGAACGATGACTTCAACGCGGGAGGGCGCGGCAGCACCCTGATGTCCGACGGCGATGAGCACCGCAAACTTCGTACGATCATCGGTCAGCCACTCCGGCCCAGCGCGATCGCAGGACTGCAGCCCGAAGCGAGCCAGCGCGCCGAGGAATTGGCGGTCCACCTGGTAGAGCTCGGCTCGTTCGATGCGGTATCGGATCTCGCCCAGATACTCCCTACGACGTGGCTGCCGGATCTGCTGGGGTGGCCGGAGGATGGCCGGGACAAGCTGCTCGACTGGGCCGGCGCGACGTTCGACTGCTTTGGTCCGCCGAACGACCGTATGAGGGCGGCAGTTCCCGGGCTAATGGAGATGGCCGTCTTCGCAGGTCAGGTCGCAATGAGCGAGCCACCAAAGGGATCAATGGTCGCCGGGATCCAAGATGCCGTTGCGCGGGGCGAGCTCACCACCCAGCAGTGTCCGATGGCGATCATCGACTACCTCGGACCGTCCTTGGACACCACGATCAGTGGTCTCGGGAGCGCAATTTGGTTGTTCGCCACCCACCCGGACCAGTGGCAGCACCTTCGGGAAGACCCGGGGCGCGCCAGGAAGGCGTTCGATGAAGCTATCCGTCTTGAAAGTCCAGTGAGCTGGTTCACCCGAGTGACCACGCGCGACACGATGGTCGGAGAGGTCCAGATCCCGTCTGGTGCACGTGTGCTTGTCAGCTATGCGTCGGCCAATCGGGACGAGCGGCGCTGGGATGATCCAGAGCGGTTCGATATCGACCGTCCGAGCGCAGCCCACCTGGCGTTCGGGTTCGGCGACCATACGTGCGCTGGGATGGGGCTCGCGAAACTCGAGGCGAGTGCAGTCCTCGCTGCACTGGCCGAGCGCGTCGAGCGCATAGAGCTCGCCGGACCTCCCGTTCGGAGGCTGAACAATGTGATCAGATCGTTCGGTTCACTTCCCGTACGAGTGAGGTAGCCGATCGCCGCACGAGATCGGTGTTCGCTCTGGCCCGATCATCGGTTCTGTGTTCACGACGTAGCCCCAGGCTGCGCTCTGGAGGCGCCCCCTATCAGCGGTCGGTGCCCCCACTGCGGCACGTCGAGGGCAGGGCAACACGGTCGGATCGTTGGCGCAAGAACGAGCCAGAATGCGGCTTCTGTGGTAAGACCTCAAGCACGTTAGGGATTCGGCTCGTAGTGGGCGCCGTCGCAGCGGCAATGGGAATGAGCGTCACGGCCTGTGGCGGCACGGACGGACAACAGACCTCGGGCCACAGTTCGCCAACTACGACTTCAACGACTCGTGCAACCGTGCCTCCGGTCGTGACGACCCTCCCTTCGCAGTCGGGCTACAGCGGTGTTGAGGACTTCTGCGCCTCCGGCCCACTGACGGGAACGATCCACTACAACGGGTCGAGCGGGGGACTCAGTGGCGTCCTTACGGTGAATGTCGGGGGACTGCCACCCAACGACCAAGTGAACGTCAACTGGTCGAACAACTACATTCGAGTGCCCGTCATCGCCTCGTTCGCAACGGACTCCAGCGGTACCGCCATTCAGTCGTCCGTGGACACCTTCCGTCTAGGTGAGGTGAAGGGCGTGGAGATCGTTCTCACGGCTGCGAGTGTTCCTAACCGGGTCTTAGGTCGCCTCGAACCCTGCTGACAAGACCGGGTCACTCGTCGACGTGGACTTGGAGCATTCAGTCAAGATGCCCCGGAACACCGTGAGAGCGTCAGGCGTTTGTCACCGGGACTGGGCCGCTGCTCCGCTACGAAAGCCCCTTCCCTCCAAGCGGATCGAGCTGGACGCTCTGCGGTGCTTCAGCTACCAGTGAAGGCATGTCCTTGGCCCAGTCGGTGATGACAGGACTGCTTCGTGCAGCGTCCCACTCGGATTCGCTCGACCACACCTCGGTAAGAAAGACCACGTCATCATCCACGGGCGATCTACTGACGATCATCAACTCGCAGGCTGGATTCTCCCGCTGGATCTCGACCGATTCGAGAAACTTTCGGGCCAGTCGATCTGCATTCCCACTGCTAGCCACCAGTTTCGTGTGCTGTGCAAATCGACTCACGTGCATCTCCCTCACCGGGCAGTGACCACATATCGCGTCGGCAGCCTCTGAAGGGGATTGTAGATCCAGATCGCACAGGGGGGTTCAGGAACCGGCGTGCCCCCGATCACCGCCGACTATGGGCGCGCGTTCGCGAGTCTGGGACTTGCCGACTGCCGACTGCCGACTGCCCGTGAACGGCATCTCGAGGCGAACGGTTCGGACTTCGCAACCGGATGCAACGATTGGGTGCTCTCAAGCGTGTAGTAATCGTGACCACTGACGAAGAGTTTTCGAGTGGAGGACTTCGTGCCACCCTCAGCCGATGACGCAGCGGCTTCTTTCGATGACTACTTCCGCGCGTCGAAGAAGCCCCTGCTTGCCATGGCCTACATGATCACCGGGGACATTCAGGTCGCCCAGGATCTGACGCAGGAAGCCTTTCTTCGGACATGGATTCGTTGGCCTCGTGTGCGGAACTACGACGATCCACGGGCGTGGACCCGCAAAGTCCTTCGCAACCTGATCATCAGCAAGAGTCGGAGTGACACAGTTAGGCGATCCCCAGTCGGATCGCCCGGGAATGCACCTCCTCCCGACGAGACGCATGTCATGTTGGCCGCGGCGCTTCGCTCCTTGCCGGAGAACCAGATGATGGCGATTGTGCTGCACGACGGAGCCGGGATGTCGATTCCGGAAGTCGCGCTCGCCATGAAGGTCCCGGATGGGACGGTCAAGTCGTGGCTCAGTCGAGGCAGGGCGACCGCAGCACTGAGCTTGGACGCGTCGTTGAGCACTGGAGGTAGGTGACATGCCGACTGAGCCCGATCGGATTCAAGAACTTGTTCGACAGATGAACGACACGGCCGAGAATGTCGAATGGGATATGGAACCGGAGGACATCCGCGCAAGGCATCGACGCCGAGTGTTCCCGGCACCAGACCCGAAGGCCATCGCGCTCGTTGCTGCCGCCGTTGCCCTCATCGTCGTCGGCTTTCTCGTCTTCAGGCCTGCGCCGCATGCGGTCAGCACTGCTACGACGACAACTACCACCTCGGGAGCCAGCAAGGTAACTGTGCCGAACGTGGTTGGTCTCGCGGAGGCCGAGGCCGGTGAAGTGCTCGCAAAAGCCGAACTCGACGTTGGCGCTGTATCGGCGGTGACGAGCACCCGGTTTTCGACGGGGGTTGTTGTCTCCTCAGACCCAGGCGCGGGATCTGAGTTGGCGGCGGGAGCCTCGGTGGCGCTGCAAGTGTCCTCGGGCCCGACTACGGCACCTTCCACGGCCACTCCTTCGACGACGACGTCCACGACGACTACTGGGTCGGCGCTGCCCACCGCACCACCGTGCGACACGCAACCATCGGGTGGCTCCGGTATCCGGCCGACCACGATCTTCTTCGGGTGCGCCACCAGCAATGACTACATAGGTCCTATCAGTTGGAGCTCCTGGACGTCGACGACGGCGATCGGATCGGGCACCCACAACATCAACGACTGCCAACCAGATTGTGCCGGCGGGACGTATTCGAAATTCCCAGTCGACGTCCAACTCAGCAATCCCGGCTATCTCGACGGTGTGTTCGTCTTTCGAACGATCGCCACAACACCGACGACCGGGGTAGGCACCCCGGAGTCAGCCACAGCGACCGGGCTGTACGGCATCTGGGGTTGGCCCTCGTCGTGATGGGGCCGATGAGCCACTCTTTTGGTCACCGACGGAGTCCAACCAGCCCGGGAGGCGGTACATGAAGCATCTGATCGAACGGTGGGCAGCGGCCATTCTCGTTGTCGGCACAGTGGCCGGGTGTAGCTCAACCCAGACATCGAAACCCGCCCCACTCCAGACCTCCAGCTTGCCGAGTACAGCGCCAACGGTGTCGTCCACGACGGCTCCCCCTGCGTCATCGACGACCTCATCGAATCCAGCCACCCACCTGACCGCCGAGAGCACCCCCCGAGCAGGTGCGGTCGGAAAGACAGCTATTAGCGCCTCAGCGACCCTCGTAGACGTTCCGACCAACCTCACCGGCATGATCGAGTTCGATATACACCTGGGAACCGGCACCCAGGGCCAACCCGCATTCTCGGTGGCCACGCCGTTCCACGGTCCGGGCACCTACCCAATGCCGAACGTCTTTGTACCCATGACCCCTGGCAATTACTACCTGCAGGTCATGACCGTGAATACCTCCGATTCCTCTACCTACCAGGTCCCGCCCTACGTCGATCCGGATCTGACGACCACCATCTCGGGTTGATCAGCAGAGCTCCGTGTCATCTCCGTAGGAAGTGCCCATACCGGCCCGAGGACCCACCCTCTGGATCTCGATAGATGGGTGTCTGCTTGCCGCGAGCACGGTTCATCGAACGGCTCGTCTGCCAGGACCGAATCCGAGGATCAAGGGGAACTCCACCGCAGCCTGACTCCGCGCGGGTTTCGGTGGAATTCGCATTGTCCCGACTCCGGTGGTCGCGGGCACCTGACCGAATCTCGCGACAGCAATCGCGATTGACGCAGCACCATTCCGGATGTCCGCTCACCAGGCGTAGCTGCCAGCTGCTTCATGGAGGACCAAGGACCCTTGCCTGCAGTCTGGTTTCTCCTTACCGTTCTTGGCATGGACGAGCCCATCGAATTGCAGCGCAACCGACACTGGAAGATGGCCGTGTGGGCCCTGCGCGTGGGTCTGTTCGCGATCGCCACGATCCTGATCGGCATCATCGTTCTGTCGTCCGGCGGCACGCCGTGGGTCCTGGCCACCGGCGTAATCTTCTGGCTAGCCTGCGCCGTGGTCATCGGCACCGGGTTCCTCCTGACCCTGCACGATCTGCCCGAACCGCGACCGGGATTTTGGTCCATGCGGTGGATGATCATCCACGACGCCGTCGGCCTCAGGGTCCGGTCCGGAGTTCCTCGCCAGGGTTTCTGACCGCTTCGTCGGCCGGGGCCGGGTCCTAGTACTTGTCGCGTCAACGTCGAACCGATGGAGACCCGATGTCTGCGGGGATCCAGGTCGTCGAGCGGCTGAGTGCAATACCTCGCCCTGGGTATCCCCGATCGCCGCGGGCATCGGGTCGCTCATGGACCGTGGCTGATCGGCACATCGAGGGCATGCCCCACTTGCCTATTGCGCCGTCAAAGTGGGACACCCGAGGCAGCCCAACGCGGCCGATGACGCCCATTCCTTCTCTCGAGCTACTTGTCACTAAGCCTCGATCCACCGAACCACCCCGGGTGAAACGGCGGGATGTCAGTTCGAGCTGGCGGTCAGCACCATGGAACCTGTTTCGTGACTTCATCGGCAATCTGGGCGTGACCG
>JBEKCS010000085.1:0-12957 GCA_050014755.1 Acidimicrobiales bacterium
AGGAGGGTACGGTCCTCGGGGTTCGTGGGCCGTTCGGGACCGGGTGGGGCATCGCCGACGTCGAGGACGGCTCCGACGTGGTCGTGGTGGCCGGGGGGATCGGACTGGCCCCACTGCGCGGTGCCGTGCGCGACCTGGTGGCTCGCCAGGAGGCCGGCCGCGGCCGGGTCTTCGTGGTCGCCGGCGCACGCTCACCCGACCAGGTCCTCTATGCCGACGACCTCGAGGCGTGGCGCCGGTCCGGGTGCTCTGTCGACGTCACAGTCGATGTCGGCGCACCCGGGTGGACCGGCCCGGTCGGTGTCGTCACCACCTTGTTGCCGGAGGTGCCCTTCGAACCGGCCCGGTCGTGGGCGCTGACCTGTGGGCCGGAGATCATGATGCGCTTCGTGGCCCGGGGCCTGGTGGACCGCGGCCTCGATCCGCACCGCATCCGGGTCTCACTGGAGCGGAACATGCAGTGCGGCGCCGGGCTCTGCGGCCACTGCCAGCTGGGCCCGCTGCTGGTCTGCCGGGACGGGCCGGTCGTCGCCTACGGCGGCGTGGCCGACAGGCTGTTCATGGAGCGCGGGCGATGACCGACGACCGACCCACCCTGGCGGTGTGGAAGTTCGCGTCCTGCGACGGCTGCCAGCTCAGCCTGCTCGACTGCGAGGACGAGCTCCTGGCCATCGCCGGCGCGGTCAGGATCGCCCACTTCACCGAGATGTCACGGGCCGTGGTCGACGGCCCCTACGACCTGTCCCTGGTGGAGGGTTCGATCACCACGGAGGAGGACGCACAGCGGATCCTGGAGATCCGGAGGTCGTCGCGCCGGCTGATCACCATCGGTGCGTGTGCTGCGGCCGGGGGGATCCAGGCGCTGCGCAACTCCGCGGCGGACGGTGCGTACGTCGACGCCGTGTACGCCCATCCCGAGTACATCTCGGCGCTGGGCACCTCGACACCCATCTCGGCCCACGTCCCCGTCGACCTCGAGCTCCAGGGCTGCCCCATCGACAGGCGCCAGCTCCTCGAGACGATCACGGCCGAGCTGGTCGGGCGCCGGCCGGCGATCCCGAGCCACTCGGTCTGCCAGGAGTGCAAGGGCAGGGGGACGGTGTGCATCACCGTGGCCCGTGGGACCCCGTGCCTCGGTCCGGTGACCAGGGCCGGCTGCGGCGCGCTGTGCCCCTCGATCGGACGCGGGTGCTTCGGGTGCTTCGGCCCGTCCTCGGGGGCGAACCCCGGGGCCCTGGCCGACCACCTGGTGGACCAGGGACTGGACAGGGGCGACGCCTCCCGGCTGTTCGCCACCTTCTACGTCGGGAACCCCGTGTTCGGCGACGAAGCCGTCTCACTCGCCGGACCCGGACCCGAGGAGGTCGGACCATGACCCACGGATCGGGCGCCCACCGCACCGTCGCCGTCGACGGCCTGTCCCGGGTGGAGGGGGAAGGGTCGCTGCGGGTCGAGGTGCGGGACGGTGTCGTCGGGGATGTCTCGCTCACCATCTTCGAGCCTCCCCGATTCTTCGAGGCTCTGCTGCAGGGAAGGAGGGCCTCGGAGGCTCCTGACATCACGGCCCGCATCTGCGGGATCTGTCCCGTGGCCTATCAGATGAGCGCGTGCGCGGCGGTCGAGGACGCCTGTGGGGTCCGTGTCGACGACCGGATCAGCGCGCTCCGACGGCTCCTGTACTGCGGCGAGTGGATCCAGAGCCATGCGCTCCACATCTACCTGCTGCACGCCCCCGACTTCCTGGGCTGTGCCGACGCGGTGGAGCTCGCGGAGCACGACCGTGATGCGGTCCAGCGCGGACTGTCCATCAAACGAACCGGGAACCTCCTCATGGAGACGGTGGGCGGCCGGGCCGTGCACCCGGTCAATGTGCGGATCGGCGGGTTCTACCGATCCCCCACCGCCGACGAGCTGGCCGCCCTGGTCGAACCGCTGCAGCGGGCCCGCGACGCGGCGCTCGACACCGTCGCGTGGGTTTCGGGATTCGAGTTCCCCGACGTGTCCGGCGACTACCGGTTCGTCGCGCTCCGGTCACCGGGGCACTATCCGCTCGAGTCCGGCAGGGTGGTCTCCTCCGACGGACTCGACATCGACGTGTCCGAGTTCGCCGACCGGGTGGTGGAGGAGCACGTCGAGCGCTCTACGGCCCTCCACGCACGGCTCGACGGTCGGCTCGAGTACCTCACGGGACCGCTGGCCCGCTACGCACTCAACGCCGCCGAGCTCCCCGACGTGGCACGTCAGGCGGCGACGGCCGCCGGCCTGGGGCCGGTCTGTACCAACCCGTTCCAGAGCATCGTGGTGCGGGCGGTGGAGCTGGTCTTCGCCTGCGACGAGGCACTGCGACTGATCGGGGGGTACGAACCACCGGATCCGGCGGCCACCGAGGTGCGGTGGCGGGCCGGTACGGGCACCGGCGCCACCGAGGCCCCGCGGGGCCTGCTGTTCCACCGCTACGAGCTCGACGACGAGGGACTGATCCGGACGGCGCGCATCGTCCCGCCCACGTCGCAGAACCAGCTCACCATCGAGTCCGATCTTCGCCGGGTGGCCCAGGACGGGCTCGATCTCCCCGACGACCAGCTCGCCTGGCGGTGCGAACAGGCCGTTCGCAATCACGACCCGTGCATCTCGTGTGCCGCCCACTTCCTCGACATCTCCGTGGTGCGCACGTGAGCAGAGCCGCGCCCCCGGGGGCCGCGCCTCGGATCGTGGTGGTCGGGATGGGGAGTGAGTACCGACGCGACGACGGTGCCGGACCGGCCGTCGCCGAGGAGGTGGCCCGGACCTGCACGGGGGTGGACCGGATGGGGCCCATCGCCGAACCGCTCGACCTGCTCGGTCTGTGGGACGGGGCCGACCTCGCCGTGGTGATCGACGCAGTGCAGTCGGGTGCCGATCCGGGGAGTATCGAGCTCATCGAACTGGTCGAGCCGGATGGGGCGGCCGGACGTCCGCTCGAGCCACGGGGTGCCACCAGCTCCCACGGAATCGGGCTGGCCGGCGTGCTGCGGTTGTCCCGGGCGGTCGGCAGCGCACCGGGACGGGTCGTCGTGGTGGGGATCGAGGGGGGCGACTTCGGCCAGGGCATGGGCCTGAGCCCCGCCGTCGAGCGGGCCGTTCCCCACGCCGCCCGGCACGTGAAGGAACTGATCGGGGAGGTCGGATGATGTGCACCAGTCGATTGCACCGTGTGGTGGCCGCCGACGGCGAGACCGCCGTCGTGGTGGAGGACGTCGACGGCCGGCGCCACCGGGTGTCCCTGCTGGCGCTGGACGGCCCTGGTCCCGTGCCCGGGGAGTGGCTCGTCGTCCACAGCGGCTACGCCATCGACCGGGCGGATGCCGACGAGGCCGAGGCGGTGGCCGCCGAGCTGTTCGCCGCGTCCCACCAGGACGTGGTGGAAACGGGAGAGGACCGGTGACCGGGGTGCGCCGGGCAGCGTCGTCAGCCGGCCTCGGCGGGGTGATGGTGGCAGGGATCACCGCGCTGGTCAGCGGCGTCTCGGTATTCGTGAACAGCTACGGCGTCCATGCCGTCCCGTCCCCGGCGGTGTACACGACGGCCAAGAACCTGGTGGCGTTCGTGGTCCTCGGCATCGGGACGGCCGTGGCCGTGTCCCGACGCCCGTCCGGGTCGCCGTCGGTCGGTTCCCGATGGGTGGATGTGCCGGAGCGATCCTCGTGGACACCGGGGAAGAAGGGCGCGGACAAGCCGGGCATGCTCCGCTGGCTGGGGCTGGCCTACGTCGGGATCGTCGGTGGGGGAATCGCCTTCGTACTCTTCTTCGACGGGCTGGCCCGCACCACGGCGACGCCGGCGGCACTCGACCGGGACAGCCTGGTCATCTGGGTGGCGGTGCTCGGGATCCCCTTCCTGCACGAACGGCTCAACGGCTGGAACCTCGGCGCCATCGCCCTGCTCCTCGCGGGTGAGGCGGTCCTGTCGCTCAGGGCCGGGCACCTGGTGTGGAGTCGGGGCGATGCGCTGGTGATGGCCTCGACCGTCCTGTGGGCCGTCGAAGTGGTGGTGGCCCGTCGTCTGCTGGCCGACATCGCCCCCGCCACCATCTCGCTCGTCCGCATGGGGGTGGGCGGGGTCACGCTGGTGGTCTACCTGGCGGCCACAGGATCGCTGGCCGCACTGACGTCGCTCGGTGCCGGCGCGGTGGGATGGGTGCTGCTCACGGGTCTTCTGCTGGCCGCCTACGTCGGTACCTGGATGACCGCACTGGCCCGCGCCCGGGCCGTGGACGTGACGTCGATGCTGGTGGCCAGCGTCCTGGTGACCGCAGTGCTCCAGGCGGTGGCGGGCAGCGCTTCCCTGGCACCACAGCTCGGAGGGCTCGCCCTCGTCGCCGCCGGCGCGCTGGTCGTCGCGTGGCGGGCCCCGGAGCGGGTTCCGGTGTGACCACTCCCGGCCCCCTGTTGTTCGCCCGCTACGCCTACCCGCCCAATGAGCTCGGCTACTGCGGCCCCGCCGACGCCGGGGCGCTGCTGGGCACTGCCGGGGAGGGGACGGATCTGCGCGAGCTCTCCCACCTGGCCACCGAGTTCGCCGGTGCGTGGCCCTACCTCGAGCTGATCGCCGGGTGCAACGGCATCGGCGACCCGTTGGACGACCGGGTGGTCGAGGCCTACTGGGTCGGGAACGGACTCCTCGGGCGGGTGCCCACCGCGGCCCTCGTGGCCTCGCTGGGCGACCGGTTCGAACGGCGGGCCGGGTCGCGCTTCGGGGCGATGGCCGCCGCCGTACCGCTCGGTGGTGTCTGCCAGCACAGCTTCCACGTCTTCGCCGTCTACCCCTGGCTCGGCCTGCTCCGGGCCGGGATGGAGGGTCCGCCCCTGACCGTGCTGGACAGATGCCGGATCCGTTGGGGCCGCGTCGAGAGCGTGACCGGCGACCTGGCCACGGTGCGGAACCGCACGCTCGTCTTCGAGGGGTCCCGGCTGGTCCTGGGTCCCGAGAGCGTCGAGGTCGTCCGCATCGGCCTCGATGGCACCGGGCTTGCTCCGGCCGTCGGCCCCGGGGACGCCGTCTCGCTCCATTGGGACTGGGTGTGCGACGTGCTCCCGCCGGACCAGCTGGCCTGGCTGCGGTGGTGCACGGCCGTCAACCTGGCCGCGGTCAACGCCCTTCCCGAGCCGGGCCCGGCGGTGGTCTGCGGAGCCTGACACCCGGCCGGCCGGGATACATGTGGCACCTTCCGGCCATCCCGCGAAAGTCCGGTGACTTTCGACCCTGGCGCCCCGACCGCCTGCTCACGAGAATCGAAGTATCGGGCCGCGTGGCGCGATGCAGCCGTGGAAGGGAGCAGGACATGCAGACGGTGTTCGTGAACCCTGAGCGCTGTATCGGCTGCCTGCAGTGCGAGTTGGCCTGCGCGGTCGAGCACTCCACGGCCCAGGACGAGTCGGTCGCGTTCCTCGAGCGGCCGGTGCCCCGCAAGCGGGTCCATGTGGGGGCCGGGCCCACGCCGACCCTGGCCTTTCCGAACCGTTGCCGACACTGCGACCCCGCCCCGTGCCTCCAGGTGTGCCCTTCGGGAGCCATCACCCGCGACGACGAATTCGACCTGGTACTGGTGGATCCGAAGCGGTGCATCGGGTGCGCCATGTGCGCGGTGGTGTGCCCCTTCGATGTCGTCACGTTCCATCCGTTGGCCGAAGGCCCGGACTCCTCGATCGCCGTCGCGGTCAAGTGCGACGGGTGTGTGGACCGTCTGCGCGAGGGGCGGATGCCGGCGTGTGCCGAAGTGTGCAAGGTGGACGCGCTCGTCTTCGGGGAGCTCAACGAACTGGTCGCCGCCGGCAGCCTCCGCGAAGCGGGGGCGGTGCTCGCCGCGTCCGGCGCGACGGCCACACCCCCGCCGGGTGGCGATCCGCTGGCGGCATGGCGCGCCTGGGGCCGGGCCACGCAGGAGGCGGCGGGTGCCGCGGCCGAATGGGACCCCGGCCGGTTGGCCGGCGACGGCGCCGGTGTCGGTACGAAGAACGCAGATGGCCAACAGGGAGGAACAGCATGAGTCGGACCAACGGCAACGGAACGGGCGGGGCGCGGCGGCTGACCATCAACGAGGATGCCCAGGCCATGATCGACGAGGCCCGGCGTCGGGGCATCGACACCGTCTGGGACCGCCTGGAGGCGCAACAGCCCCAGTGTGGGTACTGCTCGCTCGGCCTGAGTTGTCGCAACTGCGCCATGGGGCCGTGCCGGATCGACCCGTTCGGCGAGGGTCCCCGGAAGGGGGTGTGCGGCGCCGGTGCCGACGTGATCGTGGCCCGCAACCTCGGTCGGACCATCGCCGCGGGCTCGTCGTCGCACTCGGACCACGGTCGTGACATCCTCGAGACGTTCCGCTCCCTGGCCAAGGGGGACACGAGCGGCTACGAGATCGCCGACGAAGGGAAACTGCGGCGTCTCGCCACCGAGCTGGGCGTGGACACCGAGGGCCGGTCGGCCGAGGAGGTCGGGAGCGACCTGGCCGACATCCTCATCGAGGACTACGGCACCAAGCGGGGGACGCTCTCCTTCGTGGGACGGGTGCCCGAGGTACGACGCGACAAGTGGGAGGGCCTCGGCATCACGCCGCGGGGGATCGACCGGGAGAACGTCGAGATGCTGCATCGCACGCACATGGGGGTGGACAACGACTACGTCAACACCCTCCTCCACGCGCTGCGCACCGGACTGTCGGACGGATGGGGCGGGTCGATGATCGCCACCGAGTTGTCCGACGTGATGTTCGGCACGCCGAAGCCGGTCATGTCCGAGGTCAACCTCGGCGTGCTCCGGACCGACCAGGTCAACATCGCGATGCACGGGCACAATCCACTGCTGTCCGATGTGGTGGTCGCGGCCGCTCAGGACCCCGAGCTCCTCGAGTTGGCCCGGTCCCTCGGGGCCACCGGAATCAACGTCGTCGGCCTGTGCTGCACCGGCAACGAACTGCTCATGCGCCGAGGAGTGCCGATCGCCGGGAACCACCTCATGCAGGAGCTGGTACTGATCACCGGTGCGCTCGAGGCGATGGTGGTCGACTACCAGTGCATCATGCCCGCCGTCGTCGACGTGGCGAAGTGCTACCACACCAAGATCATCTCGACGTCCGACAAGGCCAAGTTCACTGGTGCCACACACATCTCGTTCGAACCCAAGCGGGGCGCCGAGATCGCCCATGAGATCGTCCGGATGGCGGTCGAGGCCTACGCGGACCGCAACCACGAGCGGGTGCGTATCCCGGTGGAGCCGGTGAGGATGATGGGCGGGTTCTCGGTGGAGGCGATCCTGGGGGCACTCGGCGGTTCCCCCAAGCCGCTGGTGGACGCCATTGCCGCCGGGACCATCCGGGGAGCGGTGGCCGTGGTCGGGTGCAACAATCCGAAGCTCCCGCAGGATCTCGAGCACATCGAGCTCACCCGGCAGCTCATCGAGAACGACATCCTCGTGCTCGTGACCGGGTGTGCGGCGGTGGCCAACGGGAAGGCCGGGCAGATGCTGCCCGAGGCCGCGGCCATGGCCGGTCCGGGGCTTCGGTCGGTGTGCGAGTCGCTCGGGATCCCTCCCGTCCTCCACATGGGGAGTTGTGTCGACAACAGCAGGGTCATGGCCCTGGCCGCTGCGCTCGCCGACTACCTCGGCGTCGACATCGACCAGCTCCCGTTGGCCGGAGCGGCCCCCGAGTGGTACTCCGAGAAGGCGGTGGCAATCGGCGCCTACGTGGTTGCCTCCGGCATCACCACGGTCCTCGGTGTCCAGCCCGCCGTCTTCGGAAGCCCCGACGTGGTGGCCCTGCTGGCCGGCGGCCTGGACGACGTGGTCGGCGCCAAATTCGTCGTCGAACCGGACCCCGACGCAGCCGCCCTGTGGATCCGGCGCCACATCGAACACAAGCGCCAGGCACTCGGGCTGCCGTTCGTCGAGGTCGAAGCCGTGCCGACCGCTTCTCCGTCGGTCCCTGTCGGCGCACGATCGGAGGTCTGAGTCGTGTGCGGTACGTGTGGTACCCACGGCTCGGAGCCGGCACACGGCGAGGTGGCCCACGCAGGAGGGGTCCGGCTGGTCGTCGTGGGCAAGGGTGGAGTGGGCAAGTCGACGGTGACCGCCCTGCTGGCCCGTATCTCGGCCCGACGCGGTCTGCGCGTGGTCGCCGTGGACGCCGACGAACAGCAGAACCTCGCGGCCACGCTCGGCGTCGATCCGGTGGTGACCGCGTCGATCGTCCCGGTCGCCGATGACGCCGACTACGTCGAGGAGAAGACCGGGGCCCGTCCAGGTGAGGGCGCCGGGGGCATGCTCCGGCTGAACCCGGACACCTCGGACCTGGTCAGCCGGCATTCGGTGGCGGCCCCGGACGGGGTCCGGCTCGTGGTGATGGGTGGCGTGCGCCAGGCCGGTGGGGGCTGCCTGTGTCCCGAGACGGCCCTGGTGTCGGCCGCCGTGGCCGGGATGCACCTCCACCCCGGTGACGTCGTGCTCATGGACACCCACGCCGGCGTGGAGCACTTCGGACGCTCGCTGGCCCGGGGATTCGACGCCGCGGTGGTCGTCGTGGACCCGACGTCGAACGCCGTCCAGGTAGGGATGGAGGCGGCCCGACTCGCGACCGATCTGGGGATCGACCAGCTCCACCTGGTGGTGAACCGGTCCCGGTCGGGGGCCGACACCGCCCGGGCGCTCGGCCACGTCGGACGGTTCGGGCGGGTGTCCTTCGCGTCGACCACGGTGCTTCCCTATGACACCTCGGCGCTCGATTGTGATCCGGCGGTGGATCGCCTGCTCGAGGGCTCGGCGCTGTGTGACGCGGTGGCCGGGCTGGGTGACAACCTGTTGGCGTCGATTCCGGTCGTGGTGGGGAGTCCGTCCTGATGCGGGCGGTCGTCATCGGAACGGGACCGGCGGGGATCACCGCGGCCGAGACCCTGCGCCGCCTCGATCCGACCGGATCGGTGGTGGCCCTCTCGGCCGAGGAGAGCCCCCCGTACTCGCCGCCGGCCATGGCCGACCACTTCCTGACGGGACGGGACGAGACCCTCTACTGGAAGGGCACCGATATCGCGGGCAGGCTCGGGATCGACGAGCGCCGTGGTGCCCGGGTGGAGGCGATCGACACCGACAACCGGGAGGTCGTCCTGGGCGACGGGGCGCGCATCGGCTACGAGGGCCTGGTGCTGGCGTCGGGCAGTCGGCTGTACGCGCCCCTCGACGGTGCCGACCTGCCCGGGGTGCTCGACTTCAAGTCGCTGACGACGGCCACCGAGCTGGTCGGCCGGGTGCGCAGCGGCGAGGCCACCCGGGCGCTCATCGTGGGGAACGGATTCATCGGGGTCGAACTGTCGCTGCTGCTCGCCGATCTTGGCGTGGACGTGACCATCATCGGCCGGCGCGGATGGGTGATGCCCCGGGCGCTCGACCCGGTGACCTCCGCGGTGGCCGAGGCGGCACTGGTGGCGCGGGGTGTCACGCTGAGGCTCGGGGTCGAGGCCACGGCGATCGTGGGCGATCCGACGGCGTCCGGGGTGAGGATGGCGGACGGCACCGTCCTCTCCGGTGACCTGATCGTGGCGGCCACCGGGGTCAAGCCGCACACCGAGTACCTCGGAGGGTCGGGTGTGTCCACCGACTGGGGGGTCACGGTGGACGAGGGTCTGGCGACCTCGGTGCCGGGGATCACCGCGGCCGGCGACGTGGCCGAGGCCATCGACCGGTTCACCGGTGAGCGCTTCGTGCACGCCATCTTCCCCAACGCCGTTGCACAGGCACCCATCGCCGCCGCCAACCTCCTCGGTGCCGGTCTGCGCTACGACGGGGCCGAGTCCATGAACAGCCTCAAGCACCTCGGCGTGCCCATCGTGTCGATCGGCACCATCGAGGCACCCGACGAGGTGCTGCGGTGGGAGGACGGGGACGACCTGCGTGCCGTGTACCTCCGTGACGACCGCGTGATCGGCGCCCAGCTGGCCGGGGACATCCGTGCCGCCGGGGTGTACCACTCGCTCATGCTCCGTGGCCAGACGGTCGGACGGTACGGACGACGGCTGGTCGAGCCCGGCTTCGGGATGGCCGACATCGTCTTCGACGCGCTGGCCGCCAGCGGGAGCCGACCGGCCGCCTGAGCGGCGGCCGGGCCTGACGCCCTCAGGAGACCGCGGCCCAGCTGTGCAAGGGTCGCAGGAGGGCGGCCTTCTTGCGCTGGTGGCGGGACATGCGCCGAAGGATGTCGTCGAGCACGACGATGGCCTCGTCGATGTGGGGCCCCTTGTTCAGCATGACGCACTCCGCACGCTGTGCCATCGCGGCGTCGGTGACCTCGGCCCGCGACGGCTGCCCGGTCCGGGCCAACTGGTCCAGGACGTTGGTGGCCCAGATGACCGGCAGGTGCGCCGCTTCGCACAGCCACAGGATCTCCTCCTGCACCTCCGCGAGGCGCTCGAAGCCGGCCTCGACGGCCAGATCCCCCCGGGCGATCATCACGCCGACCAGTGGGGAGCGCATGGCGTGGAGGAGGATCTCGGGCAGTCTGGCGAACGCCGCGGTGGTCTCGATCTTGAGGACGATCCCGAGATGCTCGGCGTCCAGCTGCCCGAGGTACCGGTGGACGTCGTCGACGTCGTGCTCGTGGCGCAGGAACGACACGGCCACCATGTCGGCGTGCTCGGCGGCGATCTGCAGCAGCGGGAGGTCGGCGTCGCTCACCGCGACCGCGGCGAGGTCGGCGTCGGGAAGGTTGATCCCCTTCTCCGCCCGCAGCCGTGACCCGCCGGCCAGGGCGGAGACGATCCGGATGTGGAGCTCGTCCGGGGTGACCCGGTCGACCACCCCGGTCACGGCCCCGTCGTCGAAGATGATTCGGTCCCCGGCGGTGGCGGCTTCGAACGCCCCGGGGTACGAGCACCCGATCCGGGCCTGCCCGTCCTGGCCATGGCGCCACGGCGCGGCCGGTGCCTGATCCCGAGTGAGCACCAGCGTGTCGCCCGCGCACAGTAGGTGGAACTGGGGAATCCTGGCCAGCTCGCCCACCCGGGTCGCGTCGTCGCCACAGGACAGCACGGTGCCGGTCTCCACGTAGGTGGTGTCCCACACCTCGGTGGTGCAGCGCCCCACCTCCACCCCGAGCACCCGGAGACTGCGCCGCGACCCCCTGGTGTCGACCAGGTCGACCAGTTCCCCCGGGTGACGGCGACCGATCCACGCCGGGTCGACGGGGAGCCCGGTCGACGATCCGGCCGGACCGCGCCGGTCGACCAGGGTCACCAGCGCCGGTGTGACCGCGATTCCCCTCAGGTCCCGTGCGGGGCGGAACCTGACCACCTGGGGCCCCTCGGCCAGCGGACCGGTCCGCAGCTTGGGTCCGGGGAGGTCCATCGACACCCGGCACGGTCGTCCGACGTCGGAGGACGCACGTCGGACGTGGCGGGCCATGCGCTCCCAGTCGTCCGGATCGTCGTGGGCTCCGTTGATCCGTGCCACGTCCATGCCCCGGGCCACGAATCGCCTGACCAACGGGTAGTCGTTCGCCGCCTCGGTGGGGAGCGTGACCATGATCCGGGGGACCCGTCCGTCCGGTCTCGGACCGAACAGCGCGTCGGTGTTGTGGTCGAGCGCGGCGCGGCCCTCCTCGAAGCTCTGGATCGCCGGTCCGAACATCGGTGACGTGCCGTCCACGGCGGCGCGGACGCTCTCGACGGTGGCGAGCACGTGGGCCTCGCACCGCCCGAGCGAGGAGAGGCCGCGCTCGCCCAGCCATCGCTGCAGATGGTGGACGTCGCCCTGGCGGAGTGCGAGGTAGTGCACCAGGTTGGCCGCACCGCGCCGGTGCACGGGATCGCACGCGTCGATGTCGGCCCGGCGGGACGCCTCGGCCCGACGCATCGACGCCTCGAGCTCGGCCAGCTCGGCGCCGATCAGCGCGCGGTGGACGACCTCGTCGCCACCGGATGGTCCGGCGGTCGGTCGTTCGGGGGCCGTCACCGCTCCACCGTACGGCGCCCCCTGTCCGCGCGGTAGGGCCGGAAGACTCGCGGAGGTGCCGGGATCGGAGGCACTAGGTCCCATCTTCCCGGGCTCCGTGGAAATCGGTACCAAAGCCTCTGTGGGTGCGGCGGCGATCCGTGCAGGCTTGCAGCGTTATCAGTGGGACTCAGTACACGAGCTTCGAGAGGATGGGCCGGCCGATGAAGCGTTCACGGATCGTTCGGATCGCCGTCGCAGTGGCGGCGCTGTTCGCGTTGGGGGCCGCGTCGCTGTCGACTGCGCTCCCGGCGGCAGCGGATGGGAGTACCGGCTCCATCAGCGGGACGGTGACCGCCGCGGACGGCGGAGCCGCGCTGGCGGGCATCTGCGTGACGGCGACGCCCCCCGGGGGCGAGACCGGGAGCGCGACCACCGCGTCCGACGGTTCGTACACGATCTCGGGCCTGGCACCGAACTCGTACTCGGTGGAATTCTCGATCGGTTGTGGGAACACGGGCAACTACGCGCCCCAGTGGTGGGATGGAGCGGCGTCACAGACGTCGGGGACCCCCGTGTCGATCACCGGGGGATCCACCATCGGCTCGATCGACGCGCAGCTGGTGACCGGTGGAACGATCAGTGGCACGGTGACCGCCGCGGAGGGCGGAGCTCCGTTGGCGGGTATCTGCGTGGCTGTCGACGGACCGGGATACGGGCAACCCGGGTTCACCTCCGCGGGAACTGCGGTGACTGCGTCCGACGGGACCTACACCGTGACGGGACTGGCCCAGAATCAGTACACGGTCGAGTTCTCCGAGGGCTGTGGTAACAGCGGCGGCTACGCCACCCAGTGGTGGGAGGACGCGTCCTCAGCGAATTCGGCGTTCAGCGTGCAGGTGAATTCGGGTTCCACCGTCGGCTCGATCGATGCGCAGCTGGTCGTCGGCGGCGCGATCTCCGGATCGGTCACGGCAGCCGTCGGCGGAGCGGAATTGTCCGGGGCCT
>JBEKCS010000086.1:0-11602 GCA_050014755.1 Acidimicrobiales bacterium
CCACGGGTTCCACCCCGAGGTGGTCGAGGGATACCGCAGGATCACCGACGCCGTCCACGCCCACGGCGTGCCGATCTTCGCCCAGATCAACCACAACGGCGGCCAGGCCTCGTCGATGTACTCGCGCCTGCCGGTGTGGGCACCCAGCCCCGTTCCCGATCCGCTCTTCCGCGAGGTCCCGAAGGCCGTCGAGCCCCACGAGATCGCCGAGATCGTGGACGGCTACGCCACCGTGGCCGCCCACTGCACCGCCGGGGGCTTCGACGGGATCGAGCTCCAGTGCTCCCACTCGTCCATCGTCCGGGGCTTCCTGTCGCCGGCCACCAACCGGCGCACCGACCACTACGGCGGAACGCTTGCCAACCGCGCCCGGATCCTCCTGGAGATCGTCGACGCGGTCCGCTCCACCCTCGGGACCGAGCGGGCCCTCGGGGTCCGCATCTGCGGCGACGAGCTCATCGAGGGCGGCACCGGGATCGAGGACGCCGTCGAGGTGGCCCGGGTGGTCGAGGCCACCGGGCAGGTCGACTACATCAACACCTCGATCGGGGTTGCCACCGCCACCCTCTACATGATCGAGGCCAGCATGCAGGTCCCCCCGGGCTACGCCCTGTTCGTCCCGAGCGCCATCCGCGCCGCGGTCGACCTCCCGGTGGTCGGTGTCGGACGGTTCAAGGACCCCCTGCAGGCCGACCGGGCCCTGTCCGACGGGGTGTGCGACCTGGTCGGCGTGGTCCGGGGACAGATCGCCGACCCCGACTTCGGCGCCAAGGCGCGGTCGGGCCACGCCACCGACATCCGCACCTGCCTCTCGTGCAACCAGGAGTGCGTGGGCCGGATGGGGCTCAACCGGTGGCTGGGCTGCATCGAGAACCCGCGGACGGGACGGGAGTCCGCTCCCGTACCGCCGCCCCGCCGACGCCGCCGCGTGGTGGTGGTCGGCGGCGGGCCCGGTGGGCTCCAGGCCGCGGTGACCGCCGCCGAGCGGGGCCACCGGGTGGTCCTGTTCGAGCGCCACGACCGGCTCGGCGGTCAGGCCCACGTGGCGGCCGCCGTGCCCAGTCGGGCCGAGTTCTTCGATATCGCCCGCAACCTCATCGTCGCCGCCCGCCGCGAAGGTGTGGACATCCGCACCGGGGTCGAGGCCACGGCGGACGCCGTGCGGGCCGAGTCACCCGACGCCGTGGTCGTGGCCACCGGCGCCCGTCCGTCGCGTCCGTGGTGGGCGGGCGACTCGTCCCGGGTCGTCGACGTGCGCGACGTCCTGGAGGGTCGGGTGCACCCCGACGGGCGGGTGATCGTCGTCGACGAGCTCGGCTTCCACCAGGCGACCTCCACCGCCGAGCTGCTGGCCGACCGGGGCTGCGCGGTGGGGATCGTCACCAACGGGATGGTGGTGGCCCAGGATCTGGGCATCACCCTCGACATGGAGACGTGGAACGTCAAGGCCCACGCCCTGGGTATCGCCCAGGAGGTGGACCTGGTGCCGATGGGGGTGTCACCCGCGCCGGACGACCCGGGCGCGGTCGACCTCCTGCTCCAGCACCACCCGACCGGCACCGACCAGGTCCGCCGATGCGAGTGGGTGGTGTGTTCGGTGCACCAGCAGCCCGACGACGACCTGTGGCACGCCCTGGCCGGAGCCCCCTTCGAGGTCCACCGGGTCGGTGACTGCCTCGCCCCGCGCCGCGCCCATGCCGCGGTGGTCGAGGGCAACCGGGTGGCGGTGGCACTGTGAGCGCGGTCGCCGTCGTGGTCGCCCGGTCCGGACGCCTGCCGGTCGGAAGCGCCGAGGTGGTGGCCGAGGCCGGCGGCCGGGTGCTCGTCGTCGGCTCCGGGGCGGCCGAGGCGGCACGATGCCTGCCCGGGGTGGTCCACGCCCGATGGTGCGACACCGGACCGGACGTCCGTCACGGATGGCTGGCCGGTGCGCTGACCCCGGTGGTGGCCGACGAGATGCTCGTGGTGCTGCCCTCCTCGCCCGACGGCCGCGACCTCGCGCCCCGGCTGGCCGCCCTCCTCGACCGACCCCTGGTGGCCCGGGCCCGGGACGTGGTCGAGACCACCGACGGCGAGGGCTCGCCAGGGGTCCGGGCCACGTCGGCCCGGATCGACGACCGCCTGCTGGTCCCCGTCGAGGTACGGGGGCCCGCCGTGGTCACCCTGGCGGTCGGCGGCCGTGCCGGCGCCCACGCCGACGGTGCCTCGCCCGACGCGATCGTCGAGCAGTTGGCACTGGACCCGGCCGGCGGCACGGACACCGTCGTGGTCGACGCCGAGCTGCTCGAGGAGCTGGCCCCCGACCTGCACACGATGGACCTCGCCGAGGCCACCCGGGTGGTGGCTGGCGGCGCCGGACTGGTCGCCGGGCTCGACGACCGCCACGCCACCGACACCTTCGCGCTGTTGACCCTGGTCGCCGCCGCCCTCGGCGGGTCGGCCGGTGCCACGCGGGTCGCCACCGACGCCGGCTGGACCGGGTACGAACGACAGATCGGAACCACCGGCGTCACCGTCGACCCCGACCTCTACATCGCACTCGGCGTGTCCGGCGCCGTCCAGCACACCAGCGGCCTCGGGTCGCCACGGCACGTGGTCAGCGTCAACACCGATCCGTCCTGTCCGATGACGGCGATGGCCGACCTCGGGCTGGTGACCGACGCACGGGCACTGCTGGACGAGCTGGCCACCCGGCTCGGCGTCGACGGCGATACCCCGGGGAGGCGGACATGACGGAGACCACCGGTGCCGCTCCCGGCAGTCCCGGAGCGATGACGTTCGACGCTGTCGTCGTCGGTGCCGGCCCCGCCGGGGCCTCCGCCGCACTGGCCCTGGCCCGGGCGGGGCGGTCCGTCGTCCTCGTCGAGCGGGGGCCCTTCCCCGGCTCCAAGAACGTCTACGGGGGCGTCGTCTACGGCCGGGTCCTGGACGACATCGTTCCCGGGTGGTGGGAGGAGGTGCCGGTCGAGCGGTGGGTCGTGCGTCGGTCCACGGTGATGATGACGGGCTCCCAGTCGCTGTCCGTCGACTACCGGACCGACGCCTGGGGCAGCGCGCCCTACAACGGGATGACCACTCTCCGGTGCCACTTCGACGCGTGGCTGGCCGGCAAGGCCACCGATGCCGGCGCCCGGCTGCTCACCTCCACCGTCGCCACCGGCCTGGTCCGGGACGGATCGGGCCGGGTCGTCGGGGTCCGCACCGACCGCGACGGTGCCGAGCTGCGCGCCCCGGTGGTCATCGCCTGCGACGGGGTGAACTCGTTCCTGGCCAAGGAGGCCGGCCTGCTCCCCCGGGCCGAGGCGTCCCACCACACGCTCGGGGTCAAGGAGGTCCTCGACCTGCCGCCCGCGGTCATCAACGAGCGCTTCGGGGTCCAGGACCACGAGGGCGTGGACATGGAGATCCTCGGCTGCACCCGGGAGATCCCCGGTGGCGGCTTCCTCTACACCAACGCCGGGTCGGTGAGCATCGGGGTCGTCCTGTCACTTCCCCAGTTGGGCGCGTCGGGCATCCGACCCGAAGCGCTCGTCGCCGACCTCAAGACCCACCCAACCATCGCCCCGCTGCTGCGTGGGGCCACCTTGCGCGAGTACGCCGCCCACCTGATCCCCGAGGGCGGCTACGACACGATGCCGGCCCTGGCCGCCGACGGGCTGCTGATCGCCGGCGACGCCGGGGCGATGACCCTGGCCGCCGGCCTCTGGCTCGAGGGCGTCAACTTCGCCATCGGGTCGGGCCACGCCGCCGGCCGCGCCGCCGACCGGGCACTGGCCCGGGGTGACTGCTCGGCGGCCGGGCTCGCCCACTACCGCCGCGACCTCGAGGACCAGTTCGTGCTGGCCGACCACAAGCGCCTGCGCAAGGCCCCGTCCCTGGTGCTGTCGGACCGGGTCCAGCAGCGGTACCCGGGGCTCCTGTGCGACCTGGCCGAAGGGATGTTCACCGTGACCAACCCGACCCCGAAGGCCGGCGGGCTGAAGCTGACCCGCCAGGTGGCGGCACGACACGGGGTGTCACTGCGCCAACTCGCCGGCGACACCCTCCGGGGCCTGAGGATCTTCGGATGAGCCCGTCTCCGTCAGATGCCCGGCGCTGGGACGGCATCTCGTTCGAGGAGCGGATGGCCACCGTGGACTTCCGGGTGGGGGCGCGGGCCCACATCGTGGTGGACGCCGACGTCTGCCGGTCGTGCACCACCAGGGCGTGCGTGAGCGCGTGCCCGGCCAACCTGTTCGCCCCCACCGCGGACGGCGGCATCCTGTTCAACTACGAGGAGTGCTTCGAGTGCGGGACCTGCTACATGGTCTGCAACTCGGAGGGTGCACTGACCTGGACCTACCCCGACGGCGGCCACGGCGTCGTGTTCCACCACGGATGACCGCGCCGCCGACGCCGGCCGGGACCGGCACCACCCCCCCGGGGTCGACCGACGGGCCCCTGATCGTGGCGTGCCTGCGGCTCACCGACCTCCGTCCGGGCGTCGACCCGCTCGACGGCGCCGTGACCCGTGACCCGCTCGGGGTCGGCCTCTCGCCGGCCGATGCCGCCGCCCTCGAGCACGCCCTCCGTCTGGCCGACGGATGGACGGGACGGGTGGTGGCCGTCTGTGCCGGGACGAGTTCGGTCGAACCGGTCCTGCGCGAGGTGGCGGCACTGGGCGTGGCGGTGGTCCGGGTCCCCCTCGGCGACGAGCGCGACCACCACCGCTACGTCGCCGAGCTGGTCGAGGACGAGCGGGGCCTCGCCCGCACGCTGGTGGCGGCCATCACCCCGTTCGGCGTGCCCGACCTGGTCCTGTGCGGCGACCGGTCCGTCGACCGAGGCACCGGTGCGCTACCCGTCTTCCTGGCCCACGAACTCGGCGCGGCCCAGGCCATGGGTCTGGTCTCCGTGGCCGCCGCCCCCGACGGACAGGCGCTGGTGTGCGAGCGGCGCCTCGACGGGGGCTGGCGGGAGCGCCTCCGTGTGCCGCTGCCCGCGGTGTGCTCGGTCGAGGGCGCCGGCGTCCGACTGCGACGGGCGTCGCTGGTCGGGGCGCTCGCGGCCGCCACAGCACCGGTCCCGGTCGACCGGTCGCTCGGGGTGGCCGACGCCGCGGGGGGACCGGTGACCTTCCACGTGGGGCCCACCCGCCCGTACACGCCGCGCACCCACGTCGTCGCCGCCCCGGACGCGGCCGACCCCCGGCTCCGACTGCTGGCGCTGACCGGTGCGCTGGTCGCCCACGAACCCCCGACCGTCGTCCACCCGGCCGACGCCGCCGAGGCCGCCGACGCCCTGCTCGCCTTCCTGGCCAGGCACGGCTACCTGATGGACGCCACCGGGCAGGGCGACCGGATCGAACTGGGCGGCGGCGGGTGACCCGGCTGGCCGACACCCCGTGGCCCGAGGTGGCCGAACTGGCCGAGGCCGGGGCGGTCCTGGTCGTCCCGGTCGGGGCCACCGAGCAGCACGGACCGCACCTGCCGGTGACCACCGACGCCGACATCGCCGAAGCCGTGGTGGGCGCGGCCGCAGCCACGGACGTGCTCCTGGTGGCCGCCCCGGTGGTGGCCTTCGGTTCGAGTGGCGAGCACGACGGCTTCGCCGGCACCCTGTCGATCGGCCAGGAGGCGGTCGAGACGCTGCTGGTCGAGCTCGGCCGGTCGGCGAGCGACGACTTCGCCCACGTGATCCTGGCCTGTACCCACGGAGGCAATGCCGCACCACTGTCCCGTGCGCTGGCGCGCCTGGCCCACGAGGGGCGGCCGGTCATCGGGTGGGTGCCCCGCTGGGGCGGCGACCTGCACGCCGGACGCACGGAGACCTCGTTGATGCTCGCCATCGCCCCCGACCGGGTGGCCGACCACCGGGCCGCCCCGGGCGACACCCGGATGCTCACCGAGATCCTGCCCCTGCTCGAGTCCGGTGGCGTACGGTCGGTGAGTGCCAACGGGGTCCTCGGCGATCCGGCGGGTGCTTCGGCACGAGAGGGTCGGAAGCTGCTCCGGACCGCGGCGGCCGACCTGGGGGGCGTGGCGGCCGAGCTGCGACGTGTCCTGGGCACAGCGACAGGATCTACAGCGACAGAACGTGAGGTGCGCAGATGAGCCGAGTTGCCGTGGTGACCGGAGCGGCCCGGGGCATCGGCTCGGCGACCGTCTGCATGCTGGCCGGTGCCGGATGGGAGGTGATGGCCGTCGACCGGGCGGCCGACGACCCGCGCATTCCGTATCGCCTGGGGACGCGTGCCGAGCTCGACGCCGTCGTCGCCCGGGCCGACACCCTCGGCGGCGGGCGCGGCACCGTGGTGGCCCACGTGGCCGACACCACCGACGAGACGGCACTGGGCGTCGCCGTGACCCTGGCCGAGGAGCGGTTCGGCGGCCTCGACGCCATGATCGCGGTGGCCGGGGTGATCGCCGGGGGCGTCCCCCTCTGGACGATGCCCGCCGAACAGATCGCCGCCGTCCTCGACGTCGACCTCGGCGGGCCCATCGCCGCCGCCCGGGTGGGCGTGCCCGCCCTCCTGCGGCGTCCCGAGCCCCGCCAGGGCCGATTCCTGGCCGTCGCCTCCGCGGCCGCCACCCGGGGCCTCCCGCTGCTGGCCGCCTACGGCGCGGCCAAGGCGGGTGTGGCCGGCCTGGTCCGCGGCCTCGCCGCCGACCTGGCCGGGACCGGCGTCACCGCCAACGCCGTCTGCCCCGGGTCGACCGACACCGCGATGCTGGTCGAGAGCGCCCGGCTGTACGACCTCGGGAGCACGGACCCCTTTGCCGATCAGCAGGCCGTCGGGCGGATCCTGACCCCGGACGAGGTCGCCGCGGCCCTGGTGTGGCTGGCCGGGGAGGCGAGCAGTGCGATGACCGGCGCCGTCGTGCCCGTGGACGGCGGCCTCACCCTGTGAACCCCGGCTGATGGGGACGCTCCCGGACGGCTTCGGCCTGGTCCTCGACCGGTCGGTGCGGCGGTTCCGGGGCGGGACGGTACTGACCGGCGGGCATCCGGGGCGGGTGGTGACCCTGACCGACCGGGGTGCCGCCGCGCTCGACCACCTGGTGGCCGGCGGCACCCCGGACCCGGCGACGGCGGAGGTCGCCGGACGGCTGGTGGCGTCCGGGATGGCCCATCCCCGACACCCGGCGCGGGGTGACCGGGAGGAGCGCGCGGTCACCGTGGTGGTGCCGGTGCGCGACCGGCCCGCCGCACTCGACCGCTGCCTGTCCTCGATCGGCCGGGGCCTTCCGGTGGTCGTCGTCGACGACGGGTCCCGCGACCCCGGGGCCACCCGGGCGGTCTGTGCCGCCCACGGCGCACGCCTGGTCGTCCGGGGCGTCAACGGTGGCCCCGGGGCGGCCCGCAACCACGCGCTCGAGGTCGTCGACACCGAACTGGTCGCCTTCGTGGACAGCGACTGCACGGTGGGCCCGGGGTGGCTCGACGGACTGGTCTGGCTGTTCGACGACCCGGGGATCGCCGCGGTCGCCCCCCGGGTGCGGCCCCCGGCGCCGTCCGTCGGCGGCGGGACGCGCGCCATCGACCGCTTCGCCCGGGCCCACTCGCCGCTCGACCTCGGGCCCGACGAAAGCGAGGTCGGACCTACCCGGGCCGTCCGCTACGTGCCGACCGCGGCGCTGGTGGCGCGCCGTGACGCGGTGGCTGCCGCGGGTGGATTCGAGGACGGACTGCGGGTGGGCGAGGACGTCGACCTGGTCTGGCGGCTGGTGGAGGCCGGGTGGCGGATCCGCTACCAGCCGTCGGTGACGGTCACCCACACCGAGCCGGACCGGTGGCGCGCCCTTCTGGCCCGGCGGTTCCGCTACGGGACCTCCGCCGGCCCACTCGCCGCCCGCCACCCCGGCCGGCTGGCACCGGTGGAGCTCCGGCCGTGGCCGACCGTGGCCGTCGCGGCCTCGCTCGCCGGCCGGCCCCGAACGGCCGCAGGGGCTGTGGCCGCGCAGGCGGGCCTCCTCTCTCGAACGGTGCGACCACTCGGCATCCCCCCGCTCCAGGCGTGGGCGTGGAGCGCACAGGGGGCGGGGTGGACGATGGTCGGCATCGGCCGGGCCGCCACGATGCTCGCCACCCCCGTGCTGGTCGTGGCGGCCAGCACGGGCAGGCGGGGTGTGCGGGCGGCACTGGCCCTGGCCCTGGTTCCGCCGGTCGTCGAGTGGGTGCGCAGACGCCCGGACCTCGACCTCCCCCGGTGGGTGGCGGCGTCGGTGGCCGACGACTTCGCCTACGGCGCAGGCGTGTGGTTCGGGTGCCTGCGGGCCCGTTCGTTCGGGCCGGTCCTGCCCGCCGTGGGCGGACGGCGGTCCGGTGGTCACGACCCCGGTCGTCGGTTGACCGGTCACCGTGCGACGACTACCTTGCCCGTGTGCTCGGAAGCGACCACGGCTGCTGCTCGATGAAGCCGTCGACGCGCTTCGGGCGACTCCGTTGAGCCCGTCGCCGCGACGATCCCCCGCCGCCCGCATCAAGGACCTCGCCACACGACTTCCCCGAACGGTGCGCACCACCGTGTCGGACCGTATCTACGAGGGACTCTTCGCACCTGTTCCCATTGCCGAGATCATGCCCGGGACGCCGATGCTGGAGATCCGCCCCGGTGATCCGTGGGACGGTGCGAAGCCGCTCGACGTCCCCCTCGATCCCCAGGCAGCCTTCCTGATCGACGCACCGACCGCCACCCCTGACCTGGTGGGCTGGCAGTTGGGGGGAGCCCTGGTCGGACCGGGCAACGGGCTGGTGATGGCTCATCGGCCCCGAAGGATCCTGGCCGAGTCGACCAACATCGGCCCCGGCCGGACCGTGTCGTTCCGCCAGATGAGCCGGTTGCGCCCTTCGACGGTGTCCGGGACGGCCTCGCTCCTGTTCTCGACCAGCCGTGGTCATTACCATTCGCCGGTGGACAGCATCGCCCGACTGTGCGTTCTCGGGCTTCCACCGCTCGCCGAGCGGACGGTCGACGTGTTGTACGCGGGTCCGTTGAGTCCCGTCGAACAACTGTTGCTCGACCGCCTCGCTCCGGCGAACGTCCGCCTTCGACGGCTCGACTCGGGAGACCTGGTCCGAGTCGAGGAGTTGCTGCTCCCGAGCTTCCCGGCCTGGCGGTTCAGCGGTTGGCTCCCGTCGTGGTACCTGACGGAGCTGCGCGCCGCGCTCCTCCCCGAACGAGAGCCGCGCCGTTCGGGACGGATCTTCATCACACGTCGTGGACGCCGCAGGATCCTCAACGAAGGCGAGGTGGTGCGTCGCCTCAGCCGTCACGGGTTCGTACCGGTGGACCTCGAGGACCTCTCGTTCGAGGAGCAGATCGACCTGTTCTACGACGCCGAGGTGGTCGTGGGTGCTCACGGCGCCGGACTGACCAACATGCTCTTTTCGCAGGACGCCCTCCTGGTGGAGATCTTCCCCACCGGCTTCGTGTTCCCCCACTACCTGCTGCTCGGCGTGCCGCTGGGCAATCGCTACCGCTTCGTGTTGGGCAACTGTCCGACCCGGTACGAGGACTTCGAGATCGATCCCGGCGCGGTCGAGGACGAAGTGGTCGCCGGCCTGCAGTCCTGAGCCCACACCCCCCGGGGGGAGTGCGTCCGGTGCCGGTCCACAGACGTGGGGACGATGGTGGCACCCGATCGGCCGGTCCTGCCCGTTCCGGCTCTGCGGCCCCCGAATCACGATTGTACGGTCTCCTCAAATCTGAGGAGACTGGAGGTGCCCCCAATCACCCTTGCCACCTGCGGCTATCGCAGGACCTGATACCAGCCATCGCTCGTTTCGGGGTCGGGAATTGGTCGCCACACTCCACCGGAAACTCTTCCTATCGAATCGACCGGTTCATGTTCCATAGCTGCGGAATAATTGTGTAAAAACTATTGGGCCGATGAATCGGGATTTTCCCGGACTTCCGGGCGCTCGCCCGGACCCGGTCCAGCATCGCCCCAGATCACAGCGGTGCGCAGCAGTGCCACACGTGTTGCTGCTCCGCCGCTATACTTCTTCCAACGCACTTCGTACCGCGCGGCTGCATGAAACCATGCGACTCCGAATAGCAGCCGAGCAGTCGGCTTCTCCGGTAGCGAGGAACGGACCTACAGACGTATGAAGGCCAGTTCGTCACATCCGAGTGCGGGCAGATAACCCGATGCAAAACCAGCGGGCCAGTCTTGATGAAATGAGTGATGTCACCACGACGCAATCCTGGGCATAACAACACCGGCCGCACACCCTGAGGCGTTACGCCAGGACGAACGGAGCCTGCCCGCTCGTCGTCCGGGGACCGCATGCATAGGCCGTTGCCCGCCAACACCAATCAGAGGAAGGCGCCATCGTGCGCCCTACGAAGGGAGGTGCCATGCGGACCCGCATTGCACTCGTAGCGATCGTCTCGATCGCGCTCATCACCGTCACACTCCTGGTCCAGGCTGTCACCGTGCAGCCGGCAACTGCATCCACCCGGCCGCCGAGCCGGTCGACGACCCGAGGGGCCGGCCACCGTACCGACCATCTGACGTCGTTCATCCGCCGGAAGCAGTCGGCGACGCCGCAAGGGACGCGACACGACCTCCACCTGGGCGCCCTGCTGCTGTCCGGGCATCGAGTCGGGGTGAAGGAGACGGCACCCGTCCATCCTGTACCTGCGGTGCCGGCCATCGTCGACACCGTCACCCCGGAGCAGCGCTCGGCGTGGGAGCGGGTCGCCATCTGTGAGGAGGGCGGCGACTGGCAGGCCGACACCTACCGCTTCAGCGGAGGGCTCGGCATCACCCGCTCCAACTGGGACAGCTACGGGGGCCTGCAGTACGCACCCGAGGGCGCCGAGGCCACACCGGACGAGCAGATCATGGTCGCCGAACGGATCCAGCCCTACCCGCCCGACCAGGACGGCTGCCGGGGCTGGTAGGTAGAGCCGGCCGACACCGCGGCGGCGCACCGGGCAGACTCTGGGCATGCAGCCAACGTCCATCCACCACGTGTCGATCAACGTAACCGACGTCGAGCGGGCCGTGGCCTTCTACACGGACGTCCTCGGCGGGACGATGCGCACCGACCGACCCGACTTCGGCTTCGGCGGCGCGTGGATCGATCTCGGATCGAGCCAGGTCCATCTCCTGGAGACGACCGTCCCGCCGGCACTGGGCCAGCACTTCGCCCTCCTGGTGGCCGACCTGGACGCGGCCGTGGACGAACTGCGCGAACGGGGCATCGCCATCGCCGACCCCACTCCAGTCGGGTCCGGGCGCCAGACGTTCCTGGCCGACCCGGCGGGCAACACCGTCGAGCTGTTCGACCTGCCGGCCCGAGCCGGAAACGCCCCCTGAATTGCAACACCGGAGGCTGGAAGGCCTCCGGTGCTCACGATCTCTGCTGGCCCCGGTCCGACGCACGCACCGGCGAACCGGGGACATGCGTCGGACCGGAGTCCGACAGAGCCGAACTCAGATCTTGCGGACCTGGCTTGCCTGCAGGCCCTTTTGGCCCTGCTTCGTCTCGAACTCCACACGCTGGCCCTCCGCGAGGTCGCGGAAGCCCTCCATCTGGATCTCGGACTGGTGGACGAAGAGGTCGTCCCCGCCGCCGTCAGGCGTAATGAATCCGAAGCCTTTTTCTGCGT
>JBEKCS010000087.1:0-11572 GCA_050014755.1 Acidimicrobiales bacterium
GGTCCGAGCTGCACACCGCCAACTGGCGGATGGGCCGGCTCATCCGCGACGCCGGGGTCAAGGTGTTCCAGATCGAGACAACGCTCAACAACGACACCTTCCCCGAGGCGTTCCAATTCCTGCAGAAGCGCGAGTGGGAGTGGAAGGTGAAGGACCGGGTGAGCTTCGTCGGGGCGTCCGCGGCCCTCGACCGGGTGCCGGCCCGCTACGCCCGCCAGATCTTCCACACGGTGAAGGCACCGCATCGGATGACCTCGGTGCAGGCCGGTGAGGTCGAGGCGGTCCACGCCATCACCACCGCCAACGTGTGGAAGCAGCAGGGGGTGGTGGTCGAGGGCCAGACCGACATCCTCACCATGGGGCTCCCCTACATCAGCCCGTACAACGTGAACTCGATCCTCAACCCGATCCTGGTGGCCTGCCTCGGGCTGGGGTACTTCTTCAACCTCTACCGGGGAAAGCCGCTGGTGCGCGAGGGTGGCGTCCTGATCATGACCCACCCGACGCCGTGGGAGTTCAATCCCGTCCACCATCCGAGCTACATCGACTTCTTCGAGCAGGTCCTGAGCGAGACGACCGACCCGACCGAAGTCTCCGAGCGGTTCGAGGAGGGGTTCGCCACCGACCCGTGGTACATCCACCTCTACCGGACCGGCCACGCCTACCACGGGGTCCATCCCTTCTACATGTGGTACTGGTGCGCGCACGCCCTCGAGCACCTGGGCGCGGTCGTCATCGTGGGGGGTGACCCGAAGGCCGTCCACCGGCTCGGGTTCCGGGCCGCGTCCACCCTGGCCGACGCGCTCGAGATGGCCAAGGACGTGGTCGGCCCCTCCCCCACGCTCACCCACCTGCACGCCCCGCCCATCCTCATGGCCGACGTGCAGTGAGCCCGTCCCGGGACTCGTCGAAGACGCTGCGGTCGTGGCGGGCGGTGCGCACCGATGCCGCCCTCGGCGACGAGCACGCGGAAGGGCACCGCCGCCTCCGTCCCGGAGCACTGGCGGCCCGGCTCGGCCGCAGCCCGTTCCCGTTGGCCGCACCCACCTGGCCCGGGTCGGTGCCCCGGCCGGCCCCCGAACCCGAGTTGGGCGTCCACTACGACACCGCCTGGTCGCGCCGCTATCCGGTCCGTCTGGCCCGGGCCATGGTGCTCGACAACGTGACCCGCCCGCTGGCCCGGGCCATCGCCTCGCCCCAGCTCCGCGGCGAGGAGGGGCTCTGCGACCTCGAGACCCCGGTGATCTTCGCCGCCAACCACGCCAGTCACGTCGACACCCCGTTGCTCCTGGCCTGCCTTCCGCTCCGGTTCCGCCACCGGACGGTGGTGGCCGCCGCTGCCGACTACTTCTTCGACCGGCGATGGAAGGCCGACACCTTCTCGTTCCTCCTGGGGGCCATCCCCATCGAACGCCACAAGGTCAACCGACGGTCGGCCGACCTGGCCGCCGAACTGCTGGCCGACGACTGGAACCTGGTCATCTTTCCCGAAGGAGGGCGGTCGCCCGACGGGTGGGGTCAGGAGTTCACCGGCGGAGCCGCCTACCTCGCGTCGCGCACCGGCCGGCCGGTGGTGCCCGTCCACATCGACGGGACCCGCCACATCCTGCCCAAGGGCGGTGGCACGCTGAGGCGGACCCGGGCGACGGTGACCTTCGGGACGCCGTTGTGGCCCATCGAAGGCGAGAACGCCCGCCACCTCGCCACCCGGATCGAGTGCGCAGTGGCCACGCTGGCCAACGAGTCGACCACCGACTGGTGGACCGCCCGCAAGCTCGCGGCCGCCGGAAGCACGCCACCGCTCCAGGGTCCCGACGTGTCGGCGTGGCGACGGTCGTGGGCCCTCACCCCCGCTCCACGCCGCACCGAGGAGATCGACGCCGAGGGGAACGACTGGCCCCGCAAGCGGAGCTGACCCCCGGCGCAGACGTCGCCCCGACCGGGCTCGGGCCCCATCGGGGCGATCCGGTCGCCGCGGCGTCACGACCGGATCGGAACGCACAGGTGCAGCTGCCAGGACCCGTCGGCGGATGCCGTCCGGATCGCCGCACACAAAGCCGCCTGGTGGACCCGCCCGGCGGCACGAACCGGTCGTCGATAGGGCCCGGCGTCCTCGTCGCGCACGACCCCGAGGCGACGTCGACCATCATCGCCGGTGGCGGAGTCATGGCCGCCCGGTGCCGGCCACACCTCGATGGCGCCGTCCCCACCCTCGCGGACCTCGACGTCGCTCATCCTCATCACCTTCGGGGCGACGAGCCCTTCGGCGCCGAAGTCGGCAAGCACGGACTGGGCACCGGCGTCCAGGACCACGGCCACACCCTCCTTGCCGGCGCGGATGGTGTAGGTCCGCTCGTCGGTGGCCACGGGTCGGCTCTCGACATCGGGTGCTGACGGTTGCGAGTGCTGTCGGATCAGACGGGCCAGCCGGAACGATCCCTTGACCAGGGTGGCCGCCACGTCTGCGGCCGTCAACGCGTCCTTGACCCGGCGGTCGGAAGGATCCATGATCCGATCCAGCTCCATCCCCCGGACCGGTTCGGCCGGTGGATCGAGGCCCCGGCTCGTCCACTCCTCGTCGATCAGCCGGGACACCTCGTCACGGGTGCGGCCGGCGGCACGGACCTGCACCGCGTCCCGCGCGCTCCGCCGGAGGCGTGCCCGGTCCCGGCTCTGGCGGAAGATGGTGGCGAAGTCCGAGGGAGGCCGACGCCGTTCCGCCATCCATCGAACGGACACGGTCCCCACGCACGTGCACCGGTCAGGCCAGCCGTGACCGTCGGCCTGACCGGTCAGTGGGCAGCCGGCATGGCACGTGCACCCACAGAGGGCCTCGTCCGCCGCGTCGAACCCCTCGAGGTTCCCCGCCATCAACGACATGAGGAGGAGCTCTCCCATCACGTGACCACAGCGGTCGTGGTGACCGGACTCGCACATCGACGTGAGGCCGTCGCCGTCGTGGTCGTCCATACGACCGAGCGTAGCGATCCCGGGTGTCCCTCTTGCGTTCCCACGGACAACCGCGCCGCGCATCCGACGCAGCCGCTACCGTTGACCAGGTGGACCGAGTGCGCCGTGCCGACGTGCGATCCGTCCGGAATACCTAGGTCACGGGAGTGGGAATCGACCCGTCGGTGATCTCCGACCCACCCCCGTCCACACCCCTCACCGTGATGGCCATCGTCGTGGCCGTGGTCGTCGTGGCCCTCGTGGTCGTGGTGGCCATCCACACCCTCCGATCGGCAGGTTCGGCCCGACGGAGGAAGCGGTTCGCGTCCGGCCACGGTGCGCTGTCGGACCGGCTGTCCCATGGCGCCCATGGGCAGCCCGTGTCACCCGCAGGCGATACGGCGACACGTCGTCGCCTCCGTCGACTGGAGAGGAGCGTGGCGCCGAACCTGTCGGAGTCACAACGGCACTGGTTCGACAGCCACGTCGAGGGGGGTCGCTACCGGCAGGCTCTCGAGTCGCTGGCCAGGTGGGCCGTGGACGCGCCCCAGCCGCCCGGGGTGGCGGCGCGGGACGAGTTCCTGTCGCTCGCCGACTCCCTCGGGATCAGGGGCACGGTGCTCGGGATCCTCCACAGTCACGACCGGGTGCCGCACCACTCGCTCCACACCGAGGTCAACGGGAAGCCCGGCATCGACATCCCCCTGGCCGAGTTCGAGGAGTTGGTGGGCGCCGCCATCGACTCGCTGCCCGACGAGTTCCTGAAGGCCATGACCAATGTGGCGATCACCGTCGAGGAGGAGGCCGGCGGGCGCAACCTCCTCGGCCTCTACAAGGGTGTGCCCCTGACCACGCGGTACCGCGGTACCTGGTACGCCAATCCCGACCAGATCTTCATCTACCGGAAGACGATCTGCGAGCAGTGCCGGACGCCCCAGGAGGTCAAGGATCTGGTGCACACCACGGTGATCCACGAGATCGCCCACCACTTCGGGATCGGTGATCCCCGACTGCGGGAGCTGGGCTGGGGTTGACGTCCCTACGTGGGGACCCGGCAATGGTTGGTCATCGTGCCGATGCCTTCGATGGTGGTGGTGATCACGTCCCCGTCGCCGAGGAACCGGAGGCTGGCCGCCCCGACCCCTTCCGGTGTGCCGGTGAAGAGGAGATCCCCGGGCCGGAGCGTCAGGATGCCGGACAGGTAGCTGACCAGGGTCGGGACGTCGAAGATGAGGTTCGACGTGCGGTCGTCCTGCCTGCGCTCGCCGTTGACGTCACAGGTGATCGACAGGTCGTCGGGATCGTCGAACGAGTCGGTGGAGACGACGACCGGGCCGATCGGACCATAGGTGTCGCGGGACTTGCCCAGATCGAAGTGGGCGGGTTCGGCCGCGAACTGGAGGGCCCGATCGGAGATGTCCTGGCCGATGGTGACACCGCCGACGTGGGCCCAGGCGTCCTCGGGACTGATGTCCCGTCCTCCGTCGCCGATGACCACCACCAGCTCCGCCTCGTAGTCGTCGGTGCTTCCTCCGAGGACCACGTCGTCGCGTGGGCCGACAAGGCAGCTCGAGAACTTGGTGAAGACGAGCGGCGCGCCGGGGAGCTCCATCGATGACTCCTCGGCGTGCGATCGATAGTTGAGCCCGACGGCGAACACGCTCCGGGGCGAGGGGATCGGCGGGCGGAGATCGGCGTCGCCGATCACCCCGTCGGGTGCCGACGCCGACAGCCGGGAGGCGGCATCGTGGAGGTCGGCGCACCGGAGCCAGGCGGACATCGGATCGGCGCTGACCGCGCCGTTGCTCACCCGCTCCGCGTCGTACCACCGGCCGTCGTCGTCGACGAGGGCGGACCGGCCTCCCACATTGGCGAATCGGAAGCTCATGCGTCCTCCGGGGTGTCCGGCGCGTCCCACGGCATCGACGCCGAGACCCAGTGGGTCACCTTCTCCTCCTGATCGTTGCTGTGCAGGTGTCGGGGAGGGGTCACGAACGTGGCATACGGCCGGCAGCGCACCAGGACCCGGCCTTCGTCGTCGGCCATCTGCTTGACGAACGGTCGGGCGTCCTCGGTGAGGGGCTCGCCCGACATCCGTTCGGCTACTCCCATCATCACGTCCACGAGCACGTCCTCATCGTCGTCGATCACCGCGTCGCAGTACACCTGCAGGTAGGCGAAGGGCCAGGTCTCGTCGAGGATGCACAGGCTGACCTTGCCGTTGCGGGCCACGGCCTTGGCCTTGGCCCGCTCGCCCATGGTGGCGACGAGGAGATCGCCGTTTTCGTCCGGGACGTAGTAGACGACGGACATGGCCGGCCCGTCCGACTTCCGTCCGTACCCGAAGACGCAGGTCCGGTGGGTCTGCACGAACAGCCGGCGCTCGGAGGGCAGCATGTCGCGATCGGTCGGGGCCGGGAACGGGTCCTTCGACAGCGGCAGGAGGCGCACCCGACGTCCGTCCGGGTCGCGGCTCGCTCCTTCGGGGACATCGGTCATACCCATCACCTCTCCGTTGCTATTATGGCGTCATAATAGCGGTAGGATCGGAGCCCATGCAACCGGACGACCATACGCCGCCCCCGGTCCGACTCCGGCGGGCGAGGACCGACATCCGCGAAGCCCTGCTGCAGTCGGCCCTGGTCGAGTTCGGCACCAAGGGCTTCGACGGTGCGTCCACGCTGGCCATCGCCCGGCGGGTGGAGGCGCACCAGCCACAGATCAACTACCACTTCCGGTCGAAGGAGATCCTGTGGACCACCGCGGTGGACTACCTGTTCGGGCTCTTGGCCGAGGCGCTCGACGGCGTGCTCCCTGCGGACACGACGGGGTTGGGCGTGCCGGAGCTCGCGGCGATGTTCGCCAACGGGATCCGTCGGTTCGTCGGGTTCGTCGCCGAGCACCCGGAACTCAACCAGATCATGGTCCACGAAGGGACCGCGGCCAGCGACCGGTTGACATGGATGACCGAAACCCACGTCAAGCCGGTGTTCGAGACCATCCGCGCGACGTGGCAGCCACTGCGCGACGCCGGGGTCGCCGCGCCCATCGACCCTGAGCACCTCTTCTACGTACTGGTCGGCGCGGCATCGCTGCCCTACGTGAACGCCCCGGAGGTCCGCCTGCTCACCGGCCGGGACCCGAACGGTCCCCAGTGGACCAGCGCCCATGCCGACGGCCTGGTCGCCATCCTCTTGCCCGGACTGGCCGCAGTAGCGGACTGACCCACCGGATCCGTCCGACCGCGGAGAGGCCGCTCAGGCCACCGACGGGCGGGGGTGGAGCCCGGCGGCGGTGTAGAGGGCGTCGATGACCACCATGTTGGCCACCGCGTCGGACGGCGGGGTGAGGATCGGCTCCCCCCGGAGCACGGCCCCGCAGAAGGCATCGAGCTGGAAGGCGTAGGTATGCCGATGGGTGAACGTCTCGCGGCGGGTCTTCCCTGCCGCGGTGACCGACAGTCGGTGCCACATCTGCGGCCCGAGCGGGTTGATCAGGGTGATGCGGCCCTTGGAGCCCCACACCCGGGCCGACAGGCGCAGGAGCGATGACGACCACATGGATGCCGTCACCTTCCCCGGGTAGCCACCCGGGAAGAGGAGCTCCCCGGTCATGGCCCGGTCGACCTCCTCGGAGTGGAGCTTGGCCCGGGCCGACGCGACCTCGGGCTCGCCCCCGCCGAAGGTACGGGCCATGTGGACGGCGTAGCAGCCGGCGTCCATGGTGGCTCCGCCGGCCAGATCCAGCTGGTAGCGGATGTCCGAAAACCGCGGGAGGGGGAAGCAGAGCGCGGTCTCGACCCGTTCGAGGTCACCGAGCTCCCCACCGGAGATGATCTCGACCGCCCGCTTGGCCATCGGGTGGTAGCGGTAGTGGAAGGCCTCCATCACGACCAGCCCCGACTGCTCGGCTTCGGCCGCCACCACCCTGGCCTCGGCGGCGTTGGAGGTGAACGGCTTCTCGCACAGCACGTGCTTTCCGGCGGCGACGGCCTTCCGGGTCCATTCGGCGTGCAGTCCGTTGGGCAGCGGGTTGTAGATGGCATCGACCCCGGGGTCGTCGATCACCGCCTGGTAGGAGTCGGCCACCCGCGGGATCCCGTGCTTGGACGCGAAGGCCTCGGCCTTGGACCGGTCCCGGGCCGCCACCACCACCACCTCGGCCTCGTCGTTCGTGCGGGCCGGGCGGACGATCCCGTTCGGGGCGATCCTGGCCGCCCCCAGGATGCCGATTCGTACGATGCTCACGGGTGTCCCCCTGGTTCGTTGGGCGCCGTCGTCGACGACCGCCGTTGGAATGCTGCTCCATACCGGACCGTCGATCCTGAGGACCAGCTCGCTAGATCTCCTTGCGGATCAGGAGCGAGTGGGCTGTGGCCTGCAGCGTCCTGTCGCTGTTGACCATGAGCGGCGCGGCGTTGGCATCCCTCATCATGCGGGCCAGGCTGGTCTGAGTGCCGTTCTTGTAGCCCTCCAAGCCGCAGATCCCCATGGCCCGCTGCACGATGTCGAGGACCAGGGCACTCGACGAGAGCTTGATGTTGTCGAGGTTGCTCGAGAAGCCCATGGTGTCGACCTCGCTGGTCTCCTTCAGCCGCTCGTATCGGTCCGCCCCCGCGCCGATCACCTCTCGCATCTGGTGGAGGACCACGCCCAGCTCAGCCAGCCGAATGGCCCCGATGGGCGGGGTGCCGTCCGCCAGCTCCGTCCGGTGCCCGCGCGCCTTGACCCGCACCGAGGCATGGGCACGCTGCGCCGCACCTTCGGCCAGGCCCAGCCATACCGAGCTGAGCAGGATGCAGCCGTAGGCCAGCACGGTTCGGACGAATGCCGTGGCGAAGTCGTCGACGACCATGTGGGCGGGCACATCGGCGACCACACGCATCGGGACGCTGCACGTACCGCGGAGGCCCAAGGTGTCCCAATCGCCGGCAGGCGTCATGCTGACATCGGGAGCCAGGCACACCGCGAACGCCTGCTCCTGTCCAGGGCTGTCGGGAGTCCGTCGCGCCGTGACCAACACCCCGTCCGCATACTGCCCGTAGGACACGGCGGAGGCCTGCTTGTCGAGATGGAAGCCACCGTCGATCGGCTCGAGCGCACAGATGCTCCTGCGCCCGTCGCCCCCCAGTCCGACCTCGCTGAAGGCGTTGGCCAGGAGAAGGTCACCGGCCACCAGGAGGGGGTAGACCCGTTCCCGCATGGCCGGCGTCCCGTGGCGCACGATGGCCGCCACCTGAATGTGGTGCATGGCCAGGACCATGCCGCTCGAGCCACAGTGGGCGGCCACGGCCGCCACCGACTGAGACGTCTCCCCAATTGTTGACCCGGCCCCGCCGGACTCCTTCGGCACCAACGCGGCAAGTAGTCCCGCGGAGCGGAGTTCGTCGACGGTCTCGATCGGGAACCGTGCACCGACGTCGACGTCGTCTGCCCACCGTGCAGCCACCTCTCGGCCGATGCGCTTGCTTTCGGCCACCACGTCGAACACGGGCGACACAGTCACGGACGACACCTTACGGACGCTCTCGTCCGGGGCGCCAATGGACGCAGCTCACCCCCGTCACGGGGAGGAGGCGCCTGCCAGCGTCGGCGACACCGGATGCCGCGTCCCTCCGAACCGGAGGTACAGCGCGATCGCCCCGCTGGCCAGCGCCGCATAGAAGCACCAGAGCGACGTGAACCCGTCGGCACACAATCGGGCCAGCACGGCGATGGCGATCAGGTTGGACACGCCGAACCAGAAGAGGTGTCGGAATCCGGAGACCAGCATGGGGCCGCAGGTCGCCACGATGTAGAGCCCGGTGATGATGATCCCGTGCTCGAGGCCGACCGAGTAGGCGAGGTGATACGCGCCGAGCCGTGCCGTCGGATGGGTGCGGAGCATCGAGTGCAACAAGATGGCGCCGGTCACCGCCCCGAGCGCCACGAACGGCACGATCCTCAGGCGCCTCGCCCGGGTCCGTTCGATTCCGAGTACCAGCAGTGGCGCGATGACCGGCAGGAGCACCAGTGCGAACAGGAGGTAGATCCACATCGCCACGGTGCCGATCCGGGGTGACACCATGCCACGGAGGCTCCACCACACGAATGCCTCGTCGATCTGGTGCACTCCGAGCAGGACGGGTAGCGCGGCCACGAACAGATACTCCGGCTTCGCTTCGAGGTGACGGCAGGCGTCGACGCCGATTCCCACGATCACCACGCCCGCCGCAAGGTCACCGTCGGCCGAGAAGCACACTCAGGACATGCCGGCTTCCCTGTCGTCGATTGGCCGGATCGGGCTCATCGACCACCGTACCCCGCACAATGGGTCAGCGACCTGTCAGGACCCGGGCCACCTTCGCCCGCCAACCTGTCCCGCCCGGGGCCGCGACCGCCTCCAGGCGTTCGGAGCGCAGGGCCAGCTCCTCGTGGTCGTCGAGCGGCTCGAGGACGACCCCCGTCCCCACCGGCGAGCCCTCGGGGGCAAGTGCCCAGCCGAGCAGCAGGTCGGCCAGCGCCGTGTTCCGGGCCAGCACCGGGCCGTGGAGGTAGGTGCCGAGCACCCGCCCGGACCACGCCCCCTCGTCGCCGCCCCCCCCGCCGTTGCCCACGCCGCGCTCGACGGTGGCCAGCACCCGTGCCCCGGAGCCCACCGTGGTCACCCCGCCGTGGTTCTCGAAGCCGCTGAGCCTCGGAAGACGGTCACCGCGCGCCGTGCGGGGGGCATCGGCGACAGGAGTGGCCACCAGTTCCCCCACCGCCCTCGGCCCGGTCCCCTTCCGGGTGGTGAGATCGAGCAGACCCAGTCCGTCGCGCCGTGCGCCCGTGCTGTCCGGGAACGACCGACCGAGCAGCTGGAACCCGGCGCACACCCCGAGCACCACCGCGCCCTCCTCCACCCGGCGGGCCAGGGTGCCGTCGTCGACCAGGGAGGTGGCCGCCCGGACCTGGGGCCCGTCCTCCCCACCGCCGATCGTGTACAGATCGGCCTCGGGCAGGGCCCGGTCCGACGGTGCCTGGACGAGGTCGACGTCGATCCCCCGCCACGCGGCCCGCCTGGCCAGTACCAGCGCGTTGCCGCCGTCGCCGTAGGTGCCGAGCAGGTCGGGGTAGACGACGGCGATGGTGAGCGGTCGGCTCCGGTCCGTACTCACAACGCCCTCCGAAGGTCGGCGAATGCGGTGTAGTTGCCCAGGAACTCGGTCGTCGGGCCCGGGGCGGACCGCCATAGGGCGTGGTCGAGGGCGGCGACGGGGCCGTCGACCACGTCGTGATCGACCTCGGCGTAGCGGAGACGGACGGCGAGATCGAGCCGCCGGTCGCCGGTGGCCACGACCGACCGGCCGGCCAGGCGTTCGAAGGGCACGTCCCACAGCCAGCTGGTGTCGAGCCCGTCGGCGGTGCGGGCGTTGACCGACAGCACCACCGGGGCCGAGGTGTCCCCCGACTCGTCGAAGAGGTCGAACACCGCCGTCCACCCGGCCGGGTTCTTGGCCAGCATGAGGCGGACCGGGCGACCACCACGGGTCACCGTCGAGAACCGGCCGGCCACCTCGGTCACCGCGCGCAGGCGCCCGAGGACCGCGTCGACGGCAGCAGGTCCACCGTCGGCTCCCGGCATGGACAGGGCGGCGATCGCCGCCATACCGGCGTTGGCCCGGTTGAACTGCCCGGGGAGCTCCAGGGCGAACTCGTGGCGGACCCCGTCGGCCACGACCAGCTCGTGCCCGACCACCTCGGCATCGGTGTCCGGCCGGGCGAACTCGCAGCTGTCGCATCCCCACCAGCCGCCGCCGTCGAACGAGATCCGCCCTCCGCACGCAGGGCAGCCCACGGCGTCGTCGTGCCACACCTGTCCGGCACCGACCCACCGGACCGCCGGGGCCGCCTGGGCGGCCCAGGCCACCATCGGGTCGTCGGCGTTGGCCACCACCACGGTCCCCGCCACCCCGGGACCGGGACCCACCAGGCCGCCGAGCGCGGCACGCCACCGGTCGACCAGCATGCGTACCTCGGAGATCCGGTCGAGCTGGTCGCGCGAGAGGTTGAGGAGCACGATCACCGCCGGGTCGGTGTCGTCGATTACCCGGCCCAGATAGCCCTCGTCGACCTCCAACACGGCAATGGGGGCGGACGGCGACCCGACCAGGGCGGCGACGTGCCCGGGTGGCATGTTGGCCCCCGTGTCGTTGCTGACGACCGACGCGGCGCCACCCGCCCCGTCCAGGGCGGCGGCCAACAGTCGGGTGGTCGTCGTCTTGCCGTTGGTCCCCGAGATCAGCGCCACCCGCCGGTCGTGCGCCAGCGAGGCGAGGAGCCCGGGGTCGATGACGAGTCCGGCACGACCGCCGGCCACCGTGCCGCTCCCCCGCCCGAGGGCACGGGAGAGTCCGTTGACGGCCGAGACGGCGGCCACGGCCAGGGTGGTCCGGGCCCCGTAGGCCGGACGGGTGGTGGCGCGTACGGTCACGCCGAGGGACGTGTGGCGGCCAATTCCTCGTCGGTGGGAACGTGCTCCCGGCGTGCCTCGTCGGGGAGCAGGCCGACGATGGCGGCCATGAGCGCTGCCGTGTCGGCCACCGCGTCGGTGAGCTCGAGGCCGACCGGGGGTCCGACGGTGACGGTCACCCGTGGCGGGT
>JBEKCS010000088.1:0-11447 GCA_050014755.1 Acidimicrobiales bacterium
CGGAGCCAGAAGGCGGAGAGCGTGATGCGGGCCGCTCTCGCCCACTCCCCCAGCAACAGGCCGGTGATCAGGTAGCCGGACAGGACGTAGAAGATGTCGAGGCTGAAGAAGCCGCCCTGGAAGTGCCCGACCCCGAAGTGGTAGCCCATGATGATGCACAGGGCCACGGCCCGCAGGCCGTCGAGGGCCACCACCCGCTCACGGCCGGTGGCCGACGTGCGCCCGTCGGCCCGCCGTCGGGTGGCCGAGTGCGCGCCGCCGGATTCGGCTGCTGTCGAAGCACTCCCTCCGGTCGTCACCCGCCTGAGGTTAGGTTCGACCGATCGTCGAACGGGACCGCACACCCGGACCGGATCAACAGGAGGCCGAATCCGACCGTTGCCAGGGCCTGGCCGAGGAACAGGACGTGGAGGAGACCGACCAGCGTGACACCGGCCAGCACGAAGCCGATCAGCTGCACCGCGAGGAACAACGCGTCACACCGCCCGCCGAGGCGTAGGTACATCCAGACCGACCCCACCACCTCGAACACCACCAACGCCGCGCCGATCACCACGTGCACGTCCTTCCACACGACGTCCAGCGAGTACCCGTACGTGCTCGCCAGTGTGACGAGCAGCAACCCCGAGTAGACGACGAGGAGCCGGTGCAGGCCACGCTGCCCGGGATCGTCCGTCGGGCAGTGCCGTGCCGCCGCCCACGAGAAGCCGGCGCACGAGGCGAACGCAAGCGTGTACGGGACGACGGTCTTCACGTGGATGCCGTAGTTGCTGATCCCTCCCTCGTCCGCCTTGAGGACGAACCCGGGATGCAGGGCCACACAGACGGCGAGGAAGACCACGAAGCCGACCTGTCCGGCCCCGATGAGCACACCGGTACGGGGCTGACGCTCGACGGCCCGGCGCAGGAGGCTCACGGCCGGACCCCCATTACGAAGTGGGCTGGCAGAAATAGAGGGAGAAGGTGGCGGCAGTCGGGACCGCGGTCGTGGGCCGGGGAAGCCGGAGGCAGTGGTGCTCGATCCACACCAGCCGCCGGTCGGCCGGAGTGGGCGACTGGATCACCAGGTGGAACGCGCCGGCATGGACCATCGACTCGATGGCCGGCAGCGTCGGGGCCGGAATCGTCCCGATGAACCCGCCGATCGGGAGCACCTCCTGGCCCGAGTCGTAGATGAACGGCGCGGCCAGCGCCGAGGTCTCGGTCGCCATCAGGTAGGGGGCACCGTTTCGGGCCCGCTCGATCTGGGGCAGGAGCTGTTCCGTCGTGGCCAGTACCCCGAAGAAGTCCCGGACCGCCACGGTGACCGCCTGGGGCTGGAAGGGCGTGTCGAACGGACCGAGGCGGTTGGCCACCATCGACACGGACGCCACCACGGGGACGAGCAGCACCGCGGCCAGCGAGCCGACCAGGGCGACCGCGGCCGGTCGTTGCGATCGACCGGGCCGCGCCGACACCGTCAACGCGGCCACCGCGGCGGTACCGATCACTAGGACCGCCACCTCGAGCCACCCGGGCAGCCCGGTCCCCGACCCGGGCACGAGCCACGCGGCGTAGCCGACGGTCACCACCACGGTGGCCGCCACGGTGATCCGGACCGCGGTCGACCTCCGCCCACGCCAGGCCAGCTGCGCGCCGGAGGCGACGAGCGCGGCGACCGGCGGCGACAGCGCGGCCACGTAGTAGGCGTTGAGGCTGGACCCGACGCTGAAGCTGAGGCCCATGGCCACCAGCCATGCGCCCCACAGGAGGGCGTGGGCCCGGGCAGGGTCACCCCGGGGACGCCGTCGTCGGGCGAAGAGCCCCGCCGCGCACGACACCACCGCGGCCGGCAACAACCATCCCCCGTCGCGCCCCAGCGCCCCGGTGAGGAGCCGGTGCCACGACGGTGGCGGTGGCGGCGGGATCCGCAGCCCGATCGACTGGCTGAGGAGCTGGTTCGGCGTCTCCTGGTCCACCCGACCGAAGCCGTTGTAGACGAAGACCTGTTGGAAGAGCGAGTCGTTCTGGCTCCCGTCCACGTAGGGCCGGGACGCCGACGGCACCAGGGTGACGACGGTCATCCAGCTGAGCGACGCCATCACGGCCACGGCCACCATCGTCCCGCACCCGGCCACCCGGTGGCGCCACGACCCGGCGGACGCGACCGCGTAGACGAGGACGAAGGCCGGGAGGGCGATCCACGCCTCGATCATCTTGGCCTGGAAGGCCGCGCCGACCCAGAACCCGGCGAGCACCAGCCAGACCCAACGGTCGTCGAGCACCGCGGCCACCGCGGCGTCGGCGGCCAACAGGAGGAGCAGGATCATCAGCGTGTCGGAGATGTTCCCCCGGTCGAGGGCGACGGTCGCCGGTGAGCCGGCCAGGACGACCGCGGCCAGGATCCCGGCCCGCGCACCGCAGAGCCGCCGGACCACCCGGTAGAGCACCAGCACCGAGAGCACCCCCTCGACGACCTGGGGCAGGACGATCACCCAGGCGTGGACCCCGAAGAAGCGGACGGCGAGCGCCTGGACCCAGAAGGCACCGGGAAGCTTGTCGAGGGTGACCGTGCCGGCGGGGTCGAACGCGCCGAACACGAAGTCGTGCCAGCTCATCGACATGCTCCGGACGGCTGCCGCGTAGTACGCCTCGAGGTAGCTCGGTGCCCGCCACGCGTAGGCGGCCGCGGCCACCGCGGCCACGGCCAGCAGGGACGGGCGTGCCCATCGGGGCTGGTCGGCCGGGGAGCGCCAGAACTGCGCTCGCCGCGCGGTCGTCCGGTCGGTTGGCACCCGGTGAGCATGACATTCCCCGGGAACGGTCGCGCGTTCCGGGCCCGATTTCGGCCCGAGCCCACCTGCTCCGTTACCGGGCTACTGACCTGATTCGCCGGTGGGAATCGGGCACGGCAAGGGTGTGCGCCTCGGCCAACGACCCCAATCGCAGCCTTCGATACTGTGACGCATCGTCGGTGATCCTCAGGGGGCACCGTGCGATCGGGGTTCGAGTCCGACGACCTCCTCCCGTGGCCTCCACCCGGCCGTTCAATGCCTGGCGCCGCCCATCGCCTCCCGCATCAGCTTCCGAGTCCTTCGAGTTCCTGGAGAGCGAGGCGGGCCTTCCCCAGCGTTTCAGCCAGCACCGTCCTGGCTGCGGCCAGGAACTGCTCCACCGAGGCGTCTGCGAGGTGGAGAGGGGAACGGGTACACGCTGTGCGTGGATGCACACTACGCGCAATCAACGAAAAGGCGGCAGGTCGTGGTCGGTTCTTCCTTGATGCGATCGATGCGCCGGTCGCTCGCCACACTCTCGGGTGGACCATCGGCGGCATCCGGGGATCGATCGCAAGACCACGTTGGTTCGTGTCGAGGTTCCAGCTACATCTGTTCGAGTAGATCCTGGGTTTCCGTCAACGAGTTCCGGATGATGCGCTTGGCGATCTCCAACAGATCGAAGATCTGCGGATCGCTCACGGTGTACAGGACACTGGATCCCACCTTGCGCGCCTGAACCAGGTTCGCCCGACGCATGATCCCGAGTTGTTGCGAGAGATGCGAGGCCTCGAGTCCCGTCTCCAGGATCAGCTCGCTCACCGGTCGCTCGCCCTCACGCAGGATCTCCAGGACTCGGATCCGGGCAGGGTGACCGAGTGTCTTGAAGAATTCGGCCTTGACCTGATGGATTGGTGTCGTCATTGACGATTCTCCTCTTCGTTACGGCCGGGAATGGCAGGCGTCCACAGGTGTCGGAGCGAATGCGGGGAGGCGGATCTGGGGTCGATCCACCCACCTTCCCTGGTCAGCTCCACTGAGGACGGCGTAGGTGGTATCCCGTGGTCTGGCATCAGAGGTCGTTTCCCGCATAGGAGAGGTTGAAGCTCTTGTTGGCAAGCGGAAAGTCCGGAACGATCGTGTCGGCCAACGACACCGGAAGCCCCGGCCAGTTGAGGAAGGACGGGTCGACCACCTTTACCCGGGCAAGAGTCCCGTCAGCACCCAGCTCGACGCGGTGAACGATCACACCCCGCCACCCTTCGACGACACCCACTCCTCCGTGAGATCGGTTCGTAGCAGCCTTGCCACCATCTGGCGCCATGGACTGCATCGGAACGGCACGAGTGATCAGCTCCCCCAGGAGCTGGATCGAAGCTCGCACTTCGTCGACCCGGACCCGGTATCGCGCCATGACGTCGCCTCCATCTTGTGTCACCGGTGTAAAGCGATCTCCGGACCCGACGAACGGATGCGCCATGCGAGCGTCGGAAGCAACGCCCGATGCCCGGGCTGCCACTCCGACCAAGCCCAGGTCCAAAGCATGTGATCGGTCCAGCGTCGCCGTCCCGGAGAATCGCTCCATCACGAAGGCGTTCGAACTGGCCAGCTCGACGAGGTCGTCGAATCGGCCAGCGATCTCCTCCAGTTCGGAGCTCGTCAGCAGCCTCTCGAGCTTCGCTCCCCCCACGGCAACTCCTCCGCGCAGAAGGCGGTGGCCGGTCAGTTCGCGATTCAACTGGAGAAGATGCTCGCGCAGTGACAGAGCCCACGCGTTGGCGAGTCCGAATCCGACATCGTTGCAGAGTGCTCCGACGTCGCCGACATGGTTGTAGATCCGTTCCATTTCGAGGAGGATGGCGCGCAACACCTGCGCTTCGGCGGGCACGTCGACTCCCAGCGCATCCTCTACCGCCTGGCAGTACGCGATGCCGTGTCCGACGGCAGTGTCTCCGGAGATGCGTTCGGCGATGGCCAGCCCATTGGCGATCGTCTTCCCCTCGAAGTGACGTTCGATGCCCTTGTGGACGAACCACAGCCGCGCCTTCATGCGAAGGATCGTCTCCCCCACCACCCAGAACCGGAAGTGTCCGGGTTCGATCAGACCGGCGTGCACCGGGCCGACCGGGATCTCGTAGACACCCGTTCCCTCGACGGGTACGAACGGGTACTGCCCGGCGTCGTCGACCATCGCCGGCGTAGGCCCCGCGTCGTACCGCATCGGGTGCCACCCGGCTGGCCAGTGCTGGTGCAGGACCAAACGCCGGGGTTGGGGATGATCCCGAGGCTCGATTCCGAACAGGTCCTGGAGCTCGCGTTCGAACCGGCTTGCCGCAAACGAGATGCCGGAGAGCGTCGGCAACTCGGGGTGCGATCGGTCCACGGGGACGTGTAGCTCGATCCGTCGGTCGGGTGGCCCCGAGGTGAAGAGATAGACGACGCGCATCGACGTCCCGTCGTCGTGCCCGGAAACCAGGGCGATCCGCATGTCGTCGGCCAGCAGGGCCGAGGCCACCTCCACCAGTTCCGACGGTTCGACGCGGGCCGCCCACCGGTGCAACCCGCACGGTACGAACCCGGGCGCGGTCGCCGACTCCGGTACGTCAGGAGGTGTCACGGCGCCACCACCTTGGCTGCAGCTTGGAGGAGGCCGTCCAGGGGCCAAGCGGCGACCCCGATGAAGGCGCAGATGGCCAGGCCACCGACGAGTGGGGCGGTAACCCAGCGGGGCGGGCCGGGTACAGGGGTGTCGGAGACCTCACCGCCGAGCAGCATGCGGCGGGCATGTCCGACAACGGCCACGAAGATGACCACCATGAGACCGACGGCGACCACGGCTACCCACCCGAGACCCACCTGGAACTCTGCCCGGGTCATCAGGAGTTCGCTGCTGAACAGGCTGAACGGGGGCAGCCCGAGCAGGGCCACCAGCCCGATGCCGAAGACGCCCCCGAGGACCGGGCGCCGCGCCAGGAGGGTTCGGACGCCGTCGATCTGACTGGTGCCCTCGGCGGCCAGGATCTCGCCGGAGGTGAGGAACAGCACCGTCTTGGTCAGGCCGTGTCCGAGGATCTGCAGCAGGACGGCGGCGATGGCCAATCGGATGCCCGCCGCAGCTCCCAATGCGATCAGCCCCATATGTTCGATGCTGGAGTAGGCCAGCATCCGCTTGTAGTCGCGCTGGGCGATCAGGAGCGAAGCGGCGACGGCCAGCGAAAGGAGTCCTACGATGACCAGGAGAGTCCGCGGGAACGCCGGGCCGACGGCCAGGTCCACTACGGCCTTGAATCGCAGAATGGCGTAGAAGGCGACGGTCAGGAGCACACCCGACATCAGGGCCGACACCGGGGCTGGGGCCTGGCTATGGGCGTCCGGCAACCAGCTGTGCATCGGGGCGAGCCCGACTTTCGTGCCGTAGCCGAGCACCAGCAGGGCGAAGGCGAGGCGCATGACTGAGGGGTCGAGCCCGCGGGCGCGGGCCATGAGGGATGTCCAGTCGAGCGCGCCGGCCGAGTGGCCGCCGGCGTGCAGTGCGGCCAGGTAGACGAACACGGTGCCGAGGAAGGCAAGGGCGATGCCGACCGAGCAGATAACCAGGTACTTCCAGGAAGCCTCCAACGCACCCTTGGTGCGGCGGTGGCCCACGAGGAAGGTCGTCACGATCGTCGTGGCCTCCACCGCGACCCACAGCACGCCGAGGTTGGAGGCCAGTACGGCGAGGAGCATGGTGGCGACGAAGATCTGGACGAGTATCCCGTAGCCCGTCGCCCGGCCCCGGGTGGAGCGACCGTCCCGCCGTTCGAAGGCGACGGTGCGGATGCCGAGCCACGAGGTGAGGAGGGCGACCACGCCGATGACCACGACCATGAACGCGCTGAGAGCATCGGCGCGGAGCACCCCCCACGCCCCGGTCAGCGCCACGGATCCGACCACCCGGACAGTCACGGCGATCCCGAGCGCCAGAGTCGCCCCGTTGGTGGCCACCGCCGTCCACTGGGCCAGAGGGTGCCGGGGAGCGACGGCGACGACAACCCCTCCGAGCAGCGGCAACACGAGCAGCAGGACGAGGGCCATCAGTCGCGCAGGTCCTGTAGTTCGTCGAGGTCGATGTTCCCGAACTCCGACCGGAGCCGGCGGGTCAGCACCATCAGCACGATCACGCCGAGCAGGACGTCGAGGGACACGCCGAGCTCGATGAGGAAGGGCACACCGGCGGTGGACAGGAACGCTACGAGAGCGATCCCGTTGTCGACCATCAGCAGCCCCACGATCTGGATGACCGGACGCCGACGGGTCACCAGCACCAGGAAGCCGAGAAGGAGGGTCGCCACCCCCACCGGGACCAGCGCCCCGGCTCGGCTGCCTACGAACCGGCCGATACCCCGGGTGGTGAGGAAGGCGATCAGGATCAGCACGGCGGAGGCGACAAGTCCGGCCGGCACGTTCACGAGGGGCCGGGTCTCGCGGTCGAACACACCCTCCCCACCGACCCGTCCGAGAAGCAAAGGGATCACCGCGCCCTTCACCAGCACCACGACGACAGCGGTGGCGATCAATCCAGGATCGCCTTGGTGGACACCGAGGATCAGAGCTGCCGAACCAAGGGCGGCACCCTGGAGAGCCACTACCCGAATGACGGCCGGCACCGAAGACAACCAGAGAACCATCACCGCGCACACCAACACCGCGCCGGCGGCCAACGTGAGGGCGGCGTCTGTCGTCATGCCAGCACCAGGGCCGACACCACGGCCAGTACGGCCAGCACGAATGCGCCGGCCATGAGCTCGGGGACGCGAAACAGACGGAGTTTGGCCACGGCCACCTCGAAGGCGCCCAGCCCGGCACCCAGCACCGCCACCTTCGCCACCAGGGCCACGAGGGCGACGGCCAGGTGCTCCGGTCCCGGTCGGGTGGCGATGCCCCAGGGCACGAAGAGGTCGACGAAGAGGGCCATGAGCACGGCCAGTCGCATGGACCCGCCCAGCTTGACCAGGGCCAGATCCGAGCCGGAGTACTCGAGGACCATGGCTTCGTGGATCATCGTGAGCTCGAGATGGGTATCGGGGTTGTCAACGGGCAACCGGCCGCTCTCGGCGATGATCACGATGACGAATGCGGCCAGGGCCAGCAGGCGCTGTGGCGTGGCCAACAAGAGGGGGTGGGCGAGTGACGTGGCGATGATCGTGGGCAGGTTGGACGAGTGCGCCGGCACCGAGAGGGCCAGGATCGACACCAGCAGCGCGGGCTCGGCCACCGCGCCGATGGTGAGGGCCCGACTCGCGCCCATGCCACCGAACGCCGTGCCCGTGTCGAGGGCACCGAGACCGAGGGCGACAGTTCCGAGGAGGAGCAGGTAGATGACGGCGAAGAGGTCGGCGCTCCACCCGAGGACCGGGTCGGTAGCCAGCAGCGGGGCGATGGCGGCGACAACCAGGGTCGTGGCCACCTGCACCAGCGGGGCCAACGAGAACATCCAGCTGGCGTGCGCTGGTCGGGTTCGTTGCCGTCCGGCCAGCTTGCGGAGGTCGAGCAGCGGCTGGCGCACCGGCGGCCCGATCCGTCCCTCGAGCCGACACCGCACCTTGCGCATCAGCCCGACGAGGAGCGGGCCACCGATGACGGCCCCGATGACCTGCAGCAACGAGGTGGCCGCCATCGAGGCGTTCGACCAGCCGGAACTCACGCCACCACCACCAGGACGATGACCAGTGCCAACATGCCGAAGGCGAGGTAGCGGTGCACGCTCCCATTGGGCACCAGCCGGGCGACCGAACCCCAACGCTGCAGCCCCCGGTTGGCGGGGTCGTAGAGGCGGCGCTCGAAGGCGTCATCGAGCAAGGTGTGGACCGTGGCGGCTTCGACGTAGAAGCGCGACTCCGCTACATGACTGACGTCGACGTCGCGAGACGGGCTGAGCACGTTCTCGAAGACGCGGGTGAGGGGCTCCCCGAACGACGTAGCCGTGTACTCCATCGCCGCCGTCTGGAATTCGCGGCCGCAGCCCCAGGCCTCGGTCACCCGGACCGGTTCAGCTCCGGACCGACGGCGAACCAGCGCCACCGCCAGCACGGCCACGAGGAGGACGGCGGCCAGCAGTCCGGGGGCCAGCTGGTTGTGGGCGCCCGACAGGTCGAGCTGCCAACCCTGGCCGACGGGATCCGGTGCCCGGACGCCAGTCAAGCTGCGGGCCGCGTCGGTCACCGCGGGAATGACGAGGAATGGGGCCACACCGAAGAGGAGACAGAGCCCGGCGAGGATTACTCCTCCGACCGACATCCACCCGGACACGTCCCGGGCCGAGGCCGCCGCCTCCGTCCGGGGGAGGCCCAGCAGGCCGATGCCGGCGGCCTTCACGAACGTGAACGCCGCCAGTCCGCCGGTCAAGGCCAGTACGCCCACGCCGATGGGCATCGCCACGGCGACGGCTGCGTTCGACGTCGGCAGGCCGTGCAGCATGCTCTGCAGTAGCAGCCACTCACTGACGAAGCCGCACGCCAGGGGCAGGGCCGCCAGACCCAGGCCCCCGATCAGGAAGATCGCTCCGGTGACCGGCATCCGCGTCAGCAACCCGCCCAGGCTGTCGAGGTCCCGCGTACCAGTCGCCTGCTGGATCGAGCCGGCGGCAAGGAAGAGGCTCCCCTTGAACACGGCGTGGAAGACCACGTGAAGCAGGGCGGCCACCAGGGCCAGAAGCGCCAGCGCCGGGTGACCCGTCGAGGCGAACAGTCCGGACGCCCCCACCCCGACGAGGACCAACCCCATGTTGTCTGTCGTCGAGTAGGCGAGCAGACGCTTGAGATCGCGACTCGTAGCCGAGTGCAGTGCCCCGAAGAGGGCCGAGAGCGCCCCGATGCCCATCACCACGAGCCACCACCAAGCCGGCCCCACGTGCAGCAGTCCATCGCCCACCCGGAGGATGCCGTAGATCCCGAGGTTGACCATCGACGCCGACATCAGCGCGGACACCGGTCCGGACGCCTCGGCATGGGCCCGGGGGAGCCAGACGTGCAGTGGTACCGCACCGGCCTTGGATGCGAAGCCGATCAACACGAGCATGAACGCCGTACTCCGGATCCAGGGGCTGAAGTGCGGCGCCACCATGGCGATGGCGGCAAACGACTGGCTGTGGGCCTGGGTGGCCAACAGGACCAGGCCGACGAGGATGGCCGCCGAGCCGGCCTGGGTCATCACGGCATACCACTGACCCGCCGTCTGCACGTCGTGCCGATACCGGTGGTCGGCCAGCACGAGCAGGAGGGACGTCACCGCCATCATCTCCCACACGAAGAGGAAGGTGGTCACGTCGGCGGCCGCCGGGACCAGGAGGAGCATGGTGACGAAGACCGGCAGGACGAACGAGGCCGTGCGACTGGATAGTCCGTGCCCCTCGTAGCCGAGTCGGTAGATCATGGCACTGGCGCCGACGACGGCCGAGGTCGCAACGAAAAGAGCGCCGAAACGGTCGAGACGCAACGTGAATCCGGAGAGCGGGAGCAGCCGGTCGGTATGGAACCTCACGGCGTCGCCGGTAGTGAGGACATGGACCGCCACGACCAGGGCGAGCCCGCATGCGATCACGGTCAGACCGACAGAGATCCGCGTCCGTGACCGCTCGGACGGCGTCGCTCCAGCCAGTGCGGCCGCCAGTCCGACGAGCGCGGCCGTCAAGAACAGATCGACCATCAGGATCCGGCCAATTTGCGCAGTGCGCGGATGATGGTGTCCGGGTCGGGAGGGCAGCCGGGAATCTCCACATCCACCGGGAGCACGTCGCCGACGGAACCTTCCACTCCGTAGGCGCCCCGGAACACCCCGCAGTCGCGCGCACAGTCGCCCAGCGCCACCACGACCCGCGGCTCGGGCACTGCGTCGTAGGTCTTCCGCAGTGGACCAGCCATGTTATGGGTGACCGGTCCGGTGACGAGCAGTCCATCGCAGTGCCGGGGCGATGCCTCGAGTCGAATGCCGAAGCGCTCGGCATCGAAGACCGGCGAGAAGATCGAAGCGATTTCCATCTCGCACCCGTTGCAGGAGCCGGCGTCCACATGGCGCAGCTGGAGCGACCTGCCGTGGCGAGCGGCCGCCCGAGCAACTTGTGGCGTATCGGCAGCCTCAGCAGGACTCCTGGTGGCCAGGATGCGTAGGTGCCGCACGAACGTCCCGAAGCGCATAGTTGACGACATTATCAATCATTGACCCGATCACTTCACAATATGGATGGGTCTGCTGCACGATCTGGTGGCAGGCTCGATCAGGCGGCCTGGACTGCCGGTGCCGAGGTGGACGTGAACGCACTGATTCGAGCGATACGCAACAGCAACTGAGGGGTGGGCCATCTTCTGCATCCCTCCCCTCGATCCGGAGGTTCCTCGGGATTCAGTTACACCAGGGTTCCTGCCGGAGGTCTCCCAACTGCTGCCCGCTGACAAAGTGCAGGTCAGCGGCATGGATGCCTGCGAAAGGCACCGAGGTCCCCCGCTTCCGTCAAGTGAGGCTCGCCACGAGAAAGTTGGAGATCGGAGCCGTCCGATCTGGTCCAGTTGGGCAAAGTAGTTGTCATTGTGGCCGGCGCACCGAACGCCGGTTCGGCGTGCGCTGGGAGCCGGCGACGCGGCCACATGGGGCGTGATTATGCATGACGGCGCATTGGGAGGCCGGCGCCGGACTTCTGCGCGCGTTCGGTGCCGCCGGGAT
>JBEKCS010000089.1:0-11150 GCA_050014755.1 Acidimicrobiales bacterium
GACAGCCGACTGGCCCTCGACGGCCCGCCGCGGTTCCAGCCCGCCGGGATCGACGAGCTCGTCGCCGGGCTCACCCCGTCCCAGGAGGCGTCGGTCGTCCACCGGGGCGGCCCCCTGCTCATCGTGGCCGGAGCCGGCTCGGGCAAGACCCGGGTGCTGACCCGTCGGATCGCCCACCTCATCGCCACCGGTGACGCCGCGCCGTGGCAGATCCTGGCCATCACCTTCACCAACAAGGCGGCCGACGAGATGCGCAGGCGGGTGGCCGAGCTGGTCGGGCCCCGGGCCGACCGCATGTGGGTCTCGACCTTCCACTCGGCGTGCGTGCGGATCCTGCGGGCCCACGGCGACCTCCTCGGCTACAAGGGATCGTTCACCATCTACGACGACGCCGACTCGCGGCGACTCGTCGAGATCATCGCCCGCGAGCTGGACATCGACACCAAGAAGATGTCCCCACGGTCCATCCTGGGCCAGATCAGCCAGGCCAAGTCCCGCCAGCAGGGCCCCGCCGAGTACCGCGCCGCGGCCATCTCGATCTTCGACCGCAAGATCGCCGACGTCTTCGACCTCTACCAGAAGCGGATGCTGGCGGCCAACGCCATGGACTTCGACGACCTGCTGCTCAATGCGGTCCGGCTGTTCAAGGAGCATCCCGGCGTGCTCGAGCACTACCGGGGCCGGTTCACCCACATCCTGATCGACGAGTACCAGGACACCAACGCCGTCCAGAACGCACTTGCCGTGCAGCTCGCCGGCGGTCACCGGAACATCGTGGTGGTGGGGGACAGCGACCAGTCGGTGTACCGGTTCCGTGGTGCCGACATCTCCAACATCCTCGACTTCGAGCAGGCGTTCCCGGACGCGATGGCCATCACCCTCGACCAGAACTTCCGGTCGACCCAGACCATCCTCGACGCGGCCAACGCGGTGATCACCAACAACGTGTCCCGCAAGCCCAAGTCGCTGTGGACCGACAAGGGGGCCGGCGAGCAGATCGTCCGCTACCGGGCCGAGGACGAGCACGACGAGGCCGAGTGGGTGGCCCACGAGATCGTGCGCCTGCGCAGCGAGCGGTCGCTGCGGTGGGGCGACGTGGCCGTCTTCTACCGCACCAACGCCCAGAGCCGCGCCCTCGAGGAGGCGATGGTCCGGGCCGAGGTCCCCTACAAGGTGGTGGGCGGCACCAAGTTCTACGACCGCAAGGAGGTCAAGGACGTCCTCGCGTACCTGCGGGTGCTGGTCAATCCGGACGACGAGGTGAGCTGGCGGCGCATCGTCAACGTGCCCAAGCGCGGCGTGGGCGAGACGTCGGTGGCCAAGCTGGCCGCGTGGGCCGGTCAGCGCGGGGTCTCCTTCGGCCAGGCCGTGGCCGACGCCGGCGAGGCCGGTGTGGGCGGCAAGGCGGGCGCGTCCCTTGAGGCGCTCGCCGATCTCCTGGATGACCTGCGCGGTCGGATGGCCGTCCCCGACCTGGTCGACGGGGAGGGTGACGCCCTGGCCCCGGGGGTTCCTCCCCGGCCGGTGGCTGTTGTGGCCGGCGGCGTGGATGGCGACGGTGGGGATGCGGCCAACCCGTCCCTCGGCCCCGGTGAGCTGGTGACCGCGGTCGTCGAGGGGACCGGCTACCGCAGCGAGCTGCTGGCGGAGGGGACCATCGAGGCACTCGGCCGGGTGGAGAACGTGGACGAGCTGGTCGGTGTGGCCGGTGAGTACCGGACCCTGGCCGAGTTCCTGGAGGCGGCCGCCCTGGTGGCCGACTCCGACCAGCTCGACGGCGACGGCACCACCGTCTCGCTCATGACGATGCACATCGCCAAGGGCCTGGAGTTCCCGGCGGTGTTCCTGGTCGGCATGGAGGACGGTGTGTTCCCCCACGTGCGTTCGCTCGGCGACCCGGTCGAGCTGGAGGAGGAGCGACGGCTCTGCTACGTGGGGATCACCCGGGCCGAGCGCCACCTCTACGTCTCCCACGCGTGGAGCCGGATGCTGTGGGGCAACGCCGGTTCCAACATCCCGAGCCGGTTCCTCAACGAGATCCCCGCCGAGCTGGTGCGCGACGTCGCCGTCGACCGGGGATGGGGGTCGACCGGCTCCACCTACGGCGGGGAGTCGGGACCGTTCCGGCGGATTCCGGAGGTCGAGGACCGCCAGGGCACACCGGGGCGGTCGGTGTTCGGCAGCGGGGTCTCCCCCGGTGAGGGCACCTTCGACGCCAACGGCCGCCGCAGGCGGACCCCGGCGTCGACCGGTGCCGAGCTGCTCGGGTTGGCCGTGGGCGACGTCGTCGTGCACGGCCAGTGGGGTGAGGGCCGGGTGGTGGCGACCGCAGGGTCCGGCGACGACGCCGAGGCCGAGGTGATCTTCACCTCGGTGGGCCGCAAGAAGCTCCTGCTGCGCATGGCCCCAGTGAAGCGCGCCTGACCGCAGGTCCGGCGAGGCCGTGGTGGCAGCCGACCGATGGTTTGAGGAAGGCTGAGCCCCGTGCCCAAGACCGACCCACCCGTCCACCGTCGACCCGAGGACAGCATCCGGGGGTGGAACGCCGAGGAGTCGTCCGCGTCACGGGGGCTGCCGAAGCGGCTCTACGACGTCGAGCTGCTCCGCCTACAGGCCGAGCTGACCACCATGACCGAGTGGATCCGCCAGACCGGGACCCGGGTCGTCGTGGTCTTCGAGGGACGGGACGCCGCGGGCAAGGGCGGGGTGATCAAGCGGATCTCCGAGTACCTGAGCCCCCGCATCTGCCGGATCGTGGCCCTGCCGGCACCGACCGAGCGCGAGCGCACCGAGTGGTACTTCCAGCGCTACGTCAACCAACTCCCGTCGGCCGGCGAGCTCGTCCTGTTCGACCGCAGCTGGTACAACCGGGCGGGCGTCGAGCACGTGATGGGCTTTTGTACCTCGGGGGAGTACCACCGCTTCCTCTCCCAGTGCCCGGTATTCGAGCACCTGCTCATCGAGGACGGGATCATCCTGGTCAAGTACTGGTTCTCCGTCAGTGACGACGAGCAGGAGCGGCGGTTCCAGAGCAGGATCAACGACCCGCTGCGCCGCTGGAAGCTGAGCGAGATGGACCTGGAGGCCCGCCAGCGCTGGTCGGACTACTCGCGGGCCAAGGACGCCATGTTCCTCCACACCGACACCCCCGAGTCCCCCTGGTACGTGGTGGACGCCGGGAACAAGCGGGCCGCCCGCATCAACTGCATCGCCCACCTGCTCGGGCAGGTCCCGTACCAGCCGATCGACGAGGCCCGGCTGAAGCTCCCGAAGCGGGTCAAGGACGACTCGTACCACCGCCCGCCCCGCGACCTCTATACCTACGTCCCCGACGTGGCCGCCACGCTGGTCGACTGATGGCCCGGCCCGGTCGGCCGGGTGGGCCGGGTCGCCACGGTGGTGCTCAGCCGGGCATGCGGCGCCACAGGGCGCGGGGCAACACGCGCATCACGGCGAAGACCCATCGCAGGACGGGGGGCGCGTAGACCACGTCCGCCCCCGACGCGATGCCCGCCACCACCGCCCCGGCCACGGCCTCCGGTGTCGTCGAGAACGGAGCGGGGTCCATGCCCTCGGTCATCCGCCCCACCACGAATCCGGGGCGCACGACCGTCACGCCCACCCCGGAGCCGACCAACGAGTCGCCCAGGCCCTGGGCGAAGGCGTCGAGTCCGGACTTCGTCGACCCGTAGATGAAGTTGGCCCTGCGGGGACGGTCACCCGCGACCGAGGAGATCACCACGATCCGTCCGTGACCCTGGTTCCGCATGCGGGTGGCGGTGGCGAGGAGGGCGGCGGCCAGACCGGTGAAGTTGGTGGTGATGAGCTCGGCCGTGGCCAGGGGGTCGGACTCGAGCTCGGCCTGGGGGCCCAGGGCGCCGGCCGCCGCCAGCACAAGGTCGATGTCGCCGAAGCGGGTGAACACGTCGTCGATCACCGCCGGCACTCCCGCCAGGTCGGTGGTGTCGAACCCCACGGTCTCGACCACGTCGGCGCCGGCGGCCCGGGCGGCGTCCGCCGCCGCGTCGAGGCGTCCGCTCGGGCGCCCGGCCAGGATCACCGTCCGGCACCGCCCGGGGACGAGCTCGGCCACGATGGCCTGGGCGATCTCGGAGGAGCCTCCGAGCACGAGCACTGACTGGGGGCGCCCGGTGGCGTCGATCATGGTGCGGTCCGTCCTTGTGGATGGATGGGGGGATGGATGGGGGGAGGGTTGGGGGGATGGTTGGGGGGAGGGGCGGAGTGGTCGTGGGGGAGTGGGCCGGTGTCCGAGCAGAGGCCGAGCCGGCGGCCCAGGTCGGACCGGAGGACGCCGTCGGGGTCGACCCGGCGGCGCGTGTCGAGAAACCGGTCGAGGTCGGGGTACATGGCGCGGAAGGTGTCCGGGGCCAGGCGCGAGTCCTTGGCCAAGTACACCCTCCCGCCGGCGGTGAGGACCAGCTCGTCGAGGTCGTCGAGCAACCGGTCGAGCCCGTGGTGACCCACGGGCAGGTCGAGGGCGAGGGTCCATCCCGGCATGGGGAACGAGAGGGGGCCGGGATCACCGGGGCCGAACCGCTTGAGCACGGCGAGGAACGAGGCGAGCCGCACCGCGGTCAGCCGCTCGAGGATCCACCGGACGGTCTCCCCCTCGCCGTCGGGCACCACGAACTGGTACTGGAGGAATCCCCGTCCCCCGTAGAGGCGGTTCCAACTGCCGACCCCGTCGAGCGGGTGGAAGAACCCTGCCATGTGATGGGGCTTGGCGAGCTGGCGCTTGGGGGCCTTGCGGAACCAGAACTCGTTGAAGGCGCCCACGGTCAACGGGTTGAGGAGGCCGCTCGGCGGGGTGAGGGGCACCTCGGCCAGCCGGCGCGGTGCGAATGTCCGGGCCCGGTCGGGGTCCGCCCTGAGCCGATCGGGCATGTCCGCCATCCGGGCGTGGTCGCCTCGGGTGAGGACCGAGCGGCCGAGCCGGCTGCCGGTCGACTGGCAGTCGATCCACGCCACCGAGTAGCGGTAGGCGGCGTCGCCGTGGAACATCTTGCCCATGACGTCGTCGAGGTCCACGGCCCGCTCGGTGTCCACCAGCATGTAGCTGGTCTCCACGGGGATCATCCGGATCGTCGCCTCGGTGACGATGCCGGTCAGCCCCATCCCGCCGGCGGTCGCCCAGAAGAGGTCGGGTTCGCACTCCGGGCCCACGACGCGGGTGCCGGTCGGGGTGACCAGGGTCATGGACGCCACGTGGGAGCAGAAGCTGCCGTCCACGTGGTGGTTCTTGCCGTGGATGTCGGCGGCGATGGCCCCGCCCACGGTCACCATGCGGGTCCCGGGGGTGACGGGGACGAACCAACCGAGCGGGACCAGGCGCTCCATCAGGGCCTGCAGGCTGATCCCGGCACCCACGGTGGCCAGTCCCGCCTCCTCGTCGAAGGAGTGGATCCCGTCGAGCCAGGTGGCGTCGAGGACGGTTCCGCCGGCGTTCTGTGCTGCGTCCCCGTAGCTGCGCCCCATGCCCCGGGCCACGAGGCCCCGGTCGCCGGTGCCCGCGGCGGCGACGGCAGCAGCCATGGTGTGGTCGACGACGGACGGATGGACGGCGTGGACCACGTCCGCGGCCGTCGGAGCCGTCCGACCCCATCCGGTCAGGAGCGCCCGCCGTGACCGTTGCCCGCTCACGTGGCGTAGACCCCGACGGCGAACAGGGCGATCCAGGCGACCAGGTAGATCTGGAGGCGGTGGTCGTGGATGGCCAGATCCTCGGGGGCTGCACCTCCTCCCAGGTCGAGGAGTCGGAGCACGTGCAGCAGGGCGATCACGAAGGGGATGATCGTGAGCTGGAACCAGACCGGATCGTGGCCGGGATGGGCCTCACTGGCCCGCTCGAAGGCCCAGAGGCAGTAGGCACTCACGGCGACCGCGGCGGACAGGGTCCGCACCGTGCGCAGGAACGACGTCGTGTAGAGGCCGAGGATGGGGCGGATCAGGCCGTGGTCGTCGCCTCCGTCGCTCAGGAGCTGCTTCTCGCCCGATCGCTTGCCGGTGACCACCAGGAGCGAACCGAACGAGACCACGATGAGGAACCAGTTGGAGAGGGGGACCGAGGTGGCCTCGCCACCGGCCACGGCCCGCAGGATGAATCCGGCGCTGACGCAGGCCAGGTCCAGGATCGGCTCGGACTTCAGGCCGGACGAGTAGGCCAGCTGTACGGCGGCGTACGCTCCCATGACCACCCCCAGGTGCCACCCGGCCAGGAGGAAGGCGAGCCCGACGGACAGGGCGAGCAGGACCAGCCCGATGCCGACGGCCAGCGGCACGGGGACCACGCCGGCGGCCACCGGGCGGTTGCGCTTGGTCGGGTGCTGCCGGTCGGCGGCGGCGTCGATGGCGTCGTTCAGGTAGTAGGTCCCGGTGGCGGCCATGCAGAAGATGCCGAATGCCGCCGCCGCGTGCCACGTGACGTCGGGGTGGAGGAGGACGCCGGCGGCGGCGGGGGCCACGAAGACCAGGAGGTTCTTGATCCACTGCCGGGGCCGGGCCAGGCGGACGAGGCCGTGCGCGAGCGACCCGGACCCGCCCGTAGCCGGTGCGGAGTGGTCGTCGGGTCTGTCCACAGCCTCGGCCGGAGTGGTCACTGGGTCCTTGTCGATGGTCGGGGTCGATGGTCGGGGTCGATGGTCGCGACGGACGGTCGCGACATCTCCTCTGGCTGTCTCGCCAGGGCCTTCCGGGCGAGAGGAGGGCACCAACAGGGTAGGGCCTGGGCGTACGCGAAGTGGACGATCCGACTGCCGCCGGGCGTACGGCGATCCCGGATGGGCCTGTTCCGCCCCCAGCATCTAGTATCTCCCGCCGTGAAGCGCCCCTATCGAGTGGTCGTCGCCAAACCCGGCCTGGACGGACACGATCGCGGCGCCAAGGTGATCGCCCGGGCCCTGCGCGACGCGGGGTTCGAGGTCATCTACACGGGTCTCCACCAGACGGCCGACCAGGTCGTCCAGGCGGTCATCCAGGAGGATGCCGACGCCGTGGGGCTGTCACTGCTCTCCGGTGCCCATCTGACCCTGGTGCCGCGGGTGATCGAGGGCCTGCGGGAGCAGGGCCGGTCCGACGTCCTGGTCCTGGTGGGCGGGATCATCCCCGAGGCGGACATCCCGGTGCTGAAGGAGATGGGCGTCGCCGAGGTGTTCACCCCCGGCGCCCCCCTCCCGGCCATCGGCGAATGGTTGGGCGAGGCCCTCGACGAGCGGGAGAGCGGAGAGGTCGCCTGAGCCCCGTCGGGACGTCGATCACCCCCGCCCGGCACCGGCGTGCCGTGCCGCGGCCGGCTCCCCCCGTCACACACCGGTCGGTCGATCGCGGCGGTCCCGGCGACGGCCCGACCGCCGATGCCGGTGCCCTGTCGGCCAGGACCTACAGTCAGTCGCAACCAGAACCATCCAGGCAGTCAGAGTCAGCCAAGCAGGCAGAGAGGAACGGATCCGGTGGATCTATTCGAATACCAGGGTAAGCAGTACTTCGCCCGGTTCGGCATCCCCATCTCCAAGGGAGGGGTGGCCGACACCGTCGACCAGGCCGTGGCCCAGGCGGAGGAATCGGGCTACCCGGTCGTGGTCAAGGCGCAGGTGAAGGTGGGCGGCCGCGGCAAGGCCGGCGGTGTCAAGCTCGCCAACGACGCCGACGAGGTCCGCCTCCATGCCGGGAACATCCTGGGCCTCGACATCAAGGGCCACGTGGTCAAGCGCCTCTGGGTCGAGCACGCCTCGGACATCGCCAAGGAGTACTACGCCAGCTTCACCCTCGACCGCAGCGCCAAGAAGCACCTCGGCATGCTGTCCGCCGAAGGCGGCGTCGAGATCGAGGACGTGGCGGTGACCAACCCCGACGCCATCGCCCTGCTCCACGTCGACCCGGTCGACGGGCTCAGCCTCGAGGCTGCGACCGAATGGGTGGCCCGGGCCGACCTCGACGCCGAGGCCCGCCAGCAGGCCGCCGAGCTGCTGGTCAAGCTCTACACCTGCTACACCGAGGGCGACTGCGACCTCGCCGAGATCAACCCGCTCATCCTCACCCCCGACGGCCGGGTGCACGCACTCGACGCCAAGGTGACCCTCGACGACAACGCCGCCTACCGGCACCCGGAATGGGACGACTTCGCCGGGAGCGACGTCGAGGACGAGCGCGAGACCCGGGCCAAGGAGCGTGGTCTCAACTACATCGGCCTGTCCGGCTCGGTGGGGATCATCGCCAACGGTGCCGGCCTGGCCATGAGCACGCTCGACGTGGTGAACCAGTGCGGCGGGTCGGCCGCCAACTTCTTGGACATCGGCGGCGGCGCCAACGCCGACGTCATGGCGGCCGCACTCGAGGTCATCAACTCGGACCCCGCGGTCAAGTCGATCTTCGTCAACATCTTCGGCGGGATCACCCGGGTCGACGAGGTGGCCAACGGCGTCCTCGAGGCCCTCGACCGGGTGGACATCAGTTCCCCCATCGTGCTCCGCCTCGATGGCACCAACGCCGTAGCCGGTCGGGAGATCCTGGCCGCCCATCTGTCCGATCGCCTGGTCGCCGAGCCGACCATGCTCGACGCCGCCCGCCGGGCGGTCGCCCTTGCCGGAGGTCAGTCGTGAGCATCTTCGTGGACGAGAACACCAAGGTCGTGGTGCAGGGCATCAGCCCCACCAGCCAGGGCCTGTACCACGGCCTGCGCAACCGGGCCTACGGCACCAAGGTGGTGGCCGGGACCAACCCGAAGCGGGGCGGCGAGGACATCGAGGGCATCCCGGTGTTCGCCACCGTGGCCGAGGCCGTCGAGGCGACCGGGGCCAACGCGTCGTTCATCTCGGTGCCGCCCAAGTTCGCGGCCGACGCCATCATCGAGGCCGCGGCCGCCGGTGTGCCCTTCGTGGTGTGCATCACCGAGGGCATCCCGGCCCAGGACGAGGCCCTGGCCTACAACCGGCTCATCCGTGACTTCCCCGGGACGCGGCTCCTCGGACCCAACTGTCCCGGCATCATCTCCCCCGGGAAGTGCAACATCGGCATCACCTCGGGCGACATCGCCATGGCCGGTGGTCCGGTCGGCATCGTCAGCCGGTCGGGCACCCTGACCTACCAGGCGCTGCACGAGCTCAGCCAGCAGGGCGTCGGGCAGACCACGTGCGTGGGCATCGGTGGCGACCCGGTTCCGGGCACCAGCTTCATCGACTGCCTGCGCGCGTTCGAGGCCGACCCCGACACCCGGGCCATCATGATGATCGGTGAGATCGGCGGCTCCGCCGAGGAGGAGGCCGCCGAGTTCATCGCGTCGTCGGTCACCAAGCCGGTCGTCTCCTACGTGGCCGGTGTCACGGCTCCCCCCGGGCGGAAGATGGGCCACGCCGGTGCCATCATCTCCGGGTCCAAGGGGACCGCCCAGGCGAAGATGGACGCGCTTTCGGCCGCCGGTGTCACCGTGGCCCTCAACCCGACCGAGGCCGGCGAGGCCATGGTCGACGTCGTCCGGAACCTGGGCTGACCATCAGGCCGGGCACCCCGCACCGGGCCGCCGACCTCCCGTCGGCGGACGCCCTCGCCGGCCGGCCGGTGGGTGCGGTGGTGTTCGACCTCGACGGGCTCCTGATCGACTCCGAGCCGTTCTGGCGTCGGGCCGAGATCGAGGTCTTCGCCGACGTCGGGCTGGAACTGACCGAGCAGGACGTCCGACAGACCATGGGGCTGCGCATCGACGACGCCGTCCGCCACTGGTGGGACCGCCACCCGTGGGAGGGGAGATCGCGGTCCGAGGTCGAAGGAGCGGTCACCGCGCGGGTGGCGGAGCTGGTCGAGGCCGAGGGCGAACCGATGCCCGGGGCGTTGGCCGCCATCGACCTGTGTCGCGATCTGGCCATCCCCATGGCGGTCTGCTCGGGCTCGTATGCCACGGTCATCGAGGCGGCCCTCGATCGGCTGGGCATCAGCGCGTCGATGGCGGCGTGGCACTCGGCGGAGTGGGAGCCGCTCGGCAAGCCCCATCCCGGTGCCTATCTGACCACGGCGGCCAAGCTGGGTGTGGATCCCACGGCGTGCCTCGCCTTCGAGGACTCGTTCAACGGCGCGATCTCGGCCAAGGCGGCCCGGATGCGGGTGGTCGCCGTCCCGGAGCCGGCTGTCCGGGACTCGACCAGGTGGGGATTCTGCGACCTGGTGCTCGGCTCGCTCGAGTCGTTCGACGAGGCCGCCCTGCGGGCCCTGGAGCGTCCCCGTCCGTGACGCGCCACGTGTCGTCGGGACGCAACCCCGTGCAGCGCGGCAACGTTGCAACATCGTTTCAGTGAGGGCACTTCGCTTCGGTTGTGCGCGGGCGACGCCGATGAATCCATCACGAGGGGCAGTCCCCAGGGCAGGGGGAGCAGGGTGATGCTCAGCCCGTTTCGGTGGGCAGGCCGAAAGGGCGGCATCACCCCGGCGCCTCGTTCGCGACGGGCGGTGACCATGCCGCCCGTCGCGCGCGGGCCCGGACCCCGCCCCCGAGTGCGCTGGTAGCGTGCGCCCGTGGCCTCCGGATCGACAGCTGGTACCGAGCGGGCACCCGTGCGGATCGGCGTCCTGGCTTCGGGGAGCGGCACGATACTGGAAGCGATCCTCGCCGCCGACCTCCCCGTCGTCGTGGTCGCCGCTGACCGCCCGTGCCGCGCGCTCGAGGTGGCGGCCGACGCGTCGGTTCCGACCGTGCTGGTCGACCGGGCCGACTTCGGTGGCTTCGGGCCGGAGTTCGACCGGGAGCGGTACTCCGAGGCGGTGGCCGCGGCGATGGCGGCCGCCGGCGCCGACGTCGTGGTCATGGCCGGATTCGGGACCGTCCTCGCCCAGCCTGTCCACGACGCCTACCCCGGGCGCATCCTCAACACCCATCCGGCGCTGTTACCGGCGTTCCCGGGGTGGCACGCCGTGCGCGATGCCCTGGCCGCAGGGGTGACGGAGACGGGGACCACGGTCCACGTCGCCCTCCTGGAGATGGACACCGGGCCGATCCTGACCCAGGCCGCCGTGGCGGTCTTCCCCGACGACACCGAGGCGACCCTGCACGAACGCATCAAGGCCGTGGAGCGCACGCTCTACCCGGCCACCATCCGCACCTTCATCGACGACCTGGCGTCCCAGTCCGTCGGTGGGGGGCCGTCACC
>JBEKCS010000090.1:0-11078 GCA_050014755.1 Acidimicrobiales bacterium
GTTCACCCCCCAGCCGCCCTTCGGCCAGGAGCCCGGCCTCGGGATCGACCGGCCACCCGAGGCCGTGCCCCGGAACTGAGCCGGAGGGGGAGGAACGTCCGGGGGCCAAGGTGCCCGGTGCCCGGTGCCCGTGCGGTCCATCAGCTGTCCAGTGCCGGGCGACCTATCGGAGCCCGCCATTCAGATCAGAGTTCGCCGGCCTCCGTGAGCTTGTCCCTCACAAATCCGATCGTGGCCGCCGTCCCTGTGCTCAGTTCAGTCCACGAACTCCAACCCAGCTGGATCCCCGCGCGGGATGGGTCGAGGCAGTTGCGTGCCAGCTCACCTTGGCGGAGCGGTTTGAACTCGGGCTCCACGTCGACCCCGGCCTGCGTCGCCATCTCCCGGAAGAGCGTGTTGACCGATGTCTCGTTGCCGGTGCCGATATTGCACACCAGTCCCCCACCCTTGGAAGCAGCCCGCACGAATCCATCAACAACGTCGTCGACGTACACGAAGTCTCGGGTCTGTTCGCCGTCGCCGAAGATCGTGACAGTCTGGCCTCGCAAGAGTCGTTCGGCGAAGATCGCCACCACGCCTGCTTCACCGTGGGGATCCTGGCGAGGTCCGTAGACATTGGCCAGGGCAAGGGCTGCGAACTCGAGCGAGTGGAGCTCCCGGTAGGCGATCAGATAGTCGAGAGCGGCCTTCTTCGACACACCGTACGGAGAAAGCGGATGTTGGGGGAGCGACTCCTTCAGTGGGAGCTCCGACACGTCCGGCTCCCCGTAGAGGGTCCCCCCGCTGGCTGCGAAGACGACCCGCTGGGTGCCTGCGCTCCGAGCGCCCTCGAGGATCCGAAGGGTGCCGATGAGATTCACGTCGGCATCGAACACCGGGTCGGCAACCGAGGCCCGTACGTCGGCTTGGGCGGCGAGATGGAAGATGACCTCGGGTGCCCGTCGGGTGATGAGTTCCACCACCTCGGGGGCCCGGATGTCCAGTCGGTGGAACGACAGGTCGTTGTCCGTCGAGGCTCGTGCACCGGCAAGATTGGCCAGCGACCCAGTCGACAGATCGTCGATCACGTCGACCGAGTGGCCTTCGGCCAGGAGCCGGTCGACAAGGGTCGAGCCGATGAAGCCGGCACCACCGGTGACCAGGGCTCTCATCGTCAGTTGGCCATCGGATATCGCTCGCCGTCGAGCACCGTACCCGAGGCGATCACGGCGTCGGCACCGACCACCGACATGCCGGCCACGACACAGCGCTGCCCGACGATGGCGCCAGGTCCGACGATGGAATGCTCAACGGTCGCACGCGCCGCCACCCGCGCCCCCGGAAGTAGCACCGAATCGGTCACCGAAGCCCCGTCTTCAACGACCGAGCCCGCACCGATCACCGAGTCGATCACCGAGGCGTTCGACGCGACCGATGCCCCTCGGCCGATGAGGGACCTGGTCACCGTGCCGGGCGCCACGTCGACGTCGCCGATGGTCCACACGCCGGTTCCCAGTGAGGGATCGATCACCGCGTCCGGTGCCGGCGGTCCACCGCGGCGACCACTCAGAAGGTCACGGTGGGCACGCAGAAAGGCGTCCGGGGTGCCGGTATCGAGCCAGTATGCGTCGGATCCCTGCGCGTACAGGGTGCCGTCCGAGACCATCGCGGGGAAGGTCTCCCGTTCGATGGATACACGGACGTCCGGTGCGATACGAGCGATGACCGATGGCTCGAGAATGTAGATCCCCGCATTGATGAAGTTGGTCGGGGCCTCGTCACGCGGCGGTTTCTCGATGAATGCCGTCACTTTGCCCTCCTGATCGGTCGGGACGACGCCGAAGCTGCTCGGATCGTCCACCGGCGTCAGGCCGATGGTCCCTTCCGCTCCCCGCTTGCGATGGAAGTCGACCAGACCGCTGATGTCGAAATCGGTGAGGACGTCACCGTTCAGAACGACGAACGTGTCATCCACTCCGCCGAACACCGCGGCAAACCGGATGGCGCCGGCGGTGTCGAGCGGGCTCGGCTCGACCGCGTAGGTGGAGCGGATCCCGGCGATGGTTCCGTCGGGGTACGCACCGGTGAAGGCGTCCGGGCGGTACCCCAGCGAGAGTACAGCCTCATCGATTCCGTGAGCAGCCAGGTGGCCGAGCACACGCTCGATCATGGGTTGCTCCACGATCGGCAGCATCTGTTTGGGGGCGGTGAGCGTCAGGGGCCGGAGGCGGGTTCCCTCGCCGCCCACCAGGACGACGGCTCTCACCCCTTCGATCCGCCAGGCTTCGTCGTCGCGGTGGAGCTGGTGGCTGCAGTGGTCGCCGTCGTAGATGTCGGTGCAGTGGTCGGAGTGGTCGTCGCAACCGATGACGGAGCGGTCGTCGAGGTCGGAGTCGACGGGCCGGCTTCGGCGGCATCGATCAAGTTGGTGATTGCCGAGGCAGGCGGCTTCGGGATCGACGTCGTGGCCGGCACGAACGCCATGGTGATCAACTGCCCGTTCTGGAACAGGAGACTCTGCGGGTTGCCGGGGGTCTCCGAACCCTGCTTCGCGGTGAAGTTCGGCCAGCTGTAGACGATCACGACACCGGGCTTGCCGGAGTCTGGCGTCCCCTTGGGGCAGACGTCACCATTGGTGTAGGCCGGCTTGCCCGGGTACTGGAGCGTCGTGTCCGACAGCTCGAGCCCCTTGTAGTGCGAGACGAATGTGCCGAGCGTGGCGTTCGATCCGGCCTCCGAACTGGTGAGCGGGGAAATGGTCACAACGCCGTTCCCGTTGGAGTGCAGCCCGGTCTGCTTCGGAGTGGCGTTGCTGGTGGCGGACTTGTCGGTATTGGCCGGCAAGTCGGGTTCAACCGTGCCGCAGATGTCCGTGCCCAGGGCTGCGTACCAGGTCTGGCTCGTGGTCGGCGGCCCGGCGGAGGAGCTCGTCCGGTGGGACAGTTGGTAGCGGCTCAGTCCGACCAGGGCCAGGCCGACAACGATGATGAGGGCGAGGGTGGCATACCAATTGACGGGCATCTGCCCGCGATACGTCCGGCCGCCACCCGTGGTGGCGGCGCGCTGCACCCATTTGCCTGTCGAGTTGCTCGCCATGATCGACCGACACCCTACAACGTCCAGTCGCCGCCTCACGCAGCAGGCCGGTCGACCTCACCTACCGACCGGTGACCCTGGCAAGACATGCCAGGCAGGCACGGGTGACCACCCCGATCGCCACCAACGGCAGCAGCGCCCGCCGCCAGCCCACCGATGATCGTGAGGCAAACCGGAGCAACGAGCGGTGGTGCTCGAGGATCATCCGGTAGGGGTGCCGGTCGGTCGATTGGCCCTGGATGTGGATGACCTCAGCCCCCGGCGAGTAGGCCACCCGCCATCCGCTCCGTTCCAACCGCCAGCAGAGGTCCACGTCCTCTGCGTACATGAAGTAGGACTCGTCGAAGCCGCCGACCTCCTCGAAGGCCGTCCGACGGACCAAGAAGCAGGCGCCGGACACCCAGTCGACCCTCAACACGTCACCACCGGCACCATCGAGCTCGGACCGCTGGTACTTGCGGGTGAACCGGTTGTCGGGGGCGAAGATCCCGAGCACGGCGTGGCCGGCGGCGTCCACCATGGAGGGGAAATGGCGGGCGGACGGGTAGCGCTCACCCGAGGGGGTTCGGATCAGCGGACCGACGAGCGCACACCCCGCATCGGCGTCGAGGGCGTCGACGAGTGCCGCGACCGCTCCGGCCGGGACTTCCAGGTCGGGGTTGCAGACGAGCACCAACGGGGCCACCGTCGCCGCGACCCCCCGGTTGGCAGCTGCGCCGTAGCCCAGGTTTCCTCCGGGGACGATGACCTCGATACCGGGGACGGCCGACTCGGCGGTGGCCAGTGAGCCGTCCGTCGATCCGTTGTCCACTACCGCGAGCTCCCTGAGCCCGGCCTCCTTGAGGTCGCTGACGCACGTGGCGAGGGACGACCCCGACTCGTAGTTGACGACCACCGCGGCGATGCGGTCGGCCATCGGACCCAGTTCGCCACCCTCGGTACCGCCGGCCGGGACGTCGCCTTCCCTCCCCCGGCGGCCTCCTTCACCACCGCCGCCGCCAGCGCCGCCATCACTGCCAGCGGCTCCCGCTCCGACCGCATTGCTCCCGGCGCCACCGGCGCCGCCGGTCACGGTTCGATCCGCGTGAACCGGTACTTGATGAGGGCACGCACTGCGCCAATTCCGTCACGCCAGGTGATCTTCTTGCCCTCGCTCATCTCGCGTCCTGCGTAGGAGATCGGCACCTCGTAGATCCGGAAGCCCCGCCGGAGCACCTTTGCCGTGATCTCCGGTTCGAAGTCGAACTTGTCCGACTCGATGGTGATCCCCTCCAGGACCTGTCGATCGAACAACTTGTAGCAGGTCTCCATGTCCGACATGGTGGACGAGTACAGCACATTGGTCACCAGAGACAGGAAGCGGTTGCCGATCCAGTGGAGGGGCATCATGTTCTTGCGCTCTCCGGTGAACCGGCTGCCGTAGACGACCCGCGCCTTGCCCCGCAGGATGGGCTCGAGTAGCCGGGGCCAGTCCTCGGGGTCGTACTCGAGGTCGGCGTCCTGGACGAGGAGGAGGTCACCTCGAGCACTGGCCATGCCGGTACGGATGGCGGCGCCCTTGCCCCTGTTGACCGGGTGGGTGAGGACTCGCACAGTCGAGTCACCCAGTGCGGTCAGCACCTTTTCCGTGCCGTCCGAGGAACCGTCGTCGACCACGATGACCTCGATGTCCACGGGCAGGTCCACCGCCCGGATCCTGCGGATCACCTCGGCCACGGTCACCCGCTCGTTGTAGACGGGCACGATCACCGATAGCAGTCGAAACGTCCGTGGGCTGTCGTTGGTCCCCTCGGTCGGGAGCGGTCCGCTCGCTTCGATCCCATCGAACTCAGCCATGAACCGGCTCTCCTCTCTCGGCCCCGGGTACGTGGGCGGTCCTATTCTCCACCATCGCGACGACCGGCATTCCGACCCGCGTTCCCGCCGGTGCCCGGACGTGCCCGGCGATGTCGTTCCTCGACCGACTCATGCGCCTCTTGTGCGGTGGATCAAGCCGGCTTCTTCAGCAAGGTACGCGGCCGTTCGGGACAGGCCGTCCTCCAGGGTGGTCGTCGGTTCCCACCCGAGTTCGATCCGGGCCACAGTGATGTCAGGGCGACGCCGGGTAGGGTCGTCGGCGGGCAGCGGAAGGTGCTCGATGGTCGAGGACGAGGCGACCAGGTCGACGATGGTCCGGGCCAGCTCGATCACCGTGTACTCGTCCGGATTGCCGATGTTGACGGGCCCGACGAGGTCGGAGTCGAACAGGGCCACGAGCCCGCGGACCTCGTCGTCGACGAAACAGAGGCTGCGGGTCTGGCTCCCGTCCCCGTAGACGGTGAGTGGTTCGCCTCGCATTGCCTGGAGGAGGAAGTTGGAGACAACCCTTCCATCGTCGGGCCGAAGGCGGGGGCCGTAGGTGTTGAAGATGCGAGCGATGGTCACATCGGTGCCCCGGGCCCGGTGGTGGGCCATGGTCAGTGCCTCCGAAAATCGCTTGGCCTCGTCGTAGACGCTGCGGGGGCCGACCGGATTGACATTGCCCCAGTAGGCCTCCGGTTGCGGGTGGACATCCGGATCTCCGTAGATCTCACTCGTCGAAGCCATGAGGAAGCGGGCACCGTGTCGCTCGGCGAGCTCCAGTCCATGGCGGGTCCCCTCGCTGCCGACGGCCAACGTCTCGAGCGGCAGGGCCAGATAGTCGGGAGGCGACGCCGGGCTGGCCAGGTTGCAGACCCCGGTCACCGTCCCGTCCACCGGTATCCCTGTCGAGATGTCGGCTTCGACCAGCTCGAACCCGGGGTGGTCGAGGAGGTGGGCGATATTGGACCGGCGACCGGTCGAGAAGTCGTCGACGCACACGACGGCGTCGCCTCGGGCGAGGAGTTGGTCGCAGAGGTGGGAGCCGAGGAAGCCCGACCCGCCGAGCACGACCACCCGATCGCTCACCGGCGTCCGATGCCCACGTAGGAGAACCCGAGGCGGCGTACCTGGGCGGGATCGAGGAGGTTTCTGGCGTCGACGAGCACGGGAGCGGCGAGGGCGTCGCGCACCTTGACGAAGTCGAGCCACCGGAACTCGTCCCATTCGGTCAGCACGACGACCGCGGCCGCGCCCTGACAGGCCGCATAGGCGTCCGGATAGGCGAGGAGCGATCCACCGCTGTCCGAAGTCGGCAGGTCGAGTCCGGGAACCGGAACCGACACTGCGGCCTCCGGGACCGAGACGGTCGGGTCGAAGGCTCTGACCTCGGCGCCGCCAGCCACCAGGCGGAGCGCCACCTCGACGGCGGGCGAGTTGCGCAGGTCGTCCGTGCCGGCCTTGAACGTCAGGCCCCAGACGGCAATGACCGCACCGGCGAAGTCGCCATCATCCGGCCCTGCTGTGAGCGACGGACCCACGGCAGCTTTGACCTTGGCCACGACGCGTTCGAACTGCTCGTCGTTGGTGGCGATCGCGCCCTTCAGGAAGGAGAAGTCGTAGCCGGCCAGTTCGGCGATATGGACGAGCGCACGGGTGTCCTTCGGGAGGCAGCTGCCGCCCCAGCCCGGGCCCGGCTTCAGGTACTCGAAGCCGATCCGCCTGTCGTAGCCGAGACCGAGGATCACGTCGCGGACGTCGGCACCGACCGCCTCGCACAGCCCGGCCACCGCATTCACGAAGCTGAGCTTGGTGGCCAGGAACGCGTTCGACGCGTACTTGATTGTCTCCGCCGTGGCCGCGTCGGTGATCAGCAGGGGGGCCTGTGTGCCGGCGAAGAGCTCGCCCACGCGGGCGGCGGCGGCCTGGTCGTCAGCGCCGACGACGATCCGCTCAGGATGAAGGCTGTCGGGGACCGCTGTTCCCTCCCGCAGGAACTCGGGATTGGAGACCACCTGGATATCGGTGCGGCCCAGCACACGTTCGACCACCAGGGTCGACCCGACCGGCACGGTCGACTTATTGACGATGATCGTGCCCGGTGCGAGGTGAGGACCGATTTCGGCCGCCACGGCCTCGACGTAGGAGAGGTCGGCGGAGCCGTCGTCGCCCTGGGGGGTGGGAACGCACAGGAACACGAACTCGGCACCCCGGATCGCATCGGTGGCGCCCAGGACGAACTTGAGGTTCCCTGCCTTCTGGCCTTCGCGCACCAGGTCCTCGAGGTGTTCCTCGACGATGGGCACCTCGCCGCGCTGCAGCATGGTCACCTTGCGGAGGTCGGCGTCGCCGCAGGTGACCCGATGTCCGAGGTATGCCAGTGTCGCCGCAGTCGGGAGGCCCACGTAGCCGACGCCGATCACGGCGATCGTGTAGGCGATACCGGACGGCGGTCTTCCGAAGGACGATTCCTCGGGTGCGCCGGAGCGGTCGGGGCCTGAAGTAGCTCCGTGTGCGAAGAGCGGCGAGCTCACTGACATTGCTGGTCACGTCCCATCATCTGGTCGGTCACCGCCCGTCGAGGCGGCGAAGGTCATGGAGGAGCATCGACGTCGGTACGGTCGACCCTGAGCAGGCTCGTCCCGGCGGAACCGGTTTCCCACAGAACAATCCTGCAACACCACACGGCCTCATGGGAAGCTCCGCTGACGCCGCTGACGCCGCTGACGCCGCGGACGCCGCTGACGCCGCTGGCATCGTCGGCTTCCTGCCCCTCGGCCGCGCTGTCCCCGTCCATCCGCGCTGCCCTCCCGCAGTTGGACGTCGCCTCCCGAGGTGGTCATCGAGGCGCGAGGGTAGCGACCAGCCGGGCGAGGCCGTCCTGCCAGGGCGGCATGTCAGGGAGCCCGGACAACCGGAGGGCGGCATTGTCCAGACGCGAATTGGCCGGCCTGGGAGCGGGGCGCGGTGGGTCGAGGTCGGACGTGGCGATCGGCTCGACGCGGGCCGGGTCGAATCCGGCCGCGGCCAGGGTGGCCTGGACGAATCCGAACCATGTGGTCTCCCCCTGGTTGGTGACGTGGAACGTGCCAGGTCGTCGGTCGACACCGAGCCGGACGATCGCGCGGGCGAGATCGGCGGTGAAGGTCGGGCACCCGTGCTGATCGTCTACGAACCGCAGTACCCCGTCCGGCGTATCGGTTGCCAGGCGGAGCGCCGTCTTGACCATGTTCGCCCCGTGGGCCCCACAGACCCATGCGGTGCGCACGATCGTCGCCGAGGCCCCGCTCATGGCGCGGATCTCCAGCTCGCCCCCGAGCTTGCTCCGGCCGTAGACCGAGCGCGGGGCGGGTTGGTCCCACTCGACATAGGGTCGGGGCTCACGGCCGTCGAATACGTAGTCGGTCGAGATGTACACGATGTGGGCGCCGACCGACGCCGCGGCCTCCGCCATGTGCCGCGTACCCATCGCATTGACGGCGAACGCGGTGTCGGGGTCGGACTCGCAGGCGTCGACGGCCGTATAGGCGCCCCCGTGGAGGATCAACGCGGGGCGGAACCCTTCGACCGCATCCCGGACGGCGTCGCGGTCCACAAGATCGAGAGTGTCGATGTCCGTGGACAGGACCTCGAAGGCCCCCGGTGTGACGGGGCCGAGCAGTGTGCCGTCGAGCTCCTCATGGGGAACGCCCCCGGAAGGAATGGCGCCGGCAAGGACATCGCGCACGTCCCGACCGAGTTGGCCATTTCCGCCGGTGACGAGGACCCGTCGGGGTTCGCTCACTTCCCGGCGACGCCGGAGTCAGGACCCGCCCAGTCGCCCTCGACGACGGGAGCGCGGTCTCGGAGCGGCTCCCACCAGGCGCGATGATCGGCGTACCACCTGACGGTGTCAGCCAGCCCCTTGTCGAAGGGAACGGAGGGCTCCCAGCCGAGCTCCTTGCGGATCTTCGACGAATCCAGGAGGTAGCGCCGGTCGTGACTCGGCCGGTCGGGGACGATCTCCTTGAGCGACTGCGGCTTTCCGGTGGCGGCCAGCACCGCGTCGGCGATCTCCTCGATCGAAGCCTCGACGCCACTCCCCACGTTGTAGGTCTCGCCGACTACCCCGTGTTGGAGCACGAGCTCGATAGCCCGGCAGTGGTCGTCGACGTGAAGCCACTCCCGCTTGTTCTGGGTCGACTTGTAGAGGGGGAGGGGCTGGTCGTCGAGGGCCCGCGCCGTGAAGAGCGGGATCACCTTTTCCGGAAACTGGTAGGGGCCGTAGTTGTTGCAGCAATTGGTGATGGTGGCCGGGAGCCCGTAGGTCTCGCCATAGGCCCGGACGGCGTGGTCGCCACCGGCCTTCGACGCGTTGTAGGGGGTGCGGGGCCGGTAGGGCGTCTGTTCGGTGAACACCTCGTCGGAGTCGAGGGGCAGGTCCCCGTAGACCTCGCAGGTGGAGATGTGGTGGAATCGGGACACCCCGTGACGGCGGGCCGCCTCGGCCAGGGTCTGGGTCCCCATCACGTTCGTCTGGAAGAACCTGGTCGGGTCGAGGATGGCCAGGCTGTTGTGAGATTCGGCTGCGAAGTTGACGATCACGTCGATGTCGTGGTCGGCCAGAGTGGTGGTCACTCGGTCGAGGTCACCGATATCGCCTTGGACGAAGGCGATCCGGTCTTCGACATCGTCCAGATTGGGCCGGTTGCCTGCATAGGTGAGCACGTCGAACGCAACGACGGCGTCGTCAGGATGACGGTTTACCCAGTAGCGGACGAAATTGGATCCGATGAACCCGGCACCGCCGGTCACGAGCAGTCGCATAGCGGACCAGCGTAGCCGTGGCATTGCGGCCTCCCGCTCCGCCTCGTGCCATGACGGCCGCTCCGCCTCTCACTCTGCCGGCCGCCCCGCCTCCCACCCCGCCTCCCACCCCGCCTCCCACTCTGCCCGACCAGGTGCACGGACCGGGGATCGCACGCGGGCGCTCCCTGGCGAGTGGTACTCCCCGAGGCCTGCATCCGGCCTGCATCCGGCCTGCATCCGGCCTGCATCCGGCCTGCATCCGGCGGACATACGGAGGTCAACCGGCAGTTCGACCCCTAGTTCACGACCCGGGACGCACGTGGATGACGTCGCCGGCCACCACCGTGCGAATGCCCTGGCCGGTGTCGACCGAGAGGTGGCCTTCGGAGGTGACGGCCGTTGCCGTTCCCTCGAATGCTCCGTCGGGGAGCTCCACCCTCACCCGGGTCCCGACGGTCGTGCACACGGACCGGAAGTCCTCGGCCAGACGGGCTCTGCCCTGGGCAGTCGACAGTGCAGTCACGCGGGGCTCGAGCGCGGCCAGCAGCTCGGACAGGAGCGCCTCACGGTCGACCGGCCGGCCTACCAGCTGCCGGAGTGAGACGGCCGTCCCTCGTAGTTCGGCTGGGAGGTCCTCGTCGACAGCCGGCCAGTTGACGTTCACCCCGATCCCGACCACGATCGGAGCGGGTGATGCCGCCGATCCGCTGGTGAGATCAGCCTCGGCCAGGATGCCGGCGAGCTTCCTCCCGTCGGGCCCGACGAGATCGTTCGGCCACTTGATCCCTATTCGACCGGCGGCCCCCCGCTGACCGGCGTCGGTGCTCGACCCGTCCAGGGCGGCGGCCAGGGCGACAATTGCGTCGATGGCGGCCAGGGCCACCGCCGTAGTGGCCAGATGGCGCTCGGCCGGTTCCATCGTCGGGCGGAGCAGAACCGAGAACAGGAGGTTCGCCCCGGCCGGCGCCTCCCAGCTCCGGCCCAGCCGACCACGTCCCGCTGTCTGGTGGTCGGCCACCGCCACGACCCCTTCGGCGGCACCGGCGCGTGCCTCGTCGAGCAGGTAGCGGTTGGTCGAGTCGATCGACTCGAATCGACGGACGTCGTGGAACCTGGTCTGCGACATGGCAGACACCCTACGGCCCGTGCCAGTCTGTGGTCCCGACACGCAAGCCAGTGCCGGGACGTCCGCCGTGGGCGTGACAGAGTGGAGGGACCCCACCGTGAGGTGAGGGGCCGCCCTGGCGACCACGACAGGGCGCGGATTCTCGCCACTCCGAGTTCGAAAGGCGCAGCGTGCTCAAGAAGGTCCTCATCGCCAACCGGGGGGAGATCGCCGTCCGGGTCATCCGGACGTGCCGGGAGCTGGGAGTGGC
>JBEKCS010000091.1:0-10537 GCA_050014755.1 Acidimicrobiales bacterium
TGGGGCTACCGCCACCGCCTACGCGTTCACCACCACGTCGGGTGAGAGCGGTTACGAGTACGAGGCCGTCTTCACCAACCTGGCAGGTGGCGCCACCACCACGGCGGCGATCCTCACCGTCATCAGTGGTTCGAGCGTGGAAACCTCGACCAACTGGTCGGGATACGCCACCACCGGCGCGACCTTCGACGCGGTGACGGGAAGCTGGACGGTCCCCGGCGTCACCTGCACGGGCACCCACTCGACCTACTCCTCGGTTTGGATCGGCATCGACGGCGACCTCAGTTCGACGGTCGAACAGGACGGGACCGAATCGGACTGCATCAGTGGAACGCCCAGCTACGACGCATGGTACGAGCTCTTCGGGGACAACAGCGAAAACGGTGGGTCGGAGATCGAACTCAACCCCTCGACCTACCCGGTGACGCCGGGCGACGACATCGTGGCTGCGGTCAGCGAGACGGACAGTGTGTGGACATTCGGGCTCACCGACACGTCGACCCAGCACGGGAACTGGACGTTCACCATCGGCGGCATCGCCTTCGCCGCGGCACAGTCGTCCGCCGAATGGATCGTCGAACGGCCCGAGCTGTGCGGCTCCTCCTGCTCGTTGACGCAACTGGCCAACTTCGGGTCCACCGGGATCAGCGATGCGACGGCAACGACATCATCGGTATCCGACGCTTCGATCGACGAGTTCTCGAACACGGAGATCGAGATGACAAACGGGTCGAACGGCAAGACGATCGCCCAGCCGAGTGCACTGGGCAGCGCGGGCAACAGCTTCACCGATACCTGGCTGGGAGCCGGCTGACCCGTCGTTCGGTCAGGCGACGGTGACGGCGCGGGCGTAGACCAGCGTCGTGATCCTGTCCGTGGACAGGTCGACCAGTTCGATCTCCATGGGCGCATCGGGACCGTCGCCCAGCAGGCGGGTCCTGGTGCGCACCGGGCCCACCTTCGCCTGGGCGAGGTAGCGGAGGTCGAGGTCACACACGACGGCAGGCGACCCGAAGCGCGCAGTCACCAGATCCTCGGCCGCGGCCTCGGCCACCAGCGCGACCATCGCACCCTGCAGCGTGCCCGCCGGATTGCGAAGGGCCGGCGTCACCTCGACCTGCACGATACCTTCCGCCGCATCGATGACCTCGATCGCCGCTTCGTCGCGCAGCGGTCGGGTGAGCGTGCCGAGCCCATCGAAGAGACGCGGGGCCTGGTCGGGCCGTAGGACGAACTTGGGGGGATCGCTCTCCTTGCGTGGAACGTTCACGAATCCGATGGCGCCGGTTGCGACCGGCCTTCCGTCGTCCGCTGTCAGCTCGACCCGACACGTCGCCGACCGCCTACCCCTCCGCACCACCGTGTTGGTCGCCACGATGCGTCCCGGTGTAGGCACCGGGCGCATGCGGACCGACATGTCCGAGGTCAAGGCCCACGCCTCGGGGTCCTGATCGAGGGTGATCCCCGCCACGGCGTCGACGGCGAACGAGAGGACGCTGGCCCGTACGATCCCGCGGTGGAGCGTGGCGGGCGTCGGGATCAGCTCGAGTGTGAGCTCACCGTCGTCGAACCGGGCCATCACCCCGAGTCGACCGGGGACGGACATGGCTTGGGGTGAGATGTCGGTCACGAACTCTCCAGAATCGAGGCAGCGGTCGGAGTGTACCGGTGAGGCACGGGGGTGCCGCTCGGCGGGCGAGGGGGCCGGAGTCATACAACGTTCACCGAGAGTTCAGTCAGCCGGCGCTCCTCCGGCGCCCAGCATTGCTAGACATGGGCTGCTGGGCCGGCCGTCCCCGGCAACGGGCCGGACAGCGGGAGGAACCCGTGCGCGTGCTGGTGACCAATGACGACGGCATCGAGAGTCCGGGGCTCGTCGCACTCGCCGAGGTCGTCCGAGAGGGTGGGCACGACGTACTGGTGGCGGCCCCCTCCTGGGACAGCAGCGGCTCCAGTTCATCGGTCACCGGGGTGAGGAGCTTCGGCGAGCTGGTCTGGAAGCCGGTCAGCTGGCCGGGGTGGCCCGACGGCTCGGTTCTCTCCGTCGACGCGACGCCGGCGCTCATCTCACTGGTGACGCTGCACGAGAAGTTCGGTGCCCGCCCCGACGTCGTCGTGTCCGGCATCAATCTCGGTGCGAACACCGGTCGGGCCATCCTCCACTCGGGCACGGTGGGCGCGGCGTTCACCGCCTACCAGTACGGCTGCCCGTCCCTCGCCATGTCCCTCGACGTCGCCGAGGCGACCGCCGACCCGGTGCACTGGGAGACGGCACGACACGTCGCCGCGCAGGTCTTCGGCTGGATGTGCGACGACCCACGACATGCGGTCATCAACTGCAACGTGCCCAACATCCCTCTGGACGAACTGGTGGGAATCCGACAGGGAACGCTGGACGTGCTCGGCACCTTCCAGACGGCGATGACCGAGGAGTCCGGGCGATCGGTCCCGTTGACGGTGGCCGAGGAGGGCGACGTGACCAGTGACACCGACGGCGTACTCCTCCAGCAGGGGCACGCATCGGTCACCGCGTTGATTGCCGTCGTCGAGGATCCCGGAGTCGACTTCAAGGCCCTGTTCGACTGACCGGCATCGAGCGGCACCACCGCTCGGTCGCAGCGCATCGCCGCCACGGTCACCTCTGCGAGATGTTGCCGTCCCCGATCGTCAGCCGCACACGACGGTCGGAACCTCCGGTCGGCATGCGCTTGGAGGTGGAGACCGAGTCCACCGCCCACTCGTTGCGGCACCGGCGGCACTGCAGAACGATCTCGTCGTCCGCGACTCCCGATCCCCGCACCACCAGGATCGGCGCGTCGACGGCGTGGCACTCGGGGCACATCATGGGAACCGGGGAACCTTCCACGTCGCTGACCTCGACCGGGACTCGCCTACCGGCCGTTGGAACCACGCTCCGCCACTGCGGAGTTCACGCTAGCGACACACGACAGCAGGGGCAAAACAGCAGTTCACGACGACCCGTGTGTCCGCGACACGGGTTCTGAGCGGGAGGGCGACCGTCGCAGTGGCTCCACGGGGGAGGATGGGCGGATGACGACTTCCGATGACCCACCCGTGCTGGCCGCCGGCATCGCCGCGTCCGCCTACATCGATCCGGACCGCTTCGAGGCCGAGCGTCGTACCGTCTTCGCCCGGGAATGGATCGCCGTGGGCGATGCCGGGCGACTCGACGCGTACGGGAGCTACCTGGCGACCGCGGTGGCCGGCTACCCCATCGTCGTGCTGAACGACGCAGGCCGGCTCCGGGCGTTCCACAACGTGTGCCGGCACCGGTCGGGACCGCTCGTGTGGGACGGGGAGGGCGTCTGCCGGTCGCTGGTGTGCCGCTACCACGGTTGGTCCTACAACCTCCAGGGTGAGCTGCTGTCTGCGCGCGACTTCGGCGCCGACGTGCCCGCAGGGGACTTCTCCCTGGCCGGTGCATCGGTGGACGCGTGGCGCGGACTGCTCTTCGTCAATCCGGACGGAGAGGCCCCACCGCTCTCGGACTGGCTCGGAGCAGTCGTCGCGCGGTGTGCTCCCTTCGACATGGAGAACCTCGTCGTCTTCCACCGCAGTGGCCACGACCTGGCCGCCAACTGGAAGGTCTACGCCGAAAATTACCAGGAGGGCTACCACATCCCCCTCGTGCATCCCGGCCTCCACCGCCAGATCGACTCCTCCCGCTACAAGGTGGAGCTGGCCGGCCCGGTGGCCTTCCACTCCGCACCGGCCCGTGACGGGTCGATCACCTCCGGTGCCTGGCTCTGGCGCTTCCCCGGGTTCGCGCTGAACCTCTACCACCAGGGCATGTCCCTCGAGAGTTACTGGCCCACCGGGCCCACCTCCACCCGGGTGGAGTACACCTTCTTCGCCGCCCCGGGCGTGCCCGACGACGAGGCACGGGCGACGGTGGAGAATTCGGAGCGGGTCCTCGACGAGGACCGGGTGATCTGCGAGGCGGTCCAGCGGAACCTGGCCTCGGGCCTCAGCCGGGCCCCGGTGCTCAGCCCCCGCCACGAAGATGGCGTGGCGCTGGTCCACCAGTTGGTGGAGCGGGCCCTGGCCTGAGGAGCCGCCCGCCGGGGCGCGACCGGCGCCCATGTGCCACCATGAGCGAACAGTGCACGGGGCCCGTCCCCGGGCCGCCTCCGGGGGGAGCGACGTGGACGATCTTTCGGGCAAGGTAGCAGTGGTGACCGGCGGTGCAGCCGGCATCGGTCGGGGCATCGTCGGCGCCCTCCTCGACGAGGGCGCCCGTGTGGTGATCGCCGACATCGAAGCGCCGGTCCTCGACAAGACGGTGGACGAGCTGACCGGACGGGGCGACGTCCGGGGCGTGGTCACCGACGTGTCCGACCCGGCCTCGGTCGAAGCCCTGGCCGATTCGGTCTTCGACCAGCTCGGCGCGTGCCATCTCCTGTGGAACAACGCCGGGGTGACCTCGGGCGGGGGTGGCAACCCGTGGGAGCAGGAGCCCAACGACTGGCGGTGGTGCTTCGGTGTGAACGTGTTCGGCACCGCCAACGGGGTGCTCGCCTTCGTGCCCCGGATGGTCGCCTCCGGCGAACCGGGCGTGGTGGTCACCACGTCCTCCGGGGACGGTGGCATCGCGCCCGTCCCCTACGCCTCGGTCTACGCCTCCTCCAAGGCGGCCATCAGCTGCTTCACCGAGGCCCTCGCCCACCAGTTCCTGGCCCAGGGGACCGCTCTGCGGGCCGCCGTCTTCTACCCGTCCGGTGGCCTGCTCGAGACCGGCCTGTGGGAGGCCCAGCGCAACCGGCCCGCCGACCTCGCCCGGGTGCGGCCCCGACCGCCGGCCCCGGGGACGACCTTCGCCGAGTTCAAGGCGGCCCTGGCCGCCGCCGGGCGCCCCACCGACACCGTCGACCTCGACGAGCTGGGCCGGTTCGCCGTCCGTGGCGTCAAGGAGGGCCGGTTCGTGATCGGCCACAACCTCGATCAGGCCGGTGCCCTCCTCCACGCCCGAGCGGACGCCATCGCACTCGGCCAGCTGCCACCCTCCGCACTCCAGGGGCTCGGCTGAACCATTCGGTCATCGCCGCCGGGCGGGACCACCACGACCAGGAGGAACTGATGACCACCGAGTTCTCACCGGACCGCCGGTACACCGTGATCTCCGCCGACGCCCATGCCGGTGCCGACCTGCCCGACTACCGGCCCTACCTGGCCAGCCGGTGGCACGACGAGTTCGACGCGTGGGCGGCGACCTACGTCAATCCGTTCGCCGATCTCCTCGCCCCCACCGCCTACCGGAGCTGGGACTCGGAGCGCCGACTGGCCGAGAACGACGCCGACGGCATCGCCGCGGAGGTACTCTTCCCCAACACCGTCCCCCCCTTCTTCGAAGAAGGCAGCCTGGTCGCCCTGCCCCCCACCGACGCGGACTACGAGCGGCGATGGGCCGGGCTCCAGGCCCACAACCGGTGGCTGGCCGACTTCTGCGCCATGGCACCGGGCCGGCGGGCCGGCGTGGCCCAGGTCTTCGCCAACCGGATGGACGACGCGCTCGCCGAGGTGCGGTGGGCGGCCGACCACTTCTCACCCTCCGGCGGGATCCTCCTGCCCTCGTTGCCGCCCGGGGCGGCCCTGCCCGGGTTGTGGGAGCCGGCCTACGAGCCACTGTGGGAACTGTGCGAGGAGCTGGGTGTCGTCGTCAACATCCACGGCGGCGGCGGCCTGCCCGACTACGGCGACGCCGAGGTGGCCCGGGCCGTCATGCTGGTGGAGCTCCCCTGGTTCTCCCACCGGTCGGCCTGGCATCTGATCTTCGGCGGCGTCCTGGAGCGCCACCCCGGCCTGCGGGTGGTCCTCACCGAGCAGGGCCTGGCCTGGCTGCCCCGCGGCCTCGAGACCCTTGACTGGTTCTACGGCCGGATGACCATGGGTGGCGCCGCCGAGGCCAACTTCTTCGGCGCGGCGGCCAAGGGGATGTCGATGACCCCTTCGGAGTACTTCGCCCGCAACTTCACCGTCGGGGCCAGCTTCCTGCGGGCCAGCGAATCGGCCGTCCGCCACGACGTCGGCGTCGAGCGGATCATGTGGGGATCGGACTACCCCCACTCCGAGGGATCGTTCCCCTACAGCCGTGAGGCCCTGCGGGCCGCCTTCGGCCACTGCGACCCGGCCGAGACGAAGCAGATGCTCGAGGACAACGTCGCCCGCGTCTACGGATTCGACCTCGAGGCCCTCCGGGAGGTGGGCGACCGGATCGGGCCCACCGTGGCCGAGATCGCCACCCCTCTGGAGGTCGACGACTACCCCACCGACTCGACCTGCAACGCCTTCGACCGTCACCAGGTGCTGCGCTCCTGGTGACCACCGGCTCAGCCGGGAGGGGCCACCCCGTACTCCGCCTTCCACCAGCGCGCCCCGGCCCGGGCGGCCGGGTCGCTCCGCAGCGTCGGATCCTGTCCGAGTGACTCGGGCGTGGGTCCGATGCGCCGAGCGATCGGGCGCAGCTCGTCGAGGTCGAACCCGTAGACCCGGGCGGCGGTCAGCCCGAGCAGCTCGGCGGTGTCGTCGACCGGTACCTCGGCGAAGTCGGCACGGAGCCTGGCCGCGGTGTGCGGCCACGTCCCTTCCGGATGGGGATAGTCGGTCCCCCACATCACCACGTCCGTCCCGATCACGTACCGGCGACGGATCTCCTCCCTCGACATGGTCGAGGCGCCGATGAAGATGTTGGTCCCGAAGTAGTCCGACGGGAGCTTGGAGATCTTTCCCTGCAGCATGGCGGCCAACTTCTTGGTGGTGTGCCCGCCGCCCATGTACTGGTCCCACTTCCACATCATGTCCGGTGCCCAGTAGGCGGCCGCTTCGGTGACCACGAACTTGAGGTCGGGATAGCGCTCGAAGGCCCCGCCGAACAGGAGGTGCCATGCCGGTCGGACCGTCCACCAGACGACCTCGGCCAGGTACACGCCGGTGTGCTCCCCGTACTCCTCCATGGGGGCCTCGCCGGAGTGGGTGTGGACCGGGAGGCCGGCCTCGGCACACGCCGCCCAGACCGGGTCGTAGGCGGCGTCGTTGTACGGAGTGCGGTTCCGCCACATGGTCGGGATCATGATCCCCCGGATGCCGGGCTGGGCCGCCACCCACCCGATCTCCTCGACGGCCCGGTCGATGTCATGGGTGATGGGGACGAGGGCGATCCCGCCGCGCCGGTGGGGCGAGTGGGAGCACATCTCGGCCAGGAACCGGTTGTGGGCGTGCGCTCCGGCGAAGGCCAGCTCGGGGTCGGCGATGGCCCCGGCGAACAGGCCGGCACCGAAGGGGGGCGAGGCCATCCCGGTCACCGCGTCGGCGTCGGCGAAGAGCACGTCGGCCGCCACTCCGTCGGTGTCGAGCTCCTTGTCGCGTACGGCCGGATCGAAGGCGCCTTTCAGACCCTCCTCGTTGTCCTTCTCCCAACCCATGATGTAGTCGTAGTTGAACGCGAGGGACTGCTCGCGGTGGGCGTTGCGCTCGGCCAGGTACTCCTCGAACGCCGGGTGGTAACGGGCCTCCAGGTAGGGCCGGTAGTCCTCGCAGGCCAGTCCGGCGTGCCCGTCGGCCGAAACCACGATGTACCGGTCGCTACCCGTGGCCGGGACGTCGCTCATCGTTTCGCCCCGAGCACGCTCAGGTCGTCGTAGCGCTGGTGGACGAACGGCTCCACCCATGCCGCAGGCACCCGTTCGACGATCGTTCCCTGCTGGCTCGAGGAGAGCTCGGCATACTCGAAGCCCAGGATCTCCCTGATCGGGAAGTCGGCGATCGGGTCGAGCGGGGCCTCGAGCAGTTTGCACTCCCCGGTGACCGGGCGGACCACACGGGCCGTCTCGTGGCGCCGGCAGTAGACGAGGGCGGGATCGCCCTCGAGACCGTCGCCCGACGGGTCCGGCAACGGCTTGAAGTAGAAGTCCAGCTTGTCGATCTCGTAGCCCGGCGCCTCGTCCCCCAGCGTGCCGCTGATCTCGGCCACCTTCGATCCCATCCGCGAGATCTGGGCGGAGAGGACGTCGCCCTCGGTGTCGAGGCTGAGTTGTGCGATCTTCTTCGGCTCGCCGAACGTCTCGCGCCCACCCACCGTCGCCTGCTCGGTGCTCATGGGCATGAACAGGGCGTACTCGCCCTCCACGTCGCCGTGGCGGGCCCGGACTCCGAACCAACCGGCGCCGAAGGGAGCCAGTCCGGTCCCCATGTCCACCACCGCGATCCGGAGACGGGCCGTGGGGGCCGACGGCTCGAGTGGACGGGGGAGGACCGCGGCGATGGCCTCGGGATCCGTGGCGAAGACGACGGTCACCGCCTTCGACCAGATCGGGCTCCTGGTGGCTTCCACCTCGTGATTGGGCGCCTGTTCGCCAGAACGTGCTCCATACCGGATCTCCCCCATGGCCTAGCCCTCCCCCGGCGGCCCGGCGGCTGCCGGACAAAGTCTGGCACGCTCGGGACGGCCCCGCCCGGCCGGACGACCGGGGAGGAGCGGTGCCCGCGGCTCAGATCCTGGTGACCGCCGACGGCGGCGGGATGGTGCCGGCTCCGGTCACCAGGCAGCCGTCCTTGGGAGCCGGGTTGGCGGCGGCAGGCAGTCGAGGTGGCACGTTGAACGCCGGCTCGCCCGTGAAGTCCACCATGTCGAAGAGGCTGTTCGCATTGGCGTCCCGACGGGTCAGGGCGGGAAGGTTCCACTTCTCCTCGACCGTCTTCAGGATCGAGGTGTGGTCGTAGACGGTGTGGGACACGAAGTCCCGTTTGGCATACGGGCTGACCACTCCGGCCGGCACGCGGAAACCGTAGCGGTCGAAGCCACCCGGTGGGTCGCCAGGCCCGAGGTCGGGCGGCACGTCGTCGGGAGGGATGGCGACCGGCGGCGGAACGTGATCGTAGTAGCCGCCGTGCTCGTCGTAGGTCCAGATGAGCATGGTGGACGACCACTTGGGGCCTGACATGACCGCGTCGACCACCTTCCCCAGGTACTGGTCGCCGAACTGCACGTCCTGGGGGTCCTCCTCCGACGAGTGGCCGTAGTCGGGCTCGACCAGGCTGAACGACGGCAGCGTTCCGGCCGCGGCGTCGACATAGAACTGGTCCATGGGAGCGAGGCCCCGGACCATGGACGAGTCCTCCAGCAGCTGCAGGTAGACACCCATGGTCGGCAACGTCGAGTAGTAGTCCTTCCACGAGATCCCGTTCTGGTTGAACTGTTCGAAGATCACACCGTTGGGGGGCAGCCCCGGGGGGAAGCTGTCGGTGATGAGTCCGAGGGACGTCCCGGAGATGAGGTAGCGGCGGTTGGGGTCGGTCTGGGCCATGGCGGAGCAGAAGTAGCGGTCGCCGATCGGGAAGGTCGAGGCCATCCCGCAGGTGAACGGCAGGTCGTCGCTGGTGAAGTACCCCATGGCCTCGGCCGATGTGGACGTCACGAACCCTTGGCACGTCCCGTCGTCGTACGCCTCGTGGGAGACTCTCCAGTCGTTGCCGATCCCCAGCGTCTGACACTCGGTCGGCATGTGGAACGCATGCACCAGGTTGCCGTGGCCATCGGGGTTGGTGGCCGTGGGAAGGCCGTCGGATCCCAGGGTGAACCCGTCGCCCCGCCCGAGCATCCCGAGGACGTTGTCGAACGAGTGGTTCTCCATCATCGCGACCACGATGTGCTCGATCTGCGGCACCTGGTCGGCTCCGACAGCGCGGTCCGGGTACGGAAGCGATCCGGGCTCCCGGATCGTCCGCTTCGGGCTGGTTGCAGCCGTGGTGGCGACCGACCGGCCGGAGCAGCCGGCCAGCAGCACCGACGCGCCCACCAGCCCGCCACCGATGAACTGCCGTCGACTGAACCTCACCGTGACGTTCGGCTCGTCGTCGTCCGCCGGGCACCCATGCCCGCGACGATAGATGTCCGGGAGGGATCCCGCCCAGTGGCGGCCGTCGCATCCGGCGGCGGCGCGCCCGTCGGGCGACGCATGCGCGCGTCACCCCCTCCTATGGCACGATCTGCGGAGTCACGGAGGTGGTGGACGTCCTCGGGCGCCACCGGCGCCGGACGACCGCAGAGACCTGCTGGACGGATCTGGTGAACGGAGGGCGGAGGATGAAGACCGAAGCTGCGATCGTGTGGGCCGCCGGTGGCCCGTGGACGGTCGAGGAGATCGAGCTGGATCCGCCGAAGGCGGGCGAGGTGCTCGTGCGGCTCGCCGCGTCCGGCATGTGCCACAGCGACGAGCACGTGCGCAGCGGCGATCTGGGAGGCATGTACCCGATGATCGGCGGGCACGAAGGAGCCGGGGTCGTCGAGGAGGTCGGACCCGGCGTCGTCGGACTGGCCCCCGGTGATCACGTGGTGTTCGGGTTCGTCGCCGCGTGCGGAACGTGCCCGTCGTGTGCACGTGGCCGCTCGAGCCTGTGCGACGTGGCCGCGGTGCTGATGCTCGGGGCCCAGGCGGACGGTACCTACCGCCACCACTCGGCCGGAGGCGTCGATCTGCCCACCATGACGTGCCTCGGCACCTTCGCCCGCCACACCGTGGTC
>JBEKCS010000092.1:0-9935 GCA_050014755.1 Acidimicrobiales bacterium
TCTGCGGGGCCTCGATCCTCCGGCCACGGCCGATGAGGTCGAGGCCGCCGCCCGTCAGTACGTGCGCAAGGTCGGAGGAGTTCAGGCACCGTCATCGGCGACGGCCGAGGCGTTCGACCGGGCGGTGCGGGCCGTGGCCGAGGCCACCGCGACCCTCCTGGCCGAGCTGCCGCCGCGCAGGCAGCCCCCGGCGACGGCGCCCCCACTGCGTCGGCTCACCCACTGACCGATCGAGGCGCGTCCGGCTACTCCTTGGCCCACACCTGGAGAACCCGGCCGTCAGGAAGCCCGACGGAGCCGACACGGTGGAATCCGGCCGCCGGCAACAGAGGGACCACGGCCATCGGGTGTGTGACGGTGAGAAAGTTACGGAGCCGGTGCAAGGGCGAGTTGGGCCCGACCACGACCACGCCGACCTCCGACACCTGCCGGGCCAGGCTCGTGACCGCGCCTCCCGGGTTGTAGAGCAGGGTGACTTCGGGAGCCGCACCTGCCATCTCCTGGAGGTCGAGACCCACCGAGTTGACGTTGACGAACTGATCCGAGGTGGCCAGCGCTACGACGGTCGGTGGGGACCCCGGCGTCTCCCCCCGCTCCACCAGATCGGCAATGGTCTGTGCTGCCCGGACCTCGGCGTGCAGCTCACGATCGACGGTGGCCGTAGACAGATGCTGGTCGGGCACGTCCCCGGTCAACACGGCACGGAGCGTTCCCTCGTCGTTCACCACCTGTACCCGCCAGCCCGCGAGGGAGACCGTGACGGGGCCCGAGGTGGCCACCGGCCACGAATCGGCCACGAAGGATGCGGCGGCCACCACGGCGAGGGCTGTCATCGCCCACCCCTGCGCCCCTCGGTGACGGTCGAGTGCGCAGGACACCGCGGCGACGCTCAGTACGATCAGCGGCGGCGCCAGCACATAGACGAAGCCCGAACCGATGTTCGACGTCGAGGACAGCGCCAGGTAGGACCAGGCCAGGACGACGAACACCGTGCCGCTGTCGCCTCGCAGCCAGCCGACTACGCCGCCCACTCGCGACGGACTGGACCTGGACACACCTACGGCTGCGCCGTCCTGGCCGGCCGTGTACCAATGGACCGCCATGACCAGCGCGACGACCAGGCACGCCACGACGGCGACGGCCAACGGAGCGAGGAGCGTCGAATTGACGAGGGTGTCGGCCCGGGCGATCCACCATCCCAGCGACAACACCGACAGTGGTTTGCCGTAGCTGGCGGCGGCCGCGCCGTAGCCGAAGCTCGACAGGTACTGCTCCACGTTCCGCCACGACGCCGAATACCAGGACCACGCCACCGCGAAGCCGACCAGCAGACCTCCGGCCAGGGCGGTGACCCGGACGGTGCGCCGGCCAGGTGCTGACACCCGGATCCCCGCAGCCAGCACCAGCCCGGGCAGGACGCCGAGCACCATGGTCCTCGACAGCGCGGCGAGGCCCAGGACGACGCCCCACGCCAGCGCCCGGGGCCAGCGGTCGAACGTCCCCGCCCACAGCTGAACGGCCAGGGTAGCGGTCACCATGGCCGCCGCCACCAGCCCGAACCCGAAGGACCGCGACGTGTCGATGAGGCCCGGACAGGCCCCGACCATGGCTGTCGCCACCAGAGCCTGGACCCGTCCGCCCAGGTGCTGGGCGATGAAGAACGTCGACACGAGCAGGACGGCGTAGAAGAGTTGCTGGATGGCCATCATCCCCACCGGACCCACCCCGGTGACCGCATGGACGACCCCTGCGGTCACCGGCAGCAGCGGGGCCTGGGGGTCGGGTCCGTGCACGTGGACGGCCAGTGCTCTGATGCCTTCGTTCCGAAGTAGTTCTCCATCGGTCAGGGCCCGCGAGAGGTATCCCGACTCGTCGATGTCGAACGGGTAACCCCGGCGGTTGGTGGCCAGCCACCACAGATTGACTCCCACCGTGGCGAGGACCATGGCCGCCAGGATCGCCCGGGTCACCCACGCTCCGCGTCCACCGGACGCCGACTCCGTCACGTCGATCCGGCGTCCAGGGTGGCGGGCCTAGGCACGCCTCGACTTCCACTCGGTGACCGCGCCATTGAGGATCCGGTGGAGTTCCAGCCGTGCTGCCGGGTCACGGTGGGCCTCGCCCTGCTTACGTAGGGCCTCACGGCTCGCCTCCACCTCGGGACCGCCGCGCGCCGCCGCTTCGATATGGCTCACGATGTCGGCGGGCGTCCGGTAGGCACGGAGCTCCGGTCCGACCAGCTCGTGGATCTCCGATCGGTCCGGCCCGATCACCACAGCACCGCACAGCATGGCCTCGATGATCGACATCGGCGTGCCCAACGATTCTCCCGGATCGATGGTATAGACGAATGTCGAGGTCCGGGCCATCTCCTCCAGCACTTGGGCTCGGGGGACATTGACCGACACCGTGATCGACGGGTCGCGGTCCCGGGCCAGGGCTACCACCTCGTCCGGCAGCGCCTCGAACGCGTTGGACCTGGCCAAGATGATCGTCTTGCGCATCGGTGACACCCGGGCCATCACGTCGATCAGCATCGGGAAGTCCTTCTTCGGTACTCCCGCCGAGGCCGACAGGATTCCGTCCCGTTCGGTCGGGCTCGGAGGGATGACGATCCGCGGGCCTACGGTCTGCACCATGGACACGGCACCTTCCGGGAGTCGGTCCAGCTGGTGTCGATAGCCGATGATCCCCGCGCACAGGGGATGTGCGGCCAGCTGCCGGACGAGGTCCGGGTCGAAATCGAACGAGTGCACCCGTATCACGAAGGGGACCCCGTGACGTTCCATCAGGGGGATCGATCCCGAGGCATGGGTGGCCCAGTGCAGCAGCACCACGTCGGGGGCCGCACCGGCGATCGCCGCGTCCGGGTCCAGCGAGCACTCCGGCGCCCCGTCCGCCCGCGATGCGGCGTCCTGGTCGGCGGAGACGGTCACGGTCGCTCCAGCCTCCATCAGGTTGTCGATGTCCTCGCCGATGTAGGTCTCCGAGATGACCGGGTACATCGCCGAGTGCACGTGCACCCGCAGCGGCCGAGTGGTGTGGGCGCGGTTCCGGACCTGGTGGAATCCCAGTATCTTCACGGGGAAGTCGCTCATCCTCCCCGGGATCAGCGTCCGGTAGTAGCAGGCGACCGCCGGAAGGGCCAGTGGAGGCGTGCGGGCGAAGAGGCGGAGCGAGTACTCCCAGTCGATGGCACCACCGAGGAACTCGTCGTAGCGGAGGTCGTCGTGGCGGGCCAGGTGGGCGATGGTGTTCCGGTCGATGAAGTTGGCCTGCTCGTGCCGGGCCCGGTCGTAGCGGGCGAACTCCAACAGGGGGAGCATGCCGGACCGGATGCCATGCTCGGCGCCGGGGTCCTCGTTGACCCGGGCCCCGTAGAGGGCCTCGAGCCCCTCGAAGGACGCAAATGCCCAGACCACGCTGCGCAACCAGTCGGGGTGCATCAGATTGTCGTCGTCGAGGAACGTGATGATGTCGCCGGTCGAGGCGGCCAGTGCGGTGTTGAAGGCTGCCCCTCCGCCGTTCCGCCCGGGGGTCCGGACCACGGTGATGCGATCGTCGTCGTACGTCGCCAGCAGCCGGCCGGTCTCCTCGCCGTCCGAGTCGTCCGCCACCACGATCTCGAAGCGTCGGTAGCTCTGGGCCAGCACCGAGTCGACCGCCCGACGCAACAGATCGGGCCGGTTCCGGGTGGCGATGTCGACCGAGACGAGCGGACCTTCGACCACCTCTGCGGCGGAGGCGATCCAGTCCATGACGGTGAGGACCTCCAGCCGGGCCATCAGGGTGCCCAGCACGTCGAGCGATCCGGAAGCCGACGGGCTCTCCGTGTCCATCGGCTGGGCACCGAAGTTGGCGAGGATCTTCACGCACGAGCTCACCCAGCGCTCCAGGGTGGCCAGCCACTCGCCGTGGGTCGCCACTCCGGCGGCCAGCTCAGCCAGCTGGGGCGGACCCTCGACGCGCTGGGCCTGAAGCGAGGCCATCCACTCGGCCTGTCCGGCCAGGACGACGTCGAGACGGGCCACGGTGGACTCGAGGGCACGGAGCCGGTCTGCGGTCACCGCATCGGCGGGCTCGGTCATCGTTCGCTCCTTACCGGAGTCGGCCGCTCGGGGGAAACCGGGTGGCGGACGCGACTCGCAACGGCCTCGACAGGGATGATTCCAGGATCGCGCCGCATCTGGTCGAGCAGCGAGATGATGTCGGAGGCGTACCCGGCCGAGTCGTAGCGGTCGAGGATCAGTTGCCTGGCCGCGGTCCCGACCTCGGCCAGGTGCGACGGCCCCAACCCGAAGACCCGGCGGAACGCCGCTACCAGGGCATCGAGGTCCCCGGGTTCGAAGAGGAATCCGGTCTCCCCGTCGGTGATCAGCTCGGGAAGCCCGAAGATCGACGTGGCCAGCACGGGTACGCCGAAGCACATCGCCTCGAGCGCCGACCGGGGCAGCGACTCGACGTCGGATGCCGACACCAGCAGGTCGGCCGACCGGTACCACGGATAGATGTCGGGGGTCACCGGTATCAGACGCACCCGCTGGTCGAGGCCGGACTCGGCGACCAACCGCTGGAGGGCCTCGGCGTAGCTCGTGTCGTTGTCGCCCACGAAGACGAGGTCCCAGTCGGAATGGTCGTCGGCGACCGATCCGAACGCCTGGGCCAGCCGGATCTGGGCCTTGCGGGGCTCGGTCGTGCCCATCACCAGGGCCACCTTCCGGTCGATGGCGATACCGAGCTCGCGGCGGACCTGCTCCCGGCTGGCCGAGGCTGCGAATGCCCCGACGGCGCCGGTGTCGATGCCGTAGGGGATGACCAGGCACCGTCCCCGACCGGCCAGCGGGGCATAGATCCTTCGGGTGGCCTCGGCCTCGAACACGAGCGCCGACGTGTCGCGCAGCGTCTCCTCGAAACGTCTGCGGATGCCCGGTGGGCACCCGGCCGCGCCCAGGGCATGGAACCAGAGGGTCGAGGCGGGCAGGCTCTCGTGGACGGCCCACACCGTGGGGATCCCCATCCGCCGGGTGACATCGGCTCCGATCGCCGCTGGAAGGGTGTTGACCAGCGCCGCCGTGTGGCCCCCTGCGGCCACCAGCAGCGAGAGCTCCTCCAGCCGGCCCTCGTAGGAGGCGAGGCTGTCGAACGGGAAGGGCTGCGTCACATGCACGCGTATGCCCGCCTGCTCGAGTTCGGCCCGCAGTGGCCCGTCGGCCGGGGCGACGACGGTGCACGGAAAGGACCGGCCGGCGTCGGCCCGGGCGAGCAGCTCGGACAGCCACAGCTGGCCGCCGCCGTAGCCGAGGTGATGGGTGAACACCACCAGGTCCATGACGTCCCGACCACGGCCCGGCGCGGCGGTGCCGACCCGGTGCGGGGAACCTCCCGGCCCCACCGGCACGACGGCCTCGTCGGCCTCGTCGGCCCCGTCGGCAGAAGGTCGACACAACACCGCGGTGGCGACCACGACGGGATGCCCCCCGGACACGGTGGCGACCAGCTGCACCCGGACCACCCGCTCCGCGGCCGGGATCAGGTCGAGGTCGAGCACGAACTCGAATCCCGAGACCGCCACGTGCGTCGGTGCACCCTGAGTGTCGAGGTCGAGGCGGGGAAGGCCGAGACGTGCCCGCCCGACATGGCGGCCGTTGGCCAGCACGTCGAGCGACGACACCACGAACCGGTCGTGATAGACCCAACCTTCCAACCGGACGGCGTCGGACCCGATCGTCGCACCGTCCTCCAGCCCGTCGATCCGGGCGTTGATCTCGTCGGCCTCCACGTCGTCCGGTCCGACCGCGCCAACGGCGATCGTCACCGGGATCGGGGGCAGCGCCACCGGCGCACCCCCGCCGTCGGGCCACACGGTGACCACCAGCTCGGAGGTCCCTCCCACAGTCGGCACGCCCACGCCCACGTCGGCGTCCACCGACCAGCCGGCGCCACGCAATTGCGGCCAGCCGAGCGCCTCGGCCACATCGGCCCGCGGCTCGGTGCCGGTGACCGCCCGTCCGACCAGCCGACCGTCCAGCCGGACGGCCACCGCGAGTACGGGGCGGTCATCCATGGCGGCCCAGCCACGGACCCGGACGGTGCCGGTCATGGTCGTTCCCGCTTCGGGCTCGTCGATGCCGTAGCGGAGCACCGGGGCGGACGGCGTGTCCGCGGCTCCGTCCGTTCCGGCATCCAGCCTGCCGAGCGCCTGGCGAAGCCGGGGCGTGACACGACGCGCCGCGGACGAGTCGCGAATGCGGCGGAGGACCGCATCGCGGACCGTCCCTTCCGGAATGGTCACCCGGTGTGGACCGCGGCGGGCGCGGCCATCCGGCCTACCCGGTCCCGCCAAACGGCCCCCACCCCGTCCACCAACGGCTTCGGATTCCAGGGGATCAGCTCGGCCAGCCGGGAGGTATCGAGCACGATCGAGGCCACGTCCTGAGGACGGGCGGGCAGCCGGCGGACATGGAAGCGGGCACCGGTGATCTCGCTCAGCAAGGCCAGGACCTCGTCGACCCGGTGACCCGTCCCACTGCCGACGTTGACGGTCCGGTGGTCGTCGAGCGTCGGCGGGAGACCCATCACCGCTGCGGCCACATCGGCCACCTCGACGTAGTCGCGGACGTTACCGCCGTCGCCGAAGATCGTGAGCCCGCCGTGGCCGAGTGCCGCTTCAACGCAGGCCGCGATCAACCCCTGACCGTCCGATGCCGACTGTGCCGGTCCGTAGGCGTTGGCCACCCGCAGGATCCGAATCGGGATCCCGAACCGGTGGGAATAGTCCTCGAGGCACTGCTCGGCCAGCAGCTTCGTCATGCCGTAGGGCGAGACCGGGGCGCACGGATGGCGCTCGGTCACCGGGCGGCCGTCCGTCTGCCCGTAGACGGTCCCTCCCGAGGAAAAATAGGTGACGCCCACCCCGGGTGTCTTACGGAGGATGTCGAGGAGCAGCGACAGGGTCGGGACCGTCTGGACCAGCATGCTCGCCCGGGAGAAGTCGGCGGCCGCCGGTGGGGGGCATCCGACGGCGTCCACCACCCAGCCCACCCCCTCCATCGCCCGGCGCACATCGCTCTCGTCGGTGGCCGTCCCGACGAACCAGTCGACGGCGCCCAACCACGGTCGTTCGGAAATGTCTGGTCGGTGACGGGCCAGGACCGACACCGACCTACCGGCCTCGCACGCTGCCCTCACCACCTCGGATCCGAGGAACCCCGATCCGCCGATGACCAGCATCCGGTCCGCCCGGATCGGTGCGAACGGACGGGGGGTGCGGATGGCGTCGGAAGCGGAGTCCGGGCCTGGCATCTCGAAATGGTAGCGCCCCCAACCGGGAGGGGGACGTGATCTCGCCGGTCACCTCCGCTCCTACCCGAGATCGAGGGTGCGGCTGAGCTCCACCGACCCGAGCATCCGGCGGTCGAGGTCGCCGCCCAGCGGTCACCTGTCCTGGTCGAGTATCCCGGGGACCAGTCGGAACGGGCCGTCTGGTACTTTGCGGGTGTGAGATGGAGGCACGGGAGCGAGGGTAACTTGGCCCCCGCAGCGGTGGTGGGCTCCCTATTCGAATCGCTCCTCGGCCGAACGATGATCGGTGATGAGGCACGTGTCTACGTCGAGTATCTGGAGCAAGGCGGGACCGTCGACCAGGTGATCGATTGGGTGCTGGCATCCCCCGAATGCCAGCAGTCCTTCTTCCGCAACCCGTCGTTCATGGAGATCGTTGCACCCGAGCCACTGCCGCCCGACGAGAAGCGCCTCTACATCTGGCATCTTCCGAAGACCGGCGGAACGAGTCTGAAGGAGATGCTGCGACCTCACGTCGACGAGGCGGCGATCTGCCACGACCTCAGATTGGGCGAGCTGTTGCGTCTGTCGCACTACCGGTTGCATTCCTTCCGGATCATCGGTGGGCATTTCGGCCCGACGCTTCCCCAATTGCTGGCTGATGTGCCACTGGTGACGACCACGCTGGTGAGGGAGCCGGTCGCCATGATCGCCAGCAGCTACGTCCATTGGCGGGACCGTGGGATTGCCGACGATCCCCAGACGCGCCTCGCTCGGGAACTCACGTTCGACGATTGGTGCCACTCCGAGGAGACGTTCAGCCTCTGGAACAACCCCCAGGCCACTTCGCTCACCACCCCTCGCATCGCTCCGACCCGACAGCAGGCAGCGGTGTGGCCCGAGGGCACCAACGAGGCCCATCTCCAGGGTGACGAGCTCGCACACCGTGCACTGGAAACACTCGAGGGGATCGACATCGTGGGAACCACCAATGACCTGGTACCGGTCTATCGGGCCTGCCTGGAGGCGCTGGGTCTCACACCCGATCGGGTGACGGCGGTACATGCCAATGCAGGTTCCGGGCTGGCAGGAGGCATCTCCGACTCGACACGCGACTGGCTGCTGGAGCACAGCTCGATCGATGTGGCGCTGTTCGAGATGGCGACTGTCCGGTGTCGCGAGCTCGACGGCACGGTCACCGCCCACGAATCCACGGCAGAACAGGCACTCGAAGCGCCTCCTGGTCATGCGGCAACGAGGGGAGCCGGCTACGCAACCATGACCGACTCGCACGACGCGGTGACCGTCAAGGGGCCGTAGCCGCCGATTCCACCGTGCCTAGGCTGGTCGGACCGAAGGTTCCGGACGACCGGCCCTGCAGCACTCAGGTCAGGGCTTGGCGCTGCCCACGACCCACATGGAGAAGAACTGCGATCCCCCGCCGTAGGCCTGGCCGAGAGCCAGTTTCGCCCCGTCGACCTGGTGCTCGCCGGCTTGGCCGCGGACCTGCATGGCCACCTCGAGGAAGCGGAGCATGCCCGACGCGCCGATCGGGTTGGACGACAGCACACCGCCAGAGGCGTTCCAGGGGATGTCCCCGTCGAACGCGGTGGCTCCGGCCTCGGTCAGCTTCCAGCCGTCACCCAGGTCGCAGAAGCCGAGGTTCTCCAGCCACATCGGCTCGTACCAGCTGAAGGGCACGTAGACCTCGGCGCAGTCGAACTGCTCGCGGGGGTTGGTGACCCCGGCCTGGGCGTAGACGTCGGCCGAGCAGTCGCGCCCGGCCCTCGGATTGATCTGGTCGCGGCCGGCGAACATGGTCGGCTCCGACCGCATGGCCATTCCGTGGACCCATGCCGGCGGGTAGTGGCCGGACACGGCGTCCTCCGACGACAGCACCATGGCCGCCGCCCCGTCCGAGGACGGGCATGCCTCGAGGTAGCGCAGCGGGTCCCACAGCATCATCGAGTCCTCGACCATCTTCATGTCGATGTCGGCCAGGTGGAGGTGGGCGAACGGATTGCGCATGGCGTTCTGGCGGTCCTTGACCGCCACCATCCGGCCGATGTAGTCGGGGGCACCCGATCGTCGCATGTAGGCCCGGATGTGAGGGGCGAAGTAGCCCCCGGCCCCGGCCAGCAGCGGGGCGGCGAACGGCTGGGGCACCGACAGCGCCCACATGGCGTCCGAGTCCGACTGCTTCTCGTAGGCGACGGTCAGCACCCGCTTGTGGATACCCGACGTGATGAGGTGCGCGGCCACCAGGGCGGTGGAGCCACCGACCGACCCGGCGGTGTGGACCCGGATCATCGGCTTGCCCACCGCACCGAGGGCCGGCGCCAGGTAGATCTCCGGCATCATGTTGCCCTCGAACATGTCGGGGGCCTTGCCGATGACCACCGCGTCGATGTCCGCCCAGGTGAGGTCGGCATCGGCCAGTGCCATCGCGGCCGCCTCGCGCACAAGGCCGGCGATGGACACGTCCTCCCGCTTGGCCTTGTGGTGGGTCTGGCCCACTCCGATGACTGCACAGCGCTCTGCCATCACTCACCCTCCAGGACGCACACGAGATTCTGTTGGAGACACGGGCCGGAGGTGGCATGGGCCACGGCCCGGTCGGCGTGGCCGGCCGCGATCCGCGAGGCGGCCTCGCC
>JBEKCS010000093.1:0-9912 GCA_050014755.1 Acidimicrobiales bacterium
TTCGAGAGATCGCGGCCATGCATCCCGCAATGATCGACATCGGGTACCACTGTCGCGATTACATCCTCGCCAATTGGGACCTCTATCGCGGCCTGCCGCGAGGCGAGCTCGCGCATTCCACGCACCTCTTCGGAGCCGGGACGTACGACCCCGAGCGCGGTGAGCACCAACGGGTGCGCGTCACGCTGGCCACCGGGATCCCCGAGACCGTCGTCAGGCGAGCCAACCTGGAGTACCTCTCGCCAGCAGCCGTCGATACCGAGACCTGGGCATCCGATCCGAACACGCTGGTCGTGCCCGACGCAGGCGAGGTGCTGTACCGGCTCCGCTCACGCTCCTAATGCGCGGCTGGGAAGGTCATTCACCCGGGTACACGACACCGAGCTGGGCGCGGATGTCATCGAGCGTGGTGGCAAGAGCAATCGTCTCGTCCAAGGGCATGTCCGGGCTCTCGGTCAACTCCGCAGACAGGCAGCGGTGCACTTCCTCGATCTCGAATCGGAGGCCGTTGCCCACATAGGAGCCCTCGATCCGTTCGGATCCTGCGCCAGTCGTGACCGTCAGGGAGGTCGGGCAGTGCATCAGCATCGGAATGTCGATCCAGCCCTCCGTGCCCGAGATGCGTCCCGTGCAGGACATCCCCACCCGGATGGCCGCCTTGACGACACCGAGCCCTCCCCCCGGATAGCGCAGTACCGCCGCAACCACCTCGTCCACCCCGGTCACGCCGACGACACCGTCGGCCGCGACGTGCTCGGGCGTGCCCAGCACGAGCGAGCACAGCTGAATCGGATAGATGCCCAAGTCGAGCAGCGCGCCACCACCGAGGGCAAGGTCGAAGAGCCGGTGCTCCGGCTCAAAGGGTCGCCGGAAGCCGAAATCACCTTCGACGAGCAACGGCTCACCGATGCGGCCCTCTCTGATGACGTCGACCAAGGAGCGGTAGGCGGGCAGGTACCTGCTCCAGATCGCCTCCATCAGGAACAGTCCCCGACTCCGGGCCTCGTGCACCATCCCGACCGCTTGGCGCGCGTTGAGGGCGAAGGGCTTCTCGCACAGGACGTGCTTTCCCGCTCGAAGGAAGCACAGGGTGTCGGGTTCGTGGCACGACTGCGGCGTGGCGACGTACACAGCGTCGACGTCCGGATCGCCGGCAAGCGACTCGTAGTCGCCGTAGCGCGAGGGGATGGCAAACCGGTCGCCGAAGGCGTTGGCACGTTCGAGCGAACGCGAAGCGACCGCCACGATCGTTCCACCGTCGGACTGCTGCATGGCGTCGGCGAACCCCGTCGCGATGGCTCCAGGGCCGACCACCCCCCAACGAATCACGCCGGCGCCGATCGGGGAGCTCGGACGTCCCGCTGACAGGGTCCACTCTGGCTGTACCCCCATCTGGTCACCAAGCCTCGACCGCCCCTCTCCCGTCCACGTGGCCCAAGAATCCGCTCGCTGATAACGCTATCATTGGGCTTGGCCCGGATGCCGACGACTCTGTCACGACGGGTCGGACGCTCCCGGCACTGCCCCTGAGAGGAGAACCATGACCGACCTCTTCACCCCCCGAGCCGAGCACAAGTTCACCTTCGGCCTCTGGACCGTCGGGAACCCCGGGCGGGACCCTTTCGGGGACACGGTCCGCCCTCCTCTCGATCCGGTGGACACGGTGCACCGGCTCTCCGAGCTGGGCGCCTACGGGGTCAGCTTCCACGACAACGACCTGGTGCCTGCGGGCTCGCCGGCCAGCGATCGGCAGAACATCGTGAAGCGGTTCCGGAAGGCGCTCGATTCCACCGGGATGCATGTCCCGATGGTGACGACAAACCTCTTCTGGCGGCCCATCTTCAAAGAAGGAGCATTCACGGCAAACGACCCCCGCATACGACGATTCGCCGTCAAGAAGGCGTGCGAGGCGATGGAGCTGGGCGCCGAACTGGGCGCTCAGGTGTTCGTGCTCTGGGGCGGTCGGGAAGGCATGGAGGCCGAAGCCGCCAAGGATGTGCGGTTGGCGCTCGACCGCTACAAGGAGGCGGTCGATCTCTTGTGCGAGCACATCCGAGACCGTGGACTCGCTCTCCGCATCGCCCTCGAACCGAAGCCGAACGAGCCGCGGGGGGACATCCTGCTCCCCACGGTCGGGCATGCCCTCGCGTTCATCGGATCCCTCGAGCACCCCGAGATGGTCGGATTGAACCCGGAGTTCGCCCACGAGACGATGAGCGGCCTGTCCTTCTCGCAAGCTATCGCGCAGACGTTGTGGCACGGCAAGCTGTTCCACATCGACCTGAACGCGCAACGGATCGGGAAATTCGACCAGGACTTCAGGTTCGGATCCGAGGGCATCCGGGACGCCTTCTACGTCGTGAAGCTGCTCGAGGACGCGCAATGGGATGGCATGCGTCACTTCGACGCCCATCCCTATCGGACCGAGGACAGCGACGGAGTCTGGGACTTTGCCCGCGGCTGCATGCGCACGTATCTCATCCTCGCGGACAAGGCACGGCGCTTCCACGAGGACACCGAGATCCAGGATGCGCTGCGTGTCACCAAGGCTGCGGAGCTCGCCGAGCCCACTTCCGGCGAAGGGGGCCTCGCAGGGATCCTGACGTCGGACTACGACGAGGACGCGCTGGCGAGCCAAGGCTACGCCAACGAGCAGCTGGACCAGCTCGTCACTGAGTTGCTTCTCGGAATTCGCTAGTGCCTCTCGTGCTCGGGGTGGATTCCTCCACCTCGGCGTGCAAGGTGCAGGTGCGCGACGCCGAGTCGGGGAAGGTGCTGGCGTCCGGACGAGCACCGCATCCACCAACGACGCCACCTCGCAGCGAGCAGCATCCCAGTGATTGGGAAGCGGCGCTCGACGCCGCGTGTGCGGAGGCCCTCGTGCCCACGACCTATCGCCCTGACGCCATTGCGGTCGCCGCCCAACAACACGGGCTGGTCGTCCTCGACGACCGCGGCCAGGTCCTGCGCCCGGCCAAGCTCTGGAACGACACCGAGTCCGCACCTGACACCGAGAGACTCCTGGCCGCACTGGACGGTGGGCCGGCGGCGTGGGCCGCGGCCTGCGGGAGCGTGCCGGTCCCCGCGTTCACCATCACGAAGTTGCACTGGCTGCGGCGCTGCGAACCCGAGGTCTTCCGTCGGACGTCCGTTGTCATGTTGCCGCACGACTGGCTCACGTTCCGGCTGACCGGCCGGCGGGTCACCGATCGGGGTGACGCGTCGGGCACCGGCTACTGGTCCCCAGCCGAGTCTCGCTACCGGCTCGACCTGCTCGCGCTGGTCGACGACACGGTCGACTGGGCTTCGGCGCTCCCCGAGGTCCTGGCCCCGGCGGAACCCGCTGGCGAGTGGCCGAATACGGGGGCTGAGGTCGGTCCGGGAACGGGAGACAACATGGCGGCCGCCCTCGGCCTTGGGCTCCGTCCGGGTGACCTCGCGCTGAGCCTGGGCACGAGCGGTACGGCGTTCACGGTCAGCGACCAGCCCACTGCCGACCCGAGCGGCACCGTCGCCGGCTTCGCCGACGCGACCGGTCGCTACCTACCACTCGTGTGCACTATGAACGCGACCAAAGTGACCGATACCGTGGCGCGCTTGCTCGGCGTGGATCACGAGCGCTTCGACGAACTGGCTCTGCGTGCACCCGCCGGGGCATCGGCACTCGTGCTCGTGCCGCATCTCGACGGTGAGCGGACGCCCAACCGTCCCAGTGCCCGGGGCACCTTGTCCGGCCTTCGCTCCGACGTGACACCCGCACAGTTTGCCCGCGCCGCGATCGAGGGAGTGGTGTGCAACCTTTTGGAGGGGGCGGACGCGCTCGACCAAGGATCCGCCAACGGACGGGTATTTCTCATCGGCGGTGCGGCGCGGAGCGCGGCCTACCGGCGCGTGGTCGCTGACCTCACAGGGCGAGTGGTCGTGGTGCCCTCCGACGACGAGCTCGTGGCCACCGGCGCGGCGGTGCAGGCGGCCGCGGTCCATCTCCGGTGCGACGCAGCCCTGATCAGCGATGCATGGGGACTGGGCCGGGGCGACAAGTTCGAGCCCGATCCGACCGTTGACCGCGCTGCCATTCGCGCCGCGTATGCGGAAGCCGTCAGCGCTGTCGCCCCGTGACCTACCGCAACCCGGTGATCCCGGGACTTCACCCCGACCCGAGCGTCTGCCGCGTCGACCACGAGTTCTTCCTTGTGACCTCGTGGTTCACGTACTTCCCCGGGGTGCCCATCTTCCGGTCCACGAACCTGGTGGATTGGGAACAGATCGGCAACGTGCTCGACCGCCCGTCCCAGCTCGACCTCAGCCGCACCGATGAGTGGTCGTCATTGGGCGTCTACGCCCCGACGATCCGTCACCACGACGGTCGGTTCTGGGTGATCACGACCAATGTGACCAGCGCAGCCGCGACGAGCTTCCTCGTCACCGCGGAGGACCCGGCAGGTCCTTGGTCGGATCCGATCGTCGTCCGGGTGGCGGGCATCGACCCCGACCTGGCCTGGGATGACGACGGAGCGTGCTGGGTCCACTTCTCCGGCATGGGCGGGATCGCGCGGTGCCGGATCGATCCTTTGACCGGACGGGTGTTCGCGGGCCCCGACCTGACCTGGTCCGGCACCGGCCTCCAGTTCCCCGAAGCGCCCCACCTCTTCGAGCGGGAGGGCACCTGGTACCTGATGGTGGCCGAGGGGGGCACCGAAGGTGGGCACGGTGTCTCCGTGGCCCGAGGCCCGTCGCCCGAGGGCCCCTGGGAGAGCGCTCCGTCGAACCCCATTCTCAGCCACCGGAGCACGGGCCGGCCCGTTCAGAACACGGGCCACGCGGACATGGTGACCGCGGTGGACGGTTCGTGGTGGATGGTCCTCCTCGGTGTGCGACCTCGTGGTGTGTCCCGTGGCTTCCACGTGCTCGGCCGGGAGACCTTCCTCACACCGGTGGAATGGGAGGACGGCTGGCCGGTACCGGGCGAGCTCCAGTTGGACATGGACTTCCGACCCCCTGGGCCGGGCCAGCCGGTCGCAGTCGCTGGGAGGGACGATTTCGACACTGCCGAGCTCGGCCCGCACTGGGTCGGGATCCGCAGATCTCCGCGCACCGTCGCCTCGATGCGAGCGCGGCCGGGTTGGCTCGTGCTGCATGGTGGTGCGGCGACCCTCGACTCGCTCGAACCGGTCTTCGTGGGTCGGCGTCAGCAGCACGAGCTGTGCCGGGTGTGCGCACTGGTCGACCCTGGGACTTCGACCGAGACCGGGCTCGCGCTCGTCATGGACGAGACGTCGCACTACGAGGTCGGCATCCGCCACGGCCGGATCATCGCCAAAGCCCGGGTCGGTCCGCTGGACGCCGTCGTGGGAGATGCCGCGTGTCCGCCGGGCCCGATGGTCCTGACCATCGCCACAGAGCCCCACCCGCACGGCCCCGATGCCGTCGCCTTGGGCTACCAGGACGACGACGGTCTGTTTCAGGCGCTGGCCCGGCTCGATGGTCGCTACCTCTCCACCGAGACGACGGGTGGGTTCCTGGGTCGCACCGTTGGCATGTACGCGGTCGGCGGGGATGCCGCCTTCGACTGGTTCGACTACGAGGAGGCCTGACATGGATCCATCTCCGCGTCCCGTGATGGCCGATGTCGCGACGCGGGCCGGGGTGTCCATCATGACCGTCTCCCGGGTGCTCAACGGGTTCCCCGGGGTCTCCGATGCGACCCGCCGTCGGGTCGAGGGTGCAGTCGTCGCCCTCGGCTACCACCCCAACACCGCGGCACGCGTTCTGGCCGGGGGACGGTCGAAGACCCTGGGGGTCATCGCGGTCGAGACCGAGCAGTTCGGACCCTCGCACATGCTTTTTGTCATTGAAGCGGCGGCCCGTGCGACCGGTCATCTCCTGAGCTTCGTCACACTGAGCGCGAACGGGAGGGACATGGCTTCTACCCTCCAGCACTTACGGGATTCCCACGTCGAAGGGGTCATCATCGTCGCCCCCGTCCGTCCCGTCGTCAATGCCGTCAACCGAATCGAGGGGTCCATGCCCCTGGTCGTCGTCGGTGGCGATCCCAGTATCAATGCGGCGACGGTCACGATCGACCAAGTCGAGGGCGCCAGAATCGCCACCCAACACCTGCTCGACCTCGGTCATCATACGGTCCATCACGTGCGAGGACCGAGGAACTGGATTGACGCCATCTCAAGGACGCACGGCTGGAGTCAGGCTCTCCGCTCCCACTCCGCCCCACGAACGAGCTCACTGGTGGGCGATTGGAGCGCCCGTGGCGGCTACGAGGCCGGTGCTCGCCTCGCCGGGGATCCGCACGTGACGGCGGTGTTCGCAGCGAACGACCAGACTGCTCTGGGCGTCATCCGCGCGCTCCACGACGCGGGTCGAAGTGTCCCCGACGACGTCAGCGTCGTGGGCTTCGACGACACACCCGAATCGGGCTACTCGATTCCCGCACTGACGACTGTCCGTCAGGACTTCGGCGAGGTAGGTCGGCGCTGTGTCGAGGTCTTGCTCTCACTCATGGACGGCACCATGGGCGAGCACCACATCGTCGTCCCAACCGAGTTCGTCGTGCGAGAGAGCACCGCTCCTCCGGGGGAACGCACGGCCCGCAGGCGGCGTCGGCACCGGGAATGACGCAGTGCATCGCCCTGCCGTCGTGGCGGGACTCAGCGGATCACCGTGTCGACGTGGTCCAGCGCGCCCCGCTCGCAGACAACGACGACGGTGCCGCCACAACCGCCGCCGCTCGAGCGTGCCCCGTAGACACCCGGTGTTGCCAGCGCCGCCTCCACGATCGCCGTGGCGGCGGGGTGACCGAGCCCCATGGCGTCGTAGCCGGCCTGACTCGCCTGGAGCAGGGGCCCCAGGTCCTGGGGCTCTCCGCTCCGGAGGGCGGTGAGCGCTTCCGTGCTCCGGAGGTGCTCTTCGACGCCGAACGTCGTCGAGGCGCGCACCGGATATGACTCGTACGGTTGGATTTCGGTGACCGGATCACCGGTACTGCCCCACCGCCGGACGAATTGAGCGCCGTCGACGAACTCCGGCAATTGGGACACGACCGAGAGGGGCAACTCGCTGACCCAGGACCACGACCGCCCTTGGGCCTCCTCGACCATGCGCTTTCCCATGAACGCCGCAGCTCGTGTCCTCCCGTACGGAGCACCCCCGACGTCGTGCGCGACGCCGCTCGGCCACCCGACGACCTCGATGTTCGCGGGCAGGACAACCTCAGGCCAGGTCGAGGCCGGCCGGCACAGTATCGGCAGTAGGGAGCCAGGCGATCCGACGGCAATCGCCACCTGATCCATCACACCGCACGGCGCACCCACGACGTAGTTCTCGGCCTCCTGACACAGCCCCGCCAGGCGGACCGGGTCGATGACACCCGCTCCCAGCGCCCGGGCGGTGGCGACCTCGAGCGCCGCACTCGACGCGACGCCAACGGATTCGGGCAGATCCGACGAAATGCGGAGGCACGCCTGCGGGGGTGCGATCACCCCATGCCGCACCAGTACGACCACGACGCCGAGAACGTAGTGCGTCCAGCGGGGCAGCTCTTCGAGCGCTCGCCGCACGTCGGCGTAGTCGAGCGTGGCCAGTCGGGCCATCTCGGCGACCGTGAACACGGCCGGACCGACCACGAGTGCCTGGTCGACCTCCGCAACCACCTGGATCGACCGACGCGTGGGCACCTCGAGCACGAGCGCCCCCGAATAGTCGGCCACCCCACCCAGGAGGTCGAGCCGGCCCGATGCCCTACCGATCGTGGAGTTCATCGACGAGCTCCGCGAGCACCGGCCCGATTCGGGCAGCGAGGGTCTCGTTCGCGTAACCAACCCACGCGACCGGTGAGGAGTTGTCCAGCGGGGCATCGAGCGGCTGCCCCCACGGATCGGTCACCATACCGCCGGCCTCGGTCAAAACGATGGAGGTGCACACGTCGTAGGGGTGGCAGGCCAAGGCCCCTTCAGCCTCGTCGATCAGGGGCCGCAGGTCGGCCACAAAGCGATCCCGGCCGGTGACCAGCTCGTGCAGTTGGCCGCCGGTCGACAGGTATTCGTCATCGAAGACGTGGCGGCAGCCGAGTCGACGGAACAGCTCGGCCTCGAGCGCGGTCAGATCCGACTTCCCCGGCAGGAAGAACTTGGCCAAGCCGCTGAAGCTGCGCTCGAGGTCCTCCGCCGACGATGGACGCACCGAGAACTGTTCGGCGGCGCCGGTGCGGAGATCGAGACGCTGGGCGACCAGACCGGCGCCCCGGACCGCGCTGAGCTGGTCGGCCGCGCCCTGCTTCGCCGTCCCGAGGCCGGCGTCACGGTGGCGGGTCAAGACCTGGTCTTCAAGCTCTACTTGAAGTCGCCGGAGCTATCGAAGAGGTCGATCGAACCAATGCTGAGATTGTTGGAAACAACACATGGACGACGAGCAACTGTCGGGGTTCTCGACGTCAGGCGGTCGAAGCTTTTTGTACCGACAGTGACCGTGGCTGGCATCGACGCGCTGCTGGCTGGTGAGGCCGCCTCCTTTGCCAGCATGTGGGACGCGGTCTGATCAAAACCCGAAGGATCGCTTGGCATTTGCTGGGTGCATTCAGATTCGCTCCTGACGTTTGGCGCCGAGCCTGTTTGGAGCCCTCAGATCCATCGAAAAAGGTTTGAGATCTCAAGCCGAGCCATCAGATCGGTGCCTCTACCTCATGTTGACTCAGAGCTGTCCGTTGCCTGATCAGATAGTCGCTGAAACGACCGCGTGAAACGTTGCTCCACCTCCGTGAGGGGCGCTCGTATGATGAATTCCTCGCTAACAGCGCCGAAGGCCCTCGAGATCCCGAGCAACTCTCCGGCTTCACCAACAGTGAAAACCAGGCGCTCGCTTGCGAGACTGTGGGATGGGATTCGGTGTGAAGTCGGCATGGCCATTGTCTGATGGAGGACCACGGATGCCCCCTCATGTCTCCACGCCTGTCCCCTGATCGCTGCACCGCTTGAGGCGTCGCCTCCCTCGAACTGCGGGCCGGTCAGCGAGGGGCGACGGGCGTCTTCGATCTTCTGGCCGGCGACGCGCACCGCTGTGCTGAGGCAATCGCCCTGCTGCGGATGAATCCGGTAGCTCTGTAGCTTCTTACCGTGACCGAGGAGATCGAGGAGACCGAGGAGACCGAGGAAGGGTTGCCCGCGTGGTACGACCGTTCGAAGTGGCAGCGGGACGGGACATTTACACCCGGAGCCGCTGTGGCGTGGGACATCGCATACGACACCCTGATGAACTCGACTCTGGGGGATTCGAACACTCAGAACTCCATCATCACCTGTGTCTCGATCAGGAATCAGCCCTTGTCCATAGGAGACCCCTTCCACTCCGGTGTCTCCTATGTCTTGACACATCCCCGGCGAGGGATGTCGGTGGATTCAAGGGGTCAGCGCAAGAAGCTCAGCGAGCTTCTCTGATGGTTTCATGTATCCGAGGGTCTTGCGGGGACGACCGTTGAGGCTTCTCTCGATGGCGGTGAGATCCTTGGCGCTGAGCTTGGAGAGGTCAGTGCTCTTGGGCATGTATTGACGCAGCAAGCCATCGGTGTTCTCGTTCGATCCCCTCTGCCACGGACTGTGGGGATCGCAGAAATAGACCTGGATCCCGGTGGCGACGGTGAAGGCGGTGTGCCGATACAGCTCGCAGCCCTGGTCCCAGGTCACGCTGCGGGCCAACTCGGCCGGCAGCGTCCCCATGGACTTGGCCATTGCCTTGTTGACCTTGTCGGCTGAGTAGCCACCAGGAAAGCGCAGCAACATGACTGTCAGCCATCACGTAATTCCCTTGTTTTGGCGATTCTCCGTCACGTAATTCCCTGTCCCGCCGTCACGTAATTCCCTCGTTGTCGGCGGGCAGGTATCCCTCGCTCCGGTCTTCTGTCCA
>JBEKCS010000094.1:0-9880 GCA_050014755.1 Acidimicrobiales bacterium
CGACCACCACGAGCTGTTCACCGAAGCCCCGTCGCGAGTGGTGGTGTGCACCACCCGCAGCCACGAGCTCCTGTCGCGGGCGGCCGACGCCGGTGTGGGATTCCGGGTCCTGGGCACGGCCGGAGGCGATCGGGTGACGATCGACAACCTGGTCGATCTGGATGTGGTCCAGGCCGCAGTGGCCTGGCAGGGCCGGCTGCCCGACCTCCTCGACGACCTGGCCCCGGTGACCAACTGAGCTTCGCCGAGGGCGGAGCGCTCAGGCTGCGGGGCGGGCGGACTCGAGCCGGTCGATGGTCCGATCCGGGACGCGGAGGTCGCCGGTCCCGGTGCCCACGAACAGGTCGGGCTTGGACGCCCCGTGGTAATCGGAGCCGCCGGTCGGCACCAGGCCGAACCGACGGGCCAGGTTGGCCAGGTCGGTTCTCTGCCGGGGCGAGTAGCGCCCGTAGACGGCTTCGAGACCGGTGAGCCCGGCGTCGGCCATCCCGCTGACCGTGTCGGCGAGGGCATCGCCCTGGAGGCCGACGGTGTACGGATGGGCGAGGACGGCAACCCCGCCCGAGTCGCGGGCCAGCCCGATGACGTCGGCGACGGACAGGCGGCCCTTCGGGACGTAGGCCGCAGCCCCGTTCCCCAGGTAACGCTCGAAGGCCTCGTCGACCGATCCCACGGCTCCGACATCGATCATGGCCTGGGCGAAGTGGGGTCGCCCGACCCCTCCGGGCGTCCCGGCGTGGGCGGCGGCCATCTCGACGGTGACGGGGATGCCGAGCTGCTGCAACCGGTCGGCCAGGGCCTCGTTGCGGGCCCGCCGGTCGGCGCGCAGTCGGGTGAGCTCGGAACCGAGGGGGCTGTCGGGATCGTCGACGAAGTAGACCAGGACGTGGACGCCGCCCCCGGCGACAGGCACGCACGAGATCTCGCAACCGGGCACCAGCCGGATGCCGAGCGCCTCGGCCCGGACCCTGGCCCGGGTCAGCCCTCCGAGCGTGTCGTGATCGGTGAGGGCCAGGGCACTGCACCCGACCTCGTGGGCCATCTCGACGATCCGCTCGGGGGTCTCGCTCCCATCCGACTGGTCGGAGTGCGTGTGGAGGTCGATCACCCGGCGAACGCTACCGGCCCGGGGGTGGGTCCGACCGGTAGCCCGCCTCAGAGGGAGCCGAAGAACGGCACCCCGTAGGCGAAGACACCTCCGTCTCTGCCGAGCAGCCAGTATCCCCCGGTCTCCTGGTCGAGCGCCATCCCGACGATGGGCGCGTCGAGGGTCAGGTCGCCGGCCGAGCCGTAGAAAGCGGCGTCGCCGAAGGCGAAGATCCCGCCGTCCGAGGCGACCATCAGGTACCCGCCGCCTTCGGAGGTCGAGGTGATCCCGTTGACGGGTTGATTCAGCACCAGGTCGCCCGTCGACCCGAAGAACGGGGCGCCGAAGGCGAAGATCCCTCCGTCGACCGCGACCTCCCAGTAGCCGCCCGTCTCGTCATCGGCCGAGATCCCCACGACCGGCTGGTTGAGGTCCTGTCCGCCCATCGATCCTCGGAAGACGGCGTCGCCGAATGCGAAGATCCCCCCGTCGGCGGCCACGAGCCAATATCCCTGGTCGTCCCTGGTGGGAGCGAGATCGACCACGGGTGCGTTGAGCTGATGTCCGCCCATCGAACCGAAGAACCCGGCGTCCCCGTAGGCGAACGTCCCCCCGTCACCGGCCACCAGCCAGTACCCGCGCCCGTCCGACGTCGGCACGATGTGGGCGATTGGTGAGTTGAGCGTGAGGTCCGAGGCGTCGCCGAAGTCGTCGGCATTTCCGAACGTGCTGACCAGACCGTTGCTCCAGGCGATCCAGTAGCCACCGCCGTCCGGAGTCGCCGCGATGCCGACCGCGGTGGCGCTCGGAGCGGTCGGACCGACGGAGGCGTAGTCGAGGGCGGCGAGGCCGACGCCGATGTACCCCGGGCTTTCGTCGACACCGTCCGTCAGGGCGAGGCCGCACCGGAGGTAGCCCGCGGTCACCTCGGCCGGCGTCGGTGGGCAGACCGCTGACGGATCCTGCGCCACGAACGGGTTGGGGACGGTGAAGGTGGCGATGAGGTCACCTGAACTGTCGGCAGTGAAGGTCTGGGAGTCAGCCTCGTCCGTGTCCGCTGCGTTGTTGGAACTGAAGAACAGAGGACTCAGCTCGAACGCGATGATCGTGTCGTTGGCGAGCCAGCCCGTGCAGCTGATCGAGATGGTCCCGCCCGGAGTCACATTGGTGACGATCGCGCCGGCGGGGAGATTGTTGTACGTGCAGTCGGGCGAGGTGTCGTGCGGGCGCCTGGTGGCCGGGACTTGGTGGCCGGCCCCGATCAGCTCCCCGGTCGCCGGGCTGGCGGCGATCGCCGCCGTGTCGCCGGGGCCCAGGTGGACCGTGGCGGCCATATGAGCTGTATGAGCCGTCGCGGGCGTCGCTGCCGCTGCAGCCGCTGGAGCGGCCAGGGCACCGGTCGCCAGGAACGAGACGATGATCACCCCCACACCCACCCAGCGCCCGAACGCGGCATCCGACCTGCTGCTCATTCCGCCACCCGCCATCGCACCCATCGGTTCCTCGGTTCTGTCGCTCGCTGTCGGCGCAACGTAACAAGGCGGGCCATGGGTGCGTCGACCGGAGTCGTCGGAATGTTGCGACACCTGTTGCCGAGGGGGAGGGAATCCGAACCCTGCGGTGCCTTCACGTCGTCGAATGGTCCCGTGGTCCGGTGATTGGCGGTCGGCTGAAGGTCGGGTGATCCCCACGGAGGTCGGCAGATGGTTATTGTAGTTGTCCGAGCATGCGCACATAGTGTGTACACTCGGACAAGTGATTCACCTGGAGACCCCCCGCTGATTCACCCGGAGACCCTTGGACGGGCTTCCGGCAGGCGTGAACCAGGCCTCCGGCCGCCGTCATCCGGTCCCTCCGGCGGTCGTCGATGGGCGGGACGGCGGCGGGTGGCACTAGAGTGAATTCGTGATCCGGTACGCGACGAGCCTGATGGCGTCCGGCCAGTCCGACGACCCCCGGTGTGTGCGGTGACCAACCGATGATGGAGGCCAAGGAAGCGTGCGGTGTCTTCGGGGTCTACGCCCCGGGGCGTTCTGTGGCACATCTCACCTTCGACGGCCTCTACGCACTGCAGCACCGTGGACAGGAATCGGCCGGCATGGCCGTCAGCGACGGTGACCTCATCACGGTGATGAAGGACATGGGCCTGGTCACCACCGTTTTCGACGAGCGCAAACTCTCTGGCCTGCGGGGGCACCTGGCCATCGGGCACACCCGGTACTCGACGGCCGGCTCGAGCGACTGGATGAACGCCCAGCCGGTCTTCCGGGGCGTGGGCCGGGCCGGATTCGGCCTGGCCCACAACGGCAACCTGACCAACACCGACGACCTCGCCGAGCAGGCCAACATGCTGCCCGGGTTGGTCTCCTCCGACAGCGACCTGGTCGCCGAGCTGCTGGCCCAGGCGTTTCCACCCGACCTGCCCGAACGGACGCGGTCCGAGCACACCGACGACCTCGAGACGGCGCTGATGGAGGTCCTCCCGAAGGTCGAGGGGGCGTTCTCCTTCGTCCTGATGGACGCCGACCGGATCATCGGCGTGCGCGATCCCAACGGATTCCGGCCTCTGTGCCTCGGCCTCCTCGACGCCACCGACGAGTTCGAGCAGGGCTGGGTCCTGGCCTCGGAGTCGCCCGCCCTCGACGTCATCGGCGCCACCTTCGTCCGCGAGCTCAGGCCGGGGGAGATGGTGGTCATCGACGGCAAGGAGGTCCGGTCCGAGTGGCCCTTCCCCGACGAGCGCCTCGACCCGCGACTGTGCATCTTCGAGTTCGTCTACTTCGCGCGGCCCGACACCACCCTTTACGGCAACGAGGTCCACGGTGCCCGCCGACGCATGGGCCAACTGCTGGCCGCCCAGGCGCCGGTGCAGGCGGACCTGGTCATGGGGGTGCCCGACTCCGGCGTGCCCGCGGCCGAGGGCTACGCCCTGGGCTCCGGCATCCCCTACGGCCAGGGCCTGGTCAAGAACCGGTACATCGGCCGTACCTTCATCGCCCCCACCCAGGCCGAACGGGCCAACGGCGTGCGACGCAAGCTCAACCCGCTGCGCGAGAACATCGCCGGCAAGCGGGTCATCGTGGTGGACGACTCGATCGTGCGCGGCACCACCACCCGGGCCATGGTCACCATGCTGCGCGAGGCGGGGGCCACCGAGGTCCACCTGCGGATCTCCTCGCCCCCGTTCCAGTGGCCCTGCTACTACGGCATCGACACCCCGGACCGCACCGAACTGCTGGCCGCGGTCAAGTCCCTCGACGAGATCGTGGAGTTCCTCGACGTCGACTCGCTCGAATACCTGACGCTCGAGCATCTCATCGAGGCGATCGACGCGCCTGGTGCCGGCTTCTGCGACGCGTGCCTCACCGGCAACTATCCGGTGCCGGTGCCGGTGCCGGTGAAGGTCGGATTCACCGAACGGCCGACGATGACGGCCGCAGCCGGCTCCGCGTAGGTGTGACCGAAGGCGTGGCGAGCACACCCCGCCACTCCGCGGACCGGCCCGCCACCTACGCCGATGCCGGGGTGGACATCGACGCCGGCGAGCGGGCCGTCGAGCTGATCAAGCCGATGGTGGCCTCGACCCGCCGGTCCGAGGTCGTTGGCGACCTCGGCGACTTCGGCGGGCTGTTCCGGCTCGACACCGCCCGCTACGACCGACCGGTGCTGGTGGCCGCCACCGACGGGGTGGGCACCAAGCTGGTGGTGGCCCAGGATCTCGGCCGCCTCGACACCATCGGGATCGACCTGGTCGCCATGTGCGTCGACGACCTGGTCTGCCAGGGCGCCGAGCCGCTCTTCTTCCTCGACTACATCTCGGCCGGCGCAGTGGAACCGACCCACATGGCCGACCTCGTGGCCGGGGTGGCCGAGGGCTGCCGGCAGGTGGGGGCAGCCCTGCTGGGCGGCGAGATGGCCGAGCACGCCGGCATCATGGAGCCCGGCCAGTTCGACCTGGTCGGGTTCGCCGTCGGCGTCGTCGACCAGGAGCGGATCCTCGGCTCGGCCCGGGTCCGGCCCGGTGACGTGCTCATCGGCCTGCCGTCGCCAGGGCTGCGGTGCAATGGCTACACGCTCGCCCGCAACGTCCTCCTGGATCGGATGGGCCTGGCCCTCGACGCGCCGGCCTGGGAGGGGGCCACCGTCTCCCTCGGCGACGAGCTGCTCCGGCCGTCGGTCATCTACACGCCGGCGGTGCGTGCGGCCGTCGAGGTGGCGGACGTCCACGCCGTGGCCCACATCACCGGCGGCGGTTACGTCGGCAACATCCCGAGGGCACTGCCCGAGGGTGCCCGTGCCGTCGTCGAGCAGGGGAGCTGGGAGGTTCCGCCCATCTTCGGCGAGATCCGGCGACTCGGCCGGGTGGCCGACGACGAGATGGCCAGGGTGTTCAACCTGGGGCTCGGGATGGTGCTGATGGTGGGTGCCGGCTCGACCGACGCGGCCCTCGATGCCCTCCGGGGTGCCGGCCTCGAGCCCGTGGTGGTCGGTCGGGTGGAGGAAGGCGAGCGCGGGGTGGACCTGGTCGGTCCGAGCCTGTGGGAGGCCGGGTCGTGACCGAGGCGCTCCCCGACACCAGGTTCGAGGCACTGCGGGCCCACCTGCTCGAGCACTCGGTCAAGCGCGGGAACTTCACCCTCAAGTCCGGCCGCACGAGCAGCTGGTTCATCGACTCCAAGCAGACCGTGTGCCGACCCGAGGCGATGGTTCTGGTGGCCGAGGGGATCCTCTCGGTGATCCCCGACGAGGCGAACGCCATCGGCGGCCTGACCATGGGGGCCGACCCGGTGGCGTTCGTCACCGCCGGGGTGGCGGCCACCCGGGGGAGGGAGCTCAAGGCGTTCAGCGTCCGCAAGGAGGCGAAGGACCATGGCGCCGGGGGCCGGATCGCCGGCGCCCTCGACCCGGGTGACCGGGTGGTCATCACCGAGGACACCGTCACCCGGGGGACCTCGCTCCTCGAGGCGGCCCACGCCGTCATCGAGGCCGGGGCTGTGCCGGTGCTCCTCGTCGCCGTGGTCGACCGCGGGGGAACCTGCGCGGAAATGGCCGCGGCCGAGGGTCTCGAGTTCACCGCGCTGGTGAGCGCCCCCGACCTCGGCTTCGACTACGAGGGAGTCTGAGACTCGCCGCAGTGACGGGGCCGACGCCGGTGGTCAGTTGGGTCGGGAGAGGGTGATGGCCCCCTCGGGACAGGCGACCACGCACAGCCCGCAGGCCTGGCAGTCGGTCGCATTCGGCGTGTAGGCCGTGGCCATGCCGTGGGCCCGGACCTTCAGCCGGCCCACCAGTCCGAGACCCCGGTAGTCGACGTCGTCGATCCGGCGGACCTCGAAGACGTCGTGGGGACAGACGTCGATGCAGTCCCGCTTGCCTTCGCACCGGGCGTGGTCGACGACGGGCAGGTACGTGCCGGCCGGAGCCGCGCACCGCTCGCCCGGTCGGCCCGGGTCTGCGGCGGCACGGCGCTTCTTGGCCAGTCGGTCGGCGTCGGTGGTCACGCGGCCCCGGTCGGGTCCGCCGAAGTGTTCCCGGTGGTCGGGGCGTCGCCGGGGTTCCCGTCGGCCAGGACCAGATAGATCCGCCGGCGGGCGTCGGTCAGGATCTCGGCGACGGCCCGGACCTGGGTGACGGTGCCGGCCTCGGCCACCTGCTTGGTGGCCTTCATGACCTGGACCATCAGGAGCTTCAGGTCCACCAGGGAGCGATCGGCGCTGCTGGCCGCGTCCTCCCACGGAGCGGGGCCGTCGCCGGCCGCCTCCGCCTCGGTCCGGCCCTCGGGCGTCAGCTGGAAGACCCGGCGGCCCTCCGTGGTGTCGGCCGTGACCAGCCCCTGGTCCTCGAGGGCCGAGAGGGTCGGGTAGACCGAGCCCGGGCTGGGCTGCCAGACGCCGCCACTGCGCTCGGTGAGCTCGGTGATGATCTGGTAGCCGTGCATCGGTTCCTCGGCGAGCAGGGCGAGGATGGCGGCGCGGACGTCGCCCCGGCCCACCCTCGGGCCCCGACCGAACATCGGGCCGCCGAATCCGGGTCCGAAGTCGCCGTGGCGCCCCCGGGCCCGTCCCCGGCCGCCGCCCCGCCCCCGGGTGCTGCCACCGGAACGGTCGGCCCGGTCCGGTCCACCCGGACCGGACCAGCGCCCGCCCCGTTGGTCGTCGTGTCGTCTGTGTCCATGGTTGTCGTGCATGTGCTGTCTCCTCGATCGGTGTGGGCCGGTCGGTCGACCGGCCGTTCTGTCGTGTTGTGCGGTCTTACCGTACCGCTCACGTGCAATCACGATATATCGCAATATGAAACCTGTCAAGACCCCGGACCGGATCCGCCTTCCGAGGGGTTCCGTCGCACCGACCCGGTCTGGTGGATACTCGGAACCGACGCCGCAACCCGGACGGCGGGCGAAGAGAGGTGCATGGTGGCGGATCAGGACACGACCGAGGGGCGCCTGTGTGCCGAGTTCTCCAGTCCCGGAGCCACGGCGACCCCGTGGGAGACGGCGCTGCAGGCGATGGGCGCCGCCCAGGTCTTCTGGCTCTCCTCGGTGCGGCCCGACGGTCGACCCCACGTGACACCGCTCCTCGCCGTGTGGCTGGAGGGCGCGCTATTCTTCTGCACCGGCCCGGGTGAACGCAAGGCGGCCAACCTGGGTGCCAACCCGTCGTGCGTCCTGACCACGGGGAACAACGGGCTGGAGGGTGTCGACGTCGTCGTGGAGGGCCGTGCCCACCTGGTCGTCGACCCCGGGGGGAGGCGGTCGGTGGCCGCCGCGTTCGAGGCGAAGTACAGGGCCCACTTCGAAGCGCCCGACGGCACGTGGGCCGGGCTCGGCGACGCCGTGAGGAGTGGCGGTGTCCTCCTCTACGAGGTGGCGCCCACCGCCGTGTTCGCCTTCGGCAAGGGCGAGCCGTACTCGCAGACCCGCTGGGCCTTCGCCTGACGGTCCTGGGCCTTCGCCTGACGACAGGGACACCGTCTCCGGTGGTCGGGACCGGCGTCGATCCGGTGACCTCACGCTTTTCAGATGGATTTGAGGGTCAGTGGACGTTCGTCCCGGTGCAGCACAAATGGCATAGAACCGCAGGTCAGCGGTACAAACTGTCCGACCGGTGGTTGCCACTCGACACCACTAATTTCCACCAGTTTCCGACATTCTGGGCACGTAAAGGGCACGAAATCGTCCCAACCGCTTTACGGTCGACGTGCCGGAGATCGCCGGCTCGTCGGATTTGGCCGGGCTCTAACGGTCTGGCCACGTCCGCGCTCGCAAATGTTGCTGCGCCCGGCATCATGGTGACAGTCAGTTCGGGACGGGGCGATTATCCTGCCCACCGTGGACGACGGGCCAGCACGGCAGCCGCGCGTGAGAAGGGTCGCCCTCGTCGTCGTGCCCCTTTCGGCCGCGGTAGTGCTCACCGCATGCACCGCTTCGTCTTCGTCGACCCCTACGTCGATGAGGCTGCCGCCTGCGCCGTCACCGCCAGTCGCTGCCGAGTGCTCGATCTCCTTGGCGACGAGCGGTGACGGCAACGTCAACCCGCTTCTCTGCCCCGACGGGGGGATCAACGTCCGGGCTTGGCGTGTCTACGCGACCAACAACCTCTTGGTAATGGCGCAGCCACGCGATGCCAGCGAATACCAGGTTGTCCAAGCATTCTGCTCCGACCTCGCCGACGGCCACACGACGTTAACGATCGAAGACAGCGCAGAGGAATTGGCCGCGCACTACAACGGCTGGAGCTTTGGTGGCGATTCAGCGGCGACCGATCCCAACTGCTCCGAATAGATGGTTACTGCCCCCGACCGCCGGGTGCGGGCCAGGCAAGCCGGGCGCATGTCGTTGTCCGGTCCGGCTTCAGCCCGAGTCGCTAGGAGAGGTCCGAGCCTGGGCCATGGCTGCTAGCAATTCCTCGAACTCCGGTACGTCCCAGAAGGAAACTCCCGTCTCCTGGGACCACGCGGGATAGTAGGTGCCAGCGAATCGCTCGGAACCACGCTCGCTCGACAGCAGGTCGGCGATGCTCGTCGCCGGGCCTTTGGTTCCCCACCGGAGCGTCCCGTGCCTCCCATCCACTCTACGCTCGATGAGAGTCGGTGCCTGCGATGACGGAACGGAACGCACGTCGGCTCCACTTCGACGAATGACGAGGGCCCGCCGATTCGTCACGAGGTACGTCGTGCGACGGCGGTCATACCGCTTGTAGAAGAAGCGGCCGACTGCTCCGTAAATGGCGAACAGAGTAATTGCACTGGCAAGCAGGATGAAGGACACCGGAGCACCGCCGACGATCGTCAATGTGACGAATGTGATGCACAGGAGCAGAAAAACGACGGCCCCAACTTCAATCCACGCGTCCTGTGGCGCGAATGTAACGTTGGGATCGGGGCCACCTCTCCAGATCACAACCTCGTCGGGTGCCAGCACCGACCTCTCCGGGTCGGTTGGAAGCGGAAACTCCACGAGGCCATGATTGCAGGCGGGCTGTGGTTCTGGTCCGGACCGATGGGGTGCCCCCGATCGCCGGGAGGGTGCTGCCGTCGGCCATGATGGTCCCATGACAGTCGATGAGCGGATTCGGTGGGCGGTCAACGTGACCGCGGCGAGCTGGATCGGTCCACGGTTGCATTCGTTCAACCAGGACACGGGATCTGTGGTGCCCGAAGGCTTCGAGGCGTACTGCCGGGTATTCCATCCCGAAGGCCCCATCTATCCCGATGGATCTTTTCGTTCGTGGGCAGAGATTGCAGAATGCAATGGGCGCATCGCTCACCCGAACATGCAGTTCCATATGATCAATC
>JBEKCS010000095.1:0-9804 GCA_050014755.1 Acidimicrobiales bacterium
GACCCGGGGTGGACGTTCACCCCCCAGCCGCCCTTCGGCCAGGAGCCCGGCCTCGGGATCGACCGGCCACCCGAGGCCGTGCCCCGGAACTGAGCCGGAGGGGGAGGAACGTCCGGGGGCCAAGGTGCCCGGTGCCCGGTGTCCGTGCGGTCCATCAGCTGTCCAGCTCATCCGACGACCCCGACGACCTTGGCCACTCCCTTCTCCATCCGTGGCATCTACCATGCCTGGAATGAGCGATCCCGTGTCCACAGACGGAACCGTCGTCATCGTCGGTGCTTCTCTGGCCGGTCTCCGGGCCGCCGAGGAGATTCGTCATGAAGGACATTCCGGCCCGGTGATCATCGTGGGGGAGGAGATCCATGCTCCCTACGACCGACCACCCCTGTCCAAGCAGCTGTTGTCAGGGAAGTGGGAGGTGGAACGGATCCACCATCACGCTCCCGACGCGCTCGACACTCTCGGCTTGGAGTTCCGCCTCGGTCGCCGGGCAACCGCACTCGACGTGGCCACAAGGACTGTGACCTGTAACGACGATACCGAGCTGGTCTACGACGGGTTGGTCATCGCCACCGGTGCGGCCACTCGCCATCTCCCTGGGACCGAGGCAATGGCCAACGTATGGGAACTCCGGACACTCGACGACTGTCTCGGCATCAAGGCCGACCTGGCTGCTGCTGGTGAACAGCCCCGGCTTATCGTGATCGGCGCCGGATTCATCGGTTCGGAGGTGGCTGCCACCTGTCAGGGCATCGGCGCTCGGGTAACCATGCTCGAGTCGTATCACACGCCTCTGGCCCGGGTGCTGGGCGACAGGATGGGCCAGGTCTGCGCCGATCTCCACCGGGCCAATGGCATGGATCTGCGATGCTCGGTGACCATCGACCATCTCGAGTCCGATCCCGGCGGCCCGGATCCGGTGACGGTCGTGCTCGATGACGGAACCCGACTTCCGGCTGATGTAGTGGTGGTGGGTATCGGCGTCACCCCGTCGACGGGGTGGCTCGCCGATTCGGGGTTGACGGTGGACAACGGCGTGAGGTGCGACGGATCGCTGTTCGCCGCCGACCGGGTCGTGGCGGCCGGCGACGTGGCCAACTGGATGCGTCCCTCGACGGGGATGCCCACCCGGGTGGAGCACTGGACCAATGCGGCCGAAGGTGGTCCGGTCGCCGCTCGCAATCTGCTGGCTGGTACGGGTGGGTCAACGTCGTACGATCCGGTTCCGTTCTTCTGGTCGGACCAGTACGCGACCAAGATCCAGATGCTCGGGCTTCCGGACCCCGACGATGAGGTGGTCGTGGTCAGCGGGTCCGGCGAGGAAGGGAAACTGATCGCCCTCTATCGTTCGGGGGACCGTCTCGGCGCGGTGCTGACCCTGAGCCAGCCGGCCAAGCTCATGGGCTACCGTCCGCTCTTGGCCGCAGGGGCATCGTTCGACGAGGCATTGGCCCACGCCAGATCCTGACCACCTGATCCCCTGGCCCCACCGGATCCGCCCGATCGACCGGAACCGCCGGAGTCACCCGATCGTCGCCCCCGACGACGCTTCGGAATACTGCGGAAGTGTCGGGTGAACGCCAGCGCCGAGGCGATCTGGCCGTTTGTCGGTTCGATGCCGCCATAGGTGTATCGCTCGACCAGGTCGGTCACCGCCACCAGGTTGGCCTCGTGCTCGGGCGCAGCCTCGGCTAGACGCTGCCCGAAGTCCGACAGGGTCTCGTCGATTCGTCGGGTGCAGCTGATGCGCACTCCACCCCGGGACAGGTCGACCGCCACCTGGTGGGCCCATGTAGCGGGGCGGCGCCCGCGGTGGCGCCGGACGACGACGATTGCACCGATGACGATGACGGCGAGTGACAGAGGGATCCACGGGAGGCGGGACAGGGCGTGACCGACATCGTGGGCCAGTACCGAACCGGGCGCCGGATTGGCCAGCGGCACGGAAGCGGTCGGATCGAAGTTCTGCCAGCCGTAGCCGGGGAACCAGACCTGGACCCACGCATGGGCGTCCTTGGCCTCGACGTCGTAGAGGTCGGTGATCGGGTTGTACGAGCCGGGAACGTAGCCGACGGTCTCCCTGGCCGGGATACCGAGGCTGCGCAGCATCACCACGGTCGCCGTCGAGATCTGCTCGCAGTAGCCGCGTCGGGTGCCGAAGAGGAACGAGTCGACCGCGTCTGCCCCGGCGGGCAGTGGAGGGATGTCGGTCGTGTAGCTCACGTGTGTGGTCATCCACTCTTCGATCGCCGTCACCTTGTCGTAGGTGTCGGGATTCCCGTTGCCCGGGGTGCCGATTCCCTTGGTGATCGCCTCCGCGAGCGAGAGGACCCGGGGGTAGGGGTGCGGCAGTTGGAGGTAACGGGCCTCTTCGGCGCTGGGGAGGCTCGGCTCGAAGGTCGATCCGCTTGCCGGAGGGGCCGTGGCAGCCTGGAGCTGCTGGGAGGTGGCGTCGGTGTCGTCCGAGACCACTGTGTAGATGGTCCCCGGGCCCATCGAGAGGCTCGAGGTGATGGTGTCGTCGGGCGTGACGTTGACGGAGCGGGCCTCGAGGTACACCCGTTCGGTGTCGTCGGCATGGAACACCAAGTTGGGTCCGCCGGCGGCCAGGTAGAAGGTCTGGATGTCCTCCTGGCCGGAGGCGAGGTCGGCCACCTGGTCGGGATAGGTCGGGATGGTGAACGGCGAGCCCCCCAAGAGCTTCTGGGTGCGCGGGCCGGTGACCGGGTTGCCGGACTGAACCCAGGACTGGCCGGTCCACTCGTCGAACGTCTGGCCCACCCAGTAGTTCGGTCGCGTGGCACGGACGCGCATGACCACCTGGTTGCTGAGCGAGATCCGATCGGCGGTGTCGAGTGACTTGGCAAAGCCCAGGAACCCGCCGACCGCGGTGCGGCCGGCGGGGTTAGCCGCGTGGGCGGGCAGGGCCCCGCTGCCTTCGGCCAGACCGGTCGGGTTGTCGACCGGGGACGAGTTGGGGGACGACGAGTTGAAGATCAACGAGGTCGACACGTGGGGGGCGGGTAGGACCGCCACGGCGACCACCGCCACCATGGCCACCAGAGCGCCGGCGCCGAGGAGCGATGTCCACGGGATGCCGTCGGTCTCCGACAGCGACTGCCACATGGCGACGAGGCCCCAGACGCAGCAGGCGACCCAGGCCAGGACCCAGACCCCAAGGGCGAGGTCGACCGACTGTGCGGCGGCCACCGCGATCAGGGCGGTCGATCCGGCCAACGAGTAGGTCACGTCCCGTCGCGAGGGCACGTCGAACGCGTGGGTGGAGAGGACCCAGGCGAAGAGCACGGCCAACGGCTCCTCGACAGTGGAGATGTCCCCCGGTGTGGCTGTCCGGGTGACGGTGAGGATGAACCAGACGAACCCGCCGATCGCGCACGCGGCCAGGATCGGTTTCACCCCTGGCCATGGATTGGCCCGGCGCCGGTAGGCGAAGACGTTGCCTACGACGGTGGCGGCGACTGCGAAGAGGGAGATTGAAGGGCTGAGCTCACCGACCGACCAACACGCCCCGATCCCGATCAGGATCGTCAACACCGAGGCGACCCGGAACGAGATCGAATGCTCGGGCGGCCCGGGCCGGTTGACCTCGACGAAGCGCTGCCACAGCGTCATTCCGGCTCGGCCCTTGCCAGGCGTCTACCGAGTTCCACCTGGTCGGCGACTGGTCGCACGACCCGGCCACCTTCTTCGTGAGTAGCGAGGACGACCGGCTGGCACCGGGACAGCCAGGTGCTGACTCCTGCCATGACCCGCTCGGCCTCACTCTCGGCCTCCGCAGTGTCGTGGGAAAGAACCAATTCGACGAATACCGGGTCATCGGTCGGGCGCTCGGACTCGCGGACCATGAGCATGCCGGCGTGGGATGTGGCCGGCCAGTGCACGGAGCGGCGGGGATCGCCGGGAGAGTACGGCCGGACCCCCCGGGGCTCTCCGATGCTGGTCGGCACCCGCGGGGCCGCTTCGCCGGAGGAATCGTCGGCGATGTCGAACGGGCTGCTGGACGCCCCCATCCGCGGAGCGATGTGGACCAGGCGGGGGAGTGGGAGCTCGACCTCCCTCGTCCACCACAGCAGTCCGAACGGGGCGCTGGATCCGACTTCGACCACCACGGCATCGAGCACGCCCCGCCGGGCGGGAGTGACCTCGAGCACGACGGAACGGGATCCTCGCTGGCCACCGCCCGACTGGTGCTCGGGTCCCGCCGGAAAAATGGGCCGCACCCTCACCGGACGGTCCGCTTCGAACGTGAGCTCCACCGGTTGGCCGGCCCGCCCGTCGGATGGCGACGACGTGCACGCCAGGTGGGCCAGCTGGGCGGGAACCACCGGGGCGACCAACCCGACCAGCAAGAAGGAGCCAAGGAGGGCGCCCACCGCCTGAACCCAGCCGGAACCGCTCGAATGGGCGACCCCGGACCAGGCCGTCATCGTGATGATGCTGCCGGCGACCGGGGTGATCCAGCCGACCGGGTGGACCCGTCGGCGAAGGCGGAGCGTCCTCGGGAGTCGTCGGGATGCGACCCGGGGCCGACGGTTGGGGAGTCCCCACGAGAGCAGGGTGCCGCAAAGGAGGGCGGCGGCACCGATGGCGATACCGATGGGCACCGACGCCGGTCCGAACAGGGCCCGGGACGCGATGACGCCGACCAGGCCGGCGGCGATACCGACGAGGGCGGCTTGGAGCGCCCGCCGTTGGGTGGTTCGGCCCAAGACGGCTTCGGCTCTGCTCACGTCGTGGGTGCAGGGGTGTCGGCGATGATGCGACCGACCAGGGCTGGACCGTAGTCGCCGACGCCCTCGGCGATGAGTCGGTGGGACAGGCAGGCGACGGCGACAGCTTGGACGTCTCCGGGGGTGACGTAGGGGCGGCCCACCAGAACGGCGTGGGCCTGGGCGGTGCGGAGCAGCGAGATGGCCGCCCGGGGGCTGGCCCCCAGACGTACTGCGCCGGTGGCACGGGTCGCCCGGACCAGCGCCACCGCGTATTCGGCCACTCCGTGTACGACGTGGACGTCGGCTGTGGCGGCGATGGCCCGTTCCCATCGGGCGGTGTCGGCCACCGGGGTCAGCGAGTCGAGGGCATACCGTCCTCCGTTGTGGAGGACGAGACGGGTCTCGATCTCGGCGTCCGGATACCCGATGGAGGTGGAGAGCCCGAATCGGTCGAGCTGGCTCTCGGCCAGTGGGTAGGTGCCCAGTTGGCCGATCGGGTTCTGGGTGCCGATGACCAGGTGGGGTCGGGGCAATGGCCACGACTCCCCGTCGACCGAGACCTGCTGCTCCTCCATGGACTCGAGCAGGGCCGACTGGGTACGTGGCGGGGTGCGGTTCATCTCGTCGAGGAGCACCACGTTGGCGAACACCGGTCCCGGTCGGAACTCCCAGGTGGCGGTGTCGGGGGAGTAGACGGTCAACCCGGTGATGTCCGACGGGAGGAGATCGGGATGTCCCTGCACCCGGGAGAGCTCGGCGCCGAGCGCGGTGGCCAGGGCGCGGGCCAGGACGGTCTTGCCGACACCGGGGACGTCCTCGATCAGGAGATGTGATCCCGACAGCGCTGCGACCACCGCCGTGGTGACGGCGGCAGGTGTCCCGAGGAGAACGCCGGACAATGCGTCGTGCAGCTCTGTCGCCAGGAGGACGGCGTCGTCGAGCGCCACTCCGCCACCGACCGTGGTGACTTCGGGAACCGCGCTCGGGACCACGCCCGGGCCTGGGACCTCCGCCCCACCCAACGTCTCGATGCCGGTGGTCATGGGGTCTCCTGCTTCCCCGGCCTCAGCCGGTGGGATCGGCGGGTGCGCCGCGGGCGCGCCAGACGCCCCTCGTACAAGTGTACGTGGGGCAATTGTGACTCCACAATGCACGGAACAATGCACGGAGCCGGCCCGCGGCCCGCCCCCGACCTTCGCAGGGAGCGGTGACTGAAGGGGTGGACGGCCGACTAGAAGTCGATGCCCGAGAGCTCGGGGACGGCGCCCTCGGCCCGCGATCGTGCGTCCAGCCATCGTGCGCGGGCGCTTTCGCGCTCGGCCGTGGTGCCAACCGGGTCGACCACGGAACGTGGGATCCAGGCGTCGGCCACGTCGTCCTCGTTGGCCCACGTGCCCACGGCCATTCCGGCCAGAAATGCCGCCCCCAGGGTCGTGGCCTCGAGCACGGGGGAGACCTCGATCGGACGTCCGCATGCGTCGGCGAGGGCCTGGGTGAACACATGGTTCGACGTCATCCCGCCGTCGACCCGGAGGAATCCGATGGGTAGGCCCGAATCGATCTCGGCCGCTTCCAGCAGGTCGGCGCCCCGGTGGGCTACTCCTTCCAGGACGGCCCGGACCAGCTCGGGCCGTCCGCTGCCCCGGGTGATCCCGGTGAACGTCCCTCGGGCTCCGAAGTCCCACACCGGCGTTCCCAGGCCGAGCAGGGCGGGGACGAACCACACGTCGCCGGTGTCGTCGCACTTCCCCGCGACCACCGCGGAATCGGCGGCGTCGTCGATGATGCCCAGATCGTCGCGCAACCACTCCACGCAATTGCCGGCCGACAGCATGATGGCCTCGATGCCCCAGGTGATCGAACCGGCCCGGCGCCAGGCGATGATCGGGATGGTCCCCTGAGGCCCGCGCACGGCCTGAAGCGGCCTGGTCGTGCCCAGGCACTGGTCGAGCATGCCGCCGGTGCCGAAGGTGGCCTTGGCCAGGCCGGGATGCGTGCAGCTCTGGCCGATGAGGGACGCCTGCTGGTCCCCGGCCATGCCGGCGATGGGAGGTGCACCTGCCAGCGAGCGGGCCGTTCCCACCGCTCCGGATGAATCGACGATCTCGGGAAGGACCGCCTCGGGAATCCGCAGTGCGGCCAGCAAATGGGTGCTCCAGCCGCTCCCGTCGCCGTGCATGAGCCCGGTCACTGCGGCGTTGGATGCGTCGGTCACGTGGAGGTCGCCCTCGGACAGGATCCATGCCACCCAGGTGTCGATCGTCCCGAAGGCCAGCTCGCCCCGTTCGGACCGTGACCGGTCAGGGTCGGTAGCGTCGAGGATGGCGGCGAGCTTGGTGGCCGACGCATTGGGGGCGATCCGGATGCCGTCGGCCTGGAGTTCGAGGCAGGTACCCACCGTTCGGAGGTCCTGCCAGCCCAGCCCGGGGGCGACCGGCTTTCCGGTGGCACGCTCCCAGACCAGTGTGGAGGCCCGCTGGTTGGCGATCCCGACGGCGGCGACCGGCCCACCTGATGCGAGGCTCCGGCTGGCCACCTCCCGCACGGCGTCGGCAATGGCGTCGCCGTCGAACTCGACCAACCCGGGGAACGGGGTGTCCGGTAGGACGGGGACGTGATGGATGTGCTCCACCGAGGCGTCGGGACGAACCACTGCCCCCCGCACACCTGAAGTCCCGACGTCGATGACGAGGATGCTCATGGCCAAGGGTCCGGTCCGAAGCGATGGGCCAGGCCGAGCTTGCCGGGGTTGAGGATCCCGTTCGGGTCGAGCGCCGACTTCACCGAGGAGAGCACCTCGAACGCAGCCCCGAGCCCGTCGGCCAGGAAGCGGGCCCGATTCAGCCCGATGCCGTGGTGGTGGCTGATGGCCCCGCCTGAGGCGATGGTCGTCCGGGTGACCTCGTCCCACGCCCGCCGGTAGTAGTCGCCGACCCAGGCGTCCCGTGCCACCGGATCCGCCTCACCGATCTCCTCGGGTGGCCGGCCGGCGAAGGTGAAGTAGAGACAGGCCCCGTCGGTGTAGGCGTGGCTCTGGTGCGATGACGCCACGAGGGTTCCTGGCACTCTGGCCAGCGCGTCGAGCACGGCACGGTAGAGGTCGGGCAGCGCTGCCCACCGCGCCGACACCTCGACCGTGTCGACCACGACGCCCGCTCGCCACAGCGGGGCGAGGGCGGACACGTCGTTGCGGTGGGTGAGCCAGCGATCGACGTGCCCGAGGTCGAGGGTCTCCGCTCCAGTGCACTCGTCGTCGACGACGCCGAGGTTGGCCCCGACGAGTGTCGGGTCGGCCTCGTCCAGCACGATCAGGACGTTCGTCCCGGGCTCGTCGAAGGACCGTCCCGACTCGGTCGTGTCGTAGAGGCGGAGGACTGCCGGAGTGGCACCACGTCGCAGGATCCGGCGGCAGGCGTCGAGCCCGTCGGCGAAGGTGGCGAACCCGAAGGCCCGCCGCCCCTCGCCGCCGGGGACGGGGTGGACCCGGAAACGACCTTCGGTGATCACGCCGAGGGTGCCCTCGCTGCCGACGAAGAGCTGGGTGAGATCGGGTCCGGTGGCCGAGCGAGGGCCGCGTCCGCCGGTGCGGACGACTCGGCCGTCGGCCAGCACGACCTCGAGGCCGATGACCATGTCCTCGATCTTTCCGTAGCGGTTGGAGTACTGGCCGGCCCCGCGGCAGGCGAGCCAGCCCCCGACGGTGGAGAGGTCCATCGACTGCGGCCAGTGGCCGAGCGTGAGTCCATGGCCATCCCGCAGGCCCGCTTCCACGTCGGGGCCGAACGTGCCGGCCCGAAGGTCGGCGACCAGCGACTCGTCGTCGACGTCGGCGATGCCGGCGAGCCCGCACAGGTCGAGTGCCACCCCGCCGAACAGGGGGATGGATGCGCCGCACACTCCGCTCCGACCGCCGGCCGGCGTGACCGGAATTCCGGCTGCGTCACACAGGGAGAGCACGGCGGACACCTGGGCTACGTCTGTCGGACGGGCGACCAGGGCGGGTCGCGACGGCACGGCTCCGGCGGCGGCCCAGCCGATGGCAAGTGGCCACCAGTCCCGTCCGGCCTCGGCCCGGTCGGCATCCAGCACCGAGATCTCGGCACAGGCGTCGGCCAGCCGTCGGACCAGGTCGGCATCGATATCGACCTGCACGCCGCCCAACCGGTCGACTACACGTTCGGGGGAGGCGTCGATGGGCGTGACGGGAGTGGGGCTGCTCATGCCCCCGCCGTCCCGGGAGCGCCGCCCGCACCTGCCGCCCCGGCCGGGGTGGCGACTGGAGCCGGAGCTTCCGACCCAGCACCCCCCGACGCGGCACCTCCCGGCTCGACACCCCCGGGGTCCAGTCCGGCCCGGGCCAGTTCGGCTCGCACGCGTCTGGCGTAGGTGTCGGCTTCGGCACGGATCCTCTCGGCGTCCCATCCGAGTTCGGGTCCGATCAGCTCGGCTACCTTCATCGCGGCCTCCGCGGCAGCTCGGGCATTCCGGTACGAGGACTGCGTACGGCGGTCGAGCACGTCCGACACCGACCTGGCCATCTCCCGCTGCACCGCGTACAACGCTTCGACCGACAGGTAGGGGAGGCCGGCGACGAGCGGCTCGAGGAGATCGGGTCGACCTTCGGCCAGGGCCAGGACGGCGGATGCATCGGTTCCGAACCGACCGTTGAGGTGGGTCGCTCTGGTGGCGAGCGGATTGGCGGGGTCGGGTCGGACGTTCGCTCCCACCCCCCCGGCCTTCGGGGTCGCCCTCCGGCCCGGCGGCGTCCCGTGGAGGCGCAGGTTCTTTGTCCGACAGGTGAGCCCCCGGCGGCCGAGCGCCGATACGGCGACGTCCACGGTATCCTCGGCCATCTTGCGGTACGTGGTGAGCTTGCCCCCTGTGACGGTGATCAGGCCGCCGGGGGAGATTCCCACCGTGTGGCGCCGGGAGAGGTCGGCGGTGCGCTCGCTCGACGCACCCTTCTGCTCAGGGGCGAGAAGCGGTCGGAGCCCCGACCAGATGCCGGTGATGTCGGCTCGGGTCAGCTCCCGTGTCGTTATTGCATTGGCGGCACCGAGGATGTAGACGA
>JBEKCS010000096.1:0-9726 GCA_050014755.1 Acidimicrobiales bacterium
CTTGCCCAGCGAGAAGATGAAGAGGGCGGCGAAGACCAGGTTGATGAAGTAGGCCGCCTCGCAGAGGCCGACGGTGAGGAACATCAGCGTGGTCAGGCGGCCCTGGGCCTCGGGATTGCGGGCCACACCGGCGATGGTCTGGCTACCGGCCAGGCCGTCGCCGATGGCTGCACCGACGGCGCCGCCGCCGAGGGCGAGGCCGGCGCCGACGAGGCCGCCGGCGGTCTTGACTGCACTTGCCATGCTGGTGGCATCTGCCATGGGAACTGCTCCTTTGTTGAGGTAGGTAGGTGAAACTCGGAGGATCGTGGCCGGCGAGCCGTACGTCAGTGGGCCGCCTCGGGGGCCATCGCGGTGTCGAAGTACAGGATGGTCAGCAGGGCGAAGATGAAGGCCTGGATGGCGCCGATAGCCATGTCGAACAGCTTCCAGACCACGGTGAAGACGGCAGACAGCACCCCGCCGATGACGCCGAAGGAGCCGAACTTCCAGTCCACCAAGGCAGCCAGCAGGGCCAGCATCAGACCGCCGGCGAACAGGTTGCCGAAGAGACGCAGGGTCAGCGTCACCGGCTTGACCAGCTCCTCGATGATGTTCATGAACCCGTTGACGAAGAACAGCTTGGGAGGGAAGGGCTGGGTGAAGTAGTGCTTGAAGTAGCCCTTGACGCCCCGGTTCTTGATGGCGGCCCGGTGTACGAGGACGATCACGTAGAGCGCCATGGCCAGCGGCAGGTTGATGTCACTGGTCGGGGCGGGGAGGAAGTCCACCTTCGCTCCGATGCCCAGCGCCTCGAAGAGGTTGCAGGTGAAGATGAAGATGAAGAGGGTGAGGGCCAGTGGCACGACGCTCGCACCGCGCGGGCCGATCGAGTCGTCGACCTGGGTCTGCACGGCCCCGACGGCCATCTCCCAGAGCAGCTGGAACTTGCCGGGGACGCCGCTCGTGGCCCTGGACCGGAGGATGAGGCCCATCGTGATGACGATGGCGCCGGCGATGCAGGTGGCCCAGATGGTGTCGATGTTGAAGGTCAGGCCCCACAGGGTGCGCTGCAGGTGCTGGCCGGGGGAGATGTCGATCCCGAGCAGGGGGGCGGGCAGGAGCGATCCCATCGACTCAGACTCCTCCGCGGGCGTCGTCGCCGACGTCGGCGGCGGCGGCGGCCGGTGAGCCGACCGGCTCGTTGCTGTCGATGATGGGCCCGTCGAGGACGTGTCCGACCACCACGTTGCTGTCGATGATGGGCCCGTCGAGGAGTTCCTCGTGCTCGGGGCCGGGGCCGGCCTTGGCCATCGAGCGGGCCACGTTGGCGATGAGCAGGATCTGGAAGACGGCCAGGCCGCCGAGGACGCCGAAGCCGAGGCCCTTGTCGACGTAGGCCAGGCCGAGGGCGATCACCGTGACGACGGCCAGACGGCTCATGGTGTTCGCGGCCAGCGGGCGCTTGGGATTGTCGGTTCCGGTGGCAGCCACCTTGTCGACCGACACGCCGACCAGCCGGTAGTTGACGATGCCGAGGGCGAGACCGATGCAGGCCCCCACTCCCACCCACAGGTAGCCGAACGAGAACAGTGCCACCAGGGCGGCGACGCCGACGATCAGGGACGCGGCGACGGTGCGGCGCGATACATCGCCGATGTCGGGGAGCTCGAAGTGGGCGAACACCGCTACGCGCCCCGTCCGGCCCGGGCGGTCACAGGTACTTCCTGACCGTGCCGACGGCCATCAACCCCGCCGTGACGACCCCGAGCGCCAGGCCCACCACCAGCCCGTACGGCGAGCAGTGCAGCCAGCTGTCGACCAGCACGCCCGCACCCATCAGGAGAGCCAGACACACCGCCATCGATATCCCGAGGCCGAGGAAGACCACGGCTTCCGGGGACAGCCGACGGTCGTCCGGAGAGCCGGGCTCCGCATCTGCGTGCGGGTCTGGCGCACTGGATCCGGGGTCGTCGGGGTCGTCCATGTGCGGGCCGTGCCGCGTCAGTGGATGTGGGGTCGAGGAGCGTCACGAATGGGTTCCGGGGTCACGCAGCGGACGAGCAGCACGTCGTCCGTGAGGCGGTGGCGATCGAGTAGAAGTGCATGGCGCGACCCATCAGGGCGAACCCCTCAATGAGGGTGGAGGGCCTGCAATTCACGTGGCGAATCATCGCACTTTTCCCGCGGAGTCAGCAAAACGCCGGAAACATGCTGTTCACGGGTCGGAAACCGGAGCGGCGGGGGTGGTGGCCAGGGCGCCTCCCACCACCGGCGCTCTGACACCGGGCACGACAGCCCCCTGACCTGGGACGGCGCCCGGCGTCACCGCCGGTTGCCCTGGTTCGGCGCCCGGGGATGCCGCCACCTCGGCCGCGCCCACCACTGAGTCCCCACCCACCTCGGCCGCGGCCTCCACTTCGTCCTCGGCCTCCGCCTGCCGTCGGATCGAGGGATGGAACAAGGTGTAGAGGACGACCACGAGGGCCAGGGCCCCGAACGGGATGAACGCATTCACACTCGACACGTACAAGGGGAACAGCACCAGACCGGACAGGAGGACCGTCCAGGCCCACAGGATCAGCACGCTGCGCCGGTGGCCGTGGCCGAGCCGGAGCAGGCGATGGTGCAGGTGGTTCTTGTCCGGGGTGGAGAACCCGGTCCGATTGGCCGTACGCCGTACGAAGGCGAACGCCATGTCCACGATCGGCACACCCAGGATGAAGAACGGGATGAACAGGGGGGCGAAGAAGAAGTAGGTCTGGCCGCTGCGTCCGGCCACGCCGCCGACGATCCCGGCGGAGCGTCCACCGATGAGCATGGTGGACGCGGCCATGAGCAGCCCGAGGAGGAGGGCGCCGGCGTCCCCCATGAAGATCTTGGCCGGGTGGAAGTTGTGGGGGAGGAAGCCGAGGCAGATCCCGCAGGTCACCACCGCGATCAGCGGGCCGATGTTGTCGGTCGGCAGGTTGCCGAGGTGCTGGAGGTGCAGTCCGTAGACGGCCAGGGCCCCCGAGGCGATGGCCACCACGCCGGCGGCCAGCCCGTCGAGTCCGTCGATCAGGTTCACGGCGTTGGTGATGGCGATGACCCACAGGGCGGTCAGCAGTGGCGTCCACTCCGGTGAGAGCGCCACCATGCCGGCCAGGGGAACCTTGAACTGGAACCAGGTCACGCCGAAGTGGTACAGGATGACGGCCGCCAGCACCTCGCCGGCCACCTTGGCCGGTGCCGACATGTCCCGGAAGTCGTCGATCAACCCGACCACGAAGATGGCCGCCGCCCCGAGGACGAGGCCCAGTGGCTCCGAAGACCCCCGGAAGAGCTGGCTGAGGGCGGGCACCGACGCGGCGACGGCGACGGTCACCAGCACGCCCAGGAACATGGCCACGCCCCCCGCCTGCGGGGTCACCCGCTGGTGGACCTTGCGGTCGTCGGGCTGGGCGACGTAGCCGATCTGGACGGCGATCCTCCGGGCCGGGAAGGTCAGGGCCCACGTCACCACGGCCGCCACCACGAGGATGACGGCGTACCAGTTGAGCGGGACGATCGAGTTCACCGGCTCACCCCGGCCACCGGACGACCCCGGCTCACCCCGGTCATCCCGTCCGGCCCGCCGCCCTGCCCGGGCTCACGCCCCGTCCAGGTCCGGATACGGGGGGAACGAGGCGCACAGCTCGCGGACCTCGGCCCGGATCGATGCCACCGCGCCCTCGTCGTCCCGTCCGCGCAGGGTCCTCCCGATGAGGGCGCCGATACGGGCCATCTCGGCCTCGCCCATCCCGGCGGTGGTCTGTGCAGCGGTGCCGAGGCGCAGCCCCGAGGTCACGAACGGCGACCGGGGATCGTCGGGGATGGTGTTGCGGTTGCAGGTGATCCCGGCCCGGTCCAGGATCTCCTGAGCCTGCTTGCCGGTGAGCTCGGCGTCGAAGGTGCGCAGGTCGCAGAGGACCTGGTGGTTTTCCGTGCCGCCCGAGACGAGGCGGATCCCCTCGGCGGCGACCCCCTCGGCCAGCGCCTTGGCATTGGCCACCACCTGGGCCGCGTACTCCCGGAACTCGGGGCGTCCGGCTTCGGCGAAGGCCACGGCCTTGCCGGCGATCACGTTCTCCAACGGGCCACCCTGCAGCCCCGGAAAGATGGCGCTGTCGATCGACTTGGCCAGCTCGGCGGAGCACACGATGGCCCCGCCCCGCGGACCCCGCAGGGTCTTGTGGGTGGTGAAGGTCACCACGTCGGCCACCCCGACGGGCGACGGGTGCACGCCGCCGGCGATGAGCCCGGCCGGGTGGGCCGCGTCGAACATGAACCGGGCCCCCACCGAGTCGGCGATCTCGCGGAACGGGAGCGGGTCGATGATCCGGGAGTAGGCGGTCGACCCGGCCACGATGAGCTTCGGGCGTTCCTTGCGGGCCAGGTCGGCGACCTGGTCGAAGTCGATGATCTCGCCGGGCTTGTCCGCGTCGTCCGAGGCCGCCGACACGCCGTAGGAGACGAACTTCCAGATCTTGGAGGTGATGCTGGCCGGCGAGCCGTGGGTCAGGTGCCCGCCGTGGTCGAGACGCATGGCCAGCACGGTGTCGCCGGGCTCCAGGAGGGCCTGGTAGACGGCGAGGTTGGCATTGGACCCGGCGTGGGGCTGCACGTTGGCATGCTCGGCCCCGAACAGGGCCTTCAGCCGATCGCGTGCCAGGTCCTCGACCTCGTCGATGACCTGGTTGCCCCCGTAGTAGCGGCGACCCGGATAGCCCTCGGCGTACTTGTTGGTGAGCAGCGAACCGGTGGCGGCCAGCACCGCCGCCGACGTGAAGTTCTCCGAGGCGATGAGCTGCAAGGTCGTGGCCTGCCGTTCGGCCTCGGCACCGAGGAGCGACAGGACCTCGGGATCTCCGGCGAGCCACCGGTCGAAGGGCGAGGCGGGAAGCGGGCTGCTCATAGGGTCGGTCGCTGCCTTTCCAAGTCGTCGATCGTGGGGGTTGCACCCTGGCCGGCGTTGTCGGCCTCGTATCCGGCGATGAGGTCGATGCGCCTCTGGTGGCGGCCGCCGTCGAATACAGCGGCGAAGAACGCGTCGACGGCGTCGATGGCCTCCTCCGATCCCGTCGTCCGCTCCCCCAGGCACAGCACGTTGGCGTCGTTGTGCCTCCTGGCCAGGGTCGCCGTGGTGGAGTCATGGGCCACGGCCGCCCGGATCCCGGGCACCTTGTTGGCTGCGATGCCGATCCCCATCCCCGTGCCGCACACGCACACGCCCCGCTCAGTCTGGCCCGAGGCCACCGAGATGCCTACGGCGTGGCCGTACACGGGGTAGTCGACGGGGAAGTCGGCCGCGTCGGTGCCGAGGTCGAGCACGTCGTGGCCGGCGGCGGCCAGGTGGTTGGCGATCCGTGTCTTGAGGGCGTAGCCCGCGTGGTCCGAGCCCACGGCGATGCGCATGGTCCGAGTGTACCGAGTGGGCGGGAGGAGAATCGGGCCGGCCCGGCCCGCCGGTAGGCTGGCGGGCCGATGACCATCGACCCCTGCACCCCCGTGGTCGTGGGGGTGGGCCAGGTGACAAACCGTCCCCACACCGAGGGGGAGGGCACGCTGGCCGACCGTCCCGAGCCGCTCGGCCTGATGCTCGACGCGGTGACCGCAGCCGTCGAGGACTGCGACGGCGTGGGCCCCGGCGGCACGGCGTCCGCCGGACGGATTCTGCTCGGCCGGGTCGGCTCGCTGCGGGTGGCCAACCCGCTGAGCTGGCACTATGTCGATCCGGGTGCCCTCCTGGCCGAGGAGCTGGGCATCGAACCCTCCCAGATCCTGGTCACCACCACCGGTGGGAACAGCCCCCAGGCGCTGGTCAACGCCACCGCCCTCGCCATCGGCCGGGGCGAGCTCGACGTGGCCGTCGTCGCCGGGGCCGACTGCTTCTACACCCAGGCGGCTGCCCGGCGGCATCCGGACCGGCCCCTCCTGCCCTGGACCGTCCAGCCGGCGGACACCGAGCCGCCCACCTACTTCGGCAGCGACCGACGGGGTACCACCCGGGCCGAGGAGGAGCAGGGACTGGACCTGCCGATCCACATCTTCCCCCTGTTCGAGAACGCGCTGCGGGCCGAGGCAGGGAGGACCCTCCCTGAGCACCTGGCCCACATCGGCACCCTCTGGTCGCGCTTTTCCGATGTGGCCGCCGACAATCCCTTCGCCTGGATCCGGAAGCCGATGACGGCCGAGGAGCTGACCACGGTCACCGAGCCCAACCGGATGATCGCCTACCCCTACACCAAGCTGCTCAATGCCAACCTGCAGGTCGACCAGGGGGCGGCGGCCATCCTGTGCTCGGCGGCCGCGGCCGCGGCGGCCGGCGTCCCCCGCGACCGCTGGGTGTTCCCGCTGGCCGGGGCCGACGCCGAGGACCACTGGTTCCTCTCCCACCGTGCCGACTTCCACTCCTCGCCGGCCATCCGGCTGGCCGGCGCCTCGGCCCTGGCCCTGGCCGGCACCTCCGTGGACGAGGTGGCCCACATCGACCTCTACTCGTGCTTCCCGTCGGCGGTGCAGATCGCCGCGGCCGAACTGGGCCTGCCCGACGACGATCGGGGGCGTCCGCTCACGGTGACCGGGGGGATGACCTTCGCCGGGGGCCCGGGCAACAACTACGGGACCCACTCGCTCGCCACCATGGTCGGCGTGCTGCGGGAGGACCCCGGGACCACCGGGCTCACCACCGGACTCGGGTGGTACGTGTCCAAGCACAGTGTCGGCCTCTACGGGACCGAGCCCCCGACGGTGCGGCCGGTCGACGCCGATCTCCTCCCCGAGGGCACCGTGGCCGAATCGGTCGCCGGGTTCGGGTGGGCCGACCCCCAGGCCGCGGTGGGGTCGCTCCCCCAGTGCTCGCCGGACGCCGACGCCCAGGGCGAGATCACCGTCGAGACGTACTCGGTGTCGTTCAGCCGGGCCGGATCGCCCGAGCGGGCCGTGGTGGCGTGCCGGACCCTCGATGGGCGCCGGGCGTGGGCCCGGGTGACCGATCCCGACCAGCTCGCCGTGCTCGTGACCGAGGAGGGGTGTGGGCGGCTCGGGACCCTGCGGGCCGACGGCGAGGTCGATCTCCGGTAGCCGGATCCTCTCCGGTCCCCGGGGCTCCGTCCCCGAGCGACGGCGGTTGCAGCCGAACGTGAGCGGTCCTCCTCCCCGCACCACGGCCCGAAGGTACCTGAGTAGACCCATGGACTTTGCCGGAGTCCCCCGGTACAATCGGAAATCCGGCCCGATTACCGGTCACGCTGTTCTGAGGGGGCAACTGTGAGCATCGATCCCTATATCGTCCTGGGAAGCGCCGTCGTAGGATTTCTGGTGGGTCTCACCGGCGCCGGTGGCGGCGCATTGATGACCCCGATGCTGATCCTCCTGTTCAGCGTCAAGCCGTCGACGGCGATCTCCAGCGACCTGGTCGCGGCCGTCTTCATGCGGCCGTTCGGTGCGGCGGTGCACATCTCCAAGAAGACGGTCAATTTCCGGTTGGTCGGATGGATGGTCGCCGGATCCGTGCCGATGGCCTTCGTCGGTGCCTACCTGCTGCATCTCATGGGTCATGCGACGACCTCTCAGGCGAACATCGAAAAGGTGCTCGGCGCTGCGCTGCTGGTGGGAGCGGCGGCCATGGTGCTCCGTTACGTCCTCGACCGCCGAGGCGGCCACCAACGCAACTCGGTCGTGCACGACCTCACGGTCCGACCGGTTCCCACCGTGCTCATCGGCATGGTGGGCGGGCTCATCGTGGGGATGACCTCGGTCGGGTCGGGCTCACTCATGATCGTGATGCTGCTGTTCCTCTATCCGATGCTCGGTGCGAACCAGCTCGTGGGAACCGACCTCACCCAGGCGGTCCCGCTGACCTTTGCCGCAGCACTGGGGGCCCTGGCATTCGGTCACGTCGAGTTCTCGGTGACCACGTCGATCATCCTCGGGAGCATTCCCGCCGTCATCGTCGGCTCGTTCATCTCGTCGAGGGCACCGGACAAGTACATCCGACCGGCCATCACGTTCGTGATCTTCGCCTCCGGCCTCAAGTATGTCGGGCTCGGCAACACCGCACTCGGCTGGGTCCTGTGTGCAGTCCTGCTGGCGGCCGCCGTCGCGTGGCTGACCTACGTGCGCCCATGGCGGAGTGGCGCCCTGTCGACCGGTTCCACCCTCACCGCTGACGAACGAGCGGAACCGGTCGGATCCAGGTCCTCCCCGTAGGGGTCCGACGGTTGGCCGGGTCAGTGCCGCAGTGTGCCCTTTCGACGATGGGTCCAATTCGGTACGACCCGGGCACCGACGAACCAGAGCACGATGGAACTCACCGTCGCGGCCGACCAGGGCCAGCTCCCGGTGACCACGCTGATCACTCCCATGGCGACGTTCACGAGCGCCAGCACTCCGAGTACGACCAGGTACCCGGGCATGGTCATGTGTTGTCCCTTCACTCCACACCGGAGTGGATCGATCGCTGCAACGGGCCACCCTTCCGCAGGCCGGCGATGATGCCGGCCACAACCGCCAGCGAGGCCAGGAAGAGGGCCGCGACGGTGAACGCGTGATCCACTGACGAGTATCTCGAGGAATTGCCGCCTGCGACGTCGAACACCAGACCGGTGAGCGCGAGACCGAGAGCGGTGCCCATCCCCCTCGTCATGTTGAGGACGCCCGACGCCAGACCTGACTGCCCCTCGGGCACGGAACCCATGATGGCGGCGTTGTTCGGCGGGATGAAGAGACCCAGTCCGATTCCCGCCACGGCGAGGAGCATCAGGAACACCGAAGTCATCGGCCGGAGCGCACCCAAGAGGGCGAGCGCGCCGGCCACTGTCGCCATACCCGCGATGTTCAACGGCCGGGCGCCGAATCGGTCAGCCAGACGCCCGGCAAAGGGCGCAGTGACCCCCAGAGCCAGCGGCATGGTCATCAATTCGAGACCGGCCCTTCCCGGGGCGAGCTGCAGACCGCGCTCCAGGTAGAAGGGCACCAGGAAGAGAACGCCGAACATGACCAGGTAGGCGAGCAGGCCACTGACGATCCCGGCGCTGAAGCGGGATCGCCGGAAGAGTGCCATGTCGAGCATCGGCTCACCGCATCGGCCCTCCCGTCGGGCGAATCCGATGACGAGGGCGACACCCGCCACGAACAGCACGATGATCGCGGGCGAGGTCCATCCCATCGAGTTGCCGAAGGAAATCGCAGTGAACACCGCCACGACGGCCGGGAGGAACAGTGCCAGCCCGTACCAGTCGAACCGTGCACGGGCCTGGAGGTGGCGGCTCCGGGGGACGAGGAGCAACCCGGCGATCATTCCGAGGAGCCCGAATGGCACGTTGACGAAGAAGATCAGCCGCCACCCACCGGCCGCCAACAGGAACCCTCCGACCGACGGACCGAGGGCCAGGCCGACGGCTTGGGCTGCACCTTGGATCCCGATGGCCCGGCCGAGCGACGTCTTGGGCACCGCCAGCACGATGATGGCCACGCTGTTGGCCTGCAGCAGCGCAGCGCCCACGGCCTGGAGCGCCCGGAACCCGATCAGCAAACCCAGATTCGGAGCCATCCCGCACAGGGCCGATCCGACGATGAAGATCCCGAAGCCGTAGACGTAGAGGAGCTTGTGTCCCCACATGTCGGCGAATCGACCGACGGCGGCCACCGTGGCCACCAGGACCAGGAGGTAGCTCAGGCCCACCCAGGTCACCGCACCGACACCGGCGTGGAACGTCCGCTGCA
>JBEKCS010000097.1:0-9146 GCA_050014755.1 Acidimicrobiales bacterium
GGGGGGGGGGGGGGCGGGGGAGTCGCTCATGGCAGGGGACGGTACCCCACGCCGGAACGGTTGGTAACGTCCGCAGCCATGGGAGACCCGACGTGCACCTCGCCCTGACCGACGAGCAGCTGGACCTGCAGGCGACCCTCCGGTCGTACTTCGCCGACCTGGCGTCGTCCGGACCGGGCGGCGGTCGCCCGGGCTATGTCGAGACCATCGCGAAGATGGGGTCGGACGGCTGGCTCGGCCTCGGGTGGCCCGTCGAGTACGGCGGACACGGGCGGGGGCCCGTCGACCAGATGATCTTCGTCGAGGAGTCGCACTGGGCCGGTGTGCCGCTCCCCCTGCTGACCCTCAACAGCGTGGGCCCGGCCATCATGCAGCTCGGCACCGAGGAGCAGAAGGAGCGCTTCCTCCCCGCCATCCTGCGTGGCGAGGTCCACTTCTCCATCGGGTACACCGAGCCGACGGCCGGTACCGACCTGGCGTCACTGCGGACCCGGGCCGTGCGGGACGGCGACGAGTACGTGATCAACGGCGAGAAGCTGTACACCAGCGCCATCCAGTACGCCGACTACGTGTGGCTGGCGGCCCGCACCGATCCCGATGCCGCGAAGCACAAGGGGCTGTCGGTGTTCATCGTCCCGGTCGACGCCCCCGGGTTCAGCTGGACGCCGCTGCCCACCATGGCCGGCGAGTTCACCAGCTCCACGTTCTACGAGGACGTCCGGGTGCCGGCGGCCAACCTGGTCGGCGAGGAGAACGGCGGGTGGACACTGATCACCAACCAGCTCAACTTCGAACGGGTGGCCATCTGCCCGGTCTCGGGCATCCTGCGCAGCATCGCCGAGGTCCGGACCTGGGCCCAGGAGGAGCGATTGGACGACGGCCGCCGGGTCATCGACCAGGAGTGGGTCCAGGTGCACCTGGCTCGGCTGTGGGCCCGCGCCGAGTACCTGAAGCTCATCAATTGGAAGGTGGCGTGGGCGGCGGGCACGGGGCTGAGTCCGGCCGACGCCTCGGCCACCAAGGTCTACGGGAGCGAGTTCGCCCTCGAGGCCTACCGCGTGCTGCTGGAGATCGTGGGGCAGGCCGGCTACCTGGCCGAGGGCTCGCCCGGCGCCGTCCTCGGCGGCCATCTCGAACAGCGGGCCCGGAGCCAGACCATCTTCACATTCGGCGGCGGTACCAACGAGATCCAGCGGGACATCATCTCGTGGGTCGGGCTCGGTCTCCCGCGGGCCAAACGGTGATCGTGGCCCTGTCATGAGGATCGCGGGGTCCTAGGGACCCGGTCGACACTGGCGGCCGAGGCAGTGTGCACGACACCGGCCGTCTCCGCCGTAGCCTCCGAGTGGATCGGCGAGGAGAGGAGCCCACCATGGATGACGATCAGATCATCGCCCACATCACCAAGCTCGCTGGTGAGGAGCGGCGGCTCGAGGAGGGACACATGGGCGAGGTCCTGTCGCCCGAGGAGCACGCCAGGCTCCACGCGATCGAACGCACGCTCGACCAGCTGTGGGACCTGCTGCGGCAGCGACGCGCCCTGCGCGGATCGGGCGGGCTCCCCGACGCGGCGGTCCCCCGGCCCGAGGGGACCGTCGAGAGCTACCTCCAGTAGTTCTTTTCCACTCGTCGTCCTCCCGTCATCGTCGCGCCGGACCACCGGGGCCCGGCGGGTCGATCCGGCCTACACTCCGCCCGAACGGGACGGGCCGACGGGTGGCCCGTCGGACGACCGGCACCGACGAGGAAGGACTTCCCATGAGCACAGCAACAGTCGGCGGGACGACGATCGCCTACGACGACACCGGCGGGGACGGGCCGGTGGTCGTGCTGGCCCACGGATTCCTCATGGACCGCACCATGTTCGGGCCCCAGGTGGCCGCGTTGCGCGACGACTACCGGGTGATCACCTGGGACGAGCGGGGGTTCGGCGAGACCGTCTACGACGGCGAGCCGTTCACCTACTGGGACTCGGCCGCCGACTGCCTGGGTCTCATGGACCATCTGGGGATCGACCGGGCCGTGGTCGGCGGCATGTCCCAGGGCGGGTTCATCTCCCTGCGCGTCGCGTTGCTCGCCCCTGAGCGTGTCCGGGGCCTCGTACTGCTCGACACCCAGGCCGGGACCGAGGACGCCGAGGTCATCCCGCTGTACCAGGGGATGATCGACGACTGGGTGGCCAATGGGCCCTCGGACGAGCTGGCGGCCACCACCGCGTCGATCATCATCGGGGAGCCCGAGCTGTCGGATGCATGGGCGGCCATCTGGAAGGCCCGCCCCCCCGAGGAGCTCCGCAACCCGGGGAACGCGCTCATCGAGCGCGAGAGCATCGCCGACCGGCTCGGAGAGATCACCGCGCCGGCATTGGTGGTCCACGGCACCTCGGACGTGGCCATCACGATGGACAAGGCCGAGGCCCTGGCGGCCGCGCTCCCGGGATGCGCGGGTGTGGTCACCGTCGAAGGCGGGAGCCACTCGGCCAACCTGACCCACCCCGGTCCGGTCAACGACGCCATCCTCGCCTTTCTGGCCGGACTGCCCGACTGAGCGGGCAGGGCCGGTTCAGCCCTGCGGTGTGAGCGTGGAGGCGACCGGTAGCGCCAGACGGATCGACGAGAAGTCCACCGAACCGCCCAGACGGGGCGTCGCGTAGGCCACCGTGGTGGCCACCAGCTGCAGTTCGACGTGCGACGCCGGGGTGGCGGTGTAGGCCACGATCTCCAGCGGTATCGAGACGGTGTGGGTCGACCCGTCCAGGGTGACGGGGACCGGGGTGACCTGGTTGCCGAGGACCAGCCCGGTCGAGGTGTCGACGAGCTGGGCGAAGACCCGTGTCGGCCGGGTCCCGGGGGCCACCGTGCCCCGGTAGGAGAGGACCACCCGTGGCGCCCCGACGATCACGCCCGAACGGGGGAACGCGACGGGGACGTCGACGGCGTCGGTGGCCGGCGCCGGGGTGATCGGGGCGACCAGTGCGCCGAGTTCCTGGCCGGCCGGTGTCCGGGTGGTCGGGCCCGATCCACCCGAAGCGACCAGGTCCAGGGTGCCCGATCCCGACGCGGTGACCGGAGACCCGAGGGGCACCGGGTAGGACGGGGCCGAGTACGTGGTCCCGTTCTGGTCGACGAACGTGAAGGCGGGGCCGGTGTCGACCGAGGTGTCCCGCTGCACGTAGCGCTTGAGCCAGGCCAGCGTGGCCTGCTCGGGTGCGTCCACGTTGCCGGGATCGGTCAGACAGACCCCGTGGCCGCCGCAGAACCACTGCATGGCGGTGGTGACACCGTCGGCCCGCAGGGCCTCGTAGTTGTCGACCCCCTCCTGGAGGGTGAAGAGCGTGTCGACCGTCCCTTGGACGAAGAGGGTGGGGATGTGGATCCGGTCGAGCAGCTGGGACGGCCCCCGGGCGGCGAACCAGGCGATCTCGGCCGGCGTGATGACTCCGGTGGTCCGGCCCGACGCGGCGGCGGCCGTGACCTCGCTGGCCACATGGTCGCTCGAGGAGAGGTTGGTCAGGATGCTCGACCACCCGATCTTGTACGTCCCCGACTTGTCGAGGCTGGTGGCCAGCGAGTTCCAGGCGATGGTGGGCACGATGGCGTCGATCCGGCAGTCGATGGCTGCCGTCACCAGCTGGATGCCGCCGCCGTAGGAGCCGCCGACCATCCCCGTCCGCGGGTCACCCGGGGCGTCGAGCTGCACGCCGGGCAACGTGGCGATCCAGTCGATGAGCGTGCTCACGTCCCGGGCCTCGTAGGCGGGGCTGTCGACCTCGGCGTCGCCCCCCGAGTGGCCGAAGCCGCGCGGGTCCCAGGTCAGCACGTTGTACCCGGCGGCCAGGAGGTCCTTGATGGGCAGTCCCCCGAGGATCCCCTGGCCGGTGGTGTCGGTGTCGCCGGAGAGGCTCCAACCCGGGCCCATCAACACGGTCGGATGGGGTCCGGGTCCGGCGCTCGGGACGTAGGTCGACACCGGGAACCAGTGGGCGCGGATCACGGTGCCGTCGAACGAGGTGACGTTCCAGTCGGTGGGGACCCCGGGTACCGGCGTCGCCCGCACGGGGTGGGCGGGCAGTGCGTAGTGGCACAACGTGGTGGACGCGGACGACGCAGTACCGGTCGTCCGGGTCGTTGCCGGCGACGACGACGCGGACGAGCATCCGGCCAGCGTCGTCATCAGCATGACGGCCAGGAGGGCACCTGCCCGGGCTGCCCGGCGTCCGCGACGGCAGGAAGTGGGCGTCGGGTGTCCGGGAGCGCTCATCAGCGGAGTGTTGCATCGGACCGGGTGGAGAACAAGGACGACGGGCGTCCCCTCCGGTGGACGGCCCGGAGTCGGGGCGACCTGCCGTGCCCGTTCAGTAGAGGCCGACGACCTCCCCGGCGTCGTCGATGTCGATGTCGAACGCGGCGGGATGGGAGCCGAGACCGGGCATGGTACGCATGTCGCCGCAGATGGCGTACGCGAACCCGGCACCGGCCGACAGGCGGACCTCGCGTACCGGGAGGCGCCATCCGGTTGGTGCACCCCTGAGGGTGGGGTCCGACGAGATCGACAGGTGGGTCTTGGCGATGCAGACCGGTAGCCCGCCGAATCCGCCTGCTTCCAGCTGGTCGATCCGACGCGCGGCCGCCGGCATGTAGTCGACCCCGTCGGCTCCGTAGACCCGGGTGGCGACGGCTTCGATCTTCTCGCGCAATGACGCCTGCAGCGGGTAGAGGAAGGCGAACGTGCTCGGCTCCTCGGCCGCGGCGCACACCGCCTCGGCCAGTTCGACCGCCCCCGCTCCGCCGTCGGCGAAGTGCGTGGAGACGGCACAGCGGACACCCAACGACGCGGCGATCTCCCGGATGGCGTCGTACTCGCTCGGGAAGTCGCCGGGGAAGGCGTTGACGGCGACCACGGGGGTCACCCCGTGGAGGAGGACGTTGGCGATCTGCTTGGCCAGGTTGGCTCCTCCGAGGCGCACCTCGTCGGGGTTCTCCTCCAGCAGCGCCGGTGGCAGGGGCTTTCCCGCCACGATCCGGTGGGCCCCCGAGTGGGCCTTGAGGGCCCGGACGGTGGTGACGACGACGGCGGCATCGGGGACGAGTCCGGAGACCCGGCACTTGATGTTGAAGAACCGCTCCGCACCCATGTCCGCCCCGAACCCCGCCTCGGTGATCAAGACGTCGCCGGTGTGGATCCCGATCCGGTCGGCGACGATCGACGAGTTGCCGTGGGCGATGTTGCCGAAGGGGCCGGCGTGCACCAGGACCGGGGTGTTCTCCAGGGTCTGGAGGAGGTTGGGCTTCAACGCCTCGCGCATGATCACCGCCATGGCGCCGGCGCCGCGGACGTCTTCCGCGGTCACCGGCCGGCCCGACGTGTCGAAGCCGACCACGATGGCCCCGAGCCTCCGTCGCATGTCGGCCAGCGATGTCGACAGGGCGAGCACCGCCATGACCTCGGACGCGGCGGTGATGTCGAACCCCGCCTGGCGTGGCACGCCGTCCTCGGAGGTGCCGAGCCCGATCACCACGTTGCGCAGGCTCCGGTCGTTGACGTCGAGGACCCGGCGCCACGTGATGTCGTGGATGTCCAGGTCGAGCACGTTGCCGTGGTACAGGTGGTTGTCGACGATGGCCGCCAGGGTGTTGTGGGCGGCGGTGACCGCGTGCATGTCGCCGGTCAGGTGCAGGTTGAGCGCCTCGAACGGCGCGGCCTGGCTGTAGCCGCCGCCCGCGGCACCCCCTTTGATGCCGAAGGTCGGGCCCATCGACGACTGGCGGATGGCGGCCGTGGCCCGTTTGCCGATGTGGGCCATCCCCTGGGCCAGGCCGATGGTGGTCGTCGTCTTCCCCTCGCCGAGCGGAGTGGGGGTGACGGCGGTGACCACGACGTAGCGGGCCCGGGGCCGGTCGGCGAGGGCGAGCTCTGCGTCCAGGGAGATCTTGGCGACGTAGCGGCCATAGGGGTCGAGCAGGTCGTCGTCGATCCCCATGCCGGCGGCCACGTCGGCGATGGGGAGGAGCGAGGCGTGGCGGGCGATCTCGAGTGCGGTCGGCTGGCGGGTGGATGTCATGGCGTCCTCTCCAGACCGGGCCGGGCACGGGATGGGCACCGGCACCGGGCCGGACTGTACTGCGGACGGGTGGCCGGATTCCGGACCGCGGTTCGATGCGCCGGCTGCGCACCCGCAACACCGTTGTCCGCATCAGGACCACGCGCCGTACCGCCGGCGGGGTTGTCGCGCCGTGGCGTGTGTGCGGTCACGGAACGGTCATCTGGGGAGGCGAAGTTGCCAAGAAGGGTTGACACGTGGACGGGCGATCGTTACTGTTCTAAATCTGATGTAACCAATCATCTATGTAGGAAAAGTGGACCCCAGACCGAGGGACCCGCTCCAGGCAGGGAAAGGAACAGCGACATGAACAAGTCCCAAGTAACCACGCAGGCCGGGAGGGAGTCACTGTGAAGATGAAACGAGCGATCCTTGCATTCGGACTGGCCGGTACCTCGGCACTGGTGGTCCCGATGATCGGAGCGGTGCAGGCCGGAGCGGACTACGCCCCTCAGCCCGGCGACGTCGTCGCTGTGAGCGGTGACACCGCCCAGTTTGCCGGCGACTTCCTCTCCAACGGTGACTACAACGGTGATGCCGGCTTCAACAGCGCCGGCGGTGTCAACCGCCTGGTGACGTTCGACGCCACACCCGACGCCAACGGACGGTCTGCCTACACGAACAGCGTCACCACAGGTGCCGCTTCAGTTGCCCTCAACCCCACGGACGTCTTGCGGGCCGGTTCGTACCCTGTCCAACGGGTGTCGTCCAGTGGCAATGCCATCAGCGCGCTGTTGGCGGACACCGGGTCCCAGGAGACGATCAACTTCGTCTTCAGCTCCAGCCTTCCGACCGCCGCTCAGGACACCCAGGCGGCCAACGATGGCTGGGGTTACCTCCACGTCGTGGAGATCGGCACCGACTCCGTCCAGATCGCGGCCGACACTACGACCAACGCACCCACGGCAGGTGAAGGTGGACTGACAGCAGCGGAGCTGCTGACCATCTACACCTCCAACAGCCCGATCACGTGGAGTAGCGCCACTGGTGGTGCAGACCCGAGCACGGCTGACATCCTGCCGTTGCTCCCGCCGTCAGGCTCGTCGATCTACAAGACGTTCATCGCGGCACTCACCACGGCCAACGGCGGCACGGCTCCGTCGATTGGTTCGATCGTGAAGTCGGTCGAGCAAAACGACCCGACGACGATCACCGGATCGTCCTCACCGGCCAATGCCATCGCGCCATTCTCGCAGGCTCGGTTGAACCTCTGGAACGACGGGTACTTCCACAACCCGGCGACGGCCTTCCCCGGAGGCAGCACACTGACGGCCGGCATCTCACTGTTGTCCGGTTACAACAGTCCGCTGACCGACTACGTCCTCTTCCGGCAGTCCGACGCCGCGTCAACGACTCCGTTCGAGCCGGGCGGCACCGAGAACTGGGTGCAGACCCTCTTCTCCGGGACGCGGCCGTTCGTGGACACGTCCGGTGGCCAGGCACTCATCCAGGCCGCCGGTGTGACGCCCGTCTACGACGACCTCGGGAGTGACGGCATCTAGCACCTCAGTCGTGCGCAGCTCGGGGGCATCCTCGTCCGGACTCATTCGTCCGGCGGAAGTGCCGCCCACGGGCTCAGCGAGCGGGCCCCACGGGAGGGGCCCGCTCGCAGCCCGGGGTCGGTCGGTCCAGAGACGAGCTCTCCAGTCGTTCCCCACGACCCGTCCGAATCGAGCGAACTCGATGATTCGAAGCAGACAACTCAACCAAAGGACTGACTGACATGAAGAAACTACTTGGACTCAGGGCCCTCGCGGCGGTTGCTGTCGTTGCCGCCGCGGTGGGTTCCATTGCCGGAGGGTTCAGTGCCACGGCGGGTGCCGCTGGCACGAGCCCACCGTGGGAGACGACCGGGTCGAACTACGATTCGGTGGGAGGCCTCCTCTTCTACAACTCTTCCGGCACTCAAGTGACCGGAGGCAGCCTCTCGACTGCGCCCATTGCTGCCTACGTGGAGGGTACGAGCACCGTCCGCCTCGGGGACACCAAGGCCACGCTCTACGCCTACACGCCGGTAATCGGGGTCGCTCCCGGCAACTGGCAGGGCCAGCCGTTGAGCGCGTCGACCACGTTCCCCAACGCGTCGGCGCCGAGCCCGCTGAACACGGCGACATTGCCCGTGGTCACGGGTAATTCGCTTGATGAGAGCTTGTCGGAGTACATCAGTAACTTCCCCAACAACGACAGCTCGTCAGACGGATACGCCGGGATCTACCAGCTCCGACTGAAGACCACCGCGAGCGGTAAGTCGGGCAATTCGACCTACGACTCGGCTGACATCTTGGTGTCGGGGAGCACGTGGTCCGTCGTCTACCCGACCCAGGTGACCACCACGTCGGTGGCTGCCTCCCCGTCCGGCTCGGCGGCGTTCGGCGCTCCGGTGCAGCTCACGGCCACGATCACCCCGTCGAACTCCACCGGCACCGTGCAGTTCCTGAACGGCACGGCGGCCATTGGGAGCCCGGTGACGGTGAGTGGGGGAACGGCGTCGCTCACCACCTCTGCGATCGGGGCTGGTAACGACAACGTGTACGCCGTCTACACCCCCGACGCCACATCGGCGGGCAACGGCTACAGCCCGTCGACGGGCAGCACACCGCTCGTCGTCACAGCGACGACCACCACGCTGACGACAACGCAGGCAAGCCCGGTGGCGGCGGGCACGTCGGTGCAGCTACACGCCTCCGTTGCCGTCACTCCGACGACGTCGGTGGCTGCCTCGGGCACCGTCCAGTTCGAGTACGGGACGACGCCCATCGGCAACCCGGTGACCCTGAGTGGCGGGACGGCCTCGACGACGACGTCGGCGCTGCCGGCCGGGGATCTCACGTTGAACGCCGTGTTCACCTCGACGAATTCCGCCGAGGGGGGATCGACGGGCTCGACCGCGTTTGTCGTCCAGGGGACGACAACCACACTGACGACCTCGCCGGCAACCACTGCAGTGGCGGGGACACCGGTGCAGCTCAACGCCTCCGTCTCGGTCACCCCGGGTTCGGCGCCGGCTGCCTCGGGTACCGTCCAGTTCGAGAACGGGACGACACCC
>JBEKCS010000098.1:0-8538 GCA_050014755.1 Acidimicrobiales bacterium
CACCGCCAGCGTTTCTTTGTTGTGTTCAAAGAGGAAGGTACGTCGCGCCCCCGGTCAGGTGGTGCATCCACAAGTTCTGGTTATAACTCGCGACCAGTCACCCTCCGCCTTACGATCCATAAGATGGAAGGCGTACGAGCGACAATATCGGCGAGGGTCTGTGCGTTCTGCAAATACCAACTGCGTGCCTACGGGGACGTTGTAGAGGATGACCTTATCCCGCAGCGGCCCACGCGGGTTTGGGCAACTTCCCCAACACGTTCCCAGTGAGCAGGAAGGTGAAGCAGGAGAGGCCTTCCCTCGCCAGCGTCCTCGTCAAGATAGATCGAGCCGAGAGCCACCTGAGATTCCTTGAGGCCGACGTGGAGCGGGTGTTTCCTGGTCATCGCTATGTCATCGAGCCCGAGATTTATGATGAGGGCCGACGCCACGTCTTCAAGGCTCAACACCCTCCTGAGATCCCGCCGGACTGGAGTCTGGTCGTAGGTGACATGTTCCACAACCTGCGCTCGTCCCTTGACTATCTTGCCTACCAGCTGGTCTTGTGCTGTGGAGGCACGCCCAACACCAAAACAAACTTCCCCATCCGCGATCGGCCTTACATCCGACGAAACTGGTGGAGGCCCTGGAAAGAACAGCGCATTCTTCCGACAATCAGTGGCGGAATCGGGCGCGATGTGCGGGAGATCTTGGAGGCCGTACAGCCGTATCACGGACCGAAGCGGAACCACGGGCTTGATCTGCTCCGACACCTGGACAACGTCGACAAGCACAGGCGGTTGGTCATCATTGCGGTAGCGACCACGAATTCCATCTCCAGTGCAATCAGCGGCGACCCGATGGAGCCCCCGCCATCCACGACTGTCTTTACCCGCCGCCCGTTCGAACACGACGAAGTAATCGCGATCGTGAACTACGAGCGTCCCTATCCGCAGCCTGACCCAAACCTATATTTCATTCCGGACATTGCGTTCGGCGAGAGAGACCGCAGAATCTTCCAGGATCCGCTGAGAGTCGTCACTGGCGACCTGTTCTATCTCGTCCGTGACCAAGTGGTCCCGCTGTTCGAAGGATTCTTTCCGATTCCGTAGTGCCCACATCGGACGCCGATCGCGAAAGCGCGGTTGGGGCGATCACTGGACCGCTGAAGCGCCACATAGACCCGCTGATCCTACGCATTCACTGGGGTTTCTCTTTCGCTCCCTTGTTCGCCTCTTTGTTGAGAACCATTGCATCGTCGAATATTTGGCCAAGGGCAGCCGCGGCTTGCTGGTCTGACTGAGGGACGAAATGTGAGTACACGTTGAGGGTGGTGCTCGGGTTTCTATGGCCAAGTCGCCCGGCCACGGTGCGCACATCAACGCCGGCCGTCAACATCCGAGTTGCCACATAGTGCCGAAGGTCGTGCAGGCGGACCCCGGTTACGCCTGCCCTGCCACAGAGCAAGCGGAACGCTCTTGTCGTCGAGTCGGGACGCCAAGAAACCTTTCCGTCAGCGGCGCGGCTGAACACAAACGATTCGGGGCCGATCGCAGTGCCGGCCAGGCTGGCCGCCTCGTTCGCTCGCATCTTGTGCTCGCGAAGGCAGTTGACGGTAGTTGCATCCAAAGTGATTTTCCGGCTCTGATGGGACTTGGTCCCTTGTTCGATCAGCTCTTTGTCGACCAGGACTACTCCTCGCTCGATCGACAGGGTTCCAGCATCGAGGTCGAGGTCCTTCCATCGGAGTGCCACCATCTCACCCCGACGGGCACCCGATGAAGCGGCCAGAATGATGTATGTAGCGAGGTCCGGGTCGGTCTCCTCGGCTAGGCGAAAGAGCTCGACCACTTCGTCGGGACTGGGCGGCTTCAGATCCCGGATGGGCACTCGAGGCGGAGAGGCGTCGATGGCAGGGTTGTGCTCGATCCATCCCCACCGCACCCCCTGCGTCAACGCCCGACGGATGATCCCGTGCACTCTGCGGATTGTGGCCGGAGAATAGGGGCCGCGGGCACCGCCCACCACTATGAGGTGACGGTAGAACCGGTCGAGGTCAACTGCTGTGAGCTTGCTTGCCGCCAGTGACCCGATGGCTGGAATTATCGGGGCGTCGAGATACATCCGGGTGACCGATACCGTTTTCGGAGAAAAACTCGGCGTGGCGTGATCAAGCCACTCGTTGAGGAGAGCACCCACGGTGCCCTCCTTCGCCGACCCAGGGGCCCGACCGTCCGTCTCAGTCACCAGCGCCGCAAGCGCCTTGGACGCTTGGCGCTTGGTCCCATGGAAGGTGCGCTCGACGTACCGTTTTCGGTTGGTAATCGGGTCACGCCCGGCGTGCACTCGGAGCTGCCAAGACTCCTCTCCCCGCTGGCGCATCGAGCCTGGCATGCCGTCACTCCGTCCGGTGGGTCCACTCTTGTTCATCTGAATCTACCCGATTGGATGGACAAAAGGATGGACAACACCCGGCATCCGGCTGAATCCCTCAGAGGATATGGCCTCTGAACTGGTATGTCACTGGCAGTCCCAACGGGATTCGAACCCGTGTCGCCACCTTGAGAGGGTGGTGTCCTAGGCCTCTAGACGATGGGACCCTGAAGGGCCACCGTAGACGGTGGCTCCGTATGACGCCCCCGAGAGGGCGGTGATGCGCTGCCCCGAAGGGCGGTGTTCCACAACTCCCCCGAGAGGTCACTGTGTCTGCTCGGGGGGGAGGGATCGAACCTCCAACCTCCAGATTCAGAGTCTGGCGCTCTGCCGGTTGAGCTACCCCCGATTGGGCGAACGGCCAATTTAGCCGACCGCGGCCGCCCCGGAGACGGGGACCTTATCGGGTTCGACACCGGCCTCCCAAGTTCCCGGCCCCGATCACGGGACCCGGACCGCCGCCGTCCATCCGAACCCACCCGGTCCGCTCACTACGATCAAGCCGTGGACGCACGCCGGGTGGTCATCGTAGGCGGCGGCGTCCTCGGGACGATGCATGCCCTCACAGCCTGCCGCCGAGGTTGGGAGGTCGTCCAACTCGAGGCCGACGCCGGCCCCCGACGGGCCTCGGTCCGCAATTTCGGACTGGTCTGGGTGAGTGGACGGGCACGGGGCGCCGAGTTGGACATGGCCATCCGGGCCCGCGAGCTCTGGGAGCAGATCGCATCCCACTCCCCCACGGTCGGATTCCGTCCCGACGGCTCGCTGACCATCGCCCGTCACGAGCGCGAGCTCGACCTGATGTCCGAGGCCGCATCCCAGGCCGATGCGGCGGCCCGTGGCTTCGAGCTCCTGGACGCCGCCGAGCTCAGGCGGGTCAACCCCGCCGTCCGTGGCCACCTGCTCGGTGGGCTCCGATGCACCCGCGACGCCATCGTCGAGCCCGGGCTCGTCCTGGGCGCAGTCCGGGCCACGCTCGAGGCCACCGGGCGCTACACCTGGGTTCCCCGCCGCCAGGTGGTAGACGTGGAGACCACGGCGGCAGGCGCCGCCGTGGCCATCGACCACCTGGGCGACCGCCACGAAGGCTCGGTCGCCGTGCTTTGCATCGGTGACCGCCTGGCCGGCATCGGGGGCCGCATCGGGGCAGCCCTCGCAGCCGCGCCGCTCCGGCGCTGCCGCCTCCAGATGATGCAGACCGCCCCGGCGTCGGAACGCCTGACCACGGCCCTGGCCGATGCCGACTCGATGCGGTACTACCCCGCCTTCGACCTCCCCGGTCGCGGCGCCCTGCCCGATCCCCCGTCGACCACGTCCGAATGGGGCATGCAGCTGCTCGTGGTCCAGCGTGCCGGCGGCGGACTCACCATCGGCGACACCCACACCTACGAGGAGCCTTTCGACTTCGCCGTCGAGGAGCACCTCTACGACGAACTGCGGGTCCGGGCCGAGGGGTTGCTCGGATGGCCCCTCCCCCCTACCGTGCGGCGGTGGGCCGGGGTCTACACCGGGGTCACCGACGAGCACATCTGCTATCGGGCCACCATCGACACCGGGATCGTGGTGGTGACCGGACCGGCCGGGCGGGGGATGACCCTCTCTCCCGCCATCGCCGAGGAGACCTGGGAGGATCTGGCACCATGACCCCACCGATCAGACTGGCCGCCCTCGACATGGCCGGCACCACCGTCGCCGACCAGGGGGCGGTCGAGGAGGCCTTCCAGGCCGCGTTGGACTCCGTCGGTCTGGTGGCCGGCGACCTGATGGACGACCCTGCTGCCTACATCCGACGCACCATGGGTCAGTCCAAGATCGCGGTCTTCACCGAGGTCCTCGGAGGCGACCGCCACCGCGCCGAGCAGGCCAATATCGCCTTCGAGACCGCGTTCGACCAGGCCGTCGACCGCGGAGAGGTCACGTCGCTCCCCGGCTCCGAGGACGTCTTCGCCGCCCTGCGGGCCGGCGGGATCCGACTGTGCCTCACCACCGGGTTCTCCCCCTCCACCCGGGACCGGATCATCGACGCCCTCGGATGGGAGGGTCTGGTCGATCTTGCCCTGTCACCGGCCGACGCCGGGCGGGGGCGGCCGTGGCCCGACATGATCCTGACCGCCGTCCTGCGCCTCCGGATCGACGATGTGGCCGAGGTGGCCGTGGCCGGCGACACGACCAGCGACCTGATCGCCGGCACCCGGGCGGGGGCGTCACTGGTGGCCGGCGTGCTGACCGGTGCCCACACCGCCGAGGAACTGGCTGCGGCCCCCCATACCCACCTGCTGGGATCGATCAGGGAGCTCCCCCCTTTGATCCTCGGCTGAGGCATCGCTCCCGTCCGGTATCAGCCGCCGAAGGGGCCGAACGCGTCGAGATGGTTGAAGCCGATGATCCGGCCGACAGCCACGCCCACCGTCTCCTTGGCGTAGTACGGGATGGCGGAGAGCCCGCTGATCGGTGACGTCTGGGTCGGTGTCGGATAGGAGGTCAGGCCGAGCGACGAGGCGATCGCCATGCTGCGCGCCTCGTGGAACTTGTCGGTGACCATCAGCACCGTGGTGTCGCCGTGGGCGATGAGGGCCGGTGCGGCATCGGACAGGTTCTCCCACGAGTTCCGTCCTCCGGCCTGCTGGACGTCCGCCGCCGGGATGCCGTTCGCCACCAGGTAGGCGGCCGAGGCCTCGGCCTCGGTGTAGTGGTCACCGGGCTCCTTCGAACCGGTCACCATGACCGTGGACGAGTAGTGCTCGTGCCAGAGCAACGCCGCCTGGTCGAGCCGGGCCTGCAGGTCCGGCGACGGGATCCCGTTGTACTGGGCCGCCCCCATGACCACGATGGCCCCGGCCGCCTTCGGGTCATACTGCTGGCCGGTCTTCCATACCTGGTAGGCGGTCACCCCCAGGTAGACGACCACAGCGACCAGCAGCCACTTGACCAGCCGGAGTACGAGGCGGAGGATGCGGAAGGCGAACAGTGGAAGACCTGGGTGGACCGGTATCAGCGGACCGGCGCCGACGGGCGCAGTGTCGGTGTCATGAGGTGGGGGTCCCTCCGGAGGACAGCAGGTTCGCCGCGTACCGCAGCCGGGCCAGGGTGCGCTCGGAACCGAGCACCTCGAGCGACTCGAACAGGGGCGGCCCCACCCTGCGCCCGGTGACCGCGATGCGGATCGGGGCCTGGGCCTTGCCCAGTTTGCGGCCCACCGATTCGGCTACGTCATTGGTGGCGGCGTGCAGCGAGGCGCTGGTCCAGTCGCTGACCAGGTCCCCGTAGGCGAGGATGGCCGCGTCCAGGATGGCCGGTGCACCGTCGTCGCCAGCCATCGCCTTTGCCCATGCCTCCTGGTCGAACTCGGGCACGTCGAGGAACAAGAAGTCGACCATGGTCGGCACCTCGCCGAGCATCGACACCCGCTCCTGGACGACCGGCGCCATGGCGAGGAACACCGACTCGTCGAAGGCGTCCCCGGGCCACGGAGCGGACTCGCCGGTCAACCACGGGCGACAGGCCTCGACGAACGCGGCGACGGACAGGGCCCGGATGTACTCGCCGTTCATGTGGGTGAGCTTGGCCACGTCGAAGAACGCCGGGGAGTGGTTGACGTCGGCCAGGGAGAACCATTCGACCATCTGGTCACGGGTGAAGATCTCCGACTCGTCGTTGGGGGGGCTCCACCCGAGGAGGCCCAGGTAGTTCACGAACGCCTCGGGCAGGTACCCCTGGTCGCGGTACGACTCGACGGCCACCGGGTCCTTGCGCTTGGACAGCTTCTTCCTGGCCTCGTTGACCAGCATGGGGAGGTGGGCGAAGACCGGCAACTCCGGCGTGGGGGCACCGGGCTCGCCGAAGCTGCCGTCGGTCGTCCAACCGATGGCAGCCAATGCCTCCCAGATCAGCACGCCCTTCGGCGTGGTGGGGAGCAGGTCCTCGCCCCGGATGACGTGGGTGATGGCCATGTCGATGTCGTCGACCACATTGGCCAGCACGAACAGGGGGGCGCCGGACCCCTTGACGGCCACGAAGTCGTCCATGGCCGAACACGGGAATTCGACATCGCCACGGATCACGTCGGCGACGACGGTCACCCCGGCGTCGGGCGTGCGGAAGCGCAGTGCCCGACCGTCGCCACGCGGCAGCCCCAGCTCGCGGCAGTGCCCGTCGTAGCCGGGGGTCAGGATCCCTGCCGCCTTGTTGCGTGCCGTCACCTCGTCGTGGGTGCAGCCACAGGCATACAGGCGGCCCGCGTCCCACAGTGCGTCGGTGGCCTCGTGGTAGCGGGCGGTCCGGAGCGACTGGCGGTACGGGCCCTCGTCGGGGTCCATGCCCAACCAGTGCAGAGCGTTCAGGATCCCGTCGACCCACTCCTCGCGGTTGCGCTCGGCGTCGGTGTCCTCGATCCGGAGCACGAAGGTGCCGCCGGTCCGGCGGGCCTCCAGCCAGTTGAAGAGCGCGGTCCTGGCGCTTCCCACGTGGAAGTAGCCCGTCGGTGACGGGGCGAATCGGACCCTCGGGGAGTCGGGGGGCACTCCTCGGTTACTCGTCCTCGACGATGGTGATCGCCCCGGTCGGGCAGCCGTTGGCCGCCTGGCGCACCGCCTCGCGGAGCTCCTCGCCCGGATGCTCGTTCAACACGTAGAGGAAGCCGTCGTCGCGGACCTCGAATACCTCGGGGGCGATGCCCATGCAGACGGCGTTGCTGGCGCACTCGTCGTAGTCCACAACAATTTTCACGGCGATCCTCCGGGTGTTCGGCGAGAAGGCCCACTGTACCGGCCACCGGGCCGGGTGCCGGGACAGCGGCCGTCTGCTAGAACTCCGCCGTGAAGACCCGACGAATGCCGTATCCTCGCCGTCCCGGCTACCGGACACCTCTGGCCGCGTGGCTGACCGCCACCCTCGCCCTGGCCATGGCCGCGTGTTCATCCGGGGCCTCGTCGTCGGCCACGACCGCACGGTCGGCCTCCACCACCGTCGCGACCACCACGACGTCGACGACCTCCGACGACCGTCTCCCGCCGGTGCGCCACGTGTTCATCATCGTGCTGGAGAACGAGGACTACGCCGACTCGTTCGGCGACCCGGCCGCCGACCCCTACCTTGCCACCACCCTCCCCTCGAAAGGGGCACTGTTGACCGAGTACTACGCCATCGGTCACTTCTCGAACGACAACTACGTCGCCCTCGTCTCGGGCCAGGCGCCCAACCCGGACACCCAGGGCGACTGCCTGATGTACGACGATTTCCCTCCCACCTCCACGATCGAGCCCGACGGACTGGTCACCGGATCGGGGTGCGTGTACCCGGCGGACGTGCCCACCATCGCCAACCAGCTCGATTCCGCCGGCCTGACATGGAAGGCCTACATGCAGGACATGGGAGACATTCCCACCCGGGAGTCGGCCGTCTGCGGTCATCCCGTCGTCGGTACCGCCGACCGCACGGAGTTGGCGACCCCCGGCGACGGCTACGCGGCCCGCCACGACCCGTTCGTCTACTTCCACTCGATCATCGACGACGCAGCCCGTTGCGACGCCCGTGTCGTGCCGCTCGGCACCACCACCGGGGCGCTGCCGGCCTCCGCACCGCCGGGCACCACCGGTCTCGCCACGGACCTGCGATCGGTGGCCACCACGCCCAACTACAGCTTCATCACGCCGAATCTGTGCAACGACGGGCACGACGCACCGTGCGTGAACCAGACCGCTTCGGCCAGTGCCGGCACCAACATCGACGCCTTCTTGTCGACCTGGGTCCCGCTCATCACCCACTCCCCGGCCTTCACCAAGGACGGGCTGCTCATCGTGACCTTCGACGAGGCCGACTCCACCGGACCCACGGCCGACGCGTCGGCATGCTGCAACGAGCAGCCGGGCCCGGCGGCCAGCCTTCCGGGTGAGACCGGGCCGGGTGGGGGACGGATCGGCACCGTGCTGATCTCGCCGTTCATCCGGTCGGGCACGGTCAGCGACGTTCCCTACAACCACTACTCGACGCTCGCCACGATCGAGGACCTGTTCGGCCTGCCCAAGCTGGGTGAGGCGGCGAACACGTCCTCGACCTTCGGCCACGACGTGTTCAACCGCTGACGCCGCCGGGCCCGGCGCGACCGGTGCGACGGGCCCCTAGCCTCTT
>JBEKCS010000099.1:0-8422 GCA_050014755.1 Acidimicrobiales bacterium
GGGAAAGCAGTACAGCTTCGTCACACCGATCGACCTGATAACCGGCGTAGCCGAAACCCCAATCGCTCTGCTACACGACCCCTACGGAATCGTTGTTTCCCCAGACGGCCGTACTGCCTACGTCACGGGCGGAAGCTACCCTCCCGGAGCCGTTGGACCTCCGACACCGCCTGACGTGACCTCGATCAATCTCGTGACCGGACGAGTAGCGTCCACTTATTCCATCCCCGGTGGAGCAAGTGGAATCTTCAACAGTTCGTCCGCGTAGGAGGGTATCCCCGAACGCCGGGAGAGTGACCCTCTGCACATTTGCGGAAGATGCTCCCTGGGGGTCGGCAGCGGGGCCTTTCGACCGCCTGGCCGATCAGTGCCGCTTTCGATTACCCCTCATCGTGTACCGGAGAGCCTTGGCCGCTTGCGCTCTGTCGAGGGCTACGAGCATCACGGCGCCAAACACGACCGAGGACGCAAGCGAGATACCCAACGGCAAGAGCCTCGATCCGTTGAACCCGCCGGGCGGCGTGCTGAGGAGGAGCCAGACGGCCCCCATCATCGCCAATACCGAAGGCCCGAAGAGGACCGCCGCTGCGATGGCGATGTTGTGCCTTCGACCGCTGACGAAGGGGCCGAACTTGCTCCTGGGCACAAGATCCCTGGACTTGAAGAGGGTGGCCCATGTCGAAATCATCCCGACCACCAAGACGATCCCCAGGAATCCGAAGAAGAACGGCACTCTGCCATGATTGCCCAGGTTCTACGGCATGGACGGCCGACCTGGTCGACGGGACCGGACAGCCGGTATTCGGCACGCCCGGTGCACGCAGGATCTCCCGTGTAACGTCCCCCGGCCTTGGTCGGACGGAAGTACGTGACTGAAGCATGCTGATGGATCGCGCCAAGTGGCCCGTCCTCGACCGCGTCCTCGAGGACCGGCTGGCCGAGCTCCCCCCCGGCAACCGCCACAACCTGCTGCGCTACACGTCCTCCCTCCACCGCTCGTGGCGGGCCGTCCTGCAGATGCTGCAGCTCCCGACCGAGTGGTCGGTGCTCGACGTGGGGTGCGGGTACGGCATCCTCGGGTTCGAGCTGGCCGGTCAGGCCTCCATGCGGGTCCACGGCGTCGACATCGAGGAAGATCTCGTCGAGGACGCCAAACGGATCGCCGAGGATCTGGAGGACCTTGGCTACTTCCAGCCTGGCTCGCAGGTGACCTTCGAGGTCGGCGACGCCATGGGCCTGCCGGTGGCCGACCACGCCTACGACTTCACCGTGGTGCGCGAGCTGCTCCAGTTCCTGCCGGATCCGGGCGCTGCGGTCGACGAGTTCGTCCGGGTGACCGTCCCAGGTGGACACATCTGCCTCAGCGACATCGACGACCAGCTCTACCTGACGTACCCGGACCCGTCGCCTGCACTCACGCGACTGCACGGGGTCTTTAGGCAGGCCCAGGAGGCCCAAGGTGGCGACCGGTCCATCGGGCGCAAGCTTTCGACCCTGCTCGTCGGCAGTGGGTGTGAGGTGGCCTCTGTGGTGATCGTCCCCGAGGCCCAGCACCTGGTGGCCTCGGGGACCAGCTTCGAGCGCGACCTCATCATCGCCCAGCTCGAGGACGCGAGGGACCGGATCGTGACCACCGGGCTCATCAGTGCCGACGAGTTCGACGCCAACCTCGCCGCGGTCCGTGCCGAGCCCCACGTCGAGCAGTTCCGGACCAATGCCCGGGTGGTGGTCATCGCCCGGACGCCGGTGGGAGATCCCGACCGGTGACGCGCGCCTGTTGCCAGGTCGAGGTGCGGCGGCCCGGCCTGGTCGGTCACCGCTGGAAGGCATCCCTCCGGTACCAACGGAATGCCGGCGCACGACCGGCCCGGGGGATCCATGCTCACCCCGATGATGGGAAGACCCCGGACCTGCCTCTCGACACCTGATTCCATGGAGACCATGGTGACGGTCGGTTGGGATGAACGTCCTGTCTCCGGTCGCTGCGACGACACTGTTGGTGCGTTCGAGAAGACTCGCCTGTCGCATCGTGGGACGCAGGGGCGAACGTCGGCCTAGGGTGAATCAATGCCCACGAGGGCGGTACCCCAGATGCCTCGAATTCACATTGGAACGACGTGGTTCGCCTTGGAGACCGCCTATGTGCTCGTCGTGACTGCGTTTGCCGTTGCCGGGATGACAGCGGACACTCGACGACCTCTGCTCGTCGTGGCTGCGCTCCTTGCACTCCCTTGCGGGCTGGCGGCCATCGTGGGTCTCTACGTACTGACCGGCGTGTTCAATTCGCTGGCCGATGGCTTCTCGAGCTACAGCGTCAGTCAGACAACCGGAGGGTGCAGCGCGTCGGGCCACTGCTGGACCCGGACGACGGGCACGCCGGTGGGAGCCCAGGGGTTCTTCTTCAGCACGTGCATCGTGCTCCTCTTCACGTGCGCAGCATTGGGCAACGTTCTGATCCTGCGGTCGATGGTTCGGGGACGATCCACTCGTGCCCGTCCGTTGCCGCCGGTCGCCGGACCTGACTCGTAGCGACCCTGTCTCTGACCGAAGGGGCGGGGCCAACGGCCAAGATCATCGGGCGTCGACGGGCTTGGTCCAGCTCAGGACATACCGGTAGTACAAGGCCCGACGCAGCCGGACACCTGCCAGCACGCGTCGGGCCGTCCGCGTGATCTCCGCGAAGCTCTCCTTCGGTGGTTGAGCCACGACTCGCACCGACCGGGACTCGCGATGGATCCTGCTCATCAGTCGGACGACCGGAAGGAGCAGGGCGGAACGGGCGTAGTCACCCACCGACCTGTTGGCGGACAGCCCGACCACCACGAGCTGACCCCCGGGTCGTAGCATCTCGGCTGTCCTACGCAGCGTCGATTCCAGATCCATGTGGTGCAGCACCGCCACCAGTGTGATCAGGTCAACGGATTCCGGAGCGACCTCGAATTCCGTGAAGTCCGCCTCCACCACGGTTGCATTGGCCAGGCTCGCTGTCCGGACGAGCGCCTGACGGACTGCCTGGTCGTCGCGGTCAATGCCCGTGACGAAGCGTGAGACGTTCGCCAATCGCTCGACCAGGAGCCCTTCGCCGCAGCCGACATCCAACACGTCACCATTGAGCTCCCGGGCAATTGCCAGGATCATCGGGTGATAGGCGGAGTTGTGGTTCCAATAGTCCACGGGCGTCGAGCCTGTCACGGAAGAGCCGCTGAGTCACCCCTGATCGTCAGGTCGTGGTCGCCGATCGAGCGTGGCCGATCGGCATGGGGGATTGTCCGGGAGGCCGCCTGGCATCCACGATCCGGAATGCGGGTGCGGCCATCGGAGGCCATCCAAGACAACTCAGTTCTCCATCTCCCACACCGAGACGTGCGATGAGCTCTCCGCCGTGAAGGGGTCCCGGTTCCAGCTTCCCCACCGCTCCCGCAACGCCATCCCGGAGAGCCGCGCCATGAGGTCCAGCTCCGATGGCCAGACGTACCGCCATGGAATCGACCAGGCTCCGACGTTGCCACTGTCGAGTGAATAGTGGTGCGAGACAGCGGACTGCGTCACCGTGTCGTACTCGTCGAAGCCGAGCTGCGTCGAAGTGACCATGAACGGTCGGACGGTCTCACCAGGGGGTAGCCGTCGAAGCGCAGGAACGAGGACCTCGATCACGAAGTATCCCCCCGGTTCCAGATGTGACGCAGCATTGCGGAAACACTCGACCTGGTCTTCCTGGGTGATCAGATTGCTGATCCCGTTGTAGACGAGGTAGACGACCCGGAACCGCCCTCCCACCCGGGTCATGGCGAAGTCACCGATGGTCACGGCGAGGGCTTCGCCACCCGGCTTCGTACGGAGGCGTTCCACCATCGCATGGGAGAGATCGATCCCGTGGACGGGGATGCCGCGCTGACTGAGTGGCAGGGCGATGCGTCCGGTGCCGATGCCGAACTCCAGGGCACGGCCGTCACCGACCAATTCCGCCAAGAAGCCCACGGCCGGTTCCACGATCGCCGGGTCGAAGAGATCTGCCGAATCGGCGTCGTACGCCGAGGCGATCGGTTCGTCGAAGTAGTCCCTCGGCATGGAGCGCACTGTGCCACGGAGGCCCGGCCCCCGCAACGTCCGGCGACGACCCAGCCGTGACGGGTCGACACAGGACCGGTCCGGCCGTCCCCGAAGGCTTATGACCGACCGTCGATCTGCCCTGCGATGGTCGATATGCGGCGCATCGACAGCACCACGTGGATCATCGCCGCGCAAGGCGGCGTCCGCTCTCGGTGTCGATCGGCGTGTAGTTCATCTCGAAGTGGTGATAGAGCGTCGATTCGTCCGCCTGGGACAGTTCCCCGCCGTGCATCTCGATGTCGGGTGCTGTCCGGACCTGCTCCTTGGTCACCTGGACCTGAAGATCATCCGGGCCGATCTGGACACCGGCCAGAGGCACGAACGTCAAGTGACGGCCGATGAAGCCCTCCTTGACCGTTGCGAACTGGGGCTCGTCGGTTTCGACATCGACGTAGACATCCTGGAGCTTGCCGATCTTCTCGCCGTCGAGGTCGATGAGCAGTTTTCCGTGCCAGTCCGAGACGTTCCATCTGGACTGCGCGGGTTCCTCGTGTTCACCCTGGTCGTGACTACCGGTCATCTCAACCTCCCAGCTTGAGCGTCCAGCCAGCCGGTGGATCGTCCTTCGGCAATGTGGACACGTGCGTCGATGGGTCTGCTCCCACCAGAGTACGGGTGGAGTCCTGCTCAGTCCGCGATCACTGGTGGCACGGGGATCCGTGGCCGCCCCGTCGGCGGGCAGGTACCCCGGATGCCCCGGCTATCGGGGTAGAGCCCGGGAATCGCGGCGCAGCGGGTGGTCGGCCGGCACCTCGACCAGGTGGATGCGTACGCCGTCAGGGTCGTCGAGCCAGGCCTCGAGCAGTCCCCACGGCTCGAGCACGGGCGGGCGTGCCAGTTCGACGCCGCGATTCGACAGCTCGGAGACGGCGTCGTCGAGGGACCGGACCTGCAACCACAGTTGCACGCCCGCCCTGCCCGCCGGCGGGCCCGTGCCCACCACTTCGATGAACCCGCCCCCGGCAAAGAACACCACACCCCGTTGGTCGCCCTCACCGAACTCGCGGGCCACGGCCAGGCCCAGGGTGTCACGGTAGAAGGTGATCGTGCGGTCGAGATCGGTGGGGTTGAGGAGGGTCCGACTGTTCAGGATGTCCACGCTTCGCCTTCCGCTCGACCGTCGTCCCTGTCTACACCGGCAGCGGGCCGACCCGGTGGAGGACGGTACCCGGGACGGGCTAGTAGGTGGTGTCGGCGTCGAGGGAGCGGGTGTGCTCACGGGCCGCCCGCAGCTGCTCCTGTCCGGCGGCCAGCACCGAGAGATCGCCACGCACCCGGATGCGGCCGGCGGTCAGTGCCTCGGCGGCCGACAGTTCGCCCTTCGACAGGGCCACGGCGTCGTCGTAGTCGAGGGTGATGGTGACGTCCACCGGCCCGTCGGAGCCGTCAGCCGGTCCGGTGCCCAGGGTCAGAGCGCCGTCTGCCACCCGGAGCACCAGGACCAGGTCACCGTCGGGGGCGCCGTGCACTTCCTGGGCCACGGAGAACCTGCCGTCGGCCGCGACCAGACCCGCATCGGGCCTGGGTGGGGGGAGTCGGATCCCGTCAAGGCTGGCATTGAACGCCGCCACCCACTCGGCGGTCAGGAAGCGGGGCATGTGGAGACGCCCGCCCGGCGGATCACGCGGTGGTGTCGTCGGACGATGGGGCGTCCGACTCGACCGACGAACCGGAAGCGACCGGAGCGGTATCCGGACGTCCGGCACTCAGCGGTGGTGTGGCCAGGACGGGCGCGCCGGCCGGTCGGGCCTGGGGGACACCGTGGACACCGCTCGGGGGCATGACCGCGGCCGGTCCGCTGGCCGGAGCCTCGGCAGCCGCCTCGTCCGCCGTGCGCTTGGTGCGGTTGCGGATCTTCCGGCCCAGCCATGCCACCGGGTCGTACTTGGCGTCGACCACCCGCTCCTTCAGCGGGATGATGGCGTTGTCGGTGATCTTGATGTGCTCGGGGCAGACTTCGGTGCAGCACTTGGTGATGTTGCACTTACCGAGTCCCTGCTCCTCCTGAAGGAGCTGGCGACGGTCGTTGGTGTCGAGCGGGTGCATCTCCAGCTCGGCGGAGCGGATGAAGAAGCGGGGACCGGCGTATGCCGTCTTGTTCTCCTCGTGGTCGCGCACCACGTGGCAGACGTCCTGGCACAGGAAGCACTCGATGCACTTGCGGAACTCCTGACTCCGCTCCACGTCGATCTGGGCCATGCGGTAGCCGCCGGCCTCCTCCTCGTCCTCCGTCTTCGGGCGGGCGCTGAGCGGCGGGATCCGCTTGGCCACCTCGTAGTTGTAGGAGACGTCGGTGACCAGGTCGCGGAGGATGGGGAACGTCCGCATCGGGGCGACGGTGACCGTCTCGCCCGGAGGGAGCGTGTCCATCCGGGTCATGCACATGAGCGACGGGCGCCCGTTGATCTCGGCGGAGCACGACCCGCACTTGCCGGCCTTGCAGTTCCAGCGGCAGGCGAGGTCGGGGGCCTCGGTGGCCTGCACCCGGTGGATGACGTCGAGGACGACTTCACCCTCCTGGGCCGGCATGACGTATTCGGCGAACTCGCCGCCGGTTTCGTCTCCGCGCCAGATGCGCATGGTGACCTCGCCGCTCTGGTTGCTGCGGATGATCTCCTCGGCCATCAGTGCGCCTCCTCGAGTAGTTCCCGCAGGTCGTCAGGTAGAACCGGGACCGGTTCGGGATGGCTGGTGATCGACCGCACCGACGGTGTGCCGCCGACGCCGCGTGGGGCGGACGACGGGTCGGGGATGCGCTCGATGAAGTTGACCTTGCCCATCTCCGGGTCGGCCGCGGGGAAGTCGTCCCTGGTCTGGCCGCCCCGGCTCTCCTTCCGATTGAGGGCACCCATGGTCGTGGACCGCGAGACGGTCAGCATCGACGGGAGGTCGGTGGTGAGGTTCCACCCCGGGTTGTATTTGATGCCCCCGGTGACCGAGATGTTGGCGGCCCGCTCCTCGAGCTCCTCGATCTTGACGAGGGCCTCTTCGAGTTCGGACCCGGTCCGGATGATCCCGACCAGGCTCTGCATGGTCTCCTGCAACGCCTTCTGGATGTCGTAGGGGTTCTCGCCGCCCTCACGCCCGAACGGGGCCACGGCGGCGTCGATGGCCTCGTTGATCTGTCCTTCGTCGACGGTGACCGCGCCCGACCGGGCCGAGGCGAACTCGGCGGCGCCGATGCCGGCCCGGCGTCCGAAGACGAGCAGGTCGGAGAGCGAGTTGCCGCCCAGGCGGTTGGCGCCGTGCAATCCCGCGGCGACCTCCCCCGCCGCGAACAGGCCGGCGACCGTTGTCGCCGTCGAGTCGGCGTCGACCCGCACCCCGCCCATGATGTAGTGGCAGGTCGGCCCGACCTCCATGGCCTCGGCGGTGATGTCCACGCCGGCCAGCTCCTTGAACTGGTGGTACATCGACGGCAGACGCCGGCGGATGTCCTCGGCCGTGCGCCGGGTGGCGATGTCGAGGTAGACGCCACCGTGGGGGCTGCCCCGGCCGGCCTTCACCTCGGAGTTGATCGACCGGGCCACCTCGTCACGGGGGAGCAGCTCGGGGGGCCGGCGGCCCGCGGTGTGGTCGTCGTACCACTTGTCCGCCTCGTCCTCGGAGTCGGCCGTCTCGGCCCGGAACATGTCCGGGACGTAGTCGAACATGAACCGCTCGCCTTCGGAGTTGCGGAGGACCCCGCCGTCGCCCCGGACACCCTCGGTCACCAGGATGCCCCGGACCGACAGCGGCCAGACCATCCCGGTCGGGTGGAACTGCACGCACTCCATGTCGATGAGGTCGGCCCCGGCCCACAGGGCCATTGCGTGGCCGTCGCCGGTCGACTCCCAGGAGTTCGAGGTGTACATCCAGCTCTTGCCCACACCCCCGGTGGCCAGGACGACCGCCTTGGCCCTGATGACGACGAAGCCACCGGTCGGGCGCCAGTAGCCGACCAGCCCGGACACCGTGCCGTCGGCGTCGTGCAGGAGGCGGAGCACCTTCAGCTCCATGAAGACCTCCATGCCGTCGGCCACGGCCTTCTGCTGCATGGTGCGGATCAGCTCGAGGCCGGTCCGGTCACCGACGTGGGCGAGGCGGGCGTAGCGGTGGCCGCCGAAGTCGCGCTGGAGGATGAGGCCGTCCTTGGTGCGGTCGAAGAGCGCCCCCCATGCTTCGAGCTCGCGCACCCGGTCGGGAGCCTCCTGGGCGTGGAGCTGGGCCATGCGCCAGTTGTTGAGCATCTTGCCGCCGCGCATGGTGTCGCGGAAGTGGACCTTCCAGTTGTCCTCGGGGTACACGTTGCCCATGGCGGCGGCCATGCCGC
>JBEKCS010000100.1:0-8028 GCA_050014755.1 Acidimicrobiales bacterium
AGCGCGCCTCCGAGCGCGGCTACGACAAGGTGCGCGACGGGATCGCCAACGTGCTGGCCGACCTGTCCGAGAGCCTCCATGGCGTCCGCATCGTCACCGCCCACAACCGCCAGCGCCACAACGTGATCCACCACCGCAACGTGGTGGGCGACTACCGGGACGCCAACAACTACACGGCCCATGTCAATGCCCTCTACGGACCCGGCACGCAGATGCTGGGCATCATCGGCCAGGGGGTCCTGCTGGCCGTCGGTGGGGACATGGTGCTCCACCACCAGCTGTCCCTGGGCGGTCTGTTCGCGTTCTTCCTCTACCTCAACCGGTTCTTCCAGCCCATCCAGCTCCTGGTGCAGCAGTACAACACGTACCAGCAGGGCCAGGCGTCGGTGAACAAACTGCGCGACCTGTGCGACACCGAGCCCGAGGTGCGCGAGGCCCCCGACGCCGTCGTGCTACCGCCCATCGAGGGGGCGATCCGGTTCGAGCACGTCGACTTCTCGTATACCCCTGGGCGACCGGTGCTCGAGGACGTCGACCTGGCCGTGGCGCCCGGGGAGACGGTGGCCTTCGTCGGGCCGACCGGGGCCGGGAAGTCGACCATGGCCAAGCTGGTCACCCGGTTCTACGACCCCACAGGCGGCCGGGTGACCATCGACGGCCACGACCTGCGGTCGGTCACCATGCACTCGCTTCGCAGCCAGCTCGGCGTGGTTCCCCAGGAGCCGTTCCTCTTCGCCGGCACCATCGGCGACAACATCGCCTTCGCCCGCCCCGACGCCTCCGACGAGGAGATCCACGAGGCCGTCGACCGGGTCGGCCTCACCGACGTGGTGGAGCGCATGCCCCGGGGCCTCGACACCGTGGTCCACGAGCGGGGCCAGACCCTGTCCTCGGGCGAGCGCCAGCTCATCGCCCTGGCCCGCGCCTTCCTCGCCCGCCCGCGGGTCCTGGTGCTCGACGAAGCCACCTCGAACCTGGACCTCCAGTCCGAGACCAAGATCGAGGCCGCCCTCGACGTGCTGCTCGAGAACCGGACGGCCATCCTCATCGCCCACCGGCTGTCGACGGCCATGCGGGCCGACCGGATCGCCGTGGTCGACGAGGGCCGGATCATCGAAGTGGGCACCCACGCCGAGCTGGTGGCCCGGGGGGACCGTTACGCCGAGATGTACGAGACCTGGGTCAGCCAGTCCGACGGATCCGGGCACGAGCAGACGGCAGGAACGGGTCCGGTCCCGAGCTGAGCGGCACCGGGGACAACTTCGGGACGGCAGGGCCGCACGCGGCCCGACCCGGCCCTATGTTGCCGCCACCCAGCTGACCCCGATGATCTCGGACCCACCGTGGGCGCCGATGACCGCACCCAGCTGACCGAGCCGGATCGACTCGCGGGGGAAACGGGGGGCGATGAGGTCGAGGAACTCACCGATGTCGGGCGCCCCGCCGTGCATGACGGCGACGTCCTCGATCGGACCCGCCCCGATCATCCGCTCGTACAGCAGGTGCATCGCCTTCCTGCGGGTCCGGGGCTTGCCGGCCTCCTCGACGACACCCCCGGTGATGTCGATGACCGGCTTGATGGAGAGGATGGACCCGAGCATGGCCTTCGCCCCACCGATCCGGCCACCCTTCTTCAGGTTCTCCAGGGTGTTGAGCGCGGCGAACACGTGGGTCCGGGGGATGAGCGAGCGCACCCGGGCCAGCACGGCTTCGACGTCGGCCAGCCCCCGGGCCGTCCTGGCGGCCTCGAGCACGATCGTGCCCAACCCGCTCGACACCGTCCTGGAGTCGACGACGTGCACCGGGACCTGTCCTGACAGGGCTTCCGACGCCGTGCAGGCCGACTGGATGGTGTTCGACAGATCGCCCGAGATGGTCAGGCAGACGACGGCGTCGGCACCCGCTTCGCTCGCCCGCTGGTAGGCCTCCTCGAAGGCCCCGGGAGACGGGCAGGCCGTCTGGGGGAGCTCGTCGGAGGTGGCCATCCGGCGGTAGAACTCGGCCACGGTCAGGTCGAGCCCGTCGGTGAATTCCTCGTCCCCGAATCGGATGCTCAGCGGGACGACGTCGACGTCGAGCTGGTCCATCTCGTCCTCGGCCAGATCGCACGAGCTATCGGTGACTATGTGAACGCCGGGCATCGCAGGGCTCTCCTTGCCATTGCTGGGAACGCCGCACCCATGTGGGGACCGACTGCGACCCACCGATTCTGACATCAGCGACAGGCAGCCGCGTACGTTCGGGCCTGTCGTGTGGGTCGGCTGCGGGACGCTGCCGGACTCCGACCGGCCGTTGACTCCCTGGCCCGGTACCTAAAACGGCAGAGGACACCTCGACGCGATGTATCGGGGAACCTCCGTCTGCAGTCGCTTCACGCTGAGTGATACTCGAAAGTATGACTTACCGCGTGGGGCCGAAGGGCCAGGTCGTCATCCCCAAGGCGATCCGCGATCAGCTCGGGATCGCTCCGGGCGACGAAGTGGATGTCTCGCTTGATGGCGGCGCTGTCCGGGTCGAGCCCCGCCACGACAGCGCCAGCCTTCGGGGATCACTTGCCGGCCACTCACTCACCGACGCCCTCTAGGCTGACCATCTTCGAGAACGTCGATGATGACGGAGTGTCTCGACTCGTGGGCGGTGCTGCGATGGCTCGAAGGCGAGGAACCCGCCGCGAGTCGCGTAGAGGCTGCACTTCCCGCACGGCCGGTCATGAGTTGGATCAACCTGGGCGAATTCTTCTGCGTCATCGAGCGACCTACCGGTTTCGACCGGGCGCAGGCCGTCGTGCGACAGCCACGTCGTCAGCTCACCATGGACCTTCCGACGGTGGCTCGAGTCCTCGAGGCGGCACGCATCAAGGCGTCCCACCCGATGGCATACGCAGACGCCTTCGCTGTCGCTACCGCCATCGCCCACCGGGCCACGTTGCTCACCGGGAACCCCGAGATCCTTCGGGGCGATCCGCAGTGGCCCACCACCGACCTGCGCCGCTGACCCGTACGCCCCGACCACCGTTGGCATGTGGTGCAACGCCTCGAACCATGTTGGACCGCTGCGGTAGCGTCGCAGCGTGGACCTGAGCCGTCTCCAGCCCAGCGCCTTCACGAGTGCGACCGCCGACCTCTCGATCGAATCGGTGTGGGCGGTGGCCTCGAATCCACTGCTGCTGCCCGGCTTCTCAAGTGAGCTCCAGGCGGTTCGCCTCCTCGATCCCGGCCCCATCGGGCTCGGCAGTCGCTTCGAGGGAGACCAGTTGCGTGGCGAACGGCGATGGACGACGACGTCGACCATCACGGACTACGTCCCGCGGTGTTGCTTCGAGTGGAGCGTCGGCGACCTGTCGCATCCCGTCTCGCGTTGGAGCTTTCTGCTTGACGAGAACGCGGACGGGACGACCCTTTGCCACAGGGTGGTCTTGTGCGGAGGGCCGTCTCCTCTTAGCGACAGGGTCGCTGAGCGTCCTCGCGAAGCAGAAGCAGTCGTTCACGAGCGCCTGGTCGCCCTACGGGAGCGCATGGCCGTCACCGTTGCCGGCCTCGTTGACCTCGCGAGGAAGTCCGAGGAGAAGATCTCCAACCCTCGTGGGTGACCCACAGCCGGCGGCCGGGGGTGCCGTTCGCCGGGCCCTTTCGACCAGACAGGCGATGCCAGAAGCTGTCTTCGCCCGACCGGCTCGACAGCGCGTGCCTGCGAAGCCCGCGTCGCCGGATCGTCAGTCGTCGATCGCCTCGATGCCAAGCTTCCTGAGCCGTTCGACGTTGTCTTTCATCGCTTGGAGGACGTCGGGGGCGTGCCCATCCCAGTCGGTGAGTTCGCCCGTGACCACGAGAGGGTCACGGGAGCGGTACGACTTCGTCGGGTTGCCGGGGAACTTCTTGTCGGTCAGATTCGGGTCGTCCTCGATTGGGCCGGTCGGTTCCACGATGTAGATCCGGCCGGGGCCTTCGCCGATTGCCAATTCTGCTCCCCAGGCAGCGGCGTCCACGGTGGCGGTCAGGTAGACGTGATTGGCCTTCCTCCGGCTGCCAAAGTTGGACAGATAGCCCGGCTCGACCACATCCCCCGGCTTCAGGTCGGCACAGGTGCCGTGGTAGTAGAGCTCCCGACCTTCATCGCCCATTGGTCCATGGTGCCACTCTCCCAGGGGGAGTTGGGGAAAGTCCCACCCTCACGGAATGGGGAGGCATCTGGCGCAGGCTGTGCTACCCATTGTTCCTGGAGCAGGTCGGCACGCTCCCCGGCCCGAGTCGGGCAAGCCACGCCTCGACCGAGGCACTTCGTTCTCCATGCCATGATCGACGTAACGACCGATGACGAAGACGACGAGGAGAACAGCGATGAGCGATACCAACGGCACCCCATCGAACGAGGAATCCCTAGACGTGGTGGAGATCGAGACTGCGGGTGTTGACGAAGAGGGCGATCTCGTCATCGACGACCTGGTGGTAGCAGTGGACGGCGAAGGAAACATCGTCGCCATCGACGAGACCGTCGCAGTCATCACGGCGGAGGGTGAGGCCGTGGTGGACGAGACGCTCTCGGTGTTGGGGGAGGATGGCGAGCTGCACCCGGTCGAGGAAGACATTGCCATTCTGGAAGCCGAGGACGAATAGCCACGCTGAGCTGGTTAGGCACTCTCATCGGTGTCAGGGATACCAGCCGAATCGGTGAGAGGTTCCCAGGGAGAAGAAGCGATTGTGACTACTCTGCCGTGGACCGACGACTGCAGGGAGGTCGCCACTCGGCGCCTCCGGCCGCGAACTGTAGTCTCAAGCTGTTCGGCGATGGAGGAACGATGAGCGATCTACTACTTGCAGACGAACGAGAGGCCGTGGCCGCCGCCAGCCGTCATTTGGCCCAGAAGGGACTGGTGATCGGCACGGCCGGCAACATCTCGGCACGCAAAGGTGACCTGGTGGCCGTGACCCCCACCGGTGCCGACCTCTCCACGGTGACTGCCGAGATGGTTACGGTGATCGACCTCGAAGGCGCGGTGGTCGACGGGGACCTGGCTCCAACCTCCGAGGTGCCGCTGCATACCGGTATCTACGCCGCAACCAACGCACTCGCCATCACCCATGCCCATGCCATGGCCTCCACCGCACTCTCGTGCTGCTTCGACGAGATGCCCCCTCTGCACTACAGCTGCCTGGGTCTCGGGGGAGCGCCCCGGACCGCGGCGTACGCCACGTTCGGCTCCGAGGAACTGGCACACAACGTCCTCGAAGCGCTGCAGGGCCGCAATGCCGCCATGATGCAGAACCACGGCTCGGTGGCCTACGGCAGCAAGATGGCCGAAGCGGTCGAACGCCTCGAGCTCCTCGAGTGGCTCGCCGAGCTGTACTGGCGTGCCTCGTCCATGGGCACTCCGCATGTGCTCACCGACAAGGATTTCGAAGCCATCATCACCGCAGCCATCGAGCGCGGGTACGGCGGACTGAAGAAGGTCAAGAAGGCCTGAGGCCGGGTCGAGCCGGGCATGAAGGGCGAGTAAGGGTATCGGCATCCTCGCAATGGTCGAAGCCTGACTCACACCCGGCAGCGAGGGGGCGGTCGCGCTTTCGACCGATGCGTGGTCTCGCCGGAGCTTCGCGTGACTGCCGCGTTGGCTGGTCTGGGTGAAGCCGTCCTTCCCCGGGGCTCGGACGCCCGCAGCTCCGCTCAGTTCCGGGAGTGCCGGGCTCACGCAGAGAGCTGGAGAGTGGTGACAACGGGAGTGTCAACGAAGGCGGGCTCAGGTCATTGGTGTTCGGGGATGGGCGTGAGACAACTCGCCGCTACCGCCTTCGCTTCCGCCTTGGCATGACACCCGCTCCAAGCATTCATTGGTGTCGTGGGTCAGGGGGCGTACAGCGCCCGCCCGAGTCCTGTCCTGGTCGGCGTCACTCACGAGTAGCGCTCAAGGGAAATCAGTCACTGTCTCGCCGTCCACCGTCAACCCGCTATACGTCATGCTCGTACCGGGGGTGAGATGCCCGGCGAACCATCCGGCCCGACCTGTTGACGGCGCTCCTGGAGGGATCCTCGCCTCGCCCCCCTGCGTCATGCTCCCCCAGCCCGGCTCGGCCTGTCCCTTCGTCCAGACCACGAACTGCACCTGATCAGTCGCCGCGACGGCTCGGGCGCACATGCGCAACGGATACACGGCCGGGCTGACCGGCAACTCCGGGATGGCCTTCGAGCCGAACATGGTGAACGGGTTGCTCGGGTCTCTCCTGGTGTTCCACACGTGGAAGTTGAAGATGTTGAAGGTGCCCATCCAGATATTGCGGGTGACGGTGATGCCGGTAGTGCCACCGACCGCAGTGTCGTTCAATCGGAGGACGATGCCCTGCTGGTCGATGCCCTCGCCACTGGCAAAGGTGGCACACACCGTCGGGTCGGCCTCGTTCCCACCGCTTGAGCCCCAGAAGAACTCTCGGTTGTTTGCTCCACTCGACTTCGGGGCAGTGACCACCACCGTGCCCGGGGCCGGGCTCGCGTACGTGTACCCGCTGCAGTCCGGCGTGACCCGAGCGGCACAGGCCGACGAGTTCAGGGAGTCTTGCCGGCTGGGGCCCGCCGCGGGGGGTGTGCCACATGCCGTGAGTGCACACGCGGACGTACTTACGATGGCCACTGCAGCCATGCGGATCATGGCGCATTCCTCCGCGAAGCCGCAGACGGGTGCCTCTCGACAGCCGAGGGCGCCCAGACGGTGACATGCCCGACCGAGCGAACCACTGCCACGCCCGGGAGGCCATCCGCTGGAAGCATCACGCCGCCCATTCTGGGCCAGCAGACGTTGTCGCGTATCCACCCGCGATTCCTCGAAGCGGGAAAGAGGCCCGGAGCGTCTCACCGCACCGGTCAGGGATGGGACCTGGATGGCACAAGGGGTAGGATCTGATCGATGTTTCTCATCGTCGTGCTGGTGCCAGTCGGAGGCGTGAGTGTCGTCGTAGCCCGCACGATCCAGCACGGAATCAGGAGCCGTCAACTGATCGGGGACGGCCACGGTTCTGCACCGCCATCGAGGCATACGGCGCCGGGTGCCTTGATGACGGCCTCCCTGGCGGTGGCCGTGTTCGTTCCGCTGATCCTCGTCGCCTACGTGGGAGCAGCTGTGGTTCGTCACGCCCTCGGGCAGTAGCTGGCCCTCTGCCAACGGTCCCAGCGGTGCCGTGCCGTCCGACCGACCCGGTGGTCAGGGGCACCTCATATTGAAACTCTTCGCGATCGGTTACTTGCTCCTCGCCGTGGATCTCGCTGCTATTGGATGTTCTTGGGCTGACCAGGCGGTGACGCTGCCGTATGACGGCCGCGCCCCGATCGTGGCGGCAGTGACCTACGGATTCGCGTTCTTCGGGTTCCTGCTGGCCGCGGTTGCATTCTGGGATGCGTCGGCAGCGGTCAGCACCGTGCGCCCTGACCTCTCGGCGACTGAGGACGAACTCGTCACGGCGTAGTCCTGGTCTGGAAAGTCTGGTCAAGCATTACTCGCTGCGCCTCCCTCCCGGCAGCGCTGGCCCGCCATGGCCCGACGCTATCCGTCTCCGCGGAGCGACCCCGACACGGCGACCGGGGCATCTCGACAGACGGTGGGCACCCCTTGTGACACGAACATATGTTCGACTACCCTCATCCGATGGCCTCCCTCCAGGGTTCGCTCTTCGATACGGCTACCGAACCCATGCTCCGACCGTTTGACGGATGCCTTCGCCGCATCCCGTTGTCCGGGGGTGCCTGGATCGACCACATGCCGGGCTGGGTGGACCGGGCCGACCTCCTCTTCGAGGCCCTGGTCGACGGGGTCGCCTGGCGATCCGAGGAACGGGTGATGTACGACCGGAAGGTCGACGTCCCCCGTCTGATCGCGTCGTGCGGAGTTGGTGTTGCCGCGCCGCATCCGGCGCTCTGCGAGGGTTAAGTCCCAGCGAGTGGTGTACAAGCCCGTGAGGTGTTCAGTCCCCGCGTCAACCTGTTGATCTGACTCTACGTCGTCGTATCGAAGGGCTGCCTCCCGATGTCGGTGAGAGCGTTCAGTTC
>JBEKCS010000101.1:0-7190 GCA_050014755.1 Acidimicrobiales bacterium
CCCCGGGCGAGGTGATGACCGTGGTGGTCGCGCCGATCGTCGCCGTCGCCCTGGCGGCCCTCGTCAAGTGGTCCAGCTGGGGACTGGCCATGCGGGCCATGGCCGAGAACCGCGACTCGGCCCGGCTCTCGGGGGTGTGGGCCCGCCGGACCTCCACCGTGGCGTGGACCGTCGCCGGCGTGCTCTCCGCCTTCGCCGCGGTCCTCGCGGCACCGGGCCAGACCTCGTCGCTCACCGAGGTGCTCAGCCCCGAGTTGCTGCTCCTGGCCCTCGCGGCGGCCATCGTCGGGGCCATGACCAGCCTGTGGGTGGCATTCGTGGCCGCGGTGGCGATCGGGGTGGTCCAGGAGATCCTGGTGTGGAACCTGAACAGCATCGCCCAGGTCGACCTGGTGCTGTTCGCCGTGGTCCTGGCCGTGCTGCTGGTCCGGGTGGCCGCCCTCCAGACCGGGGGTCGACGGGAGGAGCGGTCCACCTGGCTGGAAGGGTCCCGGGCCCGGCTGCGCGACGAGGACCACCTGCGCCGCAGGGTGGGCGGGGCAGGGGTCTGGGCGGCTGTCGCCATCGCAGCCGCGCTGCCGCTCGTCCTCGACGTCGGCCGGACCTACCTGCTCTCGCAGATCTGCATCTACGCCGTGATCGCCCTGTCGATGACGGTGCTGACCGGGTGGGCCGGGCAGGTGTCGCTGGGTCAGTTCGGCCTGGTGGCCGTGGGAGCGTTGCTCGCGTCCCACCTGGGGTCGAGTGTGCCCCTGGTGGTACTGCTCCCCTTGGCCGGCGTGGTGACCGCGGTGGTCGCCGTCGTCGTGGGGCTCCCGGCCCTGCGGGTGCGCGGCCTCTACCTGGCCGTCAGCACGCTGGCGTTCAACCTGTGGTTCATCGGCTCGGTGCTCGGGACGACCTGCTGGAACGTGCCGCTGGTGGGAAGGCGGTTGTGCACCGGCCTCCCGAATCCCCAGTCCACCCTCCTCGCCCGACCCGACCTGTTCGGCATCGGCCTCGGCTCGGAGCGGGCCTTCGCCTGGTTCTCGCTCGGCATCCTGGTCCTGTCCGTGGTGATGGTCCGCATGTGGCGCGATCACGGAGTGGCCCGCCGTCTCATGGCCGTGCGCGACAACGAGACGGGGGCGGGGGCGCTGGGCATCCCCCTCGCCCGCAGCAAACTTCTGGCCTTCGCCCTGTCCGGCTTCATCGCCGGCTACGCCGGCGTGTGCCTGGCCTTCGCCACCGAGCGGATCTCGACGGCCACCTTCGACCCGACGTACTCGGTACTGGTCGTCTCCATGGTCGTCATCGGCGGGCTGGGTGCCATCGACGGCGCCGTCCTGGGTGCCGTCTACCTCGTCGGGCTCCCGGCCATGTTCGGCACCACCCCGACCGTCCAGTTCCTGACCAGCGGCCTCGGACTGCTCGCCTTCATCCTCTACCTCCCCGGGGGTCTGGCCGAGCTCCTCCACCGGCTGGCCGACGTGACCACCCAGGGCATCGAGCACCTGCTGTCGGGCGGCACCGGGCCACCGTCACCGGAGGCGGGCGAACCGGGCGGACCGGGCGAACCGGTGGCCCAGGGTGCCATGCGATGAGCGTCGTCGACCGTCCCGACGAGCGCGGTCCGGCCCGTCTCGAGCTGTCCGGGGTCGTCGTGGACTTCGGAGGGGTCCGGGCGGTTGCCGGTGCCGACCTGGTGGCCGAGCCGGGGGACGTCGTCGGTCTGATCGGTCCCAACGGTTCGGGAAAGACCACCATGCTCGACGTCGTGTCCGGTCTGGTCACACCCACCGAGGGCAGGGTGCGGCTCGACGGCGAGAGCCTCGTCGAGTACCTGCCCGAAGAGCGGGCCTCGCTGGGCATCGTGCGATCCTTCCAGGACTGCCGGCTCTTCCCGGAGCTGACGGTGGAGGAGGTCCTCCTCCTCACCCTGGACGCCAGTCGACCGGTCGGCGTCCTGTCGACCTCGCTACAGGCGCCGTGGGCCCGTCACTCGGAGCGGGTCAAGCGGGATGCGGTGGGCGAGGTGATCCGGTCGTTCGGCATCGACCGGTTCCGGCGGCACCAGGTCACCCAGTTGTCGACCGGTACGAGGCGGGTGGTGGATCTCGCCTCCATCGTGCTGGCCCGACCCCGTCTGCTGTTGCTCGACGAGCCGACCGCGGGCATCGCCCAACGCGAGGCGGAGGCATTCGTCCCACTCCTCAGGCGCCTCCACCAGCTGGCCGACACCACCATCGTGCTGGTCGAGCACGATGTGCCCCTGGTGTTCGCGCTGTGCACCCGGGTGGTGATGATGGAGACCGGGGTGGTCGTGTCGTCGGGCACGCCCGACGAGGTGGCCCACGACCCCCGGGCCCTGGCGGCCTACCTCGGGGCCAGCGCCGAGGCCCTGGCCGTGTCCGGTGCGCCCGTCCAAGGCGTCGGGCGCACCGGCGATCCACCTCGAGGTGACCACCAGGGTCCGGGTCAGGCCGGCGGCATGGCGGGCCCATAGGGGACGTCTCCCCGGATGGTGATGCGATGGCCGACCCGGAGGGCGTCGCCGTAGTCGTCGAGTGCGTAGTGGAGCGTGGCCCGGTTGTCCCAGAACGCCACCGAGCCGGGACGCCACCGGAAACGGCAGGTCAGCTCGGGCTGCTGGCAGTGTCGGTAGAGCATGTCCAGGATGGCAGCGCTCTCGTTGGTGGAGAGGCCGAAGATCGACTGGGTGAACTGGGGGTTCACGAAGAGACCGCGGCGTCCGTTTTCGGGATGGGTCCGTACCACCGGATGGAGGGCGGGCAGCAGCCTGTCGTGGTGTTCGCCGTTCCAGTCGAATCCGCCACGGGCGTCCACGTCGGCCGCGAACCACGGGTCGAAGTGGATGGCGATGAGCTCGTCGCACATGGTCCGGACCGGGGGCGCCAGCCGGTCGTAGGCGTCCTGCAGGCTCGCCCAGGTGGTGTCGCCGCCCACCTCGGGGCACGTGATCATGGAGAGGATCGACCCGAGCGGGGGTGTCGGCAGGAAGGTGACGTCGGTATGCCACCAGCTGGCACGGTCGTCGCGCCCGTCGATGGCCAGGACCTCGGGGTGGCCGGCTACCGCCGGGAGTACGGGGTGACCCTCGGTGAGCTCGCCGAACTGGCGCCCGAACGCCTCCTGCTGCGTGTCGGTGAGGTGCTGGTCACGGAAGAAGACGACGTGATGGGTGTTGAGCGCGTCGCGGATGGTGGCCACGGCCGCCGGATCGAGCGGCCGGGTGAGGTCGACGCCGTCGATTTCGGCTCCGATCAACGGCGACAGCGGTCGTACCTCGGTGAGGCGGTCTCCCGTCATGGGGCCCAGTGTGGCCCAAGGGACCGGTCGAATCCACCGATCCCGTGTCGCGGGCCACCGTCCCGCGGACGGGTGGGTGTGGCAACGTTGACCGGGCGCCCACGCGGCGAGCACCGGCGAAAGGACGATCGATCATGGCCCCCGTGCCTCCCCGAGAGCGGAATTTCTCCCCGTGGTTCCAGGTGGTCACCCGGCTGATGGGCACCACGGAGGACGATCCCCTGCCCGACGCTGATCCGGGTGCATTCGCACCGTGGCGGGCGCGGTTCGAAGCCCGGTTCGACGAGGCACTCGCACCGTGGCCCGACCCCGTCCCGCTGGCCACCGAGATCGACGAGGGCGTGGCCGTCGACGGCTACCGACGCCACCGGGTGGTGTTCGACACCGAGGACACCATGTCGGTGCCCGCCTACCTCCTGGTGCCCGACGATCGGGAGGGTCCCGGATCGGCCGTGCTGGCCGTGCACGGTCACGGCCCCGGCAAGTCCCGGATCTGCGGGCTGGAGCCCGATGACGGGCCGGGTGGCGACTACGGGGCCGAACTGGCCCGCCGAGGCCACCTGGTCCTCGCCCCGGACCTCCGCTGCTTCGGCGAACGGCTCGACTGGAACCCGGAGGACCACTATGCGTGCGACACCAATCTCGTCCATCAGGTGATGGCCGGGTGGAGCCCGCTGACCCAGAACCTGTGGGACTGCGCCCGGGCCCTGGACGTCCTGGAGAGCCATCCGTTGGTCGACCCGTCGCGGATGGGCGTCGTCGGGTTCTCCTACGGCGGGACGGTGAGCCTGTTCCTGGCGGCGTGCGACCCGCGGGTGTCCGCCGCGGTGGTGAGTGGCTACTTCTCGTCGTGGGCCGAGGCGCACAAGATGCCGTGGAACATGTGCGGATCACAGGTCCTCCCGGGGATGCTCGGGACGATGGAGCACGCCGACATCGGTGCGCTGGTGGCCCCGCGGGCGCTGTTCGTCGAGACGGGCCGGGAGGACCCGCTCTTCCCGGTGGCGGCCGCCGACCGGTCGGTCGGACGGCTGAGGCGGGTCTATGACCATCTCGGTGCCGGTGACCGGCTGGTGCACGAGGTGTCCGACGGCGAGCACCAGTGGTACGGACGGGGCGCCTACGGGTTCCTCGACCGGGAACTCGGCGGTGGACCGTCGGGGTGAACGGCGCTGGTGGATCGGTTCGGGAGAAGCCGGATCCACATCCTGTGGCCGAGAACCGGGACCCAGCGGCCACGCCTGAACCACCTGCGCAGGCGGCTTCGATGCCTACCGTTCTTCTACCGTTGCCAGGACGACGTCGCTGTCCAGTCCGTCCCAGGTCGCGGTGAGCCCGATGGTCGGGCGAGGTCCGGAAACCGGGCGTCGGAACATCGTGAGCTCGAACCGGTCGCTCTGAAGGACGGAAGCGGTTGCGTCGTCGGACGCGAGCTCAAAGGCATCGACCGGCACCCGATCCTGCGTCCACCCGCCACCCTGGATGCGGACGTTGCTCGGTGCGATGTACCAACGGCCGTCGAAACGGACCATACCGAGCGCCTCACCCTGGCCAGTCATCGCTACCGCTGCGAGCATGGACACGAACAGGGGGTCGCCCAGCCCGTCGTACACCCAACGGGTGCCGAGCACGGAGTGCCCCATCTGCATGATGAATGCGTCCTCGGCGCCCTCGAGGGGTTCGTCGCGGTAGGTGAGCGGAACCTGGAACAGAACCTCCCCGGCGGTGGCAAGGTGCGTCTCCATCCCGACGCGACCGTCGGGGTCGTCGAATCGGTACGACCCGATCACGGAGATGGGGTCGGCGGCAGACGGACCCCACGTTCGGGTCGGGGCCCACGTCGCGATGAGTTCGGCCTTCGTCGGCGTAACCGTCGCCCGGTGGAAGATGGCCACGGCCGAAATCATAGGCCGCCGCAATCCCTCGGCCGCCGTGGTCTGCGCCCCGTGCCGCCTCGACGGGACGAGGACTACAACAGCGCGGCCGAATCCGCGTCGAGGTACACGGTGGCATGCGACGCACGTTGGAGGATCGACGCGGGGCACGCGGTCGTCACCGGGCCGCGCAGCGCGTCCCGCACCGGGACCGCCTTTCGGGCTTCGGGTACCACCGCCAGGACCCGGGCCGCCCGCAGCAGGGCAGGGATGGTGACGGTCACGGCCGCTCGGGGCACGTCGGCCTCGGAGGGGAAGTGCCCTTCGCCCACCTGCTGTCGGCGGCACGCCTCGTCCAGCTCGACGACCTTGACGTCCCGGGGGTCGGCGAAGTCGGCCACCCCCGGGTCGTTGAACGCCAGATGGCCGTTTTCGCCGATGCCGAGGCAACACAGGTCGAGTGGATGGGCGGCCAGGAGTTCGGCGTAGCGCACGCACTCCTCCTCGGGAACGGCCAGGCCGTCGAGGTAGTACGCGGCACCGGGGTGGGCGCGCTCCACGATCCGCTGGCGGATCCACCTCTCGAAGCTGGCCGGGTGGTCCGGTCCGATACCCACGTACTCGTCCATGTGGAACACGGTGACCTCGGTCCACGGGACGTCCCGGGAGGGGTCCACCAGCGCGTCGACGAAGGCCAGTTGGGAGTTGCCGGTGGCGAACATGGCATGTGCCGCCCCATTCCGCACCACCGCTGCCTTGAGCACGGTCGCCGCCTCGTCGGCCGCGGCCGATGCCAGGGCGGACGGGTCGCCCAGGACCACGACGTCCGTCCCGCTCACGTCGGAGGTTCCGGGCGGGCCCATGGGGGAACTGTAGGGGACGCACGGGAGGAGCGACCGACGTATAGTGACGCCGCTAGCACCGCCCGGTCGGGCACGCGCCGTGTCGAACCGGGCTCGATGGGGGAGAGGTGGCGTCCTGTCCGGAGTACCCGAGACGATGCCCGCCGCGGTCTACCAACGACCGGGGGTGGTGGAGGTGGAGGAGCGCCCGGTGCCCCGGCCCGGCCCCGGCGAGGTCCTCGTCGAGGTCGACCACTGTGGCATCTGCGGCTCGGACATCCATCTGTTGCTCGAGGGCTGGGCCGGCAAGGCGGGCCTGATCGCCGGCCACGAGTACACCGGTTGGGTGGCCGCCCTCGGCGACGGGGTCGACGGGTGGGCGATGGGTGATCCGGTGGTCGGAGGACCGTCGCCCCGGTGCGGACGCTGTCGGCGCTGCCTGGAGGGGAAGCCGTCCCAGTGCGAGCGACAGGATTCGATCGTCCACGGCGGGGACGGCGCCTTCGCCCGGTACGTGGTGGCCCGCGCCGGGTCGCTGCTCCCGCTGCCTGCGGGGCTCTCCGCCCGCCAGGCAGCACTGGCCGAGCCGCTGGCGGTGGCACTGCACGGCATCACCCGCTCGGGGGCGACACCCGGCGACACGGTGATGGTCATCGGGACCGGGCCCATCGGCGCGCTGTCCATCGCCGCGTTGGTGGCACGGGGGATCGGCCCGATCATCGCCGTGGAGCCCGGCGAGCGGCGCCGGCAGCTGGCCAGGGATCTCGGGGCGGCCGACGTGCTGGAACCGACCGACCTCCAGACGTTCGCGGCCTGGGAGCCCGAGCGGCTCGCCGACCGGGCGGTGGACGTGGTGCTCGAGTGCTCGGGCAAGCGGTCGGCGATGGAGGCCGGGTTCCAGCAGCTGCGACGGGGTGGCACGCTGGCGCTGGTGGGTGCGGGCATGGAGCAGCCGAGCTTCGATCCCAACCGGTTCGTGCTCAACGAGCTCTCGGTGGTGGGTTCGTTCGTCTACGACCTGGGTGGATTCGAACAGGCACTGGCCATGCTGGCCGACGACTCGTTCCCTTCCGATCTCCTCATCGAAGTGGACGACGTGCCCCTCGACGGCATCTCCGACGCGCTGGCCGGCCTCGCCCAGGGGCGATTCGCCGGCAAGGTCATG
>JBEKCS010000102.1:0-7012 GCA_050014755.1 Acidimicrobiales bacterium
AGTTCAGCGGTCTCGTCATCAGCCTCGAGGCGGGCGAGGCCTACTGGTCGGCCTACAGCGGCGGCCGCGATCTGGACGACGACCCGTATGCCGCCCCGCTCTTCGCCCCGTCGCTGGCGGGGCTCCCGCCGGCACTGGTCATCCTGGGTGGGTGCGACATGCTCCGCGACGAGGGTCGTGCCTACGCCGAGCGACTGCGGGCCGACGGTGTCGACGCTGAGGAGGTCTGCTTCGCGGGACAGCCCCACGGCTTCGTCAACTTCGGGTTCCCGGCGGCCGTCCCCGCCTTCGAGCGCACCGGCACGTGGCTCCGGAGCACGTTCCGGGCAGCCCGGACGGCGGGCTGAGCCGAGGCCCACCGACCGTCGTCGTCGATCAGGCCCCGTCGCGCTGGAGCAGGAGGACCCCCGACGGCGTCCCGCCGCCGGTGGTCACCACGGCCGTGGTGGCGTCGGCCACCTGGCGCCCGTCGGCCTCGTGTCGGAGCTGTTTGACCGCCTCGTAGATGAACCCGAAGCCGTGGGTCCGGCCTTCGCTGAGCTGGCCGCCGTGGGTGTTGACCGGGAGCTCGCCGTCGAGGGCGATCCTCCGGCCCCCGTCGAGCCAGTCCTGGGCCTCGCCGAACGGGCAGAACCCGAGCGCCTCGAGCCACGAGACGGCGTTGAACGTGAACCCGTCGTAGACGAGGGCGAGGTCGACGTCGGCCGGTCGCAGGCTGGTGCGGGTCCAGAGGTGGGCGGCCTGGCCGAGCACCTGGGGCTCGTGGGTGATCGTCCCCTGGTCCCAGGAGACCCGTTCGAGGATCTGGGTGCCGACGGCCTCGACCCGGATGGCCGTGCCGGGCAGGTCCCCGGCCACCGAGGCGTCGGACACCACGACGGCGATGGAGCCGTCGCAGGGGACGTCGCAGTCGTAGAGACCGAACGGGGTGGTGATGGGACGGGCCGACAGGTAGTCGTCCATCGTCATCGGTTCCCGGTAGATGGCCGCCGGGTTGCGCCCGGCGTTGGTGCGGGCGTTGACGGCGATGGTCCCGAGCAGCTCCCGGGTGGCGCCGTAGCGGTGCAGGTACTGGTTGGCGTTGACGGCGATCCAGTTGGCCGCCGACAGGGCACCGAACGGCGAGCGCCACTGCTGGGCCCCCGAGGCGCGACCGCCGCCGGGCGGCCGGAAGCCGAGGGTGGCGAACGTCGACTCCCACACGGTGCGGAAGCACAGGACGTGTCGGCACAGGCCGCTCGAGACGGCCAACATGGCGGCGATCAGGGCACCGCCCGGCCCGGGGATGTCGCCGCCACCGTTGATCCAGGTGGGATGGAGGCGCAGCGCCTCCTCGACGGCGGCCACGCCGCCCTCGCTCATCCCCATGCCGGCGGCGCCCGGGTAGGTCGACAGTCCGTCGATGTCCGAGAGCGCGAGACCGGCGTCGGCCACCGCGGCCAGGCAGGCGTCGACGGTCAGGGAGAGCGGGTCGACGAGGAGCCGGCGCCCGAGCGCCGACCGTCCCACCCCGGAAAGCACGGCCTTGTGCTCGAACCGCTCGTCGCCGAGCGGGGCCCGGGGTACGGGGAGCTTCGGGGCGACGTCGGGCTCGGGCGTCGTCGTCGCCCCGGTCGGCTCGAACAGGGGGAGCCAGACGTCGTCGTGCTCCTCGAAGCGGACCTGCACCTCCATGCCCACCCGGACGTCGCCGATGTCGCAGCCGGTGATGTTGGTGGTCAACCGGACCCCGGGGTCCTCGGCGAGGGCCACCACGGCGATGACGTAGGGCGGTGGGAGATCGGGGTGCCACTGGTGCTGGTTGACGGTGTAGCCGACCACCGTGGCCCGTCCCGAGACTTCCGTCGGGGACGAGGACCGGCTCCGGCACACCGGGCACACGGGTACGGGGGGGTGCACCAGGGTGCCGCACTCGGTGCAGCCCTGGACGCGCAGCGTCCCGTCGGCGCCGGACGTCCAGAACCAGCCGGTCCACGGGGTGAGTTCGGGCAGTGGCCTCATCGGGGGATCGTCACCGGTACGGGCTCAGACGAGCTCGGGCCGCGTGCCGGGCCGCTCGTCCCCGAGGGGGAGCTCCACCTCGTCCACCCGGATCGGGACACCGTTGACCAGCACGTGGCGGAGGCCGGTGGGATCCTCGAAGGTCAGACGCTCGCCACCCGCCGGAAAGTCCCGTACCCGCTTCATCGGGCCGGGCGACACGGTGGCCGGGTCGAAGACGCACACGTCGGCCCAGTAGCCCTCGCGCAGGTAGCCCCGCCGGTCGAACCCGAAGAGGTCCGCCGGCTCGCCGCTGAGCTTGCGGACGGCGTGCTCGACGGAGAGGACCCGCCGGTCGCGCACCCACGTGCCGAGCAGATCCGTCGGGAGCGGCGCGTCGCACAGCTGGCCCACATGGGCGCCGGCGTCGGAGAGCCCGAGCACCATCTGCTCGTGGGTCAGCAGGCCGCCCACGCTGGCCGGCTCGTCGTTGGCGATGTAGATGCGGAAGCGGGTGCCGAGATCCTCCTCGACGGCCAGCCGGCAGAGGACGTCGAACGGATCGCAGTCCCACTCCCGGGCGATGGCGTCGACCCGCCTACCCTCCAGTTCGGGATGGCGGTCCGACTCGGAGACCTCGCACGTCTCCCAGCGCGGCCGCATGGGCTGCTCGGCCAGGTCGGCCGCGGCCCGTGCCCGCCACCCGGGGTCGGAGTATGCGGCGATGCGGGCGTCGCGGTCCTGATCCATGAGCCCGGCGACCACCGGACTGACGTTGAGGCTGAAGGGGCTGTCCATGGTGAACTGCATGGTGAGCGGCCGGGGCGTCACCTGGGGCCAGACCTGGATGCCCTTGGCCACGGCCTCGTTCTGCATGTCGAGTTGGGGCTGGTTGCGCCCGTCGGTCAGCGCGAACATCGGATACGTGAAGGGGCGCCCGATACGCGGCTGCAGCTCGTACATGTCGGCGTACGTGCACTGGTCACCGGCGGTGGCCAGCACGACCCCCTTGCCCGTGCTGCCCGCGGCCATGAACAGCGCCTCCACCTCGTCGCGCTCGGCGAAGCGGCTCGGCACGGGCAGGCCGTTCATCCCCCGGTGGGTGTAGGCGAAGCTGGTCGAGAACCCGGCCGCCCCCGCCTCGATGGCCTCGACCACGATCCGGCACATCCCCTCGATCTCCTCCGGGGTGGCGGCCCGCTCGTAGGCGGCGTCGCCCATCACGAAGAGGCGCACCGAGCTGTGGCCGACGTAGCAGGCGAAGTTGAGCAGTGTGCCCCGGGACCGGACGAGCTCCAGGTACTCGGGGTACGTCTGGAACTCCCACACGATGCCCTCGGTGAGTGAGGCGGCGTTCATGTCCTCGACGTTCTCGAGCGTCTGGACGATCACCTGATGGTGCTCGGGTCGGGTCGGGGCGATGGTGAACCCGCAGTTGCCGGCGACCACGGTCGTGACCCCCTGGTACGACGACGGGCGCAGGGCCGGGTCCCAGAACACCTGGGCGTCGTAGTGGGTGTGGATGTCGATGAACCCCGGGGCGACGATGCAGCCCCCGGCGTCGAGTTCGCGCATCCCGTGCAGGTCCGGCCCGATCTCCTCGATCCGGCCGCCGATGACGGTGACATCGGCGCGGCGGCCGGGGGCCCCGGTCCCGTCGACCACCGTCCCACCTCGAATGGCGAGTTCAGCCGGCATCTCCACCTCCCTCGCCCCTGGCCTGGGCCAGGAGCAGTTGCGTCTGGGCGAACGATGGTCCAGCCGTGGTCCCCCCGTCCACCGGGACGACGGCCCCGGTGATCTGGGCCGAACGGTCGCTGGCCAGGAACAGGACGGCGTTGGCCACGTCGGCTCCCGTCCCCTGGCGCTGCAGCGGCTGGCTCAGCCGGATGACCGGACCGAGGTCGTAGTTGGTGATCCCGGTGCTGATGTGCCCCGGGGCCACGCAGTTCACCCGGATCCCGTACTCCGCCAGGTCCGACGCGGCCGAGCGGTTGAACTGGATGACGGCCGCCTTCGACGTGCGGTAGACGATCGGGGAGGAGCCGCCGGTCAGGGCCCCCATCGACGTGGTATTGATGATCGAGCCGCCGCCGTGCCCGGCCATGTGCAGCGCGGCGGACCGGCAGCCGTACATGACCCCGAACAGGTTGACCCCCATCACCCGGTGCGCATCCCGGAGGTCGTTCTGGAGGAGTCGACGGAACGAACTGGAGATCCCGGCGTTGTTGAACATCACGTGGAGACCCCCGAACCGCTCGACGGCGAAGTCGACCAGGGCCTGGACGTCGTCGGGGTCGGCAACGTCGGTGCGACGGAAGGCGGCCGAGTCGCCCAGGGCCGTGGCCACCTCCTCGCCCCGTTCGACGTCGACGTCGGCGATGACCACCTTCGCCCCCTGCTCGACGAAGAGCTCCACGGTGGCGCGGCCAATCCCCCCCGATCCACCGGTGACGATCGCCACCTTGCCGGCGAGTTCCTGGTCCATCGCTCCATGCCTCCTGTCGGCCCTGCGTGGCCGCCCCACCGGTGCCCGGCGACGGTGGTCGAGGGTCCAAGACCCTAGGCGGACGTGGCCGTCCGGTCCCCCCGACGGCAGTGCCTGCAAACACTATTCTCTCCGGCCGGTCGGCGCGGACCGATCGGCCCTGTTCCGAAAGCCGAGGCCAGCACGGCAAATCGTGGGGAGCCCGTGCCGGGGCGAACGGCGTCACCACCCGGCGGAGGCTCCCGGACGATTGCGTCGGATACGGCACTCTCCTACCATGCAAACCATGTCATCAACCGCCCGGGGTCTGGAGCAACCATGACCGACATCGACATCGATGCCACCGACTTCTTCTCGACCAAGGACCTCTACGACGACCCCTACCCCTACCTCGAGAAGGTCCGCGAGCGGTGCCCGGTGACCCAGGAGCCCTTCCAGCACGTCTTCATGATCACCGGGTACGACGAGGCCATCGCCGCCTACCACGACCAGGCCTCGTTCTCGAACTGCAACTCGGCGATCGGGCCCTTCGCCAAGTTTCCCGTCCCCCTCGAGGGCGACGACATCACGGACATCATCGAGACCTACCGCGACCAGCTGCCCTTCGGCGACCAGCTGCCCGCATTCGATCCGCCCAAGCACACGGCCCAGCGCGGGCTGCTGATGCGCCTGATCACGCCGAAGCGGCTCAAGGAGAACGAGGAGTTCATGGTGGTGCTGGCGGACCGCCAGATCGACACCTTCCACGCCACCGGCGAGTGCGAGTACATGAGCCAGTACGCGGGCCCGTACACCCTGCTCGTGGTGGCCGACCTCCTCGGTGTGCCCGAGGAGGACCATGCCCAGTTCCTCGAGAAGCTCATGCGCAAGGAGCACCTCTCGCTGGAGCACAGCCCGCTCTCGTACCTGTGGGACCAGTTCACGACCTACATCGAGGACTGCCGTCGCGAGCCGCGCGACGACGTCCTGACCGGCCTGGCCCTCGCCACCTTCCCCGACGGGACCCTGCCCCCGGTCGAGGACGTGATGAAGATCGCCTCCAACCTGTTCGCCGCCGGACAGGAGACCACGGCCCGACTGCTCAGTTCCGCGCTGAAGGTCATCGGCGACCGTCCCGAGATCCAGCAGCGGCTCCGCGACGACCGGGACCTCGTCCCGGTCTTTGTCGAGGAGATGCTCCGGCTCGAGAGCCCGATCAAGGGCACGTTCCGGCTGGCCAAGGTGGCGACCACCATCGCCGGGACCACGATCCCGGCGGGATCGACGGTGATGGTGATGCCCGCCGCGGCCAACCGCGATCCACGGGAGTTCGAGTCGCCCGACGAGCTCCGCCTCGACCGCGCGAACGCTCGCCAGCACATCGCCTTCGGGCACGGCATCCACACCTGCGCCGGAGCCCCGCTCGCCCGGGCCGAGGCCGTCGTCTCCCTCCAGCGACTCTTCGACCGCACCGAGGACATCCGGATCTCCGAGGCCCACCACGGACCGCCGGACGACCGCCACTGGCCGTACTCGCCGACGTGGATGCTCCGCGGGCTGGACGAGTTGCACCTCGACTTCACCCCGATCGGGTGAGCACGCACCAGGGGCACGCCCGGGCCGGCGGCCCGGAACGACGACAGAGGGCCGGCGGTCGATGACATCCCGGGTGGACGTCCCGAGCTCCGTCGACCCCCTCGACCTGGTCGAGCCGGGCCGCTTCGCCCGCAACGGGTACCCGCATCAACTGTGGGCGACGCTTCGGGCCGAGGCGCCGGTCGTGTACCTCGAGCCCGAGGGCTACGTGTCCTTCTGGGCCGTCACCAAGCACGCCGACATCACCGACGTCGCATCCCAGCCGGAGCGGTTCTCCAGTGCCCACGGTCTCATCCTCGGCCACCCGGGCGCGCCGCCACCACCGTCGGAGATGGTGGTCATGCTCGACCCTCCGCGCCACGGGCCGCTCCGCCGGGCGGCCATGCCGCGGTTCACCCCCCGGGCCATCCGGTCGCGCCACGACGAGATCGACCGCATCGCCGCGAAGGTTCTCGACGACCTCGCCGCGTCGGGGGACGACGAGTTCGACTTCGTCGAGCGCATCGCCGCGCCGCTACCCATCGGGGTGATCTCCTGGATCCTCGGCGTGCCCGGCGACGACTGGAAGCTCCTGTTCCAGTGGACGAACGAGGTCATCGGCAAGGACGATCCCGAGTTCCGCCGGCCGGGGGAGACCGCGGGCCAGACGATCCGCCGGGCCCGCGGCGAGCTCCACGCCTACCTGGAGGACCTCATCGCCGCTCGACGGCTCGAGCCGGGCGACGACATCATCAGCCAGCTGATCGCCGCCACCATCGATGACGAGCCGCTCACCCCGGTCCAGCTCCTCAACTACGCCGAGCTGATGGTGGAGGCCGGCAACGAGACGACCCGCAACGCCATCAGCGGTGGGCTCCTGGCCTTTTCGGAGCATCCGGACCAGTGGGAGCGCCTGCAGCGCGAGCCCGAGCTGCTCCCGACCGCCGTGGAGGAGATCCTGCGGTGGGTGAGCCCGATCATCCACTTCGT
>JBEKCS010000103.1:0-6214 GCA_050014755.1 Acidimicrobiales bacterium
CAGCTGATGAGGGCCGCCGCCTTCAGCGAGGCGTTGGGGTCGATCTTCACCAGCGAGGCCTCGTTCACCACCATGTACTCGGCGAAGGTGCCGAGCTGGGTCATGCGGTTGACCTTGGCATCTCCCAGGTGGTGGCGCCAGGTGCCGTCGCTCATCATCGGGCCGGCCAGGGTGAACATCCCGAGGTCGCACAGGTGCTGGCGACCCGAGGCGCACCAGAAGCAGGTGCCACACGCCGGCATGAAGGCGGCGGCCACGTGGTCCCCGACGGCAACCGTGTCGACATTCTCGCCGACCTCGACGACGACACCCGCCCCCTCGTGCCCTCCGATGCACGGAAACAGCGACTCGACGCCGAACACGGACAGAATCTCGGGCTCGACGCTGATGTCGCCGCTGCGAAGATGTTCGTCAGAGTGGCACATGCCGGCGTAGGCCAACTGGACCTTGACCTCGTGGGCGTGCGGATCGTCGATCTCGACCTCTTCGGTCTTCCACGGTTCGTGGAGCCCGGAACAGACTGCGGCGCGGATCTTCATGTGGTCCTCCCCTTGGGACGGCGCCCCCGGGCGCCGTGCGGTTCAGCCCCCAGCATCGCGCCGTGGAACCGGTCACGTCGAACGCCCGTCGATCGCCGCCGGCGATCCCCAGGGGACCGCACCCGTCAGGTCCCGGAGCGGTCGTCGGCGAACCCGGTGGCCAGGAGGCGGAACGCCCGGTCCACCTCGCCGGCCAGGTCGCCGTCGTCATCGCGGGCCCAGCAGGCGAACGCGGCCATGGCGGCCCCGAGCGCCGCCCGGGCAACGGTCTGAGGGGCGAGATCGTCGGGCGAGCCCCCGAGCCTCGATGCGGCGAATGCAGCCACCACGTCGCACCACTCCTGGTAGCGGACCGCCGAGTGGGCCACCAGGGTGGGGACCGAACCGATCAGCACCATCCGGATGCGGAGATCGTCGAGTTCGCCCGCCCCGAACCGGTTGGTAGCGATGACCGACCTGCGCAGGACGTCCATCAGCGGTTCCCCGGCGGGTGCTTCCGCCAGGCGGTCGCGCAACCGCCCCAATTCGGCGTCGAACTCCCCCCACACGACGTCCGGCTTGGATTCGTAGTACCGGAAGAACGTCCGCCGCGAGATCCCGACGGCCGCGGCAATCTGGTCCACCGTGGTCTCGTCGTAGCCCTGGCGGGCGAAGAGGTCGAGGGCGGCTCGGGCCACGTCCTGACGCGTCGTGCTCGCCGGTCGACCCCGTGCCGACTCACCGTGCCCTCCGTGCCCGCCGGCCGTGGTCGCCGTCACCTCGCCGTCACCTCGCGCTCGCCGTCATACTTCCATTTTGACATCGAGTGCACTAAATTGCTGCAACCAAGGGAATTCCCGGCGCGAGCCGGCCGACCACCGGAGGATCCATGACCGTCACCACCACCGAGGAGACCGCGCCGGCCACCGCCGACGACCAGGACGGCCCGAAGCCGGCCGCAGCCACGACGGCCCCGCTCGTCGCCGGCGACCTGCTGGTCGAGGACGTCTCCATCGACGGTATGTGCGGCGTCTACTAGACCCGCACCGGACTCCCCCGACGAACCCGAGAACGACCCGATGCCACCTATCTCCACACCGTCTACCGGCGTCCCCTACGACGCGGCGCGTCCCTGGACGCTCCACCCGCAGGTGTCGCTCCGGCCGGAGTCGTTCGGGGCACTGGCGTACCACTTCGGCACCCGTCGGCTGTCGTTTCTGAAGAGCCCCACCCTGCTCGCCGTGGTCGAGTCGCTCGCCGACCAGCCCTCGGGGTTGGAGGCGTGCCGGGCCGCCGGTGTCCCGGCCGAAGAGCTGGGCGCCTACGAGCAGGCGCTCGCCACCCTGGCCGGCTCGGGCATGATCTGCGAGCGGGTGGGATGACGGCCGTCGCCCCGGCTCCGGGGACCCGGCTGGTGGACCGGTTCGAACGCGGGCTCGACGCGCCGATCTGCCTCACCTGGGAGCTGACCTACGCCTGCAACCTGGCCTGCGTGCACTGCCTCTCGAGTTCGGGCCGTCGCGATCCGAGCGAGCTCTCGACCGACGAGTGCAGGTCGCTCATCGACGAGTTCGAGCGCATGCAGATCTTCTACGTGAACATCGGCGGTGGCGAGCCCACCATCCGGTCGGACTTCTGGGACCTCGTCGACTACGCCACGGCACACCACGTCGGGGTGAAGTTCTCGACCAACGGCTCACGGATCACCGCCGAGGTGGCGGCCCGCCTGGCCACCAGCGACTACGTCGACGTCCAGATCTCCCTGGACGGCGCCACCGCGGCGGTCAACGACGCCGTGCGGGGTGCAGGCTCGTTCGACACCGCGGTGGCCGCCATGGAGCACCTGGCCGGCGCCGGCTTCACCGGCTTCAAGGTGTCGGTGGTGGTCACCCGGGACAACGTCTCCCAGCTCGACGCCTTTGCGGCCATCGCCGACCGCTACGGTGCCCAGCTGCGGCTGACCCGGCTACGGCCCTCGGGTCGGGGCGTCGACGTGTGGGACGAGCTCCACCCGACGGCCGACCAGCAGCGCGAGCTCTACGACTGGCTGGTGACCCACGGCGAGGACGTGCTCACCGGCGACTCCTTCTTCCATCTGGCCGGATTCGGCGAGCCACTGCCCGGCCTCAACCTGTGCGGTGCGGGTCGGGTGGTCTGCCTGGTCGACCCGGTCGGCGACGTGTACGCCTGTCCCTTCGCCATCCACGACGAGTTCCTCGCCGGCAACGTCCGGTCGACGGGCGGCTTCACCGCGGTGTGGCGGGAGTCCCCGCTCTTCGCCGAGCTGCGCTCCCCCCAGAGCGCCGGCGCCTGCGGGTCGTGTGGCCACTACGACGCCTGCCGTGGCGGGTGCATGGCGGCCAAATTCTTCACCGGTCTGCCACTCGACGGGCCCGACCCCGAGTGCGTCCTCGGCCACGGCGAGCACGCACTCGACGTGCGTGGGGACGGTGGGATACCGCGCCCCTCCCCCGACCACTCGTCGCCACCCCGACGCATCGCCGTCACCCTGACACCGGCCCGCCGGCCCGACCGGCCGTGCGACGAGAGCCCGCTCGTCGGGTCCGTGGCCGGCTCCCGGGCCGACTGAGCGGTGCCGACGCTCACCGATCCGGTCGCCCTCGGACACCACACGGCACCGTCCCGGGTGGTCTTCGGCCCCCACGAGACCAACCTCGGGTCCGGCCGTGCGCTGAGCGAGCGCCACGTCGCGTACTACGCGGCCCGGGCGTCGGGGGGCGCCGGCATCGTGGTGACCGAGACGGCGTCCGTCCATCCGTCGGACTGGCCCTACGAACGAGCCCCGCTGGCCTCGGTCTGCCGACCGGGCTGGCGGGCGGTGGTCGAGGCGTGCCACCCCCACGGCACCGTGGTGCTGGCCGGGCTCGGCCACGCCGGGGGGCAGGGGTCGAGCGCCTACTCCCAGTCGGTCCTGTGGGCCCCGTCGCCGGTGGCCGATGTGGCCAGCCGTGAGATGCCGATGGAGATGGGGCGAGCCGAGATCGACGCCCTGGTCGACGGGTTCGCGTCCGCGGCACACGGCGCCGTGGCTGCCGGTGTCGACGGGGTCGAGGTCGACGCCGGCCCGCTGTCCATCCTGCGGCAGTTCCACTCGGGCCTGACCAACCGGCGCACCGATGCCTACGGTGAGGACCGCCTGCGGTTGACCGGCGACGTGCTCCACGCCGTGCGACAGGCCGTCGGACCGGACCGTCTGGTGGCGCTGCGCCTGTCGTGCGACGAGCTCGCCCCGTGGGCCGGGGTCACCCCCGAGCACGCCGCCCTCCACGTCGACGCCCTGGCCGACCGGGTCGACCTCGTGGTGGTCGTGCGGGGCGGCCCCTACTCGTCGACCGCCTACCGGCCCGACGCCCACACCGCGGCCGGGTTCAACCACGACCTCTGCGCCGCCATGCGCCGTGCGGCCCGCGGTCGGGTCCCGGTGGTGCTCCAGGGCAGCGTGGTGGACGTCCACCACGCCGACCGAGCCCTGTCCGACGGCACCGCCGACCTGGTGGAGATGACCCGGGCCCTCGTCGCCGACCCACGCCTCGTGGCGCTGGTCCGCGACGGCCGGACCGCTGAGGTGCGACCGTGCATCCTGTGCAACCAGGCCTGCCGGGTCCGGGACAACCGGAACCCCGTCGTGAGCTGCGTCGGCCAGCCGCGGTCGGGTCACGAGACGATCGACGTCGACCCGGACCCCGCTGCCGGCGGCCGCGGCGGCCCGCCCGGCGACGCCCTGGTCGTCGGGGCCGGCCCGGCCGGTCTCGAGTGCGCCCGGGTCCTGCGTCTGCACGGTCGCCGGGTGCTCGTCCTCGAGCGCTCCGATCGGATCGGCGGCGCACTCGTCGCGGCAGCGGTCGGGCCCGGACGCGACCGGATGGCCGGGCTGGCCCGATGGCTCGGGTCCGAGTGCGCGCGTCTCGGCGTCACGGTCGAGCTCGGCCGGACCGCCACCGCGGACGACATCGATGCGGCTCGGGCCGGTGACACCGCGGTGGTCCTCGCCACCGGAGGCCGTCCCGCCCCGTTCGGGCCCCCGACCGACGGGTCGGTGGTCGTGGTCGACGCGGCCACAGCCCTGTCCGCCGGTGCCGGCGCGCTTCCCGACGGACCGGTGCTCGTCCACGACCCGGTAGGGGGACCGGTCGGCGTGGGCGTGGCCGAGTGGCTGGCCGCATCCGGACGTCATGTGTCGATCGTCACCCCCGACCAGATCGCCGGCACCCTGTTGTCGCTGACCGGGGACCTGGCCGACGCCAACACCCGGCTGCAGCGGGCCGGCGTCGGTCGCGAGCTGCGCGCCCTGCTGCGCGGCCTGGCCCAGGGCCGGGCCACCATCGAGGACGTCTGGACCGGCGAGCGGCGCGAGGTCCCCTGCGCGGCGGTCGTCGACTGCGGTCACCGGCTTCCTGACGAGGAGCTCTACCTCGAGCGGCCGGGGACCCTGCGGGCCGGCGACTGCGTGGCCCCCCGCACGGCACTGGACGCCGTGCTCGAGGGCCGGCGGCGGGCCCTCGAGATCTGCGGGCTCGTCCCCGCCGGCCGCATCCCGACGACGACAGGAGCCACCGCGTGACCGACCACGATCCCACAGCCACCGACCGCAACCGGGGCCGGGTGGCCGGCAAGACCGCCCTGGTCACCGGGGCGGCACGGGGCCAGGGCCGGAGCCACGCCGTGCGCCTGGCCGCCGAGGGGGCGGACATCCTCGCCGTCGACGTCTGCGCCCCGGTCGACCACCTCGACTACGCCACCGCCACACCGGACGACCTGGCCGCGACGGCCGAGCTGGTCGAGGAGACCGGCGCACGGGTGGTGACGCGCGCGGTGGACGTGCGGGACGCGCACGCCCTGGCCGGGGCCGTCGCCGACGGGGTCGCCGAGCTGGGTGGTCTCGACATCGCGGTGGCCAACGCCGGTGTGTGCTCCATCCAGCGCTGGGACGAGGTGACCCCCGAGGTGTGGGACACCGTCATCGGCATCAACCTCACCGGGGTGTGGAACACCTGCACAGCGGCCATCCCCCACCTGCTGGAGGCGGGCGGGGGCTCCATGATCCTCATCAGCTCGACCGCCGGTCTGAAGGGTCAGCCGTTCCTGACCCCCTACGTCGCCTCCAAGCACGGGCTGGTCGGGATCATGCGCAGCCTGGCCAACGAACTGGCGGCGCGCCACATCCGGGTCAACTCGCTCCACCCCACCGGGGTCGACACGCCGATGCTGAACGCCATGACCGGGCTGACGGCCCGCATCGAGGCCAGCCCCGACGTCGGCTCGCTGTTCCTCAACTCGCTGCCCGTCGACCTGGTCCGGTCCGAGGACGTCTCGAACGCCGTGCTGTTCCTGGCGTCCGACGAGGCCCGCTACATCACCGGCCTGACCATGACCGTCGACGCCGGGGCGTCGGCCCGGTGACGTCGTCGGGCCGCTACCGGCACCTGTTCACGCCGTTGCGGCTCGGGCCGGTGACGGTGGCCAACCGGATCGTGTTCTCCGCACACCTGACCAACTACGCCACCGACGGGCTGCCCACCGAGCAGCACGTCGCCTACTACGCGGCGCGGGCCGCCGGCGGTGCCGGGCTGATCATCACCGAGGAGCACTCCACCCACCCCACCGACTGGCCCTACGAGAAGCTCATCCACGGGTTCCACCCCGAGGTGGTCGAGGGATACCGCAGGATCACCGAC
>JBEKCS010000104.1:0-5970 GCA_050014755.1 Acidimicrobiales bacterium
GCAGCCCCTCGAAGCAGTCGATCCCCAGGTCCTCGGGCACCGCTCCCTTGCGCTCGGCCAGGACCTGGCGCACGGTGAAGCAGTCGATGAGCGCCTGGGTGGGGTGCTCATGCCAGCCGTCGCCCGCATTGACGACCCGGGCCCGCGTGGCCCATCGGGCCACCTGGTGCGGCGCGCCGGAAGAGGAGTGGCGGATGATCAGGGCATCGATGCCCAGGGCCTCGACGGTCTCGACCGTGTCGCGCAGCGACTCGCCCTTCTTGACCGAGGAGCTGGCGACGGCGAGAGAGAGGACGTCGGCGGAGAGCCGCTTGGCCGCCGTCTCGAAGGAGAGGCGGGTGCGCGTCGACTCCTCGAAGAAGAGGGTGGCCACCACCTTGCCCCGCAGGGTCGGGACCTTGGGTACGGTGCGCCGCTCGACCTCGGCGAAGGACTCCGCCACCCGCAGGACCTCGGCGATGCCGTCGAGACCCAGGTCGGCGACCGACAGGAGATGCTGGGGTCGGCTCACCGGTTCTCCAACGTCCCGATCCAGACGCCCTCGTCACCGACGTCGACCATCTCCTCGCGCCGGGTGGGCAGGTTCTTGCCCACGAAGTCCGGGCGTATGGGGAGCTCCCGATGGCCCCGGTCGATCATCACGGCCAGCTGCACGGCGCGGGCCCGACCGAAGTCGTTCAGGGCATTCAGCGCAGCCCGGATGGTGCGGCCGGTGAAGAGCACGTCGTCGACGAGGACGACGACCTTGCCGGCCAGGTCGACGGGAATGGTGGTCACCGCCTCGGGGAGGACGGGACGCAACCCGACGTCGTCGCGGTAGAACGCCACGTCGAGACAGCCCACGGGCAGATCGACGCCCTCGATCTGGCTGAGCGCCTGGGCCATGCGGTTGGCCAGGGGAACCCCGCCCGTCTGCAGGCCGACCAGGACGACGTCCTCGACGCCCCCGTTGCGCTCGACCACCTCGTGCGACATACGCGTCAGGGCCCGGTGGACGTCGGCGGCGGAGAGGACCTGGGAGTGGGCCACGAACACGGCCCCGAGGGGTCGCGTATGACTACGTTCGCGTTCTGCCACTTCTCCTCCGGTCCGTGTGAGCCTCACGGGACTCACTTCACGGTCAGACACACACCTTATCGCGCGGACTCTCCCCGCCGGTTCGGCGAAGTCAGCCGCCGACCCACTGGACGAGGAAGGACCGCGTGCGGGCGACCTCTTCCTCGGTCCCGATCACGTTGGCCAACAGCTCCGTCACCCCGATGTCCTCGAGCGATGCCAGCCGCCCCGCCACCTCGGCTTCCTCGCCGATGTACGCGAGGTCCACCGGATCGTCCAACCCCTCGGCCGCCAACTGCCGGCCGTAGGACGGCATGCGGGCCGAGCCGGCCAGGATCGGGCGGATACGGTCACGCGCCTCTTCCCGGCTGCCCGTCACGCAGATCGGCAGCCCGGCGATGACCCGCGGCGCCGGTCGCCCGGCCTCGGCCGCCGCCGCCGTGATCTGGGGGACGACCTGGGTGGCCAGCGTCTTGGGTCCGGTCATCCACGTCACCGTCCCGTCGGAGAGCCGTCCGGCCAGGCGGAGCATCTTCGGACCGAGGGCCGCCACCACCAGCCCGGGCGGGGCGACCGGGACCGAGAGTTTCAGGCGCGCCGTCAGGTGGGCGCCTTCCACTTCGGCCTGCCGCCGGGTCGACAAGAGGCCCTCGAGGGCCTCGAGCTCCTCCCCGAACCAGGTGACGACGTCCCGGTAGGGAACCCCGTACCACCCCTCGGAGACGACGGCGTGGGTGACCCCCACCCCCAGGGTGAAGCGACCGGGGCCCGCCGCGTCGGCCACGGTCAGGGCCTGCTGCGCCAAGGGGATCGGATGGCGTCCCTGTATGGGGACCACAGCCGTGCCGAGGCGGATCGCGGGCACCGAGACGGCCGCCACCGCCAGCGCGGTGAGCGCGTCGAGACCCGCAGTCTGCGGGAACCAGATCGACGGGAAGCCCTCGCTCGCCGCGGTGCGCACGCGCGCCACCACGTCGTCGACGGTGGCGGTGTCCGAGCCGCCCCACACCGATAGCGCGATCACGACGGATCCACCGCGATGAGTCGAGCCGGGATCGGCTGATGTCCGAGGCTTCCCGGCAAAGGCGGGTAGGTGGCGCCCGGCACGGGTTCCATCCGGGCCACGCGGTTCAGCAATTCCTCCACCGCCAACGTCCCCTCCATGCGGGCCAGCGTCGCCCCCGGGCAGACGTGCGGCCCGGCGCCGAAGGCCAGATGATTGCGGGGTTGGGGACGGTCGAGCCGGAAGGAGTCGGGGTCCGCGTAGACGGACTCGTCGCGGTTGGCCGAGGCGATCCCCATCTCGACCCAGTCGCCCGCATGGAGCGGCACCCCGCTGATCGCCGTCTCCCTCGTGCAGCGGCGACTGGTCATCTGCACGGGCGAGTCGACGCGTAGCGACTCCTCGACATAGTTGGGCAAGAGCGCGCGATCACGGGCCAGCCGGTCGAACAGCTCGGGGTCGAACAGAAGGCGATGGACGAGGTGCGTCAACGCCCCTCGCGTCGTGTGGACCCCCGCCTGCACCATGAAGTGCAGTTGCGTCACCACCTCCTGCTCGGTCAGCGCCTCCCCCTCGATGCTGGCCTCGGCCAAGGTGCGGAACACGTCTGCGGGCATGACGTCCTGGTTGCGGCGGGCGCGGAGCTCGTCGGCGAAGAGGTTCTGGAGGGGGTGTTTCCCGGCCCCCACGCCCGGCGAACAGGGCCGCTTCATGATGGTGCCGTCCATCGACCATTCCATGAACCGCGCCGGCGCCTCTTCCGGCAACCCCATGATCTCCGTCATCACGAGGCCCGGTATCTGCAGCGCGTAGTCGCCGTGCAGGTCGACGACGTCGGCCCGCAGCATGTCGTCGACAAGCGACCGGCAGATGGCACGCACCGAGGGCTCGAATTCGGGCGAGCGATGGGGACCGAACGTGGCGTTGAACAGTCGCCGGATCTGCCGGTGCCGCTCGCCGGTGATCTCGCTCAGGAACTGTTGCTCGGGAGGCACATCTTCGACGCCCCCGAGTCCCGAGAGGACCCCGAGGTCGGACCGGTACGTCGCGACGTCGCGCAAGGCCTCCTCCACCAGTGCGAACCGGGACAGGTACCAGGCGCCGTGCGGGCTCGGGCAGACCGGTGCCTGCCGGCGCACCGTGGCCAGGTGGTCGAAGGGAACCCCCAGGCGCGCATGGTCGGGGTCGCGTGCGTTGAAGGTGATCACGTCGGCCGGGTCCACGACGTCGGCTGTGTCCACCCGTTCGGCCCCGGCGGCGTAGGACATCTCGGTCATAGCCCGAGGGCCTCACGCGTCCGGTCCAGCTCGGCCGGATCCGCGGTGGTCGGCACCAAGAAGAACTCGTCGCACCCCACCTCGCGGGCCACGTCCATGGCGTGGCGCAGCGCCTCGGGCGTGGTGACGGCCGCGCTCTCGGCCAGCGTGCGGGCGAACGACGGATCGAAAATCTTCATGTACTCGAACACGTACGCCCCCAGGCGTTCCTTGGCGTCAGGCCCGAGGGCGTACCACAGGCTTGCGGAGAAGTGCGGCGCCTCGTCCCGCCCCGCGTCCTTCCATGCCTCGACGACCCGCTGCCGCTGAGCGGACAGCGACTCGCCCACCACCTCGGTGATAGAGGTCGGGTCGTCAACACCCACGGCCCATTTCGCCGCTCGGGCCAGGGCCTTGGGGCCCATCACCCCGGCCACCAACGGCGGCCCGCCCGGTTGGACCGGTGGCGGCCCGACAGGGTCGCTCCCCTCGAAGGGTGGTTCCTGGGCCCAGATCCGCCGCAAGGTCGCCACCTGGTCGTCCATGCGCTGCCAGCGGTGACCGAAGTCGCCCGCGATGGCCTGATAGTCCTGATGCCGGCCGCCGACCCCGATGCCGACCGTGAGGCGGCCGTCGCTCAACTGGTCGACCGACGCCATGTCCTTGGCCACCTGCACCGCATTGTGCGCCGGCAGGATGACCAGGGTCGTCCAGAGCCGGACCCGCTCGGTGAGCGCCGCCGCGGCCGCCAGCTGCACGGTCAGGGCGTGGCTGGTGAACGTCACCCGTTCGGGCACGGCCAGGCTCGTCCACGGGCCCTCGTCGATCTGCCGGCACCACGAGAGGATCTCGCTGCGGCCGTGGGGAAGCATGGTCGGGAGCGTCATCGAGATGTCCATTACCGACCGATGCTACCGACGAAGCGATCCCTCCGGCGGGGTGCACCCCCTCCCCCCGATTGACGCTCGGCCACCGACCTCGTCATACTCGCCGGGACGAGCGAGTTCGCCGTTCCGGCCTGGCGGTCGGATCACATCGACCGATGGGAGTGCACAATGGGGGGCAGCCTGCAGCCATTGACCGACGACGTACCCGCCGGCCAGGCCTTCGACCTGACCGACCGGATAGCGGTGCTGACCGGTGCGGCCAGCGGGATAGGCCGGGCCACGGCCCTGGTGCTGTCCGGCGCGGGGGCCACCGTCGTGCTGGGCGACATCGACGGCCCCGGGGTCGAAGCGACGGTCAAAGAGATCGACCGGCGGGGTGGGAAGGCCGTCGGTGTGGAGATGGACGTGACCCGCCGGGCCGACGTGGACGCGCTCGTCGCCCGCGCCACCGGCGACTTCGGCCGGATCGACGTCATGGGGAACATCGCCGGGGTGCGCAGCGACGGGCCCATCGTCGACATCACGGACGGGGAGTTCGACCGGGTTTTCGACATCAATTTGCGCGGGGTCTTCTACGGGTGCCAAGCGGCCCTGCGCGCCATGATCCCCCAGGGATCGGGGAACATCATCAACATCTCCTCGGGAATTGTGGACGATCCGGGACCGACGATGGCCACCTATGGGATGACCAAGGCCGCCGTGGCCGCCCTCACCAAGGCCATCGCCGCCGAAGGAGCCGAGCACGGGATCCGGGCCAACGCCATCGCCCCCGGGGTCATCCTGTCCAACTTCTCACGGGCGCACTTCGTCGACGATGCGGGCGAGGTCGACCCGGTCCGCTACGACGCCTACCTCGAATGGGCCGCTTCCATGGCCCCGCTGGCCCGGGTGGGCATGCCCGCCGAGGTCGCCTGGATGATCCTCTACCTGGTGTCCGACGCCGCCAGCTTCGTCACCGGGCAGATCCTGCGCCCCAACGGGGGCACCGCCATGCCGTGGTGAGGCGACTCAGGCCGGAGTAAGGCGACTCAGGCCGGACGCACCTCGGCCGCAATGGTGGCCAAGATGCCGTTGACGAACGACCCCGAGTCGTCCGTCGAGTAGGTCTTGACGAGCTCGACCGCCTCGTCGATGACCACCGCCATGGGGGGGCCGTCGGGGGCGAGCAGCTCGGCCACGGCCAGACGAAGGACCAGTCGGTCGATGACCGCCATACGTTCGAGCGGCCAGCCGACGGAGGCCGCGGCGATACGGGAGTCGGCCTCGACCCGGGTGGCCTCGGCGCCGGCCAGCAACGTGCACACGTAGGAGTCGGGGCGCACGGGGAGCCCCTCGAGCACGGTCAGCGGGCTCTGCCCCTTGAGCTCGGCCTCGTAGAGCAACGAGAGCGCCCGCTCCCTCTGCTGGTGGCGGGGTGCGCCGGCATCGGTTGCCGCACCTGACGTGGGCACCGTGATCCGGCTCAGGCCCGCGTCAGATACTCGCCGGTGCGGGTGTCGACCTTGATCGCATCGCCGGGATTGATGAAGAGGGGAACCTGGACCACCAACCCGGTCTGCAGCGTCGCCGGCTTGCGGGCCCCCGACACCCGGTCTCCCTGCACGCCTGGCTCCGTCTCGGTCACGGTGAGCTCCACCGACGCCGGGAGGTCGACGCCCACGATCTCGCCGTTGTACATCTGGATGTTGGCGTCGTCGCCTTCTTTGAGATAGTTGGGGGCATCGCCGAGGGTGTCGGGCGCCGCCTGCATCTGTTCGTAGCTGCTGGT
>JBEKCS010000105.1:0-5702 GCA_050014755.1 Acidimicrobiales bacterium
TACCTCGGCACGCCGCCCACCGGGAACGAGCTCCCCCGGGGCACCGTCCAGGGGTCACCCGATCAGCTCGCCGCCTACCTGCGCCCCTTCGCCGACGCCGGCGTCGGCCAGGTCCAGGTGCGGTTCCCGGCCCACTCGGCCGACGAGCTGTGCGACCAGATCGCCGGGTTCGGCGCCGAGGTCATCCCCCTGGTGAACAACTGATCTGATCCGACCTGACCCGCGTGGGTCGGGCGGCCCGGCCCGTCACCGGGTCCTCAGCCGACGGACGCCGTCGTCGGGGACCCCACCTGCGTCGTCGAGGTGGTGGTCGTCCCCGGATGCGAGGTCGTGGTCGTCGTCGCCGACAGCTTCGTCGTCGACGTGGTCGTCGACCCGCCGTGCGACGTGGTCGTCGACCCGCCGTGCGACGTGGTCGTGGTGGTCGAGGGTCGGGTCGTCGTCGTGGTCGTCGTGGACGATGGGCCTGACGAGGTCGTGGTGGTGGGAGCGGGGACGGTGGTCGTGGTGGTCGACGCCGGCACCAGGCCCGGGATCACGTCGGGGTTGTTGGTGGTGATCACCGTGGTGGTCGGACTGGCCGGCGGATACAGGTAGCAGAGGGTGGCGAAGCCGAGGAAGGCGACCAGCATCAGGACGGTCGACCTCCGGACGCGGATGGTCGAGGACACCGGCATCCCCATGAGGCCGACGAGCGCACTGTGGGGAACGGTGGCGAGGGTGACGTCCCCGGGCGATTCCGGTCGGTCCGTCGGAGTGGCATCGGCGGCGGTGCCGCCGGCGTCCTCATCCGCGGACCCGTCCGTGGGCCCGTCCGTGGATCCGTCCGCCGGTCCGTTCCCGCTCATGGGCTCGGCTTGGCGCCGGTGACGCCCACGCCGGGCGAGGTGATCCCGGCGGCCCGCAGTGCTGTCGCCGCCCGCAGGCGGATCTCCCGCTCGACCTCGAACTGGCGCCCGGGCAGTGTGCGCGCGATGAGCCGGAGCTGTACGTAACCGACGTCGATCTCCTGTACCCCGGCCACCACCGGGTCTCCCAACATCAGGTCGGACCACTCCGGGTCCGCGGCCATGGCGGCCACCACCTCCCGCAGCAGCGCGGTCACCTCCACCAGATCCTCGGCGACCGAAACCGGGATGTCGATGACGGCGCGGGACCAGTCCTTCGACAGGTTGGTCACCTGGCGCAGGGCACTGTTGGGCACGACGACCAGCTCGCCCTGCTGCGTCCGCAGCTTGGTCACCCGCAGGGTCAGTTCCTCGACGGTCCCGGTGATCCCGGTCGTCTGGCCGGGCATCGACAGCCGGATCACGTCCCCGAAGGCGAACTGGTGCTCGGCAAAGAGGAAGAAGCCGGCCAGCAGGTCGCCGACCATCTGCTGGGCGCCGAAGCCCAGTCCGATGCCCACCACCGTCGCCGGCGCCACCAGCGTGGTGAGGGGGACACCCAGCCGGTCGAAGGCCAGGATGGCCGCGATGAAGTAGGTGAGGGCCACCACCACCCACTCGAGCGCCTCGCTGATGGCCCGCGAGCGCTTGAGTGCCTCGGACGCGACGAGGCCCGCCTCGATCTGGCGCTTGAGCTGGACGTCGATCCAGTGCCTCCGACGCGCCCCCGCCCAATGGGCGAATCGCACGGTGAGACCGGCTCCGAGCACGAGCACGACGACCGGCAGCAGATGGTCCTGGAGGTACGAGTGGTGGATGCCGGAACCTTACCGTCGGCACCGCCGCCACCCGGTGAGCATCGACCGGTCGGTGGCCCTGCCGCGACCCGCCCGTGCGTGCCATAATCTGACGCACTGTCAGTTCCGGGGGGACACGGTGTCGGGGCCGCCCACGGCCACCGGCGCCGGATCGTCCACCCGGCCGGCCGCGGGCGCCCGCCCCGGGCCACACGAAGGGAATGCCACCATGCTCGACTACGTGATCCGCAACGGCGTCGTCGTCGACGGTACCGGTTCGCCCGGCTTCCGGGCCGACGTCGGCATCCGGGACGGGGTGATCGCGGCCGTCGGCACCGTGGACGAGGCGGGTGCCACCGAGTTCGATGCCGAGGGCCTGGTGGTGGCCCCCGGCATCATCGACCCGCACACCCACTACGACGCCCAGCTGTTCTGGGACCCGACGGCCTCACCGTCCAACCTCCATGGCGTGACCACCGTCATCGCCGGGAACTGCGGCTTCACCCTCGCCCCGATCAAGGCCGCCGACCACGACTACATCCGGCGGATGATGGCCAAGGTCGAAGGCATGCCCCTGGTCGCCCTGGAGAACGGCATCGAGTGGGACTGGACCACCTTCGCCGAGTACCTGGCCCGGCTCGAGGGGAACCTGGGGGTGAACGTGGGCTTCCTGGTCGGGCACTGCGCCATCCGCCGGTGGGTCATGGGTGCCGACCGCGCCGGCGAGGTGGCCGACGACGACGAGGTCGCCGCCATGGCCGCACTGCTCGCCGAATCGATCGAAGCCGGAGGACTCGGCTTCTCCTCGTCCCAGTCCCGGACCCACTCCGACGGAGACGGGAACCCGATCTCCTCCCGGTTCGCCGATCGCCGCGAGATGCTGGCGTTCTGCGAGGTCGTGCGCGACCACCCCGGAACCACGCTCGAGTACATCACCGACGGCTGCCTCGACACCTTCACCGACGCGGAGATCGACCTGATGGTGGCCATGACGACCACGGCACGCCGGCCGCTCAACTGGAACCTCCTCACCGTCGACTCGAGGACCCCCGACAAGACGGCCCGCCAACTCGTCGCCTCGTCGACCGCGGCCGCCGCGGGCGGAAAGATCGTCGCCCTGACCATGCCCACCCTGGTGCCGATGAACATGAGCTTCCGGACCCACTGCGCACTCTTCCTGATCCCCGGGTGGGGAGACGTCATGGGACTCCCGGCCGAGGAGCGCAAGGCCAAGCTGGGCGACCCCGCCGTCCGCGAGGAGCTCGACGAGCTGGCCCACTCGGAGGACGCCGGCGTGTTCCGCCGCCTCTCGAACTGGGCCAACTACATCATCGGAGACACCTTCGCCCCCGAGAACGCCGGATACAGCTGGAGGGACGTCGGATCGATCGCCGCGGAGCAGGGCAAGGAGCCGTTCGACGCGCTGCTCGACCTGGTCATCGCCGACGACCTCCGGACCGTGCTCTGGCCCAAGGCCTCCGACGGCGACGACGCTTCCTGGAAGGCACGGGTCGACGTGTGGAACGACCCCGGCGCCCTGGTCGGCGGGTCCGACGCCGGCGCCCACCTCGACCGGATGTGCGGCTCGAACTACCCCACCTCGTTCCTCGGCGACTGCCTGCGCAAGCGCAGGCTGGTCCCGATGGAGCAGGCCGTGCACTGGATGACCCAGGCCCCCGCCGACCTGTTCGGGCTGCACGACCGCGGCCGGGTGGCCGAGGGCCTGCGCGCCGACCTGTTCATCTTCGATCCCGAGACCGTCGCCTCGGAGCCGGCGACGCTGGTCAGCGACCTCCCGGGCGGAAGTCCCCGCCTCATCGCCGACTCGATCGGCGTGGCCCGGGTACTGGTCAACGGCGTGGAGACCGTCGTCGACGGACGGCCCACCGGCAACCTTCCCGGGTCCCTGCTCCGTTCCGGCCGGGACACCGTCACCGTGGACCCGACCCCGGTCAGCGCCTGACCGGCGACGGCGCCGCGGCCCGGGGCTCGCCTGGGGCCACTACCCACACTCCCGACCGGGTGCCGCAGGGCGCCACCGACCACACCACCGCATCCATCCAGGTCACCTCGACCTCCCAACGAAAGGGGGCCCATCACATGGGCAGCCAGGCCACCAGAGACGAGACGCAGCTTCTGATCGGCGGGAAGTGGGTGGACGCCGGAGACGGTACCTACGACGTCATCAACCCGGCCACCGAAGAGGTCGTCGGCCAGGCCCCCAACGCTTCGGTCGCCGACGCCGAGGCGGCCTGCGCCGCCGCCCGCGAGGCGTTCCCGGCATGGGCGGCGACCCCGGTCGAGGAGCGCCTCGCCCTGCTGAAGGCGGCGGCGGCCGTCATCCGAGCCAAGAACGACGAACTGGTGCCCCTGGTCATCGCCGAGACGGGTGCCACCGCTTCGGTCGGATCACGGATGCAGGTCCCGGTGTGCGCCGACCGGTTCGAGCGCTTCAGCCGGGACATCCGCCACGTCCAGGAGTCGATGCTCCCCCCCATCGCCACCGCCGCCACCCCGCTCGCCCCCGGCGGCCTGATCAGTGCGTTCGCCTACCGCCAGCCGGTGGGCGTGGTGGCGGCCATCGCCAGCTACAACTTCCCCCTCACCAACATGGCCGGCAAGGTCGCCCCCGCACTGGCCATGGGCAACACCGTGGTCATCAAGCCCGCCCCCCAGGACCCCCTCGCCGTCGTGGAGCTGGCTCGTGTCCTCGACGAAATCGGCTTCCCCCCCGGGGTCGTCAACCTGGTCAACGCCCAGGGGCCGGAGCCGGCGTCGGTGCTGACCACCACCCCCGACGTCGACATGGTGTCGTTCACCGGGTCCACCTCGGTCGGCCAGCGCATCGCCGCCGCCGGCGCCCCCACCATGAAGCGCCTGCTCATGGAGCTCGGCGGCAAGGGTGCCGCCGTCGTCTTCGCCGACGCCGACATCAAGGCCGTCATCACCGCCATCGGCTCGACGTGGGCGTTCCACTCCGGCCAGATCTGCACGGCCCCCACCCGGGCCGTCGTCCATCGGAGCATCTTCGACCAGGTGATCGAAGGGCTGTCCGCCTTCGCCGGGCGTCTCACGGTCGGCGACCCGACCGAGGCAACCACCGTCGTCGGGCCGGTCATCTCCGGGGCCCAGCAGCAGCGGATCCTCGACTACATCGAGTCGGGACGGACCGAGGGCGAGGTCGTGGTCGGCGGTGGACGACCTGAGCACCTGCCCACCGGCTACTACGTCGAGCCCACCCTCATCACCGGCTCCAACGGGATGAAGGTGGCCCGCGAGGAGATCTTCGGCCCCGTGGTCGTCGCCATCCCCTTCGACGACGACGACGAGGGCGTGGCCATCGCCAACGACTCCGAATTCGGCCTCTACGACTACGTGTTCTCCGGCGACACCGCCCGGGCGTTCCGGGTGGCAAAGCAGCTCCGGGCCGGGCACGTCGGCATCAACACTGCCCAGCGCAACATGGATGCGCCCTTCGGCGGATTCAAGATGAGCGGCATCGGTCGGGACGGCGGCGATTACAGCCTCGAGGCCTACTCGGAGCTGCAGTCGATCATCTGGGCCGGCTGATCAGCCGGCGCCTTCGAACGGCGCGTCGAAGGCGAACACCCCGCCGTCGGCCCCGACCATCCAGTAGCCACCTGTCGCGTCGTCCGCGGCCATCCCGGTGACCGGGGCCTGCAGGAGGAGGCTGCCCGCGCTCCCTCGGAACGGGGCGTCGCCGAAGGCGAAGATCCCGCCGTCGGAGGCCACGAGCCAGTAGCCGTGGCCGTCGGGGGTGGGGACGATGCCCACCACCGGGGCGTTGAGGGGCTGGCCGCCCATCGACCCGTAGAAGGCGGCGTCGCCGAAGGCGAAGATCCCGCCGTCAGAGGCGATCAGCCAGTAGCCGTGGCCGTCGGGGGTCGAGGCCATGCCCACCACCGGGGCGTTGAGGGGCTGGCCGCCCATCGAGCCGTAGAAGGCGGCGTCGCCGAACGAGAAGATCCCGCCGTCAGAGGCCACCAGCCAGTAACCG
>JBEKCS010000106.1:0-5398 GCA_050014755.1 Acidimicrobiales bacterium
CCTCGAGTTCTTCCACCGGGGTCCGATGGTCGGGACACAGGTTGCCGTCGACCAGCTCGTCAAGTGCGTAGTAGCGCTCGCACGACACGCAGTAGAGGCCGCTGTAGGTGTCCTTGTAGATGTAACCGTTGTCGTTGACCCGGCTCAGGAACTCCTGCACCGCGGCCCGGTGCCGGGTCTCGGTGGTGCGGATGAAGTCGTCGTTCGAGACATCGAGCCCGGCCCATGCCTCGGCGAACCGCGGGGAGAGCTGGTCGGTCCAGGCCAGCGGGGCCATCCCCTGCTCCTCGGCGGCCCGGGCCACTTTCTGGCCGTGCTCGTCGGTGCCGGTCAGGAAGAAGACGTCGTCGCCGACGAGCCGGTGCCACCGGGCCAACGCGTCGGCGTTGACCGTCGTGTACGCATGCCCGACGTGGGGCGCGTCCTTCACGTAGTAGATCGGCGTGGTGATGTAGTAGCGGGACATCGCACGTCAGCGTACCGACCCGGCCGCCCGAGGCCGCACACCGGCCCGGTCGGGCCCGGCCCGTCTACCAGTTGGCCACGTGGCAGCCGCCGCGGCCGGTGCGCTGCGCGTAGCGCTGGTGGTACGCCTCGGCCGGCCAGAACGTCGAGGCCGGGGCCAACTCGGTGACGATCGGCCGGGCGAAGCGGGCCTGGAAGGCGGCGAGCGAGGCGCGGGCGGCCTCGGCCTGGGCCTCGTTGCGGGTGAAGACGGCCGAGCGGTACTGGGTCCCGTGGTCCGGCCCCTGCCGGTTGGGGGTGGTGGGGTCGTGGTGGCGCCAGAACTCCTCGAGCAGGGTGTCGAAGCTGACCCGGGACGGATCGAACGTGACCAGGACCGCCTCGGCGTGGCCGGTGCGACCCGAGCAGACCTGCTCGTAGGTCGGGTGGTCGACCGTGCCTCCTTCGTAGCCCGAGACGGCGTCCACCACCCCGGGGATGACCAGGAAGAACTCCTCGACCCCCCAGAAGCAGCCGGCGGCGAACGCCGCCCGGTCGCAGCCCTCGGGCACGTCGTCCGGGGCGATCGGCGGAGCCTGGGTGGAGTCGAGATCCGTGCTGCGTCCGAACATGTGCCGTCCCTTCGTCGTGGTGGTGGAGCCCGCCCGGCGGGCGCTCCGGTTCTTCCGTCCGGTCTACCCGCTCGTCCGTTACGGCGTTGCACCCGGCTGGTCGTCGCCATCGACCGGGCCCTCCTGCCCCCCGTGCTTCACCCGGAGGGCCAGTTCGTAGACCCGGCGCCGGGGTACCTCGTACTGGGCGGCCGTCTCGTCGACCGCCCCCCGGGTCCTCGCCCCGGCCGCCAGACGCTCCGCCACCGCCCGGTACAGCACGGCGTCGTCCACGGCCTGCTCCGCCGGCTCGGGGGCACCCCCGAGCACCAGGACCACCTCGCCACGCACACCCTCGCCGGCCCATTCGACCGCCGCGGCGAGCGTCCCGCGCCAGATCTCCTCGTGGAGCTTGGTGAGCTCGCGGGCCACCGCCACCGGGCGGTCGCCGCCACAGGCGTCGGCCAGGTCGCGCAAGGTGGCGCCGGTGCGCACCGGCGATTCGAACAGCACCGAGGTCCGCCGTTCGGCGGCCACGGCGGCCAGCCGTTCCGCTCGTTCCCTCCCGGACCGGGGGAGGAATCCCTCGAAGCAGAACCGGTCGGTGGCCAGACCGCTCGCCACCAGGGCGGCGAGCACCGCGGAGGGACCCGGCACCACGGTGACGGCGAGCCCGGCGGCGGCCACCGCGGCGACGACCCGTTGTCCCGGGTCGGACACCGCGGGCATCCCGGCGTCGCTGACCAGGGCCACCGTCCGTCCCGCGGCCACGGCGGCGACGACCTCGTCGGTCCGGTCGACCTCGTTGTACTCGTGGAGCGAACGCAGCGGCACCCCCGAGATGCCGGCGTGGCTGAGGAGCTTGCGCGAATGGCGGGTGTCCTCGCAGTAGACGACGTCCGCGGTGGCGAGGGCGTCGACCGCCCGTGGCGACAGGTCGTCGAGGTTGCCGATCGGAGTGCCGACGACGACCAGGGCGCCCGGAGGCACCTCCTCCGAGCTCTCCCGAGCGCCCTCGCCACCGCCGGTGTCGCCGGTGTCGCCGGTGTCGCCGGTGTCGCCGGTCATCCGCGCAGCTCGAGTTGGTCGCCCACCTGCAGCCCCCAGCGCCCGAAGGCACCGGCCTCGGCCTCGACCACCGTCCGGCCCCGACGCCTGGGCAGGGTAATCCGCAGGGGAAGCACCCGTACCACGTCGAGGACCACCAGCTCGCGGTCGCAGAAGGCGACGTCGATGGCGAAGCGCATGCCGACGGTGTGGACCGAGCGGGTGTGGGGAAGGACCATCGCCCCGTCATAGCCGTCCCGACCGAGCAGTCCCTTGGCCCGTCGGCCGAAACCGTCGGCCACCTCGGCGGTGGCCAGCACGTCTCCGTCCCGCAGCAGCCAGGTCACGGCGCCGCCGCTCCGGTGACGACGGCTACCGGGCCCGTTGGCCCGCCGGGGCGCCGAGCGAGTAGCCTTGCCGGACTGTGTCGAAACGAACCAACAAGCGCAAGCTCCGGGCCAAGAAGAAGGCCAACCACGGCAAGAAGCCGAACTGCGGGCGCGGCTGACAGCTGCCGCCCGGTGGCGGTGGCCTCGTCGCCGTCCCTCCTCCCGCTCCGGTCGCCCGGTCGGGTCCGATCAGTCCCGAGCCCCGGGGATTCCTCGCATCCGTGCTGGCTCGCGCCTTCGGCCGGGCCCCGTGGGACCCCACCGCGCCTCACGCATTCGGTGACCATGCGCACCCCCGACAGGTCAGGACCCCGACCAGCGCCGTCGGCCGGTCGGTGATGATCCCGTCGACGCCCAACCCGCACAGCTCCTCCATCTCGGACTCCTCCTCGATGGTCCACACGTGGACGACCAGACCACTGGCGTGCGCCACGTCCACGAACCGCTCGTCCACCAGGGTCACGTCGCCGTAGGACACCGGGACCTGGAGGGCCACGTGGCGCATGGGAAGGGGCTCCTCCCCCGACCGGACCGACCGGTGGAACGCGGCCGTGGCCAGCGTCCCGGCCGACGTGGCGAACTCGGGGGCGATGCCCGAGAAACTGTCGGTCGCGGTGTCGAGGAACGACGCCACGATCACCCGGTCGGCGCAGTCGAAGCGCCGTAACAGGTCGGCCAGGGCCTGCTCGTAGGGGGCGACCACCGGTGCCGTCTGCTTGATGTCGAGGTTGAGGATCGCCGAGGGGAACTCCTCCAGCACCTCCTCGAGCAGCGCGAACCCGAACCGGTGGTCACCGGGCGCCCTCCCCCGGAACGGGTAGGCGTCGTCGGGCAGGCCGGGCGTGACGTCGGCCCCGGGCGCCCACCAGTAGGAATTGTCCAGCCGCGACAGCTCGGCGTAGGTGAGCGAGGCGATGGTGCCCTCGGCGTCGGTGGTCCGGTCCACGGTGGCGTCGTGGCAGACGACCAGACGTCCGTCCGCGGTGGCATGGACGTCGAGCTCGATCCCGGTCGCCCCGGCACGCAGCGCGGCGTCGATGGTGTGCAGCGTCGACGACGGGCCCTCCCACGCTCCGCCCTGGTGGGCGTAGGCGATCACCCGGCGTTCCCGCCACACCGGACGGTCGGGCCACTCGGTGGACGAGGAGCCGGGCGAGGAGGTCACGGAAGAACGGTAGCCTCTGACCCGCCATGCTGGACCACGTCTTCACCCAACTCGTCGTCTCCCACCGGAACGCGTTCGAGGCCGCGCTCCTCCAGCGCCAGGCGGTGGAGGAGCGGTTCCAGGTGGATGTGTTCCTCGGCGACGTGAGCTTCGAGACGTCCTACAGCCTGCCGGGCGAAGAACGACCGGCACGGATCCGGGTCGACACCAGCTTCGACTGGCCGACCTGGAGCCAGACCGCCTACCGCAGCTGGGCCATCGGTGGCGAGCCCGACGAGCAGCACGAATTGATCGTGGAGCCGCCCGAGGTGCTGGTGGAGATCGCCTTCCGGGTCCAGGGTCTGGACCGGTTCCCCGATGCGGGGCCCTTCCTCGAGACACTTCCCGAGCATCTCGACGTGCTGGGCGAGCCGCTGGTCCGCGGGCCGGCGACCATAGAACAGGTCCTCCTCGACGGGCCCGACGGCCCCGAGTACGCCATCGAGGTCTCCTACGAGGGATCGTGTGCCATCGACGAGTCGATCCTCGAGGACCCGAAGACCCTGGACGAGGCGCTGGCGCCGCTCGGCCGGGCCGTGGCGTCCCTGTTGGTCCGCATCGGCGACCTCCCCTTCTCCTTCCGGCCCGTCGACCCGGCCAAGGGCTGACCGGGGCCCGACACACCGGTCAGGCGAAGAGCCCCGCCGTCACCGCGAGGGCGCGCAGGTCGCCCTGGGGGCGGGCCCCGACGTGGGAGATGACCTCGGCCGCGCAGACCCCGCCGAGACGGGCCGACTCCTCGGGCGCGAGCCCGTTGGTGATGCCGTAGAGGAACCCGGCGGCGAACAGGTCGCCCGCACCGGTGGTGTCGACGACCCGGTCGACAGGAGCCGACGGGACCTCGATCGGTCCGGAGGCGGTCACCACCACCGACCCGTGCGCACCCCGGGTGATGACGGCGAGCACGCCGGTGGCCGCCACCGCGTCGACGGCGGCGTCGAACGTGGTGGCGCCGAACAGCATCATCGCCTCCTCCTCGTTGGCGAAGAGCAGTTCGAGGTCGCTGTCGAGCAGCTCCAGGAACTCGGTCCGGTGGTGCTGGACGCAGAACGGATCCGACACGGTGAGGGCGACGGAGGCATCGTTCTGGTGGGCCACCTCGATGGCCTCGCGCATGGCCGCCTTTGCCGGCGCCTGCTCCCACAGGTAGCCCTCGAGGTAGACGATCTGGGTCGAGGCCAGGTGGCCGTCGTGCAGGTCCACGGCACCGAACTCCGAGGCCACGCCCAGGTGGGTGGCCATGGTCCGCTCGGCGTCCTCGGTGACGAGGACCAGGCAGTGCCCGGTGACCACCTCGCCGGGCACGGCCGCCGTCGGGGTCGGGTCGAAGGCCACGCCCACCGAACGGATGTCGTGGGTGAAGGCGCGACCGAAGCCGTCGTCGGCCACCCGTCCGAGGAACGCCGCCCGCCCGCCGAGCGCGGCGATGCCCGCGGCGGTGTTGGCCGCCGAGCCACCCGAGGCCTCGACGGTCGACCCCATGCGGTCGTAGATGGCACCCGACCGGACGTGGTCCACCAACGCCATCGTCCCCTTCACCAGTCCGAGCTCCAGCAGGTCCTCGTCCGTGGCCGAGGCCAGGACGTCGACGAGTGCGTTGCCCACGCAGACGACGTCGAGCCGCGTCGGGGGCGCCGGATCGGTGGTGGGTGGGTCTCCCCCGGGGTTGTCGGAGTCGATCGGTTCTGGGCGGGCATCGGAAG
>JBEKCS010000107.1:0-5013 GCA_050014755.1 Acidimicrobiales bacterium
TGTCCTCGTACCAGACTGATCCTGACCACCACCTCAAGGTGCCGCTGCCATTCGAATCGGGATACCAGCCGGGACGGCCTGGTTGACTCACATCGGTCACCAGTTCAACTTACAGTTTGCCGTCCATCTGGCGACCATCTCGGGGTGTCCCCGACCCCGGGTCGAGGTCGTCTCTCGACCGTGTAACAACACCTCGGGGCGTGTGGAAAACCGTGGCGTATGTGCTGTCGAACCGTAGGATAAGTTGATGGCGCAATCCACTCCAAGGACTCGCCGTGCTGTTGGAACACGCACCATGCTTGATGTGATTCGCCACGGCTTTCGCCCTCCCACTGAGGAACAGAAGAGAGCGGATGCCGAATATGTGGCTGCGGGCGGGACGGTTGCCGTTGCTGCGCTGCCCATCTCTCACGAGAAACGAGGGGGGATTCACTGGACACCCCAGGGCAACTTTTTCGTGACCAAATCAACCATGACGTGGAAGGGCAGCCGGCTAACCAATCTGCCGGAAGTCCGTTTCGACAAGGCTGATTGGATTCTGAGACTCACGCCGCAATCCCAGCGGTCCTTGGCGGCGAAGTTCGTACTTGTGAGCCTCGTCAACGAACATGACCGAGCCATTCACCATGAGTACCGTATTCCCACTCCAGACTCAGACCTCATCGCAACGTTTCTGAACGCTGACTAGCTGCCCCTGATCGGGAGTGGGTCGGTTGGGTCAACAGCCTCCACGAGCATCGGCCTCCTGGATGAGAACGTTGATATGAGGGATCTGCTGTTCGGCGGCGGCCGATTGGAGCGACTCCGGGAAGATCTTGTTGATCAAGTCTGCGAACATCGGATCCCCTGGCTCGGTGTCGGCCTGGGCTGAAGTAACTGACGCACCCCAAAGGTGAAACACGACAGGAGTCGTTGCCTCTTCGAGTGGATTGGTCTCTCCCGGGCTGGTCGCCTCCGGGCAGCTCCCGCAGATGACCTGGGTGTAGGCGATCAGTCGCCCGTCGCCCTCGAGCTGAGTCCCCATCGAGTACGTGACGCATCCAGTGTGTGATGTCCAGCCGAACTCTGGCGCATAGTGGCCGAGGAAGTAGCTGCTCGTGGCGTCGAGCTGGGCACCAGATGGCTTCGCTGAGGTGACTCCATCCTGCCCGGTTCCATTCCCGCAGGCTGCGAGGATCACCCAGACGACGAGCAGGGCCATCTTGATGGCATGACGACGGTTGAGAAGTTTCCGCACGACCACATCGTCCCAGACCAATCTCGGTACCGGGGACTGTGCCTTGCCTGACTGGTGGAGACGCATATTCCTCTGCTGCGTATTCCCCCTGAGATCCGGTCACGACTGTACTCGTAGGGCGATGTAGCGCCTCCAGTCCGTGCCGAGGTTCTTGGACCGGTCCGCCACTCGCCAGGGTCTCCGGTCGAGCAACTTGGCCAGCACCGGTGCGGGCACCGTGGTGAGCAGTGCGTCGAGAGCGGCGACCCGTGCGGCACGATTGATGCCGTGTCGGTTGAGGCGATCGGCGAGTTGCTCGGACTCGACGGGCTGTCCGGCACAGCGTCCGGGGAAGAGCCAATCGCTGTCGGGATGACCGGCACTGGTCAGGTGGTCACGCCCTGCGACGAGGCGTTCGACGAGCACGCCGAGTGGAGCGGGCACCGGGACAAGATCGTCGCCGAGACGAAGGGCGAACCCTCCGTCCATGGGTTGAAAGTCGATCCGCCGCAGTCGGTTGATCCGACTGATGGGCAGCACGTAGAGCAGCACGAGACAACCCGCCACTCGGTCGACGAGGGCGATGTCGTCGTCATCGAGGAGGAGCGAGAGCAGGTCGAGTCGTGCCGCTTCGGTGATGGCCCGCGGTGCACTCTGCCGGTCGGGCGGCAACTGCAGCGTTGCCCGTCGGTGGGTGGATGTGGCCCAGCGCAGGAAGGACCGGGAGTGGGTCCGGGTCGTGGGTCCGGTGGCGAACCAGGCATCGATATCGGCCTGGGTGGCGGCGACCAGATCGGTGTCCGGAGAACGCAGCCACTCGAGGAATCGGATGGCGATGTTGGTCTGGGCCCGGGCCACCGCATAGCGGCTCTCGGTGAGCGTCCCCGCCTCGGCCAGTCGGGTGAGTCTGGGCCCGTGGTGCCAACGCAGGTAGGCCGCGATCAATCGCTGATCGGCCGGGTCATCGATGGCGACAAGCCTTGTGGTGGACCACCGCTCGAAGGCGGCCAGGTGGCGGTGGCGGGCAGGCAGGACGCCATGGGTGATGAGCAGCTCGCGTAAGTGCTCTCGGGCGTTGGAGAAGTCAAGCGTGTCGACGCCGTCGTGGGTGAGTGGGACCGCACCGGTGGCGAGGGAACCGATACGCGCTACCACCCGTCGGTCCTCCAACCACGACAGCCCACCACTCGGGACCTCCATGGCCGCCAGTGCGTCAACGAGGGGAATGAGGGCTGGATTGATGACTCCGGAGCCGTCGTCGAAGACGGTGTCGAGCCGTGCTCGTAGGGAGCACCGACGACAGCGGAACAAGGTGTCGAAGTCGTCGTCGGCGCCACAGCTTCGACACATCAGATCCTCGTCGATCCCCACACAGTCCCGACACGTCGCCCCTTCGACCAACGTGCCACCGGGGAGGGAACGGACACGCCCGCACCCGGGACACCGTCCGCGGCGGTGGAGCCGCCTGCGGGCGCAGCTATGACAGAGCGCACCACCGGGCCAGGCCGGTCGTCGGGTCGTCCGCCCACACGATGCCGCGCAGGGAACACCCGTCATTGCTGGGGATCCTCGGTGATGCGGGCCCGACGGGGACGCCGTGCAGCCGGTCGCCCCGGTGTGGCCTTCGTCGCCGGTGTTCCGACCACAGCACCGGTCTCGATCAGGTCGGCCGGGGTGCAGTCGAAGATGTCGCAGAGGGCGGCCAAGGTGGTCAACGACAGGCGCTCGGGCGTGCCGGTGGCCAGTCGATAGACCTGGGCAGCAGACAGCTCGACACCACGTTCGGCAAGCAATGGCTTGAGCTCGGTGGTCTTCCAGATCCTGTGGGCGGCCATGACCTCACGCAGGCGCCAGGAGTAGCGGACCGTCCGTCGGGCCCTCACTGTGCAGCCTTGGAATGCGGTGCTGCCTTGCGAAGTGCTGCGGCCTCGACCGCCCCGTCAAGGGCGGCCCTGAGAGTGCGGGTCTTGTAGTCCGACGACACCGACGTGTAGATGGCCAGTGTCGACGCGTACTCGTGACCGGCTTGTTGCTGGACGAACAGGGCGTCATAGCCGTCCTCGATCAGGTGGGTCACGTAGCTGTGGCGCAGGCAGTGGAGGGTCAACCCACTGGGCAGCCCGGCGGCTCTCGCCGAACGTGTGAAGGCGGTGGTGATCCGGTCCTCACTGACCAGCGGTCCGCGCTCGGACGGCCACAGCCCCGGCCCGCCCGGCTCCATCGTGGGCCAGACGTCGTCGATCCATTCGGCCAGCACGTCGGTCGACCAGTCGAATACGGTGAGCACGCTGCGCCGTCGGGGAGGGCCACCCTTGGCCGCCTTTCCCCACCGGACCTGGCAGACCCCATAGGCACCGAACTCGGGAGCCGACGGATTGGGAGAGAAGTTCACCACCTCGAGCATGCGGACCTCCCGGCGTCGGAGTCCCCACCCATAGGCGACCTTCAACATGGTGGCGTCCCGGAAGGCCGGCGCCCAGCCCTTCTTCGACCGGGACCGGATGACCTCGACGTCGTCGTCGTCGGCCGCGTCGAACAGGGACTGCAGCTCCACCCGGGTCAACGACCGGCGACCCGGGCGACCCTCGTACTCAGACGTGTGGGTGGCCAGGTTCTCCGGACGACAGACCTGGCTCGGTGCGGTGCCGAACTGGGTCGTGCACGAGAGCGACCAGCCATAGGCCGGATCGCACACGAAGTCGCAGAAGGAACCGACGGCCAGTTGATAGCTCCGGATGGTCGAGTGGGCCCGGTGATCATCCACACGTAGTTCGCCGACCCAGGACTCCAAGTGGCCCGGCAGCCACTCCCAGGGCCAGCTCTGCGCGTGAAGACGAAACCGACGGACCACCCGCTCTCGGGCATCGATGGTCACCTCATTCAAGCTCCGGGCCAGCTGCTGATCACGCCAGCCGTCGAGCATCGCCTCGAACACGCCACCGGCGGCCAGTGACTCCGGCGACGGAGACGCGGCCAGCCACACTGCTTTGGATCTGCTCATTCGGTTCCCTTCATGCCTCGTATTGGACGCGGGATTCAATCATCCGATGCAATCAACCCCAGGGATGCCCACGTCAGAGCATGAAAACGGTCACCACCAAGCGCCCGCCGCCGAGCATGCCCACTGTGCAAACGTGCAGGCACGGGGCCTATTCACGTCACGACGGGAACATGCATCGAATCGAATATGCGGCAGAAGTCCCCGAACGCCGGGTCGGCGGCGCCTCGGGGGTGCGCCTGCTTGCAGGCGGCTGACCGACCTCGACCGGCACCTTGGTGGCGGGCCCCACCGACGGAGCATCCTTCAGGCAGCGCCCGAGGACGCCGATGAAGGCCTCGTGTCGTCTCAGCCGGAGGTCGCATCGAAAAGCCGTGTCAGGACTGTGTTTCCTTGGTGCTCCCTGTTTGTCCTCCTGGCCGTAGGAATCGTTGCAGCCATTGTTGCGGTAGACCAGACATCTGCGAACGACCCCGGCGCATCCCGCACCCTTGATTCGGCCGTTTCCTCCACGATTGGAGCCAGGAGCTTCATCGAGTGTGTCCAGTCCACGTACTTGCCAGCGGCCGACGGCTGCATGAACTACCACGGTCCTGACCAACTCGCTATCGGCTACGTAGCCCCGTACGCATACCAGAAGCGCATCTACAGCGTGGATCGACTCTTCAGCTCTCTCGGGTACGGACAGGCGCTTTCAGGAGTTGAGTCCCGACCAGTGGTGTACGGCCTCGTGAGCTGAGGCAACATCCCCCAGACGCGACGATCACCGCGTCAACCTCAAGAAGCAGTTTCCACACAA
>JBEKCS010000108.1:0-4371 GCA_050014755.1 Acidimicrobiales bacterium
GCCAGTAGCCCACCTGATCGTGAAATGTCGGCTGTTCGCCGGGTTTGAGTATGTGGGTGTGATACCGCATGCCGTAGAACAGTTGCGGCCCATTCGTCTGGAAGTCGATGGGGTGTAACTCGTAGTGCTCCGTGAACACGTCGTGCCCGGTCCCTGCCGCGACCGGGTGCTGGTCGGCCCCCTTCGTCCCTTCCCAAATGCCGGCCAGGGGCTGGAGCGGACCGAGGTTCGCCAGCGTGTCGATGTCCCCGACCGCCTCGGTGTAGATGTCCGGGCCATAAATGTCGGTTTCGTCGACGCGTAACACCGCGGGCTCCTCTGTTCGTCCGGCCGTTCTTCTTCTGGCGGAACATACCTCGCCGACGCCCAGAACCCGGCATCTGCCCTCGGCGTCGCCGGGTCCTCCCGGTGTCAGCGCAGGCCGGACACCAAGAACTCGCCCACAAAGCGGACAAGGCTCCCCGGGTCGTCGGCATCGACGGCATCACCGGGGACGGTGACAAGGGACAGGACGATCCTCATGACCCACTCCGCCGCCCGGGTGACGTCGATATCGGACCGCACCTCGCCCCGGGCCCGTGCGGATTCCAGGTACGGATGCCAGAACAGGGCCATTCCCGGCATCATCTGGACCAGCCCGGTTCCGACCGTCTCGACGAACGCCTCGGGCTCCTCCGCCTTCAGCTGAAGGAGGAGCGCCCGGGGCTGGTGTTCTTTGGATATGCGCACCGCCTCCGCCACCTGCGCCGCGAGGCCGTCACGTTGCGACACCCGGGCATGGGCCCCGGCCCAGAACGCCTCATCGGTCTGGACGAGTGTGGCGACGATGAGCGACGCCTTGTCCGGAAAGTTCTTGTAGAGCCAGGCCCGGGACAGACGGGCCTCGGCGGCGATCTCGGTCATCGTCGTCCGCCTGATGCCTGATCGTCGCAGACAGCGTTCGGTGGCCGCGAGCACGCGGTCGCGTGTCCCCGTTCGCGGTGGTGCGTTCGAGACGCTCACCGAATGACGAAGTCACCGAGGTCGGGCTGTTTCGTCCAACTCCAATAGTCGACGAGGCGCCAGGGACTCAGGACGTGGATCTCCCCGTAGGCGTTCTTGAAGAACGAGTGCTTCACCGAAGGCTGGGACCACACCAGCGTCTTGATCTCTCGCTGAGTCCGCTCGTGCCAGTCGTCGTAGCGCTCCTGGCGTGGCTCCATGGCCTGGTGACCACCTGCGATGAGTTCTTCGAGACACTGCGTGATGTACCGCATCTGGCATTCCGAGTGGAAGATGAGGCTGCCTCCATGGGCCAGGTTGGTGCCCGGGCCGTACATGCAGAAGAAGTTGGGGAACCCGGGGACGGTGATCCCGAGATACGCCGCCGGCCGTTCACCCCACAGGGCGCGCAGCTCGACCCCGTCCCGCCCGGTGATGTCCATCGGCCACAACACCCGGCTGGCGAAGAATCCCGTGGCATAGACGATCACGTCGGCCGGGTAGCGCTCTCCGTCGACCGTGACGATGGCGTCGGGTTCGATGTGATCGATACCGGTGCGGATCAGATCGACGTTGTCGCGGGTGAGCGTGCGCAACCACGAGCCGTTGTCCTGCAGCGTCCGCTTTCCCGTGGCCGGGTAGTCGGGAATGACCTTCGCCAAAAGGTCCGGGTCGTTGTCGATCTGGCTGGTGATCCAATCGGTGAACATCTGACGGGTGAGCTCGTTCCGCTCGCTGACCGCGCGCTGCTGGTCGGGATAGTCGGGGTCGACCCGGGCCCCTTCGAGCCCCTTGTCGCAACTGGGCCAGAAGATCAAGAAGCGGTACCAACGGCCGTAGAACGGCAGATGGCGCAGGGCCCACCGGACCCCGGGCCCCACCGCGGCGTGGTAGTTGGGATTCGGGAACATCCACTGCGCCGTCCGCTGGAAGACGGTGAGGTGCTCGACCTCGGGGGCGATCGTCGGGGCGATCTGGAAGCCGCTGGCCCCGGCCCCGATCATGGCCACCCGCTTGCCGGCAATCTCCGTCGAATGGTCCCAGCGTGCGGAATGGAAGGCGGGGCCGCCAAAGCTCTCCTGACCCGGGATCTCCGGGATGTGCGGCCGGTTCAGCTGGCCCACGGCCGAGATGACCGCCCGGGCGGTCAGGACCGACTCGGTCCCGTCCTTGGCGCGGACCCGGACCGACCAGGTGCCGTCTGCGTCGTCCCAGCGTGCCCCGAGGACCTCGGTCTCCCACTTGACGTGGGGCCCGATGCCGTGCTTGTCCATCACCGCCTCGAAGTAGGCCTGGAGCTCCGGCTGCTGCGCGAAGAATTCAGTCCAGGCATCGCTGGGCTCGAAGCTGTAGCAGTAGAAGTGGTTGCCGACGTCCACCCGTGCCCCGGGGTAGGAGTTCTCCCACCAGGTACCACCGACACCTGCGTTCTTCTCGACGATGGTGAACGGGATGCCGGCTTCCTTCAACCGGATGCCGGCCAGCAGACCCGACTCCCCGCACCCGATGACGACGACCGGAAACGCCTCCCGCGCCGCGGCGTCGGCCTGCACCCCGACGCGTCGGGCGTCGCTCCCGTCGAGCTCCATCTCCTCCATGAGCATCGGGACGTACTCGTCGGGTACCTCCTCGCACACCAGCCAGGCCATCATTTCGTGCAGCAGTTCGGCCGAGACCGGTTCCGGCTCGGGGCACCCGCGGTCGCGGTAGTCACAGATGACCTCGAGAGCGAGGGCCCGCGCCTCGGCCTTGTCCTCTTCGCTCATATAGCCCTGGACCTCGTTGAGGAAGAGACCGGCCGGCTTCAGCCGTCCTCGAATGAGGTCGGGGTTCCCGGACATGTGCACGAGCGAGAGCAGCAACGTCGGAATGCTGACGTCCTGCAGAGCCGCGGCGATGTCCTCGTCGGATGTGGCGAACGGCTCACCTGCGTGCGGGTTGCGCATGTCGTGGCCCTTTCTCGGCCGAGGCCCGGGTGGGGCGGTGAAAAATGTGGAAAAATGTGATGGTACACAACATTGGGATTGTGTCTACTCTCGGAGGGGGTCGAGTGCGCCACGTCGTCATCGATGGTCCACGTAGCGTCACGGTGGCTGAGGCGCCTGACGCCGTCCTGCCCGGCCCCGACGGGGTGGTGGTGGAGGTCGAGGCCACCGCGATCTGCGGTTCGGACATGCACTTCTACGACGGGGACATTCCGGTGGGCGCCGCCGGCCTCCCTGTCGGCCATGAGTTCGTGGGGACCGTGGCCGAGGCCGGCCCCGGGGTGACGCGCTTCGCGCCGGGGGACCGGGTGCTGACCGCCTCTGTCGCCGGCTGCGGCCACTGTGAGGGATGTGCGACCGGCGATCCCGTCACGTGCGTCGAGGGCCCCAAGGTGTTCGGCGCGGGGGCCCTGGGAGGTGGGCAGGCGTCCATGGTCGCCGTTCCCTCGGCTGATTTTCAACTGTTCCGTATTCCCGAAGGGATGGACGACGCCTCGGCGCTCCTGCTGACGGACAACCTCAATACCGGGTGGATCGGCGCCAAGCGGGCGGACATCCCTCTCGGTGGCACGGTGGCGGTCCTGGGCCTCGGTGCCGTCGGACTGTGCGCCGTCCGTGCTGCCTTCGTGCTCGGGGCTTCACAGGTGTTCGCGGCGGACCCCGTGGCAGGTCGTCGCGCGTTGGCGGCCGACTCGGGGGCGACACCCCTTTTGGGACCGACCGTGGATGCGATTCGGGAGGCCACCGCAGGGCGGGGTGTGGATGCGGTCATTGACGCGGTCGCACTCGACGCCACGCTCACCGATGCCCTGACGGCGGTGCGACCCGGCGGGACGGTCTCGGTCATCGGCGTGCACAACCTCGAGCCGTACCCGTTACCGATTCTGACGAGCCTGTTCCGCAGTGTGACCTTGCGGATGACGACCGCCCCCGTTCATCAGACGTGGAAGGAGCTGGTTCCTCTGGTGCTCCACGGTCGCCTGCGCACCGACGGCATCTTCACCCATTCGTTCCGCCTCGACGAGGCCCCGCAGGCCTATGCGGCGGTGGCGGAGCGCAGTGCCGAGTGCATCAAGGTGATGATGCGGCCGTGAGCGGGGTGGTCGTGACGGGCGCCGCGTCGGGTATCGGGCGCGCCTGCGCCGAGGTGCTGGCCGGCGAGGGGCGGGCGGTCTCGTTGTGGGACAGCTCGCCCGCCGTGCTGGACGTGGGGGAGGCGCTCGGCATGTCGGCGTTCATCGTCGACGTCACCGACGACGCCGCCGTGGCGTCCGCGGTGGACCGGTCGGCGGAGGCGATGCAGGGGATCGACGGCCTCGTCCACGCCGCCGGCCGGGTGAGCGTGGACCCGGTCGGTGCGCTGACCGCACCGCTGTGGGATGCGGTGGTCGACGTCAACCTGCGG
>JBEKCS010000109.1:0-4101 GCA_050014755.1 Acidimicrobiales bacterium
CACCGGGGAGCTCGAGGACCTGGTCAAGGCCGGCGTCATCGACCCGGCCAAGGTGACCCGCTCTGCGCTGCAGAACGCGGCCTCCATCGCCGGTCTCCTCCTGACCACCGAGGCACTCGTGGCCGACAAGCCCGAGAAGGCCGATCCGGCCGCCGCCGCCGCCGCTGCCGCCGCCATGGGCGGGGGTATGGGTGGCATGGGTGGCATGGGCGGGATGATGTAGTCACGCCGTCGGCCCACGCCGGGCCGGCACGCTGCGCCACGCAGCACACCGTCGTACACGAAGGCCGGGCCCCCGGGGGCCCGGCCTTCGTCGTGGGCCGACTCAGCCGGCCCGAGGGCGACCGATGTGCCGCGTGCCCGGACGACCGCTCCCCCTAATGTCGGAGGCGATGCCGACCACCGAACCACGCCACCGGAGCGGCCCCCAGGCCATTCCTCGGCCCCCGATGCACCGGGCCGGGGGTCCGGCCCCCTGGGCCGGCGTCGATCCGTCCGTGCGGGCGTCGGTGCCGCTCGCCGCGGTGGTGGACGCCGTGGCCTCCCGGGACCGGACCGGTGATGCTGCGGCCACCGCCGCCGAGGTGTCCGAGTTCGAGCGGTCGTTCGCCGACGCCTTCCCCGACACCAACCCGGCAGCCGTCCTGGTGGCCCTGTTCGAGGATGCGGGCGAGGCCCGGGTGCTGCTGACCGTCCGGTCGTCCCACCTGCGTTCCCACCGGGGCGAGGTGGCCTTCCCCGGCGGCAAGCTCGACGCGGGCGAGGGGATCGACGAGGGTGCCCTCCGCGAGGCCACCGAAGAGGTCGGGCTCGATCCGGCCCTGGTCACCGTGGTCGGGCACCTGACGGCCATGCCGACGGTGTCGTCCAACACCCTGATGACCCCGGTGGTGGCCGTGCTCGACGGCCGTCCGGCCACCTCCCCCGCCCCGGACGAGGTGTCCCGGGTCTTCGACGTGGCCCTGCACGACCTGCTGGCCGACGGGGTGTTCGCCGAGGAGTGGTGGGCCGTCCCCGGACGCCAGGGGAGCGACGGGCTCCCCGGGGGCGAGTTCCCGGTCTGGTTCTACTCGGTGGCCGGCGAGACGATCTGGGGGGCGACCGCCCGGGTGCTGACCGAGCTGCTCTGCCTCGTCCTCCACGTGCCGGGACTGTCGTCCACCCGACGCAGCTGATCGGGTCCGCGAACGGGCCGATCCGGGGCCCGCACCGGAACACGGCCCCGGCGCCCAGGCGGTATCGTGGGGGGAGGTCGGCAAGCGCAGTGTCGGAGCTGTCGCCGTCCCGGAGGCACGTCGAATCGAAACCAGGGTCCGGAGGACAATTCAGTGGCTGAGCTAGAGATCGGCATCTTCAAGTCGGGACGGAGGGCCTACGGGTTCGACGACATCGCCATCGTTCCCAGCCGCCGGACCCGGGATCCCGAGGATGTCGACATCAGCTGGCAGATCGACGCCTACAAGTTCGAGCTCCCCCTCCTGGCCTCGGCCATGGACGGCGTGGTCAGCCCCACGACCGCCATCGAGATCGGCCGCCTCGGTGGTCTCGGCGTCCTCAACCTCGAGGGGCTGTGGACCCGCTACGAGGACCCGACCAAGCTGTTCGACGAGATCCGGGAGCTGCCCACCGAGAAGGCGACGGCCCGGATGCAGCAGATGTACTCCGAGCCGGTGCAGCTGGACCTGGTCACCCAGCGGATCAAGGAGATGAAGGCCGCCGGCATCACCACCGCGGCGTCGGTCACCCCGCAGAAGACCGAGCAGTTCGCCCCCGCCCTCCTCACCGCCGAGCTCGACATCCTGGTGATCCAGGGCACGGTCGTCTCGGCCGAGCACGTGTCGAAGACGGCCGAGCCCCTCAACCTCAAGCGGTTCATCCGTGAGTTCGAGGTCCCGGTGATCGTCGGAGGCTGCGCCTCGTACCAGGCCGGGCTCCACCTCATGCGCACCGGCGCGGTCGGCGTGCTCGTCGGGGTCGGCCCCGGCAACGCCTGCACCACCCGCGGCGTCCTCGGCATCGGCGTCCCGCAGGCCACCGCCATCGCCGACGTGGCCGGGGCCCGCATGCGCCACCTCGACGAGACCGGCGTCTACTGCCATGTGATCGCCGACGGCGGCATGTCCAAGGGCGGTGACATCGCCAAGGCCGTCGCCTGCGGCGCCGACGCGGTGATGCTCGGCTCGCCCCTCTCCTCGGCCGTCGAGGCCCCGGCCCGCGGCTTCCACTGGGGCATGGCCACCTTCCACCCGACCCTGCCCCGGGGCGCGCGGGTCAAGACGACCACCCGGGGCACGCTCCAGGAGATCCTCCTCGGCCCCGCCCACGAAAACGACGGCCGGATGAACCTGTTCGGTGCCCTGCGCACGGCCATGGCCACCTGCGGCTACCAGACCGTCAAGGAGTTCCAGAAGGCGGAGGTCATGGTGGCCCCCGCCCTCCAGACCGAGGGCAAGGACCTACAGCGCTCGCAGGGCGTCGGCATGGGCCATTGAGCCCCACCGCCCCGACCGACGCCCCTGGTGAGGGGCCGGTCCTGGTCGTCGACTTCGGTGCCCAGTACGCGCAGCTGATCGCCCGCAGGGTCCGCGAGGCCCACGTGTACTCCGAAATCGTCCCGCACACCGCGAGTGCCGCCGAGCTCGCCGCCCGCCGGCCGTCGGGGATCATCCTGTCGGGTGGGCCCAAGTCGGTCAACGAGACGCCGGCACCGTCGATCGATCCCGGCGTCTACGACCTCGGCGTCCCGATCCTCGGCATCTGCTACGGCGCCCAGCTCCTGACCGCGCAGCTCGGTGGTGAGGTGGCCCGGACCGGCCGGGGCGAGTACGGACGCACCCCGCTCACGGTGACCTCGTCGTCGCCGATCTTCGCGGACTGGCCCGAGGCGTCCGAGGTGTGGATGAGCCACGGCGATGCCATCACCCGGGTGCCCGACGGGTTCGTGGCCACAGCCACCTGCCCCGACGCCCCCGTGGCCGCCCTCCACGATCCCGACCGGAACATCTTCGGCGTGCAGTTCCACCCCGAGGTCGTCCACACCGAGCACGGGCGTGACCTCCTCGAGCGCTTCCTCCACGACATCTGCCGCTGCCCCCCGTCGTGGACCCATACCTCGATCATCGAGAGCCAGGTGGCCGCAGTGCGGGCCCAGGTCGGGTCCTCCCCGGTCCTGTGCGCCCTCTCCGGAGGGGTCGACTCGGCGGTGGCCGCAGCCCTGGTGCACAAGGCCATCGGCGACCAGCTCACCTGCGTCTACGTGGACACCGGGCTCATGCGGGCCGTCGAGAGCGAGCAGGTCGAAGAGACGTTCCGCCGTCAGTTCCACATCGACCTGGTCCACGTGAAGGCGGCCGACCGGTTCTTCGAGGCCCTGGCCGGTGTGACCGACCCCGAGACCAAGCGCAAGATCATCGGCGAGCTGTTCATCCGCATCTTCGAGGAGGTGGCCCGCGACCTGGTGGTCGAGAAGGGGCACCTCGACGACGGACCGGGGGACGAGGCGGCCGGCTACCTGGTCCAGGGCACCCTCTACCCCGACGTGATCGAGTCGGGCTCCGGCACCGCCGCCACCATCAAGTCCCACCACAACGTGGGGGGGCTGCCCGAGGACCTGGCCTTCGACCTCGTCGAGCCGCTCCGCCTGCTGTTCAAGGACGAGGTCCGCGCCGTGGGCGAGGAGCTGGGACTGCCCCACGAGATCGTCTGGCGCCAGCCCTTCCCGGGGCCGGGACTGGCCGTACGGATCGTGGGCGAGGTGACGCCGGAGCGGGCCGAGATCCTGCGGGCCGCCGACTCCATCGTGGTCGAGGAGATCCGCAAGGCCGGCCTCTACCGCGACCTGTGGCAGAGCTTCGCCGTCCTGCCCGCCGTGCGCACGGTCGGGGTGATGGGCGACGGCCGCACCTACGCCTACCCGGTGATCATCAGGGCCGTCACCAGCGACGACGCCATGACGGCCGATTGGGCCCGCCTGCCCTACGACCTCCTCGAGCGCCTCTCCTCCCGGATCATCAACGAGGTGGAGGGCGTCAACCGGGTGGCACTGGACATCACGTCCAAGCCGCCCGGCACCATCGAGTGGGAATGACCGCGTGGGGCGGG
>JBEKCS010000110.1:0-3997 GCA_050014755.1 Acidimicrobiales bacterium
GCAGCTGCTGGGGAGTCGGGTGCGCCAGTTCGAACCTCACACCCTCGATATCGGCAGCCCCCGTAGGTAGCTTTACCGACTGCAACACGACTGACGGATTTTGGGGAACTGTCCCCGCCTCGGTCGTCGTCCCTGGTCAGAGGGTTGGAACCCTGTCAGGCGTCGGGAGTACGCCCGTTGGTGCGACAGTAGGCGGACTCGTAGCCGCCCGACGACGAGGTGTGGTGAGGCGGGCGTAGGCGGGTTGTCCGGCCGCCGCGGTCAGCCCGTCGGGCCTGTTCGTCGCCCAGCGGTGACGCACGCGCTTCGTCGGAGGGCCGGGTGGATCACTCGTCCGAATGTACACACGTGGTGCGCATAACCGGAAAACCGAAGTACCGAGAGACCGATCCCCGACCCTCGACAACGTCCGCCGGACCCCGACCTACCCCGCCGCCCCTGGTGCGAGGGCCGACTCGCGGAGGCCGTCGCGGGCGCGGGGATCGGCGGCACGTTCGATGAGCAGGCGGGACTGGTCCCCCGCGCTCTTCCCGAAGACCTCGGCCGCACCGTGCTCGGTCACGATCACCGAGTGCTGGAACGACGTGGCCGGCTCGTGGAGGAGGGGGATCACGCACGACGAGCCGGACGGCTCGTGCCACGACCGGAGGGCGACGACGGCGTGGCCGCCGGGGGAGTGGAGCGCTCCGATGACGAAGTCGGGTTGCCCGCCGAATCCGGAGAAGATGCGTGAGTGCAGGTAGGACGCGTTGACCTGGTCGTACAGGTCGACCTGCAGTGCGGTGTTGACCGAGAGCATGGCGGGCTGCTGGGCGATGCGGGCGGGGTCGTTGACGACCTCCGTCCGGCGCATGACGACACGCGGGTTGTCGTCCACCCACGCATAGAGCTCGGGTGACCCGAACAGGAAGGAGGCGGTGAGCGGACGGGCAGGGTCGAGGGCCCCGGACCGCTCGAGGGAGAGCGCACCGTCGCTGACCATCTCGGACCAGATCCCCAGGCCGCGGGCGGTTCGAAGAGCGGCGGCGGCGGCATCGGGGATGAGCCCGATGCCGAACTGCACCGTCCCCCCGTCGGAGACGTAGCGGGTCACCTGCCCTCCGATGGCCGAGGCCACAGGATCGTCGGGGTGCGGAACGGGCGACGGCAGGGGAGCGGCGACGTCGATGGCCAGGTCGATCCGATCCGCGTCGATGAGGGCGTCGCCCCGGGTGAAGGGCATGTCGCGGTTGACCTGGGCGATCACCGGCCCGCCCCGGGCGGCGACCGCCTCGATGGCGGCCGGCAACAGGTTGACCTCGATCCCGAGCGACACCATCCCATTCCGAGGGGGTGTGGTCTGGAGGAGGACGGCGTCCGGAGGGCGGAGGGACGCGAACAGCCGGGGCACGAGGGACAGTCGCATCGGGAGGTACTCCAGCCGGGGGTCGTCCCGTACCCCCGGGCCCACGAAGGGTGTCTCGATGATGAAGCCGTCCCGGCAGGGCCAGCCGTGCTGCATGTTCAGCGAGAAGGCGCGGCAGCGGGGGAGCGCCCCGTCGAGGATGCGCACCAGTTCGAACGGAGTGGCGAAGTTGCCGGCCACGACCACCCGGGGCTCGTCGCCGGGTAGGGCGGCCAGCCGGTCGCTGATGTCGGACTCGTTCACGTACTGCACGGATGCTCCTCGCTCGTGCCCACCGGTCCGTCGGGACAGCCCCATTGCGGCCGGCACCACCGGAACGCACCGGGTCGACGGGAAGTGCACCGGTTCGCAGTCGCCACTGGCGCAGAACCTAGCCGGTGGGACGTGCCTCACCTCGGTGAACGTCGTGTGACAGCCAGGTCCTCGCACGACGCGTGTCGAACGCCGACGCGGCCTCGGGCCGCCGCAGCCATCTACCATGGGGCGATCGAATCGGTAGGCGACGGGTCGGGACCCACGGGGCGGCGCCACCGGTCGTTGGCCGGCCGGGCGATGGCGGCCGGGGCGGTCCTGGTGGCCACCGGCTACGCGTGGTGGGCCACCGGACGCCACCCCTTCACCGCCGTGGCCTACGGCGCTGTCGCACTGCCGGTGGTGATCGCCGTGGCGGCATCCGCGGCGTTCCCGGCACGCCGCCGGGGGTCGGCTGAGCACGTGGTGGCTACGCGTCCGCAGCGGGCGACGCTTCCGTGGATCCTCTTCCTCGTAGGGGGATTGGCACTCGAGGGACTGGGCCTGGCCCTCGGAGGCCGGTCGACCCTGGTGCCGACGCTCAGCACCACCGTCGACCACGCCATGCGGTGGCATTGGTCGAGGTTCGTGCTGTTCGAGGTGTGGGTGGCGGTGGGGTGGGGAGTGTTCCTCCACCCGTTGACCGGTCCGGGACGATCCGGCAGGGCTGGCTGACGTGACGGTGACCGTGCTGTGGGTGGTGTTGCTCTCGGCCGCCGTGGTGTGGGAGGTCGTGTGTCGCCGTTCGGGCGGACGGTGGACCAGCCTCGGCGAGCTGGCCGGAGCGATGGCGGCACGGCGACCGGGCCTGATCATCCTTCTCGTGCTGTGGGTGTTCGTGGGTGTCCACGTGTTCGCCCGCTACACCCTGCCGCACTGACCGACGAGGTCGCCGCCGCGGGGCGTTCGGCCGCCATTCGACGCCCATTGTGCCGGCGTGACCCGACGCTGGACGCGGACCATTCCGACACGGCACGCGAAGAAGCCCCCCGCTCGGCGGGGGGCTTCTTCCTCACCTTGGGTTCACAGCCGAGGCTGGAACCGGTGTCGTGCTCGATCAGGTCAGAACTTGGCCGATCCGTCGAGGTCCACCAAGGTGCCGTCGCCACCCGGGACCGGGTCGGTCGGGTCGTTGTAGACGCACTCCGTGGACTTGACAGCTCCCTTGACAAGTGCGGTACCGCCGGTCACAGTGCCGGCCTCCTTGACCTCGGCCAAGGGCGTGTCACCGGAAATGGCAGGGCACTTGTCCGGGTTCTTCTTGTCAGCGGGGTTGCTGGCGACGATCGTCAGCTGGCCGGCAAAGGTGGTCGTCTCGCCGCTGCCCCAGGTCACGGTGGCGGTGAATGCGTCGGACGAACTCAGGGAGTTCAGAGTGGTCACGCCGGTTCCGTCCGTAACACTCGGTTGATTGCATCCGCTGAACGAACTCGCGGTCTCATCACCGGTAAGCGTCGTGCAGGTCACCGCCACGGCCCTCGGCGGCTTGGGCGAACCACTAGCCGAGGCGACACCTGCGGGCAGCATGATCAGTGATCCGGCCGTCACCATGGCCCCCACGGCGGCCAGACGTACAAGTGGATTAAATCGCATTAAATCCCCCTCCATATCGGTGATGCAAAGCCCGCTTGGACCCGCACGTGAACGTGGCTCTCCTTTGAGGGCCAACGAAGTTCTACCATTGGAGAAGGGTGAATACAACCCTATTTAGGCCACGTTTGCAGGAGTTGGAGGTGATCACCACAGAGGGTGATCGTGCTCGAGGCAGCCAGTGATCCTGACGGTCCGTCAGTTCCACGAGCCGTCGACGAACGCGATGTAGAGAAGCCAAGTTCTACGGGCTGGGAACTTCAGTACCGCTCCGGAGAACCTGGCGCTCCGGAGCCGTCCGATAGAGGCGCCGCGGCACGGTCCGCCGGATGCCCGGCGGACCGTCCTCAGCTTCCTGGGGAGCCCCCGGGATCAGCCCGCCGCGCTCACGATCGGACTGGACAGTGGTGTGGAGGCCTGAGATCCGTAGAACGTGGTCCCGTAGGAGAAGACTCCTCCGTCGGCAGCGATCAGGTCGTAGCCGCCGTCCTGCCCGGCCACGATGCCCACCACCGGGCTGTTGAGCGGTGCGTCGCCGTGGCCGCCGTGGAACACGGCGTCGCCGTAGGCGAAGACCCCGCCGTCGGCGGCCACCAACCAGTAGCCGTGGCCGTCGGCCGTCGGGGCGATGCCCACCACCGGGCTGTTGAGCGGTGCGTCGCCGTGGCCGCCGTGGAACACGGCGTCGCCGTAGGCGAAGACCCCGCCGTC
>JBEKCS010000111.1:0-3908 GCA_050014755.1 Acidimicrobiales bacterium
CGCGGCCGCCACCGGCACCGGCGCCGCCACCGCCACCTCCACCCGGGCGCCGCGGGGCACCCCGGGGAGGGCTCACGCCTGGTCCAAAAGGACGATGGCCAGGCAAGCGATCCCCTCGGCCCGTCCCAATGCGCCGATGCCCTCGGCCCGGGTGGCCTTGACCGAAACGGGGGCACCGAAGGCGGCGGAGAGCAGCGTGGCCATGGATGCGGTGTGCGGAGCCAGCCGTGGCGTATCCGCCACCACGGTGCAGTCGCCGTTGACGGGGGTGAAGCCCTGTTTGGCCGCCATCCGAACCACCTCGCGCAGGAGGTCCACGCTGTTGGCGCCTTCCCAGACCGGGTCGGTGTCGGGGAAGTGGCGGCCCAGATCACCGAGCCCTACGGCCCCGAGAACGGCGTCAGCCAGGGCATGGCACACGGCGTCGGCGTCGCTGTGGCCGCCGAGCCCCCGCGCCCCCTCTATGACGACGCCCCCCAGCACCAGGGGCCGGTGGGGATCGTCGGAGAAGCGGTGGATGTCGATGCCTTGTCCGATACGCACGTTACGCACGCTCACCCTCTCAAGAGATGTTCGGCCAACTCCAGGTCGGCGGGAGTGGTGATCTTCAGGTTGCGCGGGTCGCCGGGAACCACCCGCACGGTTGCGCCGAGGGCCTCCACCAACGCGGCATCGTCGGTGGCCTCCGTCCCGTGCGCGTGGGCTCGGCGGAGCAGCGCGGCGTCGAATGCCTGGGGCGTCTGCACGGCCACCAGCGTGGCGCGGTCGAGGGTGGCGGTCACCCACTGCGACGCGTCCACCACTTTTATCGTGTCGCTCACCGGGACCCCCGGGACGGCCCCGCCGGCCCCGCCGGGGGTGACGGCGGCGATCACGGCGCGGAAGAGGTCCGCAGAGGCCAGCGGGCGTGCGGCGTCGTGCACGACGATCACCTCGGCTGTCTCCGGCACGGCCGCCACGCCGCGGCACACCGACCCGGTGCGGGTGGCCCCGCCCTCGACGACCACGTCGGCCCCGAAGTCCAGCTGACCGGAACCGACCGCCCCCGGGGGAACGACGAGCACGACTCCGGACGACGAGACTCGGCAGGCCGCCACGGCCCACTCGACCACCGGCCGCTCGGCCAGCAGGGCGAACTGCTTCAACGTGCCGAAGCGCTGGCCGGAACCACCCGCCACCACGACCGACCACACCTGCGCCACCGCGCCGCTGTTAGGTCAGCGCGTCGTTCAGACGCTCTTCGGCCGTCTCTTCGTCCACGTTGAGGGCGAAGGTCAGCTCGGAGACCAGGATCTGGCGCGCCCGTTGCAGCATCCGCTTCTCGCCGGCCGAAAGCCCCTTGTCCTTGTCCCGGATGGACAGGTTCCGCACGACCTCGGCCACCTGGTAGATGTCGCCCGAGCGCAACTTCTCGGAGTGGTTCTTGTAGCGGCGGGACCAGTTCGTCGGCATGCGCGCTTCCTTCTTGCGCAGCACCGCGAAGACCTCCTCGACCTCCTCGTCGTTGATCACCTCGCGCAGGCCGACACCTTCGGTGTTGTCGGCGGGGACGTTGAGGATCAGGTCGCCGTAGGCCAGGCGGAGGACCAGGTACTCCCGCTTCTCGCCGAAGGCCACCTTCGTCTCGCGCTTCTCTATGACTGCGGCCCCATGATGGGGGTATACGACTTTGTCTCCGACCTTGAACACGGATCTCCCTTGCACGGACACGGCGCCGGGCCAGCGACGGTTTCAGAGGTGCCACACCGGTCCCGACAGGTCAGTCGGCCGGATGGCAGCTCACCATTTTACCAGATTCGACCGTTATTCGTACCGCTCGAAGATACTGGCCTCGACCATACGGGCCAGCCCGTCGCGAACCAGTCGGGCCGCGGCCGTATCGATGCCCTCGACCGACTCGAGTTCGGCCACCGAGGCCGACATGATCTCGGGCAAGGTGCCGAAGCGCTCCACCAGGCTCTCCACCAACGGGGGCGAAAGCTGGGGGAGGCGGTGCAGCAGCCGGAACCCCCGGGGGGCCATTTCGGCGTGGAGCTGGTCGTCGGGTGCCGGAAGACCGAGTACGGCGACCACCTGGGGTAGGTCCATGAGGGCGTCGGCGGGAAGCTCGCGCAGGTGCGTGAGCCCGGATTCACCCGCGTAGTCGCGCACGACGTCGGTGAGTACTTCACTGACCCCGGCGCTGAGCTCCTCGGTCTGCAGGTGGATCAGGCGCCCGTCCACGCCCAGTTCGACGAGGTGTTCCCCCACCTCCTCGGCAATCCGGCGGACCATTTCGCCCGGTTGTAGCACCGCCACGACGTCGCGCACCGAGACCGTGTCCTCCATTTCGAGCCGGGTCAGCTGCGTCAACGCGTCGTCGAAGCGGACCCGGAAGCGTTGCTGGGTCGCCAACGCCTGGCTGGAGCGGTCGATCAGCCACCCCGACGACTGGCTGGTGTGCTTCACGTCGTTGCGGTAGACGGCAATGGTGGCCATCGCCTCGGAGACGGCGATCACCGGCACGTCGATGGAGCGGGCCACCCGTTCGGCGGTGCGATGCCGGGTGCCGGTCTCCGTGGTGGCGATGCTCGAATTGGGAACCAGGTGCACGTTCGCCCGGGCGATGCGGGATGCGTCGCCGGCCAGAATGATGGCGCCGTCCATTTTGGCCAGTTCGGACAGCCGTTGGGGGCTGTACTCGGCATCCAGCAGGAAGCCCCCCGTGCAGATGGAGAGGACGTCCGGATCGTCGCCGAGCACGATCAGCGCCCCGTGCTTGGCCTGGAGAATGCGGTCGAGACCCTCACGGAGTGCGGTCCCGGGAGCGATGAGCGCGAGTGCGTCGTTCAGCGGCTGGCTGCCACGGTCGACCACACAGGAATGGTACTGGCCAGTGCCTCGGCGAGCGTACGCACCGGCACCACGTCCATGCCGGGCGGGAAGGCATCGGCAGGGGTGGAAGGGGGGACAAGGGCCCTGGTGAACCCGGCCCGCCACGCCTCGGCGAGGCGCCGATCGGCGCCGGGCACCATCCGGACCTCCCCCGCCAGCCCCAGCTCGCCGAAGACGACGAGGTCGGACGGGACCACCCGTTCCACGGCGGCCGAGGCCACGGCGATGGCCACGCCCAGGTCGACCGCCGGCTCGGTGATGCTGATGCCACCCACGGCGGCCACGAACACCTCGGCCACCCCGACCACGACCTCGCTACGGCGACTCAGGACGGCCAGCAACAGGGTGACCCGGGCCGCGTCGATACCCAACGTGCGCGTCCGCGTCCCTCCTGCGCTGGGGCCGAGCAGCGCCTGCACCTCCACCAGCAGTGGCCGCCGCCCCTGCAGGACGGGGACGACAACGCTGCCCGGGATACCGGCCATCCGGTCCCCGAGCAGCATCGGCCCGGGGTCGGGCACCGCCCGCAGCCCGTCGTCGCGCATTTCGAAGATGCCGACCTCGCCGGCGGGGCCGAATCGGTGCTTCACCGCGGTCAGGACGCGCAGGGAATGGTGCCGGTCGCCGTCGAAGGAAAGCACGGTGTCGACCAGGTGCTCGATGGCCCGGGGCCCGGCCAGGTCGCCGTCCTTGGTGACGTGGCCGACCAGGACGACTGGCACCCCGGTGGACTTGGCCAGCCGGGTCAGCCGGTCCACACACGCTCTGACCTGCGCCAAGCTCCCCGCCGAGCCGGGCAGCTCGTCGTCGGAAACGGTCTGGATGGAGTCGACGACCACCAGGGCCGGGTGATGGCGCACGATGGCGGCCTCCAGGGCCACCACGTCGGGCCCGGCCAGGGCCAGCAGGCTCTCGGGCACCGCGCCGATCCGGGTGGCCCGGCCGTGGACCTGCGACAGTGACTCCTCGGCGGACGCCAGCAGCACCTCGGCGCCGGTGGCGGCCACCGAGGCCAGGACCTGGACGAGGAGTGT
>JBEKCS010000112.1:0-3855 GCA_050014755.1 Acidimicrobiales bacterium
CTCCCATGCACCGGCCTCGTGGGAGAGGACGAGCACGCCGTCGGCGCCGTTGAGCAGCGAGCCCTCCTTGGCCACCAGGTTGAGGCCGTCGCGCACCGGGTTGACCAGCAGGACGTCGAAGATGGTCAGTGAGGCCAGCGACCGGGGGCGGTCGTCTTCGACGTGCAAGACGATCGGCGTCCACGTCGGGGTGCCCCAGGCGTGGTTGATCCGCTCCGCCGTGTGCGTCACCTCCGCCCCGTAGGCGAGATAGTCGGCCAGCCCCTGCCGCGACGGGTACACCAGCGCGATGTGCACCACCTCGTCCCGCCATTGCGGGTACGCCATCAAGAGCTCCTCAAAAGCCAGCATCCCGCGCACGATGTTCTTGGAGAGCTCAACGCGGTCGACCCGCAGGACGATGCGGCGCCCGCCGGCTTCGGCCCGCAGAGCCTCCACCGACCGGGCGCATTCGGGGCTGGCGGCCTCCGCCAGGAGACCCTCGTGATCCGAGGAGAGCGACGAGACGAAGGAAGGTGGCGCCACGCTGGTCCCGGCCAGTTCGGCCAGGACCGGGTCGGCGTAGCAGGCTCGGAACGCGGCCTCCCACCGGTGGGCATGGAAGCCGCAGGCCACGAATCCGGCCAGGCCGGCCAGGAGCTCCCCGGCGGCGGCCTCGGGTAGGACGCGCACCATGTTGGGGTCGGCGAAGGGGATGTGGCAGAAGTGCACGGCGCGTAGGTCCGGGCGCGCCGCCGCCAACATCGCGCCGATGAGGGAGAAGTGGTAGTCCTGCACGAGCACCGTCGAACCCTCCGGGGCCCGGTCGATCACGGTGTCGGCGACGACCTGGTTGTACCGGCGGTAGCCCTCCCACGCCAGCCGCCAGTGCCGGTCGAAGCGGGGCCGGCGGGGCAGATCGAACAGATGGTGATGGAGGTACCACAAGGTGGTGTTGGCCACGACGTCGTAGGCCGACCTGTAGGTCTCGTCGTCGATGGCGACGGGGAGCAGGGTGAAGCTGTCGTCCACCATGTGGCCCTGCTCCAGCGCGGCGCGGTCGGCGGCCCCCATGGTCACCGAGACCCAGGTCGCCCCGGTGCCGGCCAGCAACGGAGCCACGGAGGACACGAGCCCACCGCCGCCGGGGACGGCGACCAGGGCGCCGTCGGGGTCGAAGCGGAAGGAGAGCGGCCCGCGATTGGAGACGACGATGCAGTCGCTGGCCACCACCGGCTCAGCGGGGGGCGCGGGAGAGGGCGGCACGCAACACGTCGGTGGCCTGGGGGCGGAGCTCGTGGAGGGGCCGGTTGCGGTGGATCCGCACGCCCAGGTCCACTTGAGCCAGGGCACCCGGCCCCATCTGCTGAGCCACGTCGATGAGGAGGCCGAGCTCCACCCCGTAGCCGTCGGCGAACCCGACCTTCTCGAACACCCCGCGGGGAGCGGCCGTCTCCCCGGCCAGGGGCTGGCGTACCTCGGACAGCTCGGGGAAGAGCAGCTCGAGTACCGGTCGGGCCACCAGTTCGGTGACGCGGCCCCCGCCGGTGGGATCACCGTGGAGCGGGCGGGTGTAGAAGCCCTTCACGAGTGCGATGTCGTCAAAGAACAGCAGCGGTCCGAGCATGCCGGTCACGAAGGCAGGGGTCGTGTTGGCCACGTCGGCATCGAGGAAGACCACCAGGTCGCCGTGGGATGCGGCCAGGGCGGCCGCCATCGCCTGCCCCTTGCCGCCGTCGCCATCGACGCCGCGCACCACGCGTGCCCCGGCGTCGGTGGCCTGCTCCGCCGTGTCGTCACTGGAGCCGTCGTCGAGCACCAGCACCTCGTCGACGAGGCCGTTTCCTCCCGCCGAGGCCAGGAACGGCTGCACCACGGCCCGGACCACGGAACCGACGGTGGACCCCTCGTCGCGGGCCGGGATGCACACCGAAACGGTACGTCCGGCCTTGGCCTCCAGCACCTTGGCCGAAGGGAAGTCCCCGTGGTGGAAGGTTCGGGGGCTCGTCCCTCCTCCGTCTCTGCGTGCCGACATGCCGGAATAATGGTACCCGGCGGGCGCAAAGGCCCGTCAGGCCACCGGCTCCCCTGAGGGCGTTGGCAGACGGCGGGACCCAGGCGCTACCATTGACGTCATCATCCAGAGCGACTGAGGGACGGGCCCGTCGACGTCGCGGCAACCGCTGCACTCCTTATCGGGGCAACAGGTGCCAATGCCCGATCGATGAGGAGGACCAAATGGTCGATTTTGTCACCGGTTTGCGTTGTCGGGAATGTGCCCGCGAATTCCCCGCCGAGGCCCTGCACGTCTGCGACTACTGCTTCGGGCCGCTGGAGGTGGCCTACGACTACGAGCGGATTGCCGCCACGGTCAGCCGCGAGCGCATCGCGTCCGGGCCGCGGACGATCTGGCGTTACCGGGATCTGCTCCCGGTCAGCGACGAGACACCGGTCGATCTCGGTGCCGGCTTCACGCCCCTGGTACGGGCCGATCGCCTGGCGGCGGAGCTCGGCCTGGGTGAGCTGTGGATAAAGGACGACACGGCCAATCCCACCGGGTCGTTCAAGGACCGTGTGGTCTCGGTCGCCCTGACCAAAGCGCGCCAGCTCGGCTTCAAGGTGGCCGCCTGCGCCTCCACGGGAAACCTGGCCAACTCGGTCGCCGCCCACGCCGCCCGGGCGGGCATGGAGTCGGTCGTCCTGATCCCGCACGACCTGGAGCGGGCCAAGGTGACCATGACCACCATTTACGGGGGAACCGTCATCGCCGTCGAGGGGACCTACGACGATGTGAACCGGCTCTGCGCCGAACTGACCAGCGAGCGCCCCAGCTGGGCGTTCGTCAACGTGAACGTGCGGACGTACTACGCCGAGGGCTCCAAGACGCTCGCCTTCGAGATCGCCGAGCAGCTCGGGTGGCAGGCCCCCGACCACGTGGTGGTCCCGATCGGCTCGGGCAGCCAGTTGACCAAGGTGGCCAAGGGGTTCGCCGAGCTGGGCAAGGTCGGGCTGCTCGACGAGGTGCCCCACGTCCGGGTCTCCGGCGCCCAGGCGGAGGGATGCTCGCCCGTGGCGACCGCCTTCGCACAGGGCGCCGATGCCATCCGGCCCGTCAAGCCCAAGACCATCGCCAAGTCGCTGGCCATCGGCAACCCGGCCGACGGCTGGTACGCCCTGGCGGCCATGCGCGAGAGCGGGGGATCTTGTGCCTCGGTGACCGACGACGAGGTGGTGGAGGCGATCGGCCTGCTGGCCCGCACCGAGGGGATCTTCGCCGAGACGGCCGGGGGCGTGACCATTGCCACGCTGGCCAAGCTGGCGGCGTCCGGCGCGGTCCGCCGCGACGAGCGCGTCGTGGCGCTGGTCACGGGGCACGGGCTCAAGACGGTGGAAGCGCTGTCGGACTACACCGGGCCCACGGCTACGATCTCGCCCACCCTGGCTGCCTTCGACGCCGCGCTGGACTCGCACTCACCTCACTGAGGAGTTACCGATGAGCCTGACTATCCGCATCCCGACCCAGCTGCGCACCTTCACGGGCGGATCGGGCGAGGTCCAGGTGGAGGCGGCCAGCGTCGGGGACGCCCTCAAGGCCCTCGATGCGGCGCACCCCGGTCTGGCCGATCGCCTCTTCGACGACTCCGGCCAGCTGCGCCGCTTCGTCAATGTGTTCCTGGCCGACGAGGACGTTCGCTTCCTCGAGGGGCTCGCAACGCCAGTTGCAGAGGGACAGACGCTCTCCATCGTCCCCGCCGTCGCCGGAGGGTAACCCCTCTGAGCAGGGAGGTTGCGGCTGCCCTTGCGCGCGCAGTCGTGGCGTGGTTTCCTATTAGCACTCGACACGTTAGAGTGCTAATGGTCCTCGATGGGCCAGCA
>JBEKCS010000113.1:0-3796 GCA_050014755.1 Acidimicrobiales bacterium
CGGTGAAGGCCCCGGCCGTCGTGCCCGCCGTGAGGGTGGGGCTGGTGGCGACGCCGTTCTCGTCGGTCTGCACCGAGGCGCTGGAGCCGGCCCCGGCGAAGCTGGCCCCGGCACCGGCCGTACTGACCACGTCGAAGTCGACCGTGGTCCCCGCCACCGGGTCGCCGTAGGCATCGTCGAGCGTCACCACCAAGGGCTCGGCGAAGGCGTCGCCGATGGGGGCGGACTGGCCCCTGCCGGAGGTAACGGTCACCGTGTTGACCACGCCCACCGTCGTATTGCTGAGCTCGAAGGGGGCCGAGACGTAGTTGTCGAAGCTGGCCACCACGGTGAACGAACCGGTCACGTTATCGGCGTACAGCGTGGGCGCGGTGACGGTGCCCGAGCTGTCGGTCTCCACCGACACCACGTTGGAGCCCCCGTTGAAGCTGGCCCCGGCCCCGGTGGTATAGACCGTGAACTCGACGCCCACGTTGGCGGCCGGGCAGCTGCTGGTGCCGACGCTCTCGGTGACTTGGACCTCCAGGGGGGTGGTGAAAGCAGTCTCCACCTTGGCGCTCTGGGGGGTCCCGGCCAGGTCGGTGAGCACGAACGACGGAGACCCCGTGCCCGTGCATTCCTGGCCCGCAGCCAAAGCCGGGGCCGCCGACAGTACGGCCGTGCCCGTGCTCAGCCCTACGGGCACGGCCCCGACGAGGACCAGGGCCGAAATGGCCCGCCCGCACAAGGGCGATCTCACGACGCCGCTCCCGCCGGAGCGCGCAAGCCGCCCCGGAAGCCGAAGCCGCTGGTGCAGCTGCCGTCGACGGGCTGGGTAACAGTCAGCCGGGTGGCGCTCACGACGCCAATGTCGTTGGTACTGCCGAAGGCGCTGGCGCACTCACCGACCTTCAGGGCCCCGGCGGTCACCTTCTCGGTCTTGGAGTAGGTGGTCTTGGAGCTGACGACCACTGACTGAGGACTGGCCTTCGGCGTTGTCGTCGGCTTTGCCGTCCCCGTAGCCGGACGGCCCCCGAAACCGGCGAAGCTGATGCCCTCGACGGTGATCGTCGAGCCCGACACCTTGGTCACCTTCCCGAAGGCCCCGGACACGTTGGTGGTCCTGAACCGGGCCGGGACCGTGCCGGTCGTGCGCGGGGAGCCGCCCCCGGGACCTCCCCGGAAGCCGCTGCCGCCGCCGAACCCGCCACGCTCGACGCAGGAGCCTTTGACCGCCGCGGTGACGGTCACGAGGGTGGCGTCGACCTTGCCCCCCGTGCCCTTGGTGCCGGTGGCGGAAATGCACGTCCCTACCTTGATGTCGCGAAGATCGAGGGGCACGGTGGCCGTGATGGCCGTCTTGGTCGTTAGCTCGACGGTCGTCTGCCCGCTCGTGCCCTGGACCTCTAGGCTCTGGCCGAGGATGCTGGCGATGGTCCCCGTGGCGGCCGGGGTGAAGCTGGGCGCGCCCGTCGCAGCAGCGGTCGTGGTCTTCGTCTTGCTTGCCGCTGTCACGGGCGCGCTGGCCACGAGCGATACGGCCACCAGGGTGCCGACCACGAGGGCGGGACGGAGGGCGTGGTTGAGCAGCCGAACAGTCTTATCCATTGTGTTTCTTTCCTCCTGTTGCAAACGGGACGGGTCAATCGCTGCGCAGGGCCTCTATGGGCGCCAGGCGGGCAGCACGGGATGCGGGGTAAACCCCGAAGACGACTCCGATAACCATGGCCACGGCAATGGCGCCGAGGGTGGCGGGAAGGGAAATGGCGATCTTGTTGGAGATGAAATGCGGTAGCACCTCGGCGCCGGCGACACCCAATGCTGCACCCACCAGACCCCCGACCAGGCCGAGGGTGGACGCCTCGACCAGGAACTGGCGCCGGATCACCGATGGAGTGGCGCCGAGCGCCTTACGCAGGCCGATCTCGCGGATCCGCTCGGTGACCGATACCAGCATTATGTTCATCACGCCTATTCCTCCGACCAGCAGGGATATAGCCGCTATCCCGGCCAGCAGGATGGTAAGGGTGTTGTCCACCGAAGTTGCCGTCTGGAGTATCGACCCCTGCGACGTTATGGAGAAGTCGGCATCAGCCGGGTCGCTTATGCCATGGAGGGACAGCAGCTCGTCGGTGGCCTCGTTGTAGGCGGCGCCCATGGTCGAGCTCGACGCCGCCGAGAGGTAGATGGTCGAGACCGACGATGAACCCGTCAGGACTTCCTGCGCCGTCGTGATGGGCACCACGGCCAGGTCGTCCTCGTCGGTGGTGGCGGAGCTGCCCTCACTGTTGAGGACGCCGATGACCGTGAACGGGACGGTCCCGATGTCGATGGTCTCGCCCACGGGGGAGAAAAGGCCCAGTTCTTCCGCCGTGGTCTGGCCCAGCACGACGACGTTGTCGTCACTGTTGACTTCTTGGGTGGTGAAGAACGAGCCCAGCGCCATCGAGCGGTCCCGCACCGACAGGTAGCCGGTGGTGGACCCGTAAACCGACGTGGTCCAGTTCTCGGTGCCGGCGACCAGGGTCTCGCTCCTCTCGACCTGGGGCGCCACCCCGGCGATGTCGGGGCAGTCGATCTTGTTGGCCAACGCCTGGGCATTGGCATAGGTCAGCGTCGACGCCGAACCGAACCCGCCCCTCACCAGACCGGTGGTGGTGCTGCCCGGGGTGACGATCAACAGGTTCGTACCGAGACTGTTTATGGCCGAGTTGACCGATGCCGTGGCCCCTTCGCCCAGGCCCACCGTGAGTATCACGGCCGCTATCCCGATGAGGATGCCGAGCACGGTCAAGCTCGAACGCAGGCGATGGGTCGCTATGGCTTCGAAACCCGACCGCACGGTGTCCAACCAGCTCATGCCGCGTTCCCCTCGGCATCGAGGAACCTGCCGTCACGAAAGCGCATAATGCGCTCGGCGGCCTCGGCCACGTCCTGTTCGTGGGTGATCAGCACGATGGTCCGCCCGGTCTTGTGCAGCGCGTCCAGCATGGCCAGGACGTCGGCGCTCGAGCGAGAATCGAGGTTGCCGGTCGGTTCGTCGGCCAGCAGCAGGTCCGGCTCGGTGACCAGAGCGCGGGCCACGGCCACCCGCTGCTGCTGGCCACCGGACAGCTGGTTGGGCACGTGGTGGACCCGGTCGGCCAGGCCGACCTGCTCGAGCGCTTCCAGGGCGCGCAATTTGCGGGTGCGCCGGTCGACGCCGGCGTAGATGAGGGGCAGTTCGACGTTGCGCCACGCGTTGAGCTTGGGCAGGAGGTGGAACTGCTGGAAGACGAAACCGATGCGACGGTTGCGCACCTCAGCCAGGGCTTCCTCGTCCATTTTGCTCACGTCCGTGCCGGCCAGGTAGTAGCGCCCGGAGGTGGGCACGTCGAGGCAACCCAGGATGTGCATGAACGTCGACTTCCCCGAGCCCGAGGGCCCGACGATCGATATGTACTCGCCCGGGTAGACCGAGATCGAGACGCCCCGGAGGGCGTGCACCGGGACCGAGCCGGCCGTGTAGGTCTTCCAGACCCGCACGAACTGGACGAGGGGGCGAACGGGGGAGCGCACGGAGTTCTGGTGCACCGGCCCGTTGAGAGACCCCAGCGCCGGCGGGTAGTCCGGGCCCGGTGCGCCAGGCGTGTAGTTGGGAAGGCTCACCCGAGACCACCACCTCGGGTGAACGCCCCGCCTCCACCGCCGCCGAAGCCTCCACCGCCGCCGAAGCCGCCGGCGCCGCCAAGGCCGCGCGTGGTCGAGCCACTCGTACCGGACGGGACCGTCGAGCTGAGAGAGGCGATGACGACCTCCTGGCCCGATTTGAGCCCGG
>JBEKCS010000114.1:0-3779 GCA_050014755.1 Acidimicrobiales bacterium
GGCCCGGAGGAGGTCCCGCTCGGTCAGGATCCCCGCGACCTTGCCCCGGTCCGTCACGACGACCGAGCCGATGTCGGCGTCGGCCATGGTGCGCGCCGCCACGGCGAGGGTGTCCGTGCTGGCGCAGATGACGGGCGGCGAGGTCATGAGGTCGCGAACGATGGTTTCCATGGTTCCACTATGACGACTATCAACATTGCTTGTAAATGTTGATTAAATCAATGTACGGTCTCGAGTCGTGGAACGGATGCTGCAGAGCGAGGAGGCCGCCCGTCGTCTCGGCGTCAAGGTGTCGACGCTCTACGCCTACGTGAGTCGGGGGCTCCTGGCCTCACACCCCGAGCCGGACGGCCGCCGGAGTCAGTTCGCGCTGGCGGACATCGAACAACTGGCCCGACGCCGGCGCACGGGGAGCCGGGTCGAGAGCGGTCTGGCCACCGTCACCACCGGCGTGACACAGCTCCGCGAAGGTGGGCCCTACTACCGGGGTCATCCCGCCACCGAGCTGGCGTCCCGGATGACCTTCGAGGAGGTGGCGGCCCTCCTGTGGGGAACCGAGGCGGGAGGGGATTGGACACCCGCTGAATTGGGGGAGTGCCCGCTGGTCCGCGTCGCGGACCGCATGCGGTGGACGCTCGTCATGTGCGGGGCCCACGACCCCCTGCGGGCGGACCTGAGCCCCGTCGCCGTGACCCGTGCGGCCCGCCGGGTCATCGCTGCTCTCACCGACGTGGTCCCCGGTCCGGAGGGAAGCGGAGGGCCCCGTCTCTCCATCGCCATGCGTCTGGCGCAGCGTCTGGGCGGCGCGGCAGTCGAGTCGTCGACCAGCCACGACGCCTCCGGGTGGGCCGCGGCCGTCAATGCGGCGTTGGTCCTCATGGCCGACCACGAGCTCGCCGCCTCCACGTTGGCCGTCCGGGTGGCCGCCTGCACCAGGGCGGATCTCTACGACGCCTTGCTGGCCGGGCTGGCCACCCTGGCCGGTCCACTGCACGGGGCGGCGAGCCAGGGCGCCTATGAGCTGCTGGTCAAGGTCGAGCGCGACGGCGCGTCACGGGCCCTGAACGACATCTTGCACCGGCACGAAACCCTCCCGGGCTTCGGGCACAAGGTCTACCAGGATGGTGACCCGAGGTTCGCCGCGCTGTGGGACCTGGCCCGCCCGCTTCTGACCGAGGCGCGGCAGGGCCTCTTCCTCGAGGTACTCGAGCGTGCCGCGGCCGATGGCGTGCCGAAGCCGAACTGTGACCTCGCCCTGGCCGCCCTGAGTTGGGGCACGGGTATGCCGCCCGACGCCGGACGCACCATCTTCACCGTGGCCCGTATCGCCGGGTGGACCGCCCACTACCAAGAGGAGCTGATGGAGCGGCCGCTGCGCTTCCGGACCCGGGCGGTCTACAGCGTCTAAGGGGCGCCGGTTGCGGAGACGGTGACGGGTCGGGCGCGTGGTCATCCACGGGCGCAGGCCGCTCCGGCCGGACGGTCACCGTCTTTCCATCCGACGGCCTGGCCCACCGGCCAGAAGTCACCCGTGACCCGATCCTGCTCGTAGGGGACGGGCGGCGCGCCGCCGTGCACGAGCGCGCGCAGCGCAGCCAGGAGAGCGTCCACATCGTCGCCCGAGGTCCCCAGCCCGCAGCTGGCGCGCACGGCACCGGGGATACCACTGCGGTCACCCCGCAGCACCGCCGCACGGGCCGTGGCCAACCCCTCCGGTCCCACCCCGAGCAGGCGAAGGAGGTACGGGTGGGCGCAGAAGCACCCGTGGCGCACGCCGATGCCGAACTCGGCGCTGAGCCGGGCCGCCACCAGGGCATGGTGCATCCCCTCGACGGTGAAGGCCGCCACCGAAAGCGTCTCGGCCGCGGCGGCGGCCGGACCCAGGACATGCACCCCGTCGATGGAGCGCAGGCCGTCGTGCAGTCGGGCCGACAGCTCGGCCTCGTGCTTTGCGATCTCCCCCCAACCGATGCGCTCGAGCTCGTCCATCGCCGCTCCGAGCGCCACCGCGCCGATGACGTTGGGCGACCCGGCCTCCTCGCGCTCGGGCGGCTCGGTCCAGATGACCTCGTCCAGGTCGACCAGGTCGACCGCCCCTCCCCCGGCGAGGAAGGGATCACCGGTGGCGAACACGTGCCGCGGCCCGATCAGTACGCCGGCCCCGTAAGGCGCGTACAGCTTGTGCCCGCTGAAGGCGAGGAAGTCGGGGCCCGGTGGGAGGCGACGGTGCGGGGCGAGCTGGGCCGCATCGAGGAGGACCGGGACGCCGCGTGCGTGCGCCTCGGCACAGATCTCCTCAATCGGCGGCAACCATCCGGTGACGTTGGACGCACCGGTTAGAGCGAGGAGCTCGGGCCGTGGCCCCGCGTCGAGGACCGCAACCACGTCGTCGGTGGTGAAGGTGCCATCGGCCCCGCACTCGACCCAGCGCCGCCTCGCCACCCGGGCCCAGGGTAAGAGGTTGGCGTGGTGCTCCACCACCGTCGTCGCCACGACGTCGTCAGGGTTGAGTTGCAGTCGGTAGGCGAGATGGTTGATCGCTTCGGTGGTGTTGCGGCACAGCACCGCAACACTTCCCTCCTCGCTCGAGCGGCCGGCGAACCGGTAGGCACTGTTCCGGGCGCCCTCGTAGGCCGCCGTGGCCTTGTGGGACTTGTACCCCGCACCCCGGTGCACGCTCGAGTACCACGGGAGGAAGTCGGCCACGGCGTCGGCGACCACTTGCATCGCCGGTGTCGAGGCGGCGCAGTCGAGGTCACGGTAGAGACGGTCGACGCCGTCGAGGCAGGGGACGACCATGCCGGCCCCGACCAACGGGGCCGTGGGAGGAAGCGTGCTCACGGGCGCAAGGATACGGACCCGCATGCGGGCCGCGGTACTGTGCTTTCGTGGAAGAGCGGTACGAGTCCGAACTGGCGCAGTCCGCGCAGGTGCTCGACGACGTCGACCGCGCCCTCGAGCGACTCAGCGCCGGAACCTACGCCACCTGCGAGAACTGCGGGGGGTCGATCGACGACGTCGACCTCGCCGCCGACCCGACCCGACGTACCTGCGGGGCGCACGCGGCCGCGCCGACCCCAGACCCCTTCTCGTTCTCGGCCTGAGCTGCCCGGCCTGAGGCCGGAGCGAGCAGGCCTCGCCGGACTAGATGCTCAGCTTCTTGGCCCCGTCCAGGCGGGCCGCCACGTCGGGCCAGTTGACGACGTTCCACAGGGCGGCGAAGAAGTCGGCCTTGACGTTCTTGTACTGCAGGTAGAAGGCGTGCTCCCAGGCGTCGAACACGAGGAGCGGCACGGAACCCTGTCCGATGTTGCTCTGGTGGTCGTAGACCTGCTCGATGGTCAGGCGGCCGGCCAGCGGCTCGTAGGCCAGCGCGCCCCAGCCGGAGCCCTGGATGGTGGAGGTGGCCTGCGTGAACTGGGCCTTGAACTTGTCGAACGAGCCGAAGTTCTCGTCGATCGCCGTGCCCAGCGCGCCGTCGGGCTTGTCGCCCCCGTCCGGGCTCTGGTTCTTCCAGAAGATCGAGTGCAGTACGTGGCCCGAGATATGGAAGGCCAGGGTCTTCTCCAAGCCCACGATCGCACCGAAGTCGTCCGTGTCCCGGGCGGCCTCCAACTTCTCCAGGGTCTGGTTGGCACCGGTCACGTATGCGGCGTGGTGCTTGTCGTGGTGGAGGTGCATGATCTCCGCCGACACATGGGGCTCGAGCGCGGCGTAGTCGTAGGGCAGATCGGGAAGGGTGTACTCAGCCATGACGGTGGTTGCTCCTGTGGATGTGG
>JBEKCS010000115.1:0-3743 GCA_050014755.1 Acidimicrobiales bacterium
AGCGAGGAGCGGTGTTCTCGGCCTTGATGACGATCGACTTCATGTTGTCCGGAATTACGACGGGGAAGACACCGCCGAAGAACCACCAGGCGGCTTCGAAGCCCTTGATCACCTCCTCGGTCGTCTGATTGAACGTCGGCCACACGAACTGGTGACGGCTGAAGCAGGCCGTGAAGATGAGACCCCAGCACACCCGCCGGCGCTCGCCGTCGGGAACGAGCCCGAGCCGACCGAAGTCGACCTGCAGTTCGGTGCCAGCAGGTGGGTCGTCCACCCTCACAGTCGTCGTTCGCCGGCCGGTACCACAGCGCTCGACGGCGAAGCGAGCGAGGGTGCGGTGCGGGACCTCGATGCCGTGGCGGCGGAGGAGTATCCCGATCTTGACGACGGTGAGGCCGTCCTCCACCAAGTCCTTGATGCGCTTCTCTTCAGCGAGCAGCGCCCTCCATGCCTCGCCGTGGCCGTCGGGCCGGTGGGGGCGAACCCGTTCCACCAACTGGCCGATCAGCTCGTCGGTCAGCTGCTCCTCGCCCCCGTCGCGGTCGAGCCCGAGCTCGATGGCGGCGGTGATGTACCGCCGTGCGGTCTTTCGGTCGACGCCGATCCCGTGTGCGATCGGGCGCTCGCCCTCACCTTTCAGCCAGCGCCGCAGCGCCTCTCTGATCTGGACCACCGATACCTCCCTGAACGCCATCGGGCCTCCTCGGAAACTGCTCCGGAGGCCCAGCCGAATGTCTTCTCGGCCGGAGGTGGTGGATGCTCAGGGTGGTCCCATGACTGGCAACGCGGGTGGTCCCATGCCGCTGGCAAAACTGGCGGCTAGGTGGTCCCATGTCGCTGGCAAACGACAGGCACAGCCGAGCTTGGCGCGCATGACGGCCAACTGGGCTGCCCCAGTTTGACGGACATCCAACATCGGCTGACAAGGCCCGGAAAGGATGTCCGTCATGGAGACCATGCCGAAGCCGAGACAAGCCCGCCGCCCGAAGGAAGCCCACCTCCGCTTCCTTCGGGCGTCCTCGCGCGGGTACCCATGGATGGCGGCCACCTCGTGCACCTCCGAGCCAAGCGAGTGAGCCGGCGGGTGACAGGTCGCACACGTTCTGCCTCGCAGGCAGCCACTTGTCATCAAGGCGAGTCCATCAATCGCTCATTGCACGGCCTCGAACTCTGCCGCCGGCGACCAGTCCGAGTGCGCCCCGCTCGACGTGTTGCGTAGCCGGGCCCTGAAGATGTAGTAGCCGGGCGTGCTGTCAGCGCTGAAGGTTGAGGACGTCATCGTCGTGCCGTCGAGCCAGGTCTTGTACATGCCGCCCGGGACCTTGACCTGCACGTCGTAGGCGAAACCGAATGGGGCGGGGGTCGACGCCCAGGTGACCGTCGCCGGGTCATTCGTGCCCGTTTGCGTCGGGGCCACCTGGATCGGCACCTTCACCGTTCCGTTCGCCGTGGTGTCTCCGACCGGCTCGGCGATGTAGGGGTAGGTGCCGGCGGCGGTGAAGCGGTACGAGTAGGTGCTGCCGACGTCGTTCCCGAGCGTCACACTCGTGTACAGGTTCATGCCGCTTGCATCGGCGATGTTCTGGGGCACTGGAGCGAGCTGGGTCCAGGTGAGGCTGGAACCGAAGGGGACGGTCGAGGTGGAGGGGACTGGTCCGCTCGGCAGGACCACGGCATTCGACCCGGGTGGGTCCAGTGTCGCGACCGACCACGTGCCGTCGTTACGGTCGCTGAGGATGAGGCCACCGTAGGTCGGCGAGATCGCCTGGGGGTCCTCCGCCTCCCCGAGACTGAACTCGGTGACTGCACCGGAGGTGGTGATGCTCGCAACTTGGGCGGCGTGGTCCTCGGTGAACCAGAGGTTCCCGTCCGGCCCGGCTGCGATCTGACCCGGGTAGCTCTCCGCGGTGGGGATCGGGAACTCGTTGACGACCCCGCCGGTCGTGATCCGGCCGATCTGGTTGGCGTTGGCCTCGGTGAACCACAGGTTCCCGTCCGGCCCCGTCGTGATGCCAGCAGGTCCGCTGTCGGCGGTCGGGATCGGGAACTCGGTGACCACTCCGGCGGGGGTGATCCGGCCGATCTGGTTTGCGCCGAACTCAGTGAACCACAGATTGCCGTCCGGGCCGGAGACGATGTCGAGTGGCTCGGCTCCGGCCGTCGGTATGGGAAACTCCGTGACGGTCCCGGTATCGGTGATCCTGCCGATCTGGTCGGCGTTGAACTCGGTGAACCACAGGTTCCCGTCAGGGCCCGAGGTGATGTCACGCAACCCGGCCCCGGCCGTCGGAATGGGGAAATCGGTCGGTGTCAGGGCGGCGCAGGCCTGGCCCACGTCCTGGCCGGCCGACTCGGGGATGACGCCGATCCTGTTCGCGGCGGCTTCGGTGAACCAGATGCCGACCACTGGAAACCTCAGATTGTGCGGGTACGGGCCTTCTGTGATCCCGTAAGGGCCACCGCCGGCCGTGGGTGTGTTGTAGGTCTGCAGCGTCCCGTTCTGACAGATCCGATCCACCTGGTTGTCGTTGTAGTCGGTGAACCAATCGTCGGCGTTCGGCCCCGCTGCGGTGCCGAATATGGAATTGGCATTGGAGGACGCCGGGAACTGTGACACCACGGGGGAGACCGGGTAGTCGACGATCTCGCCGGCCAAGATGTCGGTGAACCACACGTTGCCATTCACGCCTGTGGCGATGGCGTATGGGCCAGCTGTCTCGCCGCTCACCGGCACGTCGTACACGGTGATCTCGCCGACCATGCCCGGCTGGGTGTTCACGCGTGCGAGCTCGTCGGTGCCGTAGAGCGTCACCCACACGTTGCCGTCGGGTCCGGGGCTGATGCCCCACGACTCGGTGCTCTGGCCGTCGGTTGGGACGGTGTACAGCGTGATGGTTCCGCCGGTTGTGATCCGACCGATGTAGTTGCTGTAGGTGGTGAACCAAAGGGCGCCGTCGGCACCGGGAGCGATGTCGATTGGCACAAGGGAGTCGGGAACGGAGAAGTAGGTGATGCTCCCGGACGTAGTGATCCGCCCGATGTCGCCATTCTGTTCGGTGAACCAGAGGTTTCCGTCCGGCCCCGCCGTGATGTCGGTGGGGTCGCCCGTTACCGGGTTTTCGGCCGTAAGGGCTCCGCTCGTCGCCATGGCGTCGATCTCGTATCCGCTTTGGAAGGACTCCGTGAACCAGAGGTTGCCGTCCGGTCCTGCGACGATCGAGGTAGCACCGCCTGTCCCGAAGTCGTGGACAGGAAACTCCGTGATGGCGCCTTTCGGCGTGATCCGGCCGATCTGGTCCGGATACGTCGGATGCTTGCTGGGCATGCCCGGCTCGACGAACCACAGATTGCCGTCCGGGCCGGCGGTGATGGAGTTCGGCCAGGCTTTGGAGGTGGGTACGTCGAAGGTCTTGACCTGACCTCCGGCCGAGATGCGGCCGATCTTGTCGTTCGCCTCCTCGGTGAACCACATCGACCCATCCGGCCCGGCCGTGATCGAGGACGGTTTGCTCCCGGTCACCGGGTAGGAGCCGCACCCCGGCCCACAGGCGGCGAACGCTGGCGGCGCGCCCACCCCGACCACCGCCGAGCTGGTCGAAGCCACCAGGGCCAGCATTGCCACGGACGTGAGGAGGCTGCGCCTGCTCCGCCTACCTCTCACTATCCGGATGGACTTGATGTTGTCGAACATGTTCATACTCCTCGTGCTGTGGCCTGAGACGTGGTTGCCGCTTCGGCGGTCA
>JBEKCS010000116.1:0-3523 GCA_050014755.1 Acidimicrobiales bacterium
GTCGGCATGGCCGCGACCCCCGACGGCAAGGGCTACTGGGAGGTGGCGTCCGACGGCGGCATCTTCTCCTTCGGCGACGCCCACTTCTACGGGTCGATGGGCGGGCACCCGCTCAACCGGCCGATCGTCGGCATGGCCAGGACCCCCGACGGCAAGGGCTACTGGGAGGTGGCGTCCGACGGCGGCATCTTCTCCTTCGGCGACGCCCACTTCTACGGATCGATGGGCGGGCACCCGCTCAACCGGCCGATCGTCGGCATGGACGAGGCACCGGGTGGTACCGGCTACTGGGAGGTGGCGTCCGACGGCGGCATCTTCTCCTTCGGAACGGCGTCCTTCCATGGATCGGCGGGAGATCTCGTCCTGGCCGAGCCGGTCGTCGGCATGGCCAGGACCCCCGACGGGGCGGGGTACTGGCTGGTGGCCTCCGACGGGGGGCTCTTCAGCTACGGCGACGCCACGTTCTACGGGTCGGGGGCGACCTGAACGGACCCGAGGGCGCCGACGGGTCGGCGGGATCTCCCAGATCCCGCCCGCACCCATCAGGGTCCGGCCCGGCCCCCTACCGGTCGAGTCGGGGCGGCCCGGTCTCGTCGAGGCCCCGGAACTCGCGGAGCCGGCTCAGCCGACCGAGGCGGCCGACGTTCACACCGGTGTCGGCCGCGCGCAGCATGTGCAGGTCCCCTCGGCTGTTTCCGTAGGCCCACAGGGCTGAGTCCTCGATCCCCGACTCGGCCATCCACACGCGGAGACGCCGGATCTTCTCCTCGCCCCGGCAGTTGCCGCCCTCGTAGCGACCGGTGAGACGGCCGGCGTCGTCGACTTCCAGCACGGTGGCGATGGCGGTGTCCGCGGCCAGTCGATCGGCGATGACCTCGACGTAGGCGAGCGGGGACGCCGAGACGATCGCCACCTTGTCGCCCCGTCCGCGGTGCCAGTCGAGGCGCCGTCGTACGTCCGGCCGGGCGTGGGCGGCCATGTGACTGACCGCGAACTCCTCGGCCACCTCTCGGAAGTGCCCAGCGTCGACCCCGGCCAGCACCCGGACGAAGAGCTGCTCCTTGGTGTCGTCGGCGAGCGAACCACCGGCCACCGCTGCCTGGGCCAGCCGTGGAGCCAGTTCGGCGGTGGCCCGCAGGACGGCCCCGCGCCCGGCAACGGCGGTCAGGAAGTCGAACACGCTCCCGCCCTGGGTGAGCGTGCCGTCGAAATCGAAGGCGGCGACGTCGGCCACTGTCCGTCTCCGCTCAGGAGCCGGGTGGCGCGATGGTCGACCCGCTTCGGCCGGCCCCAGCGGCGAACCGGGTAGCCCCGGCGACCGCCTCGCCCGACCGGAGGCTGTCGAGCCCCAGGCGGGTCTCGAGCAGCAGGGCGTCCGGGACGGACAGGCTCCACTGGTCGACGGCCGACCTCCGGTCGTTGCGCATGCACACCTGGGGGAGCTCGGAGAGCTCGGTCGCCCAGGCCACAGCCGATTCGAGGGCGGTCCCGGTCGGGACGACCCGGTTGGCCAGGCCCATGGACAGCGCCTCGTCGGCACCCACGCCGCGGCCGGTCAGGATCAAGTCGAGGGCCCGGCCCTCGCCGACCAGGCGCGGCAGGCGGACCGTGCCACCGTCGACGAGCGGCACGCCGAACCGTCGGCAGAACACCCCGAAGGTGGCATCGGCGGCCGCCACCCTCAGGTCGCACCAGATGGCGAGCTCGAGGCCTCCGGCCACGGCATGGCCCTCGACGGCCGCGATCACCGGCTTGGAGAGCACCAGCCGGGTCGGCCCCATGGGACCGGGTCCGTCCTCGGTGACGCGGTTGCCGTTCCCGGACGCGATGGCCTGCAGGTCGGCTCCGGCGCAGAACGTGCCGCCCGCCCCGGTGAGCACGGCCACGGAGGCGTCGGGGTCGGCGTCGAAGGCGACGAAGGCGTCGAGGAGGGCGTCGGCCGTGTCCCGGTCGACAGCGTTGCGCCGTGCCGGTCGATCGATGGTGACGACCGTCACGGGCCCGTGACGGTCTACTCGCAGGGGTCCACTCATGACTTCAGCATGACGGAGGGGGAGCGTCGGGGCCAGTACCCACCCCTCCACCCGTCTCCGCGCCGACGACGGCCGAAGGGTCGGGACAGGCCCCGATGGGGTTCCCGGCCACGCCGGAAACCGACCGTCGCCAACCGCCGAGAAAGGGACCAAATACCCGACGAATCCAGTCGACAATTGCTCGGAACCCGGCTACTGTTGGCTCCCGTCGAGTCCGGAGGAAGAATTGTCGGACGGACGGCGGTCCCGGGTCCGGTGACGAGCAACAGCTCCGCCACCCTCCCTCCCGGCCGCAGCGAAGACGCAGCGAAGACGCAGCGAAGACGCAGCGAGACATCCAGCCAAGCAAGAAGAAAACCAAGAAGAAAACACAGAGCAAGGAGCATCACATGGCAATTCGTCTGGGCGACGAGGCCCCCGACTTCACCGCCGACACGACCGAAGGCACGATCAACTTCCACGAGTATCTCGGGGACAGCTGGGGCGTGCTCTTTTCGCACCCGAAGGACTTCACCCCGGTCTGCACGACCGAGCTCGGTGCCTTCTCGGCCGCGAAGGCGGAGTTCGACAAGAGGGACACCAAGTTGATCGGCCTGTCCGTCGACGACGTCACCTCCCACGGGAAGTGGGCCGGTGACATCGAGGAGACGCAGGGGACCGCCCTCAACTTCCCGTTGATCGGGGACGAGGACCGCAAGGTCGCCGACCTGTACGACATGATCCACCCGAACGCCAACGACACCCTCACGGTGCGCTCGGTGTTCATCGTCGGACCGGACAAGAAGGTCAAGCTCACGCTGACCTACCCCGCATCGACCGGGCGCAACGTGGCGGAGATCCTCCGCGTGCTCGACTCCCTGCAGCTGACCGCCGACTACAAGGTCGCCACTCCGGTCAACTGGACGGATGGCGACGACGTGATCGTCGTCCCTGCGCTGTCCGACGAAGAGGCGAAGGAGCGGTTCCCCAAGGGGTTCAAGGCACTCAAGCCCTACCTGCGGGTCACCCCCCAGCCCAACAAGTAACGGCACCCGCCTCGGCGGGAGCATCACCACCCACGCCGGACCCGGCCCCGAGCCGGGTCCGGCCGCGCCGGGACGAGTGCGGGCCCTCCCGGGCGGAGTGCTGGCCGTCCCGGACCGAGTGTCGGCCGCGCCGGACCGAGTGTCGGCCGCGCCGGGACGAGACCGGGCCCACCCGGGCCGGGTTTTGGCCGTCCCGGGACCATCTGGGAAAGGGCCAGGTCAGCGTGGGACCGGGTGGGCCCGGCCGGTAGGGTGGGGGAGCAGCCTTCCGTCCGGCCGGAGCCCGCCCCCCGGGGCCTCTTCCTGCTACCATTGTCAGGTCGACGTGTTCCGTCCGTCGGCCGTCACCACGATTCCAGAGGTCTACTTCCCACATGCCAGACAAGCAGGCAACCATCGCCGAGTATCGTCTCCACGAGACGGACACCGGTTCCCCCGAGGTGCAGATCGCCATTCTGAGCGAGC
>JBEKCS010000117.1:0-3499 GCA_050014755.1 Acidimicrobiales bacterium
CAGTTGGGGAGGGGGAGCATCCATGCTCCAGTTATCTATTACGGCCCGGACGGGCTCGAACTTTAGTGGTGAGTGGAAATCAGCACGCGGACGGTGCCGTCCGCACCCCGACGAGTGCCCGCGGATCCGCTGGGGAATCCGAGGGTCGTTGATCTGGGCACTGCGCGCCAGTACTGTCCCGGACAAGAACGACTGGCGGGCACCTTGCGGCCGTCGACAACGAGCGGGACAGAGAGGGAACTGCTGTGGCAGCGATGCGTGCCGAAGCACTCGGACCACACGATCCGCACGACGATCGGGGGAACCTTGCGAGCGCTGCGGACGAGCTCTGGACCCGCTACTGGCAGGATCCGACCCGCGAGAACCGGAATCTGCTGGTCATCTTCTACGCGCCACTGGTCACCATCGTCGCCAGGCGGTTTGCGCAGCGGGCCCGTTCGGCGGACGCGCTCGAGGAGTTGTGCTCCTTCGGGCGCTTCGGCCTGATCGACGCCATCGAGCGTTGGGACGCCTCGGGCGGCTTCCAGTTCGCCACCTATGCGACCAAACGCATCCAGGGCTCCATCGTCGACGAGCTGCGTCGAGACGACTTCCTGCCCAAGCGGCTCCGTGCGCGGGTGCAGATCTACTTCACCACCTGCGACGATCTGGAGTCCAAGCTCCGCCGGACGCCAAGCATCCGCGAGATCGCGGACGAACTGGGCATCGACGTCGGCGAGGCCATCGAGCTACGGGGGGAGGCGACCGCCTTGACCCATCTGGCCCCGTTGGCCAATGCCAGCGAGGTGTCCGAAGGGCGCGTCCTCGGCGCGGCCACCGCGAGTCCGACGCCGAGCGAGTGGGCCGAGTCCCAGGAGATGTCCGCATCGGTCAAGGCCGCGCTGCGGCGGCTGACCGAGCGCCAACGGCAGGTGCTCGTCCTGTACTTCCTCGAGGGCCTGGCCAAGAGCGAGGTCGCCGACATCCTCGGAATCGGGCGTTCGCGGGTGACCCAACTGGTGCAGCAGGGACTGCTCAACCTGCGGGCCGAATTGGGAATCGACCAGGTGAACAACGCCGAGGATCTCCTTCCCGACCAGTCCGCGACCTGAACCACCCCGCAGGGATCGTCTCCACGGTCGGAGCCTCCGGATCGCCCGGTTGCCGTCACCGCAACACGACCCGGGACGGAGCCGACGTCAGCCATTTCGGAGCCGGGCCGGGCCCCTCGGCCCCCGGGACCGCCGCGGAGCGGTGGGGCCTGGAGGGCGGCGACCGCTGTCGATCCGGGCCATCCGGCGACGGACGAACCGTGCCACTTCGGCCGAGGACCGTCGACGGGTGGCCGACGCCTGTGCCCGTCCGGCCCGGACACGCGCCCCTTCCGGATCTGCGACGACACCGCGCATCGCCGACGCCGCGTCACCGAGATCCGGCTCCGCCCACTCGGCCCCGGTCGGGTACCGGTGGAGGTGGTCGGGAACGGGAACCGGAACGGAGCGCACGAAGAGCACTTCGTCGTCGGTGGCGAATCCGCGACTCGCCGGGGTGGCGGTGACCAGTGTGGGAACGCCCCACGACAGCGCCATCGACACCTGGACGAAGCTGGCATCGGCCCGGGGCAGGGAGACGAAGCAGTCGGCCAGCGCGATGACCGCGTCGGCCTGGTCCGCGGGGCGGTCTCCACGCTTCACCACCACGATGTCCTCCCGGGTGCGGGCCAGCTCGGTGAGCTCGGCGTGCTCCGACGGGTACCGCGCGGCGTGGACCGCGTCGACGACCAGCTGTGGGCCGGCCCCGGGGGGAAACGCCTCCGAAAATGCCTGCAGCACGCCCAGCGGGTTCTGCCGCTCGTAGCCGTCGTCGTAGTCGACCGTCGTGGCGAAGACGAACCCGGCAGGGAGTCCGGCCTCCAGTCGATCCAGACCCGGGGGCCGTGCACCCGTGGGGAGGGGCAGCAGGTGGGCCGACCCGGGGGCCAACACCTGCGCGGTGGCCACGCCGGCCCTCGACGGCGCCCACACCTCATGGACCATCCTGGCGGCATCCGGCATGGCCATCGACGGCGTCTGCAGGTCCCACAGCCAGAGCCCCACCACGTAGCGGCCCTCGAATGAAGCCGGACCGTTGTCGAGCACGTAATCGCTCAGATGGTCCGGAGCGATCACCAGAAGGTTGATGTCGAAGGGGAAGTCCCCTGCGTCGTGGTGGTCCCACGGCGCCGACGTGTCCCGGTGGTCGCGCAGGTACGAGGTGGTCGAGATCGGGACCCCTTCGAGACGGAGGGCTGCGGCGATGCGGCGCCCCACCTCGGCCTCGGTGCTGGTGCCCTCGAAGGGGGCGACGATGTTGAGTCCTCCAGGGCGGGCGGTCGCCACCACCTGCTGAGCGGGCACCCGGCGCAGGCCGGACCGGGGAGGCGCCGATGGCCGTTTCGGCCGTTCCGGCACGGGAGCCCCGGTCGCCGCCGGCTCTCCGGTCGCTTTCCCGGGTCCCCCGTCGGCCCCGGTCACCTCCTGATTGCCGTCGAGAGCGGAGGGCAGGTGCGGCGCGAGGCGCCCGATCTCGTCCAGGGCGGCGAGGCGTTCCAGCGGATCGAGCGCTCCGAGGGCGTCGCGGACCGGCTGGACCAGCCGCTGGTCGTCGCCGAAGGCGCCGTAGGCGGCGGCTCCTGCCCGGATCCGTACGATCGGCTCGAGTTCCTCGCGCCCGGCGATGACCACCAGGGGGCACGACCCGGCGAGACCGCGGGCACGCAGTCGTGCCGACCAGACCAGTGCGCGCGCCACGGGGAGGTCGACCGCCACCCGGGCCGCGGCGGCCAGGGGCTCCAGGCGGTCGGGGAATCTCTCCCAGGCACCGGCGAGGAGCGCATCGGCCAGGGCCGGAGGCTGGCGGAGTACCCGACCCAGCATGGGAACAAGGTCCTCCACGGTCAACGAGGCGGTGATCTCGGCCGGCGAGCGACCGGCGTTGAGCAGCCACTGCACGAGCAGGCCGATGTCGACCTCGAGGACACCGTCGGACCGCACCGCGTCGAGGACGATGTCGGCCGCTTCACCGAAACGGTCCAGCGAAGCGAGTGCCTCGCCCCGGATGGCCGCCACCATGTGCGGTGCGTACTCCATCCCGTCGTCATCGCGCCCACGTGTCGGGAGCCGGGCCAGGATGGCCAGACCCTGCTCCGACTGACCCATCCCCAGCCGGATCCGGCCCTCGGCGATGTCGGCGGCCACCTGGCTTCGGGACAGGCGCCGGAGCTCGGCGACCTGGGCGATGGATTCCTCGTACCGACCGAGTCGACCAAGGATGTAGATCAGGTTGGTCGTGGCCAGTCGTTTGGTGATCCCGTCCGCGGCGATCGACACCGCTTCGATCAGGATGTCGACCGCCTCCTCGCTCCGGCCCACCGACTCCAATGCCCGGCCGTAGTTCATCAGCGAGTACGGGCGCGCCTGCTCGCCGTCGTCGAGCGCGGCCCGGGCGAGCTCCAGGTTTCGCTCGCCCTTGTGGCGTCCGT
>JBEKCS010000118.1:0-3462 GCA_050014755.1 Acidimicrobiales bacterium
TGAGGCGCAAACTCCTTGGGCCGGCGTCTGCCGGGTGCCTACCCCGTCGTTGGGCTTCAGACCGAAAGCAACGGAAACCACCGAACATTGCGGCACCCCCGCATCCCCTAGCCGCGTATAGCCAGGGCGTAGAATACACGTGCTCGGATCCTGACGCCCGGAAACATCCGCAGCGTCGCCTTGGTGGGCCCGCCTTGTCAGCCCCGGTTCCCGAAAGCCCGGTCACTCAGACAGTGGGAGCCCTGTAGCGATGAGGTCTGTTGAAAACCATCCGGTGCCGGGACCTGCCTGGCTGCCCTAAGCCGCCGACCGTCCGCAATCGCTCACGCCGCGAAGAGCGCTCGCCCTATTCAGGTTCCATTCCCCGCTCGCTGACCCCGCTGACCCCGCTGACCTCGCTGACCTCGCTGACCTCGCTGACCTCGCTGACCTCGCTGACCTCGCTGAAGGTCGGTGTGCCGTGGATTGCGCCTCCCCGTTTCTGGAGACCCTGCCATTGCGATTGCGGTTCAAGTCGCTTATCGGGAGCGTCCTGGGTTCGTTCTGCCAAATGGCTTGACTCGCCGATCATGAAGACGAGCCTGACGACTTCCATCAGCGATAGCCGAGGAGTAGATCGAGGCGAGCTTCCTGTCGGTCCCGCGCCGTCAAACGACCTAGGCACGGTCCCGGCGCTGGTCCCTCTCGCTCGAGGCATGTCGAAACGCCACGCCTCTGCCTGGGCGACCAGGACCTTCGAGTGGAGGCGAAGGGACTCGAACCCTCGAACCTCTTGACTGCCAGTCAAGCGCTCTACCAACTGAGCTACGCCCCCGGGACGAGCCGCCACGTTACCAGTCCGGCCTGGCCCGACCGTGGGGGCCGGGCCGCCTCGAGCGCCCCTTTCAGAGCCCCCTTCTCCGAGCCGCGTCTGATCCGCCGAGTCGTCCTTGACCGGGGCCCGGTTCTCTAGAATCCGACGATGCCGCGCCCGTATGACGTGCAGGAGGTCGAGCTCAAGTGGCAGCGGCGCTGGGTGGAGAGCCGCCTCTACGAGGTCGACGCCGATGACCCGCGCCCTTCGCAGTACATCCTGTGCATGTATCCCTATCCGAGCGGCCCTGCCCACCAGGGGCACGTCCGGAACTACACCTTTGGCGACCTGCTCGTTCGGCACCGGACCATGCAGGGATACGCAGTGCTCTCTCCTTTCGGTTTCGACTCCTTCGGCCTCCCCGCCGAGAACGCCGCCATCCGCACCGGGGAGGACCCGCGGGCCTTTACCGACGCCCGCATCGCGGAGCTCAAGGCCAGCGTGCAGCGCCTCGGGGCTGTCTATGACTGGCGCCGGGAGGTCCGCAGTCACGACCCCTCTTACATCCGCTGGAACCAGGTCATCTTCCTGAGGCTGCTCGAGGCCGGCCTGGCCTATCGCGCCCTGGCGCCTGTCAACTGGTGCCCGGGCTGTCAGACGGTGCTCGCCAACGAACAGGTCCTGGCGGACGGGACGTGCGAACGCTCCGGTGACCTGGTGGTGCAGCGCGAGCTGGAGCAGTGGTTCTTCCGCACCACCACCTACGTCGACGAGCTGCTCGATTCTCTCGAGGGCCTCGAATGGCCAGAGCGCGTGAAGACCATGCAGCGCAATTGGATCGGGCGATCGGAGGGTGTCGAGTTCGAGCTCCGGGTCGTGGGACACGAAGACCTTGTGCTCCGGGTCTTCACGACACGACCGGACACGAGCTTCGGGATGACCTACGCGGTGGTGGCACCGGAGCACCCCCTCGTGGACGTGCTCATCACCGAGGCCCAGCGGACCGAGGTCGAGGCCCTTCGGGTGTCTGCCGCGGGCAAGAGCGAGCTCGACCGGACCTCCGAGCACGGCTCGGACATGCTCGCCAAGCGCGGCGCCTTCACCGGGGGCCATGTCGTGAACCCCTTTACCGGCGACGCCATCCCCGTATATGTGGCCGACTACGTCCTCATGCGGTACGGGACGGGAGCGATCATGGCCGTCCCCGCTGAGGACGAGCGGGACTGGGACTTCGCCCAGGCCTACGGCCTGGCCATCGTGCGGACGACGCAACCCCCAGAGGGATTCGACGGCGGGGCGTGGACCGGTGACGGGATCAAGGTCAACTCAGGATTTCTCGATGGCTTGGATGTCGACGCCGCCAAGGCACGTGCCATGACCTGGATCGAAGAGCGGGGGATCGGTCAGCGGACCGTGAACTACCGACTGCGGGACTGGCTGGTGTCGCGCCAGCGCTACTGGGGCTGCCCGATCCCGGTGGTCTACTGCCCGGATGACGGGATCGTCGGGCTTCCCGAGGACCAGCTGCCCGTCCTGGCTCCCGACGACGTCGAGTTCCTCCCGACCGGGGAGTCGCCCCTGAAGCGCCACCCCACGTTTCGCCACACCACCTGTCCGAGGTGCGGCGGCCCGGCCGAGCGCGAGACCGACACCATGGACACCTTCGTCGACTCCTCCTGGTACTTCTTGCGCTTCTGCGATCCGTGGTCCGAGGACAGACCGTTTGATCCCGAGGTCGCCCGGCACTTCATGCCCGTCGACCAGTACATCGGTGGTATCGAGCACGCCATCTTGCACCTTCTCTATGCCCGCTTCTACACGCGAGCGCTCATCGATGTCGGTCTTGCCCCCGGGCTCGAGCGCGAGCCCTTCCGCAGGCTCTTCACCCAGGGCATGATCCGGATGGACGGCAAGAAGATGTCGAAGTCCCGAGGCAACCTCGTGACGCCCTCGCGCTACTTCGACACCGTCGGTGCCGACGCGCTGCGCCTCTTCCACATCTTCGCCGGTCCTCCGGGCGACAACATGGACTGGACGGAGCAGACCGAGAACGTCATCGACGGTTGCGGCCGGTTCCTGGACCGCGTCTGGCGCCTGACGGTCGAGACCGAAGGCGTGTACCGCGACGGCACCCCATCTCCCCAAGACGTCGAGATCAACCGGGCGAGACACAGGCTGATCGCCAAGGTGAGCGACGACTTGGAGCGGTGGTCGTTCAACACCGCGGTCGCCGCCTGCATGGAATTCTCCAACGAGTTGTACCGCTACGGACGCGAGGCGCCCGGCGGGCCGCACCGCGAGACCCATGACGCCGCCTCGGACGCGCTGCTCCTCTTGCTCGCCCCCCTGGTCCCCCACGTCACCGCCGAGGCCTGGGAGCGTCGGCACGGGGAGGGGGCGATGGTGCACGCCGAGTCGTGGCCGAAGTTCGACCCGGAGCTGGCCCGGTCCGAAAGCGTCACCTTGGTGGTGCAGGTCAACGGCAAGGTGCGCGACCGGATCGAGGTCTCACCCGACATCACCGAAGACGAAGCCGTGGGGGTGGCCCTGGCGTCGGAGCGCGTGACGAGTGCGATGGGCGGGGCCGAGCCGTCCCGGGTCATCGCCCGACCACCTCGCCTCGTCAACGTCGTCATCTGACGCGTCCTCGGAGGCGCGTCGACTCCTAC
>JBEKCS010000119.1:0-3453 GCA_050014755.1 Acidimicrobiales bacterium
GGCGCCGGACGATCATCTTGTCGGAGTCCTTGTTGCGGGCACGGGTGCGGCCCTCCGGCTGGCCCCACGGGGACACCGGGTGGCGACCGCCCGAGGTCTTGCCCTCGCCACCGCCGAGCGGGTGGTCGACCGGGTTCATGGCCACGCCGCGGGTCTGGGGGCGGACGCCCTTCCAGCGGTTGCGGCCGGCCTTGCCGATCTTGATCAGCTCGGCCTCGGAGTTGCCGACGACGCCCAACGTGGCCCGGCAGTCGATGGACACCCGGCGCATTTCGGTGGAGGGGAGCCGGAGGGTGGCGTACGCGCCCTCCTTGGCCACGAGCTGCACGCTCATGCCGGCACCACGGGCCATCTTGCCGCCCTGGCCCACCCGCAGCTCGACGTTGTGGACGACCGAGCCGACCGGGATGTACCGGAGGGGCAGGGCGTTGCCGGGACGGATCTCGGCGCCCTGCCCCGATTGCAGGCGGTCTCCCACCTGCACCTGGGCGGGGGCGAGGATGTACCGCTTCTCGCCGTCGAGGTAGTGCAGCAGGGCGATGCGGGCGTTCCGGTTGGGGTCGTACTCGATCGTGGCGACCTTGGCCGGGATCCCGTCCTTGTCGCGCTTGAAGTCGACCATCCGGTACTGCTGCTTGTGCCCGCCACCGCGATGGCGGGACGTCTTGCGGCCGTGGTTGTTGCGGCCACCGGTGGACGGCTTGGGGGCCAGCAGCGACTTCTCGGGGCGATCGGTGGTGATCTCCGCGAAGTCCGAGACGGTCTGGAACCGCCGTCCGGCGCTGGTGGGTTTACGTGAACGCAATGCCATGGGGTGTCCCGGTCTCTCAGTTCTCGAACAGGTCGATCGAGTCACCCGGGGCGAGGGTGACGATGGCCCGCTTGGTGTCGGGGCGGTGGCCCAGGCCGCCGCCCTTCCGGTTCCGCCTGGTCTTGCCCTTGCGATTGAGGGTGTTGACGTTGGCCACGTGCACGCCGAAGGCCTGCTCGACGGCGTGGCGCACATCGATCTTGGTCGCCGACGGATCGATCACGAAGACGTAGACGTTGTTGTCCATCAGGGTGTACGACTTCTCTGACACGACCGGTCGGATCAGGACGTTGTGGGGATCCCTCACGACTGCTTCCCTTCTGTGTCGTCGGGAAGCTCGACGACCTCGGTCTCGGTGACGTCGAGCTCTCCGTCGGCGTCCACCAACGTGTCGACCGCCGTCTCGACGATGCCGATCCGCTCGCCGTCGGCGTCCAGTACTTCGTCGACCTCGGTCTCGATGACCTCGACCACATCGCCGGCCGCGTCGACCAGGACGTCGACCTCCGTCTCGATCACCTCGGCCGGGTTGCCCGCCTCATCCTCGACCACGTCGATCTCGACCGCCGAGAACACCTTCGGGGAGCCGGGCAGGGTCTCGTCGGTGAAGACGATCCAGTCGTTGACCAGGATGTCGTACGCGTTGAGCTCGTTGACCACCAGGGTCTGGACGTCGGGGAGGTTGCCGAACGAACGGTCGGCGACGAAGTCGTCCTCGGTCAGCACCACCAGGACACGACCCTCGAGCCCGAGGGCCTTGAGGGCGCGCACAGCGGCCTTGGTGCTCGGCTCCTCGAACGACCACTGATCGATCAGGGCCACATTGCCCAGAGCGGCCCGGTCCGACAGGGCGGAGCGCAGGGCCAGCGCCTTCATCTTCTTGGGGGTCTTCTGGACGTAGGAGCGGGGCTTCGGGCCGAGGGCCACACCGCCACCGACCCACACCGGGGAGCGGCTGGAGCCGGCCCGGGCACGGCCGGTGCCCTTCTGGCGGAACGGCTTGACGCCACCGCCCCGGACTTCCGACCTCGTCTTGGTCGACTGGGTCCCGGCCCGGGCGGCGGCCAGCTGGGCGGTCACCACCTGGTGGAGGACGGCCTGGTTGGGCTCGATGCCGAAGGTCTCGGGGTCGAGCTCCACGTCGCCGAGCTCGGTGCCGTCGATGGAGCGCCGGGTGACGGTGCGCTGCACCGGGGCCGGGCGGAGGAAGCGCCGGATCTCCGACGGACTGGCCGTCTCGAAGTCGATGGTGTCCGCGCTCACTTGGCGCCTCCCTTGGCGGCCGGGGCCTTCACCGCGTCGCGCAGGACGACCATGCCGCCGCGGGGGCCGGGTACGGCGCCCTTGATCAGTACCAGCTCACGCTCCGGGTCGGCCTGGACGACCTCCAGGTTCAAGGTGGTGACCTGGCTGCCGCCCATGCGGCCGGCCATCTTCGTGCCCTTGAACACCCGGGCCGGAGTGGCGCAGGCGCCGATCGAGCCCGGGGAGCGGTGCTTCTTGTGGTTGCCGTGGCTGGCGCCCTGGCCCTTGAAGTTGTGGCGCTTCATGGCGCCGGCGAAGCCCTTCCCCTTGGAGACGGCGGTGGCGTCGACGAGTTCGCCGGCCTGGAGGAGGTCGGCGGTCAGCTGCTGACCGACCTCGTACTCGGAGGCGTCGTCGATGCGCAGCTCGACCAGGCGGCGCCCGGGGTCGACCCCGGCCTTGTCGTAGTGGCCCTGTTCGGGCCGGGTGAGGGTGCTGGAGCGGCGATGGCCCCAGGTGACCTGCAGCGCGGAGTATCCCTCATGCTCGAGGGTCTTGACCTGCACGACCCGGACCGGCGCGACGCGCAGGACCGTGACCGGGATCGCCCGGTTCTGATCATCCCAGATCTGTGTCATTCCGACTTTTTCGCCCACGATCGCCCTGGTGGCCACTGGAGCTTCTCCGTCTCGACTCTTCGCTCTTGCTCGACACCGGTGGGTGCCGATCCTGTGCTGCTTGGTGCTGCTCGACCGGGGAACGGCCGGGGGCGCCACCCCGGGCATCCGTCGCCCGACCGTGGAACTCCGCTGGGTACTCGTACCTCCCCCAGGTCAGACCGGACCGCACTGGCACCTGCCGACTCGCATCGGCTGGCACGCAGACGCTCCGCTCGGATGGACCCGAGCGGAGCGCTCGCCTGGTTTGGCCCGAGGTCCCCGCCGTGGACGGCGGGCGCTCGAACACGTCCCATTCACGTGGTTGGCCCGGAATCGGGCCGACCGGAAACTCTATACCATCCGGTCCAGGTCCGCTAGGCCGGGCTCCCGGCCCGGGCCCCTAGACGGTCTGGATCTTGATCTCGATGTCCACGCCGGCCGGGAGGTCGAGCCGCTGGAGCGAGTCGACCGTCTTGGGCGTGTGCTCCACGATGTCCACCAGCCGCTTGTGGACCCGCATCTCGAAGTGCTCCCGGCTGTCCTTGTACTTGTGCGGGGACCGGATCACCGTGTAGCGGTGCTTCTCGGTGGGCAGGGGAACCGGGCCCAGCACCTTGGCCTGGGTGCGCAGCACCGTCTGCACGATCTTCTCGGTCGACTGATCGAGGATCTCGTGGTCGTACGCCTTCAGGCGGATGCGGATCTTCTGACGGGGGCCTTCTGCGGCCATTGGATTAC
>JBEKCS010000120.1:0-3444 GCA_050014755.1 Acidimicrobiales bacterium
TGTGAACCGGGCGTGGGCGGGCCGCGTCGACGATGGCGAGCGGGTCGACGACCACCGAGGCGACTCGGTGTACCGGCCCCCGCAGCCGGACCTGGTCGTCGTCGAGGGTCACCTGCAGGGTGCCGCCGGGATTGTGTACGGCGACACGGTCTCCCACCAGGCCCCAGCTCCGGGCCGCCGCCGCGGCGGCCGCGCTCCCGGTACCGCACGCCTGGGTCTCCCCTACACCCCGCTCGAAGACCCGGAGCAGGAGGTTGTCCGGTTCCTCCCCCGAGGTGATGAATTCCACGTTGATGCCGCCCTCGTAGACGGACTGGAGGTGGGCGCCGATCCCGGCGACGTCGACGTCGCCCAGGTCGGGGCCGAACATGACGATGTGGGGATTGCCCATATCGACGGTCCGGACCTTGCGGTCGATGAACTTCTGGGGCTGGTCGGGGCCGAGGACCACGGTCCCGAGGTCGACCGACGCCTCGGCGACGTAGACATGGTCACCCTCGATGTACTCCACGGTCTTGATCCCGGCCACCGTGGCCACGGTGAATCGTGGGGGTGTGACCAGCGCGCTCAGCACGGCGGCCTGGGCCAGGCACCGCATTCCGTTGCCGCTCATCTCCGCCTCCCGGCCGTCGGCGTTCTGGAGGATCATCCCCAGGTCGGCGGCGCCCTTCCCGTCCACGATCTGGATCACGCCGTCGGCGCCGACACCGAAGTGCCGGTCGCACAGGGCCCGGGTCAGGTCAGCCGGGAGCGGCCCGGTCGAGCCAGGATCGATCAGGACCAGGAAGTCGTTGCCGGCCCCGTGGTGCTTGGTGAATCGGAGAAGGGAGAATTCGGGTGCGGATGGGGTCATGGTGCTCTCGTACAGTCTCTCACCGGTATAGCGGTTCCGCGTGCCCGCCGAGACGGGAGATGACGACAGCCACCGGGTCCTCGTCGGCCGTCACCCACTCGATCCTCGGATCGCGGCGGAACCACGCCGACTGGCGCCTGGCGAACTGCCGGGTGCGACGTACTGCCTCGTCGACCGCCTCGTTGAGTGGCACACCCTCTTCCACGTGGGTCAGCAGTTCCCGATAGCCCAGGGCCTGGCGGGCGGTGCGCGACAGGCCGCCGGGCCGGGCGGCGAGCCTGCGGACCTCGTCGAGAAGGCCCTCGTCCATCATCCGGGCGAAGCGGTCGGCGATCCGTTGGTCGGCGACCCGACGGTCCTCCTCGTCCAGGTCCGGGCCGATACCCACCAGTGCGAACCGGGTCGCGGGGTAGCGCTCGAGCCCCGGGCCGAATCCAGAAAACGGTCGGCCGGCGCCGATGGTCACCTCCAGAGCCCGGATCAACCGGCGTTCGTTTCCCAGCCCGATGCGGGCGGCAGCCACCGGATCGAGGGCCCCGAGTCGGGCGTGCAGTTCGGCGAGGCCCTCCGCCCGTGCGGCACTGCCGGCGACACCGTGCCGGTCCAATTCGACCATCAGGCCGGTGGCGACCTCGGGGAACCGGCCGGGGAAGTCGAGGTCGTCGATGATCGACCGCAGGTAGAGTCCGGTGCCGCCGACCAGGACGGCTCGGTTGCCCCGTAGGGCGATCCCGGCGAGGACGTCCATCGCTGCGGCCTGGAACTGGGTCACGGTGAACTCCTCGTCCGGATCGACGAGGTCCACCAGGTGGTAGCGCACATCGGCCCGTACCGCCGGCCGCGGCTTGGCCGTCCCGATGTCCATGCCCCGGTAGACGGCCATCGAGTCGACCGACACCAGTTCCACGTCGCCCCCGTCCGCACTCCCGTCGATGGTGGCGTCGACCCCCGCCCTCACCGCCACCCGCGAAGCGCGGACCGTCCACACGACTTCGAGGGCAGCCTCCGACTTTCCGGACGCGGTGGGCCCGACCAGGGCGACCGCCACGCGCTCAGCCGGCGGAGACGGGAATGCGCACCCGGTAGGACGGCCTTGCCGTCACCTCAACCAGTTCACCCGTCAGGTGGTGGCAGGCCGCATCGGTGATCATGACCGTCGCGAACGAGCCGCTCGGGACGGCCCGCCCGTCGGGGAGGACGAAGTGGACCAGTTTGTTCTGGCCGGTCCGCCCCGTAGTGATCGCCGGGTCGCGCTTGGACGGGCCCTCGACGACAACCTCCTCGGTCCCCCCGATTCGGGCCGAGTGCTTGATCAGGGCGGAGCGCTCGACGACGGTTCGCAGGCGTTCCATCCGCTCCGCCGTCACTTCCGGGGCGATGAAACGGTCCTCCATCGACGCGGCCCGGGTTCCCGGACGGGGCGAGAAGACGAACGTGTAGGCGCTGTCGAACTCCGCCTCGGCCGAAACCTCGAGGGTGCGCTCGAAGTCGTCTTCGGTCTCACCGGGGAATCCGACGATGAGGTCGGTGGTGACGGCCAGGTCGGGAATGCCGGCCCGGGCCGCGGCCAGGCGGTCCAGGTACCGCTCGGCCGTGTAGCCGCGACGCATGGACGCCAGGACGGAGTTGCTGCCCGACTGGAGCGGCAGATGGAGGTGGTTGCAGACCTCTTCGATCTCGGCCATCGCCGCGATGACCTCGGGACGGAGGTCCTTCGGGTGGGGGCTGGTGAAACGGACCCGCCGGATCCCCTCCACCCGACCGACGGCCCGCAGGAGGTCACCGAACAGCGGGCTCCGCCTCGTCAGGTCCCTGCCGTACGAGTTGACGTTCTGGCCGAGCAGGGTGACCTCGGTGACGCCCCGGCGGGCCAGCTCCTCGACCTCGCCGACGAGATCCTCCATGGTCCTCGACACCTCGGGCCCCCGCACCGCCGGGACGATGCAGTACGCGCACGAATTGTCGCACCCCATCTGAATGGTCACCCACGCCGCGTACGGGAGGTCCCGCACCGCGGCCAGTGCGGCGCTGTGCTGGTCGGCCGCCGTCGGATCGCCCACGGGAACCGGCTCGTCGAGGATCTCCACGATCGGGCCCTCGGTCGTCGCCCGTCGGAGCAGCTCTGGGGCCGAGGTGAGATTGTGGGTGCCGAAGACCACGTCGACATGCCCGGCCCGCTGGCGGATCTTCTCCTTGTCCATCTGCGCCAGGCAGCCGCCGACTGCGATCTGCATGTCCGGTCGGCTCTCCCGTAGCGCCTTGAGATTGCCGAGGTGACCGTAGAACTTGTTGTCCGCGTTCTCCCGGATGCAGCACGTGTTGAACACCACCACGTCGGCCGACTCCATGTCCGGCGTCGACACCAGCCCGTCAGCCACCAGGGCGCCGGCCAGGCGCTCGGAGTCGTGCTCGTTCATCTGACAGCCGAATGTGCGGATGTGGAATGTCCGCTGGCGCGGTTCATCGTGGTCGGCCCGGCCGGAGGTGGCGCGCTCGCTCACTTCGGTTCCCGCTTCGATGGTCACGGCACCCAGGATACGGCTACTCGCCCCGTCACTCTTCCCCTCGGTCTTCGCCCCACCGTCTCACCG
>JBEKCS010000121.1:0-3375 GCA_050014755.1 Acidimicrobiales bacterium
TCCGCGGCGAGCGGATCGCCGAGGGCGACAAGGTGGCCCTGTTCTTCGCCTCGGCCAACCGCGACGAGGACGTCTTCGACGATCCCTTCGCGTTCCGGGTCGACCGGCAGCCGAATCACCACCTCGCCTTCGGCACGGGCCCCCACTTCTGCATGGGGGCCAACCTCGCCCGGGTCGAGCTCGAGACGGTCTTCCGGCACCTCCTCACCCGTCTCGAGTGGTTCGAGCTGACCGCTCCGCCCGAGCGGCTCAACTCGGCGGTCAACGGCGGCATCAAGCACCTGAACCTGCGCTGTCGTCTCTCCTGAGGCGAGGCGATGCCGTCGACACCGACCGGACCCACCAGGGGGAGCGCAGTTCCGTGGACACGATGAAGTTCGGCATCGCCTTCGCCAATACCGGCCCCAACGTCGAGCCGGACCAGGCGTGTGAGACGGCCCGGTCCGCCGAGGCCGCCGGGTTCGAGTCGATCTGGACGGCGGACCACATCGTGGTGACCGCCGGCTACCGGTCGACCTACCCCTACGACCCGTCGGGGCGGCTCCCGTCCGGTGAGGACGCACCCTTCCCCGAATCGCTCATCTGGCTGGCGTACGTGGCCCGGGCGACGACGACCATCCGCCTCGCCACCGGCATCCTGATCCTCCCCGAGCGCAATCCTGTGATCCTGGCCAAGGAGCTCGCAACGCTCGACTACCTGTCGTCGGGGCGGGTGACCCTCGGGGTCGGCATCGGCTGGCTGAAGGAGGAGTTCGAGGCCATCGGCGTCCCCTACGAACGCCGTGGCGAACGGTTGGAGGAGAGCGTCGGGGCCATGCGGGCCCTGTGGTCCGAGGAGTGCGCCACCTTCGAGGGACCGACGGTCCGGTTCGCGGACGTCTATCTCCGGCCCCAGCCCCGGGCCGGAACCATCCCCGTCCACATCGGCGGCCACACCGAGATCGCGGCCCGACGGGCGGGGCGAATCGGTGACGGGTTCTTCCCCTTCGGTGTCGACCGGGGCCAGCTCCCGGGCCTGCTCGGGGCCATGCGGGTGGCCGCCGAGGAGGCGGGCCGGGACCCGTCGTCCATCGAGGTCACCGTGAGCAGCTTCGCCACCGCGGTCGACGCGGCGCTCGCCGACGTGGCCGAACTGTCGGAACTGGGGGCGACCCGGGTGGTCATCCCCGCCGCCCTGTTCCGGGGCGACACCACCGACGCACTGGCCCACTACGGCGACCACGTGATCGGCCGCTTGTAGATTGGGCGCAGAGGGCGCAACTTCACCAGATGCGGCGCGGGACGGTCGCATGACGAGGAGGTCACCATGGCACTGAAGGACGACATCACCGCACCCATCCGACACGCCGACCGGTTCTACATCGGTGGCGAGTGGGTGGTGCCGAGTTCGGACGCCACCATCGACGTGATCGACTCGGGGACCGAGGAGCACTACTTCAGCGTGGCCGAGGCCCGTGAGGAGGACATGGACCGGGCCGTGTCGTCGGCCCGCCGGGCGTTCGACGAGGGACCGTGGCCCCGGATGTCCCATGCCCAACGTGCGGAGTACCTGCAGGCGCTGGGCGCGGGACTGGCGGCCCGGGGCGAGGAGATCGGGCAGATCTGGCCCCGCGAGTCCGGAGTGCTCCACCGGGTGGCCAGCTACGCGGGAGCGGGAGCCGCCCACACCTTCGGCTTCTACGCGGGCCTGGCTGACACGTTCGATTGGGAGCACGAGGCGGCGCCCAGCCAGCCGGGTTTCGGCCTCCTGGTACACGAGCCCGTCGGCGTGGTGGGCGCCATCATCCCGTGGAATGCCCCGATGAGCCTGATCAGCTACAAGATCGCCCCGGCCCTCATCGCCGGGTGCACGGTGGTCCTCAAGTCGTCACCCGAGGCACCGGGTGAGGCCTACCTGGTGGCCGAGGTCGCCGAGGAGATCGGGCTGCCGCCCGGAGTCCTCAACGTGGTCACCGCCGACCGCGGCGTGTCGGAGTTGCTGGTGAAAGACCCGCGCGTGGACAAGATCACCTTCACCGGCTCGACGGCGGCCGGCCGGCGGATCGCCTCACTGTGCGGCGAGCGGATCGCCCGGGTCACCCTCGAGCTCGGGGGCAAGTCCGCCGCCGTCGTCCTCGACGACGCCGACATCGACTCGACGGCGGCCACCCTCACCCAGGCCGAGTGCATGATGACCGGCCAGGTGTGCTCCTCGCTGACCCGGATCGTGGTGTCCCGCCAGCGTCACGACCAGCTGGTCGAGGCCCTCGCCGGGGCGTTCTCCCAGGTGAAGGTGGGCAATCAATTCGACCCCGGATCGCAGATGGGACCCCTGGCGGTCAGCCGCCAGCGCGACCGGGTCCTCGGCTACATCGCCAAGGGGGTGTCCGAGGGAGCCACCCTGGCCACCGGTGGAGGGCGTCCGGCCCATCTGGACCGGGGCTGGTTCGTGGAACCGACCGTCTTCGGCAACGTCGACAACTCGTCGACCATCGCCAGGGACGAGATCTTCGGACCCGTCCTCAGCGTCATCCCGGCGCAGGACGAGCGGGACGCCGTGGCCATCGCCAACGACACCATCTACGGGCTCAACGCCTCGGTCTTCACCGCCGACGTGGACCGGGCCCGCGAGGTGGCCGGCCAGCTGCGTGCCGGCACGGTCGGGCACAACTCGTTCCGCACCGACTTCGGCATCGCCTTCGGCGGTTTCAAGCAGTCGGGGATCGGTCGCGAAGGTGGGACCGAGGGCCTGCTGCCGTTCCTCGAGACGAAGACGGTCATCCTGGCGGAGCGCCCGTCCTCCCGCCCCGCGTGACGACGGCAGGGGAGGAAGAAGCCGTTTCCTTCAATCACATCGGGGTGTGCGTCAGCGACCTCGAGCGGTCCCGCCGGTTCTACGAGGACGTGCTGGAGTTCTCCTATTGGTGGGAGCTCGACGTGCCCGACGAGGCGGCGGGACCGTTGATGCAGATCCCCCCGCCGGTCGGTGCCGCCGCCGTCTACCTGGTCAAGGGCAGGTTCGTCCTGGAGCTGATCCGCTACGCGGGTGCGGGGGTCCATGCTGCACCCCGGCGGGTGATGAACGACCTGGGACTCACCCATCTCTCCGTGGCCGTCGCCGACATCGGGGCCGTCCTGGCCAAGGTCAGGCCCGCCGGCGGCGACATTCTCGAGGACACCGACATGGGAGGCCGGGCCATCATGATCCGAGACCCCGACGGTCAGCTCATCGAGCTGACCACGTTCGGCTTCCGGGCCATGTGGCCACCCTGGCCCGACGAGGTCGTCCCTCCCGGTTAGGAGTCGCGGTGACAGTGCCGCGACCGGCAACGTTCGCCCGGCCCTGGTGGAGTCCGATCCGCTACAGAGCCGTCGATCTGGCGTGAGCGGGTGGCG
>JBEKCS010000122.1:0-3246 GCA_050014755.1 Acidimicrobiales bacterium
CACTGACTACCTCGCCGGCAACCACTGCAGTGGCGGGGACACCGGTGCAGCTCAACGCCTCCGTCTCGGTCACCCCGGGTTCGGCGCCGGCTGCCTCGGGTACCGTCCAGTTCGAGAACGGGACGACACCCATCGGTAGCCCGGTCACCCTGGTTGACGGGGCGGCCTCGACCACGACGTCGGCATTGCCACTCGGGGATCTCACGTTGAACGCCGTGTTCACCTCGACGAATTCCGCCGAGGGGGGATCGACAGGTTCGACCACGTTGACCGTTACGGAGGCTCCGGCGATCACGTCGGCCACCTCGACGACATTCGCCTCGGGTGCGGAAGGGAACTTCCAGGTCACCGCCTCGGGGTACCCGGCATCGACGTTCAGCGAGACCGGGTCGCTCCCCAGTGGAGTGACGCTGTCCAGCGCGGGAGTGCTCTCGGGGACGCCGACTGGCGATGGCTGCACGACTGCCTACCCGATCGTCCTGAGCGCCACCAACGGCATCGGGACTCCGGCGACGCAGGACTTCACGCTGGATGTAGGGCCGACGTCGGCGTTTGCCATCTGCCCGCCGAGCAACCTGACGGCCACACCGGGGACGCCGTACTCCGGCACGTTCACCGCCGCCAACCAGGGTGCCGCCGGCGAGTCCGGTGCGACGAAGCTGAAGTGGTCGGCGACCGGGGTACCCACCGGCTTCAAGTTCTCGAAGGGCGTCCTCGAGGACGCCTCCGGGAAGAAGATGGTCGCCGGTGACTACAGCGTCGATGTCACCGTTGTCGAGTCGTACACGGTGGACACGACCACCACCGTGAATGGCAAGACCAAGGTGGTCAAGACGAAGGAGACGGGGACAGCGTCACTCACGGTGACGCTCGACGTGTCCTGACCTCCGGGGTTGTACAACGACCCGGCCCGTCGTCGGGCCGACACTGCGGACCGACCTCCAGCACCCCCCCCAGGTGCCGGAGGTCGGTCCGCGCCCGTGGGTGCTGCCCGGAACGGGGGAGTCGCCTCGGGGAAGGTACGCCCTCTCCGGACACCGTCGGCGAACGGGTCTGAGCCAGGGACCGGCGGGTTGGCGCACCAAGTTGCTACTGACCTGCCATTCCCAATGGCCTACTAATAGGATAGGTTTGGTTCCTTATGGGTGAGACTTCCTTGAGAGCCGGCGATCCGACGTGTTCCGTCGGCCCCCGTGCGGCCGGGTTCCGGTCGGATCCGGGCTCGAGTTCTCGTTTCGCGCCTTCTGGCGCAACGGCGTGCCCACAGCGAAACCGGCGAACCCACACGTGGGTCAGGGGTCGCATGTGTACCCGGTGGCTTCACATTGCGGCTGCGTCCGTCCCCATCCTGGTCCTCCCGGTCGCCCTTCTCGGGGCACCGGGCACCGCCTCGGCCGCAACGGTGGTCCCGTACACGGACCCCGGCGCACAGGGCTACATCGGCCTGTGCAATCAGGCCGGCCAGCAGATCACTTCGGGTGGCGTCTCCGACACCCCACTCGCCTGGCGCGCCGTGTCCTCTGTGCCTGCAAGTGCGCCGTACAAGGGCGACAGCCGTACGGCGATCCTGGAGGCCTTCCAGCCCCTCCAGAACCTTCCTCCGGCCGACTGGAGCGGCCAGCAGATGACGGCATCGTCGCGGTACTCGAGCCCGGCGGACCCGATGGCAGCAGCCACGACCGGCGACAACTCTCTGGCCGACTTCCTGGCCGCCTTCCCGGCAGAGTGGGATGGCTTCGTCCAGCTGCGCATGTATCTGGGCGCGGCGGGCCAGGAGCCCTACGAACTCCACTACCCGGTGCTCGACCTGCAGGTGACGGGCAGCACGTGGACGGCGGTGGACGGCGGGCCCGTGAACTGTGCTTCGGGCACGGCCGTCTCGATCGAGACCATCTTGTTGCACCCGACCACCACGACCACCACTCCGGTCGCCCCGGCCGGTTCGATCGGGAGTGGTGGCGGGCGTGCGACCGGTAGCAAAGGGTCCGGTAGTGGGGAGGGGACCCACGGACAGCACGGAACCCAGGCCCCGACGACCGGCGGCCACGATCCGGTTGCCGTGGTGGACGCCTCCCACCCGGGCCACGGCGGGCTGATCGCCGGGCTGGCGGCAGTGGCCGCGGCGGCAGTCGTCGGCCTCTCCCTCCGGTACCTCCGCCGTCGTCCCGCCGTGCACCTTCCGAACTCCGAGACATCCGTCACCAGTACCCGACCCACGAAAGGCCAGTAACCATGAAGCTCTCCATCAGGCACGACGCGCTCCGTCTGGCGACGCGTCTGGCACTCACCGCGGTGCTCGTCGGATCGGGGGCTCTCGCCGCCGGTGTGGCCGGTGCGCCGGTGGCCGGTGCGACCTCGTCAGCACCCCCCTGGGAGACGACCGGCGTCAACTACGGCTCGGTCGGAGGCCTGGAGCTGTTCAATTCGTCAGGCGATCCGATCACCGGCGGGAACGTGAGCGACCAGCCCATCGCGGCCTACGTGGAGGGTTCGAACGCCATCCGGTCGGGTGACACGAAGGCAACGCTGTACGGCTACCTGCCGGTGAACGGCGTCGCACCTGGCAATTGGAACGGCGAGGCGATGAGCGCATCGACCACGTTCCCCAATGCATCGGCGCCGTCGCCGCTGAACACGTCGACGCTGCCCGTGGTGACCGGTGGATCAACCGACGAGAGCGTGGCTACCCTCGAAAGTGACTTCCCCAACCACGACTCGTCGGACGACGGTTACGCCGGGATGTACCAGCTGCGGCTCAAGACCTCGGCGCCCGGTCACCCTGGCAACACGACCTACGACTCGGCCGACATCCTGGTGTCCGGTTCGACGTGGTCCCTCGTGTACCCGACAACGCTCACGACGTCGACGCTGACGACGACACCGGCGACACCGGTGACCCCCGGGACATCCGTGCAGGTGACGGACACGGTCTCCCCCTCGGACGCGACCGGAACCGTCCAGTTCCTGAATGGTTCGACGGACATCGGCACTCCGGTGACCGTCAGCGGCGGGACGGCCTCGACCACCACCAGCTCACTGCCGGCCGGGACCGACAATCTGTACGCTATCTTCACGCCCGACGCGACATCCGGAGGGAACGGATACAGCGCATCCGATGGCTACACGCCCTTCGTGGTCCAGACCGCGACCACGACGACCCTGACCACGACCCCGGCGACCTCCGCAAACTTCGGCGCGTCGGTGCAGTTGACGGCCACGGTCTCCCCGTCGGGGGCCACCGGGACG
>JBEKCS010000123.1:0-3201 GCA_050014755.1 Acidimicrobiales bacterium
CACAGCGCATGGGTCACCGCGCCCACGTCGCGGATCGAGTGCTCGATGGGGCCGGCCGCTCCCGGTGCGCTGGCAATGGAGACGGCCACCTCGCCCACGCCGAATGCGGTGAGCATGTTGAACTGACCATGGGTGAAGCCGGGGCCCTCGCGCCCGTCGCAGCGCTCCATGGCCAGGGTGATCACGTCCCCGACCTCCACCGTGCGTCCGACCACCCGGTACGGCTCCGGCACCAGGGCGCCGGCACCACCACCCGACCGCGCCACGGTCTCATGGTCGGTCGTCATGGCCGAGCCCGTGGAGATCGAGGAGCTGGAGCCGGGTCGCCTGCAGCCGCTCGACCAGGCGGGTCGCCAGCCGGTCGAGCACCGCGTACCCGATGGCCGGGTTCTGCTCGAACTTGGCCCGCAGCCGGGTGGCGTCGACGGCGATCAGGGTGACCTCGTCGATGGCCCGGGCGTCGAACTGCCACCGGAACGGCGGCGAGATCCACGACAGTCCGACCGTGGCACCCGGGCCCACCGTCTCGACGGCCACGCCCCCGTGCCCCGGCCGGTGCACCTCGATGGACACCCGTCCCCGGTACACCAGGTACAGGGTGTCGGTCGTCTCGCCCTCCCTCAGGATGAACTCGCCCGGCCGGACGTCCACACGACGGGCGCAGCCGGCGATGAGCTCCACCGTCCCCTCGGGGAGCCCGCTGAGGAACGCATGGTCACCGAGGATCCCCTCGACGGTCTCGGTCATCGGAGCTCGCCGGCCGTTGTTCCCGAGGTGGCACGGATGGCGGCCGCCTCCTCGGTGAGGTCGATCCCGACGGGACACCACGCGATGCACCGCCCGCACCCCACACAGCCCGACTCCCCGAACTGGTCCCACCAGGTCGAGAGCTTGTGCGTGAGCCACTGGCGGTAGCGGGACGCCGTGGTCGCGTGGACCGATCCGCCGTGGATGAACGAGTGCTCGATGTCGAAGCAGGACGCCCAGCTCCGCCGGCGCTCCACCGTGCCGGTGAGGTCGGTCACGTCCCTGACGTCGCTGCAGAAGCAGGTCGGGCAGACCAGGGTGCAGTTGCCGCAGGAGAGGCACCGTTCGGCCACCTCGTCCCATCGGGGGTGGTCGATGTTGGCCTCCAACAGTCCGGCGAGGCCTTCGGTGTCGAGCGAGCGACCCATGCGGGACGCCGCCCCCGCCAGGATCTCCTCCCGCTCGGCCCGGTCCGCCCCGACGGTGGGCACCCCGTCGACCGCATCGAGCAGGTCGGCCCCCGCCGGCGAACCGACCTGGACGAGGAAGCGATGGTCGCCCTCGCTCAGTTCGGTCAGGCAGAGGTCGTAGCCGGGTCCGGCGGCAGGACCCGTCCCCATCGACGTGCAGAAGCACGTGCCCGACGGGGAGCCGCACTCGACGGCCACGACGAACGCGTCCGCCCGGCGGGCCGCGTAGCGGTCGTCGACGACGGCGCCGCCGGCCAGCACACGGTCGAGGGTCGCCATCGCCGACAGTTCACACGGACGCACACCGACGAGGGCGACGGGGCCGTCGGCGGCATCGGGCACCGTGAGGACGACGTCCCTGCCCTCGACGGACGCCTTCCACGCCACCTCCTCCGGCGGGAAGAACGTCGATTTCCACGAGGCGGGACCGACGGCCCACCCGAACAGCTCGGCGTCGTCTCCATGGTCCAGGCGGTAGTGACCGGGTGCCTGCTGGTCGTGCCAGCCACGAGGGAGGTCGTCCACGGAGGAGACCTCACCGTGGACGATGGCCCCGTCGCGCACCACCGGGCCCAGCGTCCGGTAGCCGCGCAAGCGCAGTACCGCGATGAGCTGGTCCAGTCCGCGCTCGCTCACGACCATCTCGGGGGTGGCACCCATGGGCCCACTCTGACGCACGGACGCCGGACCCCACAGGGTCCAAGTGCCCATTCATCCGTCGTGGCCGGCGTCGGATCCGCGACCCACCCCAACCCGGGACGTACGGCCCTACCCGAACTCTGCCGGCCGCCTCACGATGGATGTGGCGCCGTTCGGCGTCGTGGCGCACCCGTGGCGGCCGGAAAGGGTGAGGGAATGTTCCAGGTACGGTTCCACGGACGGGGCGGGCAGGGTGTCGTCGCCGCGGCCGAGATCCTCTCGGTGGCGGCCTTCGACGAGGGGCGCCACGCACAGGCCTTCCCCAGCTTCGGGTCCGAGCGGATGGGTGCCCCCGTGGTGTCCTTCTGCCGGATCGACGACCACGCCATCCGCACCCACGAACCGGTCATGGAGCCGGACGCCCTGGTGGTCCAGGACGTCACCCTGATCCACCAGGTCGACCTGTTCGCCGGTCTCTCTCCCGACGCCTATGTACTCGTCAATACGTCCCGCACCTTTGCCGAGCTCGCCCTCGACCGGTACGTACAGAGGTTCCGTCCGGAGCGCCTGCTCACCTGTCCGGCGACCGACCTGGCCCTCGAACACCTCGGGAGGCCCCTGCCCAATGCCGCCCTGCTGGGCGGCTTCGCCGCGCTGACCGGCCAGATCACCCTGTCCTCGCTCGGCACCGCCCTGCGCGAGCGGTTCCCGGGGGCCACCGGTGACCGGAACGCCGCAGCGGCCACGGCGGCCCACGCGATCGTGACCGCCGAAGAGAAGGGGGTGTCCGTTGCTGCGCCAGATTGAGGGGTCCCGCGCCGTCGCCGAGGTCGTGGCGCTCTGCCGGCCCGAAGTGGTCTGCGCCTACCCGATCTCCCCCCAGACCCATATCATCGAGGCTCTGGGCGTCCTGGTCGACTCCGGCCGACTCTCCCCCTGCGAGTTCATCAACGTCGAGTCCGAGTTCGCCGCCCTCTCCGTCTCGATCGGCGCGTCGGCGGCCGGTGCCCGCTCCTACACGGCGACCGCCAGCCAGGGACTCCTCTTCATGATCGAGGCCGTCTACAACGCCGCCGGACTCGGCCTCCCCATCGTGATGACGCTGGCCAACCGTGCGATCGGCGCGCCCATCAACATCTGGAACGACCACAGCGACGCCATGGCCGTGCGCGACGCCGGGTGGGTGCAGCTGTTCGCCGAGTCCAACCAGGAGGCGGTCGACCTCCACATCCAGGCATTCCACCTGGCCGAGGAGCTCTCGCTCCCGGTCATGGTGTGCATGGACGGCTTCATCCTGACCCATGCCGTCGAACAGGTGGATCTTCCCGACCAGGGCGCGGTGGAC
>JBEKCS010000124.1:0-3141 GCA_050014755.1 Acidimicrobiales bacterium
CAGATGGAGGAGCCGACCGGCGAGTGCCTCGGTGAGGGGGCCGGGGACGACGTCAACCGCGACCCTGATGCGCTGAAGCCCGATGTCGTGGTCCATGGTCAGTCCCGGGTCAGTTCAGCGGCGGCCTTCTTGGCACAGGCGTCGTCGACCAGGTCCTTGCCTTCGCCGGCCGCCGCAATGAGCGCGGCGGTGGCCGCGTTGTTGAGGGCCCGGGGCAACCCGCCCGAGACCCGGTGGAGCCGGGCCAGGGCGTCATCGGCGATGAGGGGTTCCTCCCGACCGGCCAATGCCAGGTGGTGACGCAGATAGCCCGCCGACTCGACCAGGTCCATGGCTGGGATGCAGAACCGGGTGGCGATCCGCTGGTCGAGGGCGGCGAACGTCCCCATGCGCAGCATCCGGGACAAGGTGGGCTGGCCCACCAGGATGCCGGCGAACGGGGAGGCCGAGTCCATCCGGGCGTTGGTCAGCAGGCGCAGCTCCTCGAGCTGGGCGGGAGAGAGGAGGTGGGCCTCGTCGACCACGACGAGGACCCGGCGGTGGCGTTCGGCCTCCTCGGCGGCCAACAGGTCGGCCGCCTGGGCCATGACCTCGGCCTTGTGGAACCGGGGCTCGGCCCCGAGTGCGCGCACGATGGTGACGTAGAGGCCCCGGGTCCCGAACGACGGGTTGGCCACGTAGATGACCTGGTGGCGGGTCGGGTCCAATCCGGCGACCGCCCCGCGGACCGCCACCGTCTTTCCCGCTCCGACGTCACCGGTGACCACGCCGAGGGCGGACTCGGCCACACAGAAGTTGATCCGGGCCACCGCCTCGTCGTGGGCCCTGCGTCCGAACAGGTCCTTGGCGGCGATCCCCTTGCCGAACGGGGTCCGGGTGAGGCCGAAGTGTGCGGCCCACGGCGGGGCCGGGCTCACTGGTCGTCCTCACTGAGGTTGAACATCGGGACATCGGTGAAGCTGATGGGCCCCGGAGCGGCCGCCTCCTCGTGGGCGGAGGCCACCATGGACAGGTAGTCCACCCCGGTGGGCTCGGGCACCGGGCGGGCGGCCTGGGGAACGGCCCGGTGGGTGTGGCGGCCGATGACGAACGGGGTCGCCACCCCCGCCGGCCTACCCTCGAAGTAGACGTCGATCACGTCCAGGTTCTCGGGGTCATAACGCAGCTCGACGCGCCGTCCGACGAGGGCGGGATCGACCCCGTAGGAGTTCGCTTCCAAAGAGACCGTGGCAGTGCGGGTCACCTTGCGGGTCACCGCCCAGCGGAATGCCTCGCGCAACCTGTCGGGATCGACCTGGTGGTGGGGGCCGTGCCGCTCGAACCGCTCGATGGGTGCCTCGCCCGTTTCGGCATGGATGCGGCGGTTCGCCACCTGGGCCACCCAGGCCTCGAACAGCTCGTTGAGCACGTCGAGTGACTCGATGCCCTGGTGCATCGCCTCGGCCAGGAAGGCCTCTCGGATGTAGCGGTTGGCGCGCTCCTGCTTTCCCCGGCCTTCGGGCGAGTAGGGCTTGGAATGCACCAGGCGCACACCCAGCACCGCGCACGTCCGGGCCAACCAGGCGTTGCGGAACGGCGCCCCGTTGTCGGCATAGAGAACGGCCGGCACGCCGTGGCGGGTGATGGCGGACCGCAGGGCGTCCTGGCCCGCACGCGTGTTCTCCACCGCGTAGAACCGGCCATGGACCAACAGCCGTGAATGGTCGTCGACGATCAGGAACAGCCGGGCCCGCACCGAGGAGTCGACCTTGGGATAGGGAACGAAGGGGCCGACGAGGACGTCGGTGATCCAGCGGTCGTTGGCCCGCTCGGCCTCATAGCGACCGAAGGCCTTGGGTTCGGCGGCGAGGGCCTCGCGCTGGAGGCCGCGCCGGCGCAACTGGTCGCGCACGGTGCGCTCGGAGACCGCGATCCCGTGGCGGGCCAGCAGGATCCGGGCGATCTGGGCCGCCGAGCGGGCGGGGAGCTCCAAGCGCAGGGCCGCCGCCTCGTCGGCCAGCTCGGGGTGTCGCCGCACCGCACCGGTGTCTGCTCGTGGGGTGGGACGCAGTGCGTCCACGCCGCCCCGGCGCCAGGCCCGGACCCACCGGTCGATGGTGGCCCGGGCGTAGTGGCGCTCGGTCCCGTCGGGATGGGCGTGGGCACGTGCAGCCAGGGCGCGCACCACCTGTCCGCGCTCGGTCGGGCTCAGCCGCTCGTTGGTCGCCTCGGCGATCACCGCCCAGCGGTGCAGGGCGACCGCTTCGGAGTATTCGTCTGTCATGTCACTGCCTCCGTTTCTGGTCCCACTCTGGGACAGGAGGCATGAAACGACGTCTGCCGATGACAAACCAGGGTGAGTTCGTGTTGGTGGCGAGAAGCGTCCCGCCGCACACCGCAGAAGCGAACCGCCACGGTCCGACCGATGACCATTCACCGTGGGCCCCGGCCGCCCACCACGACGAATGGATGGCCCGGGCGGCCCAGCGGATCGGGTCGGGCACGGGGGTGAGGGCGGGCCCGCCCAGCTCGACGCCAACCGCCGAGAAGGCCACGGCGTGGGCCCTGGCCCTGGACCCGAACCTGCGGACCCAACCCCGCACGGTCGGGTAGGGCACATCGAGCCGGTCGGCGACCGGTCGGACCCCGGACCCTCCCTCGGCCACGGCCTCGATGGCGGTCCCGACCGACTCGACCACGTCGAGCCGGTTCTTGAGGCAGAAGGCCGGGAGCAGGGCATGTGTGGCCGCACAAGCGCCACAGCGGGCTCTCGGCACCCAGACGGCCAGGTCCCGGGCGGCCTGGCGGACATGGCGGAAGTAGCCGGACCAGCCCGTCATCGGCCCGAGGCAGTCCGGGCAATCAGGCCGGTCCACCTCGACTTTCCTGCCGGCGGCCGCGTAGGCGTCGACGGACAGCGAACTGGGCAATACGATGGCCACCGGTGGCAACACCGCCTTGGACCCCTTCCCTCGTCAGCGTCGAAACTTGCGGGGAAGGGGTCCCTCGCGTTCAAGGACCGGTCATTCTCGCCGCCCGAGGGAATACCGGGCCACTCAGCCGAATCTCGTGCTCAAAGAGCACTGCCGAATCGCCTGGCCGCGTGCTCAGGAAGAGATGCCGCTAACAGCCCCACTTGAGAGCAATTCGATGGCCTGAATT
>JBEKCS010000125.1:0-2897 GCA_050014755.1 Acidimicrobiales bacterium
GATCCCCGAGCCGAAGCGGAACGAGGCCCTCAGCTTCATCAAGGGCGGGCTCAACGACATCTCCATCACCCGCACCTCCATCGACTGGGGCGTGCGCGTCCCGTGGGACGAGGAGCACGTCTTCTACGTCTGGTACGACGCGCTGATCAACTACGTCACCGCCATCGGCTACGGCGAGGACCCCGAACGTTTCGACGCCTGGTGGCCGAGCGTCCACCATCTCATCGGCAAGGAGATCATCCGGTTCCACTGCGTCTGGTGGCCGGCCATGTGCATGGCAGCCGGTATCGACCCGCCGGCCCATGTGCAGGTCCATGGCTGGCTGCTCCTGGGCGGCGACAAGATGTCCAACTCGAGCGTCAACCGGATCACCCCGGCCGAGTTGGCTGCCGAGTACGGCGTGGATCCGCTCCGCTACCACCTGCTGCGGGACATCCCGCTCGGCAGCGACGGGGAGTTCTCGGCCGAGGGGATCTCGGCCCGCTACAACTCGGACCTGGCCAACAACCTCGGCAACCTGTTGTCCCGGGTGGCGACGGTGGTCGGGTCGAAGTGCGGGGGCGTGGGCCCGGCACCCGATGCCGGGAGCCGCCTGGCCGGGGTTGCGGCCGAGGTGCTTTCGGAGACATCGGCGGCGTGGGAGGCCGGCGCCCCCCACCTGGCCCTCGAGTCCACCTGGCGGCTCATCCGGGAGACCAACGCCGAACTGGAAGCGGCCGAGCCGTGGAAGGCCGACCCCGGACCTCTGGTCGACGCCGTGCTGGGCAGCGCACTCGAGGTCCTGCGCATCGTGTCGATCCTGGTCGTCCCGGCCATGCCGACCGCGGCGGGCGAGATCTGGCGGCGGATCGGGTTGGAGGGCGACCCGGCCGACCAACGACTGCCCGGTGCCGGCACGTGGGGCGGCTACCCCGGCGGCATTCCCGTGGAGAAGGGCGCCCCGCTCTTCCCCCGGCGCAAGGAGTAGGGCACCCGATGGGCGACGCCGTACTCGAGTGGTTCGACTCCCACTGCCATCTCCAGGACGAGTTCGGCGACCGGGGGGGCGACGGGCCGGTCGAGCCGCACGGCGACCGGCTGGCCGCCACCATCGCCCGGGCGTCCGAGGCCGGCGTCACCCGTCTGGTGTGCGTGGGCACCGGAGCGGCATCGTCGGCCGAGGCGGTCGCGCTGGCCCGCTCGCTCCGGCGCCCGGGAGGCCCGGCGGCGGCCGAGGGCGTGGCCATGTGGGCGACCGTCGGCCTGCACCCGCACGACGCGGTGGACGGGGTCGACTCCCTCGACGCCGTGCTGGCCGCCGAGCTGGTCGGGTCCATGGCGCCGGTCGACCCGGTGGTCGTCGGCATCGGCGAGTGCGGGCTCGACTACCACTACGACCACTCGGCCCGGCCGGTCCAACGCGAGGCCTTCGCACTCCAGATCGAACTCGCCCTCCGCCACGGTCTGGCCCTGGTCGTCCACACCCGGGAGGCGTGGGACGACACACTGGACATCCTGTGCGCCACCGGCGTGCCCGAACGGACGGTCATCCACTGCTTCACCGGCGGCCCCGAGGAGGCCCGGCGCTGCCTGGACATCGGGGCCTCGCTCTCGTTCAGCGGGGTGGTCACCTTCAAGAACGCCCAGGACGTCCGGGATGCGGCCGTCCTCTGCCCGGTCGACCGGCTCCTGGTCGAGACCGACTCTCCCTTCCTGACCCCGGTGCCCCACCGGGGCTCGCCGAACGAGCCCGCCCGCGTACCCCTGGTGGGTGCGGCCATCGCCCAGGCCAGGGGGGTGGAGACGGCCGAGGTGGCGTCGGTGTCCACCGCCAACGCCTGCCGGGTGTTCGCTCTCTGACCCTCGTCACCCGGGGTGCCGGCGTGGCCACCGGACCCGTCGGGACGTGGTCAGCCGGCGGTGACCGCGGTGACCAGCTGCGGGAACGGAGCCGACGTGCCGGCGACCGGCGGCATGCCGGAGACGGCGAGCTTCGAGTCCTTCCGTGAGTTCGGGGTGTAGGTGACGGTGACGGCCCAGCTGCCCGCCACCGACGGGCGGTACGGCGTCGGCATCGAGTAGGCACCCGGCTTCGAGACGGTCACCTGCTGGTTGGTGGCGGCCTTTCCCTGGGTGGCCGACGGGGCATCCGAGACCTGGAAGTCGAGCTTGGCCGGCTTCACCAGCCCCGTGAGCACGGCGGTGACCCTGATGGTCGTCTGTCCCGCCGTCCCGGACCTCGGTGACGAGGTGACCGACAGGGTGAGCCCGTCGACGCTTCCGGTGGCAGGCAGGCCGGGCACGGTCGTCGTGGTGGACCGGGCACCCGTCGTGGTGGTGGGCCTTCCGGTGGTGGTCGTGGAGGACGAACTCGAGTTCGAGCACCCGGCCAGCGTCACGACGGAGAGTGCGAGGACCGCAGCAGCGACGGGGATGGTCCGGGGACGTGGCATCGGGTCATCGTAGCAACCCGAGGTGGCGATTCCGGGCCGTGCGACGGTCGGTTTGATTACCGGACCCGTACCGGCCTAGCCTGGCCGTGCGGCCGCTCCTCGGAGCGGTCGTTCCGCTACCGGTGCCGTGTCGGGGCCCGCGGCGGAGGGCGGCTCGAAGGAGCTGTCCTACGTCCATCCTCTCCCCGGATGGCTCCGGCCCATGCGGCGGGTCGCCCTCCGGGACTGTCGGGGGAGGGCTGCAGTCCTACGAGGAGAGTGGTGTCCTGAGGACCCGACGTCATCAGGGCAGCCGGCCGGTGGTCGCGCTGCTCTTTTGCGGAGCCGTGCTGTTCCTGCCGCTCCTGGTGCTTCGCAACGGCCCGGACGCGTCCGCGTCCGTCGGTCAACAGCGACCGGAGACGGCCGCCGCCCCGACCCACGCGGGGCGGTCGGATCCCCCTGTGGCGCGCCGGGGGGCGGCCC
>JBEKCS010000126.1:0-2883 GCA_050014755.1 Acidimicrobiales bacterium
CAGGGTGTCGGTCATGGTCCACGGCTGGAAGAGGCGGATCTGCCCGCCCTGCACGAAGTAGACCTTCTTGGTGGCCGGGCAGCCCTCGGTGGCCAGGTAGGCGACCAGCGGCGAGATGTTGGCCGGGTCCCAGGAGTCGAAGACCGAGGCGTCGGTCGGTGCCTGCACGATGTCGGACAGCCCCGGGGTCTGCTCGGTCATCCGGGTGCGGGCCGCCGGGGCGATGGCGTTGACCCGCACGCCGTACCGGCCCAGCTCGTCGGCCAGGATGTCGGAGAAGGCGGCGATGCCGGCCTTGGCCGCGCCGTAGTTGGACTGCCCCACGTTACCGAGGAGCCCCGACGTCGACGACGTGTTGATGACCGAGGCCTTGACCTCCGCGCCGGCCTTGGTCTGCTCGCGCCAGTAGGCGGCGGCGTGGCGGGTGGGGACGAAGTGGCCCTTCAGGTGCACGTGGATCACCGCGTCCCACTCGTCCTCGGTCATGTTGATCAGGACCCGGTCGCGCAGGATGCCGGCGTTGTTGACCAGCACGTGCAGGTCGCCGAACGTCTCGATGGCCGTGTCGACCAGGCGCTTGCCACCCTCCCAGTCGGTGATGTCGTCGGCGTTGGCCACGGCCTGGCCACCGGCGGCGGTGATCTCGTCGACCACCTGCTGGGCGGGGCTCCGGTCGTCGCCCGAGCCGTCCATCGCGCCGCCCAGGTCGTTCACCACGACCTTGGCCCCCTCGGCCGCGAAGAGCAGGGCATGCTCGCGGCCGATGCCGCGGCCTGCGCCGGTGATGATGGCGATCCGTCCGTCCAGTGCTCCCATGTCCTCAGCTTCCCTCGTGTCGGCCTCCCGCCAGGTGGCGGGCAGGCGTCGGAATCCATGCCGCGATCACTGTCCGTGACGCGCCGACCGGCCGTATGGCGGTGAGCCGGTGCCCCCTCTGTCGCTGCACCGGGGACGTCCGAACGCGACCGACCGGTCGGAGCGGCGGCGGGGACGTGCCTTCTGTACGTTCCCATCGGGCCCACGCCCCGGTCAAGCCGGTAGGCGGCACCTGGGGTCGGCCCCAACCGATGGGTCGACGTCCACCGCTCAGGCGACGGGAACCGGCACCGGCCGGTCCACCCGGGCGCCCGAACCCGTCGACTCGACGGCTTCGGCCATGGTCCGGATGCGGGCCTTCGGCCCGCACAGCACGACGTACTCGGTGTTGCGCAGGTGGGACACGGTGCCCACCTTTCGCCCGGTCGGGTCGTGGATGCCGATGCGGGCCCCCACGTAGCGGGCCGAGTCGAAGGCCAGCACCTCGACGTGACCCCTGGCCGAACAGACCTCCCGCAACTCGGAAAACGTCAGCCACGACTCGTTGTTGTAGGAGAGGACCACCACCTCGGCGGCCACCCTGGCGATCACGCCGGTCAGGGCCGGCGCCATCGATCGGCGGCCGTTGAAGGCGCTGCGGGTGGCGGGATCCCGCAGCTCGGCGCGCTTGCAGGCCACCCCGTAGTGCTCGGGTGCGTCCCAGGCCACCAGGGTCTCCCACACGTGGTAGTTGGAGTCGTAGCGGTGCTGGTTGTACGGCGGGTCCAGGTAGGCCAGGTCGACATCGGGCAGCACCGGGGTGCCCACCAGCGCGCAGGCGTCGCCCCGCACCGCCCGCCCCGGGCCGGGCAGCATCCCGGGGACCCGCAGGACGAGCGGCTGGTCGGCCCGGGGGGCCCACTGCTTCAGGTAGGCCATCTGGAGCCCGGTGGTCGAGTCGACCCGGTCGGCCGCCTCCAACAGGCTGGTCAGCAGCACCGGCCACAGCGCGGTGCCGGCATAGTCGGCCTCGATGACCTCGCGCACGGCGTCGATCCGGGCACCGTTGCCGGGGCGGAAGTACCGCGACTCGGTGCAGAACGTCTGGGTCACGTACCCGGGCCGCCCGGGCACGGCGTTGAGCCGGTCGACGGCCTCGGCCACCTCGGCCCGGAACGTCGGGGACGCGTCCGGGTCGGTGGCCACGTAGCACCGGGCGAGCACGTGGGCGCACCGGGCGCTGTCCACCGCGGTCACCTCGAGGCCCAGACCCTTGAACGACTGGGACACCCGGGTGGTGCCGCAGAACAGGTCGAGGGCGGACCGGGCGCCCGAGGCGCCGGCCAGGACGGCCAGCGCGGGGACGAGGCGGCGCTTGGACCCCAGGTACTTGATCATCCGGGGGTCAGGAGCGCCCGAAGCGCCGGGACCACCAGTTGGGGTCGCGGGCGTGCGCGTGGAAGTGGTCCGGGATCTGGCGCATGACCCGGTCGTAGGACCAGACCCCGGGCCCCAGCACCCGGTCGGCCGCCGTGCCCAGCTCGGCCAGCATGTGCTCGACGTCGGCCTCCGGCGGTTCGTTGCCGTGCTGCCTCCACACCACCATCGGCACCCCGCACACCTCGCAGTCGGCCACCCAGCACGTGTCGTCCTCGTGGTACCACTCGGTGATCCTGGCCGCTTCGCACAGCTCGCACACGCCGGGATGTCTGCTCAATTGGTGTAGACGTCCACGGCCGAGCCGACCGGCACCGAGCTGCCCGCGGCGGGCGAGGTCGACACGACCGTGGTGGAGCCCGGGGGCCCGTACGGTCCGCCGGGCACCAACCCGAGGGCGGTCAGGGTGGCCACCGCCGACGAGGGGGAGTCGCCGACCAGCGAGGGGACGGTCACCGGCTTCGGGCCGAGGGACACCTGGATGGTCACCCGGGAGCCGAAGGGCTGGAGGCCGCCGGCCGGGGCGGTCGCCACCACCTGTCCGGCCGGAACCGTGGACGAGTAGACCTTGGACTCGGTCGGGGCGAACCCTGCGGCGGTCAGGGCGGCGGCGGCCGACGCGTAGGTCGACCCCGAACCGGCGACCGTGGG